>NZ_JBEZYD010000005.1:0-553341 GCF_040638335.1 Nonomuraea sp. NPDC026600
CCGCCCAGTCCTCCACCTTGATCACCCTCCAGAGTGACTGAAGGGGGTCAGTTTTCAGCCGTCGCCACGGGGTCAGTTTTCACCCGTCGTCGACAACAGGACACGCGGAGCTTCGAAGCCGGGTGAGAGTTTTCTCCATGTCTTCAAGTCGCCGCTTGTTGGGTGGCGGGCGGCCGGGCGGTCCGGGCAGGCGTGCGGCCTCTCCGGGCCGGTCCAGCTTGGCTACCCCGCCGCACATCGAACGAGGCAGAACTGTCGGCAGGAAACTCACCAGCTCGACGTAGGCAGGTCACAGTGCCAGCTGGACGTGCCGAGATAGCAAGGCTTGAAAGCCTATTTCTGCACCAAATCTCTACAGTGCGCCCGCTATTCGATCATAAGGATGTGCTTCTCTAGCTAGAGGCCACCGTGGCCCTGCTCGCGGGAGCATGTGGCAATTGGGGGTCCGTGGTTGACTGGCGCAGCGATCAAGTCGCATCCGGCGCGGGCGAAGATGAGAAACCGCTGGCCGGTCCTGGTCCTCATCGTCCTGACCGTCGTCTTCTCCTCAGGATGCGGACTCTTGGAAGTGGCCGCCGGTGGGCAGTTGTGTCAGAAACGGGCGGATTATGAGAACGCCCTTGTCCGGAAGGCTTTGAGCCCCGTTCTCTCCCAGGCGGGGCTGGTCGGGTCCATGGAGGACCAGAGCGACTGCGATTCCTCCACGTACGGGTCGTCTGTGTATGTCTCCATTGAGAATGTGAAGCCGAAGAACGTCGTGGCCGCCTTCGTGAAGGCGGGGTGGAGCAGCAGGCCGACCTCCGAGCACACCCGGGACTGCGCTGCTGGGTGCGACGCATACGACGTGACCAAGAAGTTCGGGGAGCGGGTCGTCGACCTGGCCGTCGAGGGAGCCCATAACGTGAAGATCTTGGCCTCGGCGGCCGACGACTGCTGGGATGCCGACGGCTACCGGTGCGTCGACGGGTAAGGGACAACGTTCCCGTGATCTGTACTTCCTTGTTGGGTGGCATGCAGAAGCGGCGTGGAGGCCGTGACGATCGCTGACGTCGGCGCTCGCCGTAGGTGACGTCCTGGAGCGGACTCGCGTCGTGCTGTTCGTGCTCGTCAAGCGGACTCCTCCGATCATGGTGTCACGACCGATCGTGGGCCCTACAGCCCGAGGGCGTTCGACGAGCGGTGTACGGCGACAACGCCTTAGACGATCACATGTCGCCAGCCCGCGACAACCGCCTGCTCTGCGGATGAGCTGCCTTCCTACTTGGGGATCAGGCGTCGTAGGAGCCGTCCCAGGGTTCGTAGAAGCCGATGGTGTCCGGGTGGATCTCGGCGTGTTCGATGTCTTCGAAGGTCTCAACGACGAGACGGAATAGCACTCTCGTCGACGGCCGCTCGGTTGTTGTCGCCTGTTCCGGCGCCTTCGATGTGGGAGCCGAGGTGATCTCCGCGAGCGTCGACGACTTCGGGTCCTGCCAGAACTGCTCTACGAGCGGGGCTAGTATCTGAAGCCGCTCTCAGCCGGAGGGCAGGACGCGTCCGCCCAGCTCATGCCATGTGAACCGGCTGGATATCCACTGCTCCAATAATCCAGGTGTTGATTAACTGGTGCGGTGACGATCACGTGCTTCGGTGCAGGCCGTCCGTGATCGGGATGATCGGCGCCGCGCCTCTCCTGAGGCTGGGTGTCTGGTATTAGCAATTGAAAGACTGAAGGTTGCCGCCTGAGGATGCCGGGATGAGACACTTCCGCCGGCCGTGGGATGAGGACCGTGGAGACGAGTACGCCAGTTGGGGGACGTCGATCTACTACCTGTCCATCGACGACACCGGAACCGCGCGTCAGCAGGTCGAAATGTACGCCAACGGAGTGGTCCTCGCGTACGACGAACAGCATGATGAGGACGAGTTCGGGGGGCTGACTTACGCGGATCTCGATCTGGAGGAGTTCGCGCCGTTCGAGATCACGCGGCAGGAGTTCGCCGATGCTCTGGCTGAGCTCAAGCCCATCAATCGGCGCCGCGGTGAATGACTGACAGGGGTGACGATCGGTGCGTACGACCGCGGACGTTCGCGGACTTCCGCCGACCGTTCGCGCAGGTCAGACGGCGTGATGGGGTCCCGGACCGGTGTACGGGCTCGCGCATTCAACTGTCGTTGGTTCTCCGCTGGGGTAGCGAACGGCGGCGCGACGTCGCGCGGGATCAGCCGCGCGCGCGGGAGCGATAGCCGGCGATTTTCGCGAGGTTCCCGCAGCGCTCCATGGAACACCACCGGCGCCGGCGCGCCTGGGAGTCGTCGAGGAACAGCAGCGTGCACCCAGGGTTCTCGCATTCCTTGACCCTGGCCAGAAGCGGGCTACCGACCAGCAGCACCGCGTCGCGCGCCACGCCGGCCAGCGCGGCGCGCACGGGATGCGCGGCATGCCAGCGCAGGATGGTCTGGGGTTCGTCCCCTTGGGTGCCAGGCAGGGCCAGCTGGGGGGCGAGATCGGGACGGGCAGCCGCTTCATTGACCCGTTGAACATCAGCCGGATCCGGGGCATGTTCGCCCATCGTGGCCAGCAGGAGCCGATAGAGCGCCTCACGCAAGGCGCGCGCGACGGTCAGGTCGTGCGCGGCGACGCGCATGTCGTCCTCGCCTGCACACAGCTGCGCCTGACTGATCCAGCGAGCCAGGGCGGCCGGGTCGGGCAGCCGCTCGATGGGAGAAGTGCGGCGCTTACCAAGAGTGGCGACGAAATTCAGGCACGGGCGCCCCCCGATGAACGGAAACGACATCTCTGGGTCGGCGGCATCCCTGGAAAGGGGCGGGGTCATGCATCGATCTTAGCAATTGACACCAGTTGATGCGGTGTCACATGATGACACTATATCAACCGGTGTCATCGAAGGGGTGGCCGCAGCCAGAAGGTGCCGCCGCCGTCGCTTCGCCAGGATTCCGCCCCGAACCACCACAGACCAGAGGAGACCCATCAGTCATGAAGATTCTCGTCGTTGGAGCCGGGGCCACCGGAGGGTTCTTTGGTCTCCGCCTCGCCCAGGCCGGGCGGGACGTCACCTTCCTCGTTCGCCCGCGCCGCGCCGAGCTCCTGCGCGAGCGCGGACTGCGTCTGACCGGTCTGGACGCCGATGACGTGCTCGTTCCCAAGCTCGTGACCGCGCGCGAGATCGCCGAACCCTACGACCTCATGCTCGTCTCGGTGAAGGCCGATTTCCTGCCGTCCGCACTCGGCGACGCCGCTCCGGCGGTCGGCCCGCACACCGCCGTGGTGCCTTTCCTCAACGGGATCGCGC
This sequence comes from Nonomuraea sp. NPDC026600, assembly GCF_040638335.1. NCBI lineage: Bacteria > Bacillati > Actinomycetota > Actinomycetes > Streptosporangiales > Streptosporangiaceae > Nonomuraea > Nonomuraea sp. NPDC026600. Next base: position 3,294 of record NZ_JBEZYD010000005.1, read on the forward strand.
ACATGGACGTCCTGAACGCCCGCTTCGGCGCCCCCGCCGTACTCGGCGGCGTCGTGAAGGCCATTACCATGCTCGACGACGCGGGCGACATCGTCCAACTCGCCCCACTCGCCGCAATCATGGTCGGCGAGCAGGACGGCCGCTCCTCACCTCGCCTGGGCGCGATCGAGCAGACGCTGACCGGCGCCGGGTTCGACCTGAGCGTCTCTCCCGACATCATCACGGCGATGTGGCACAAATGGGTGTTCATCAGCACCCTCGGCGCGCTGACCTCCTTGATGCGCGGCGCGGTCGGCGATGTCGTGGCCGTTCCCGGCGGTGAGCGGCTCGGCCCGGCCATTCTCGCCGAAGCGGCCGCGGTCTCGGCTGCGGCAGGACACCCGGTCCCGGCCCCCCAACTGGACGCCACCTCGGCGGTCGTGACCGAGCAGGGATCGCCGGACACCGCGTCGATCTACCGCGACCTGGCCGCCGGCCGTCCCACCGAAGTCGAACACATCCTCGGCGACCTGACCGCGCGAGCACGGGCGCTGGGCGTGAACACCCCCCTCCTCGACCTGGCCACCCTGAACCTGAGAGTCCACCAGCAGCGGGTCACCTCCGCGCCGCAGGTCAGCCAAGGCCGAGATGCCCTGACCCCAGCTGTCTGCCAGCCCAGCCCGGCTTGAGACAGGGCTGTCGCCGCCACGTCGGCGCCGATCACCGCGCACCGCTGGGTGGGAAGGCGTCGGATAAGCCCCCCAGCGCCGTACGGTGAAATCTGAGCCGTTCCGGTACGGCAGTGTGCTGGTGAGGGCTCGTCGCGATCGACGCACCGGCGCGATCGTGATCGACGGCGGAACGTGACCACCTGGAGGCCGTCAGGAGGTGACCGCGACCTCGGGCCAGCCGTGCACACCCACGCCGATCCCGCCGAGGTACAGGTCGATCCCTGCGGCGGTGTACGGCACGGTGTTGTCCGGCAACTCTCGAAGTGGCGCCCATGTGAGTTCGGCGCATTTGCCTGGTTCGGCGTTCACCGGCTCGCTGTACCACCGCGAGGTGGCGAAGAAAACACCGATCCGGGGACGTCCTTCGGGAGACAAGTGGTGGACGACAGTGGCAGGGCGCAGGTCGTGCGGGTCGATGGTGACGCCGACCTCCTCGCGGGCTTCCCGGATGGCGCAGTCGATCACGGTTTCGCCCTCTTCGAGGTGGCCGGAAGGCAGGCAGTACCAGCCGTCGCGGTATCCGGTGCCCTCGCGCAGGCACAGCAGGACGCCGTCGGCGCGTTCGAGGATCACGTGAACGTCGATGGTCACCTGATACCGCGGCTTCATGGCACTCCTGCTGTCGGCTACGCGGCTTGGACGCGTGACAGTAGCGCGCTGGCGTGACAGATGATGGCGTGAACGGCGGCTTGCGGCGAAAACTCACTGGTGTCCACTCGGAAGATGGGGAAGCCGTCGTCGAGGAGTACGGCGGCCAGTTCGTCGTGCAACTGCACCTCCGGGGCGCTGGAGCCCGCGTGCTCGAACCGGGAATGTGAACCACGCTCGGCCAGGTGCGCCTCCAGCAGATGAGGCGCGGCCGTGACGATGACGGCCAAGTCCGGCCGACGGGCGGGCGCGTTGAGGTGGCCGACATAGTCGAGCCTTGTGGAGTTGCGCGAAGGTGACGGCATCCTCGTGCGGCGATCGTGTTCGCGGCCACCATGGGGTGCACCTGGCGGCAGGGTATGAGATCTCGAACCAAGACCTAGCCATAAGTGAGTCGCTGTGGGCCTTCCGCCATCTCCGCCAAGGTGATCCTTGGACTGATCTCTCTTTGAACATCTTGTCTACGTATTCGGATGGAATGGGCATCTGCATCGCAGTTTCGGCGGCTGGTCGAGCCACACATGCAGGACCCAACGAGACACCAAGCCACCTGGTCACGTAGAGTTGCTCCCATCATGGCGTGCGGTTCTTCCGCACGAGAGGGGCTATGCGCCCCGCGATGAGGAGGGCAGCCGGGTAATGCTGCTGAGTTTCCGCGTCAGCAATCACCGCTCGCTTCGTGACGAGCAACAACTACTACTAACCCCAACATATGGGGAAGATGATCTTGGAGGCGGTTGGGAAGCGGTCCCTGTCGCGGCGCTTTTCGGCGCCAATGCTTCCGGCAAGTCCAATGTTCTGGATGCTTTGGCATATATGCGCAACATGGTGCGCGGTTCCCTTCGAGAGAGCGAGCCTGGGACTGGGGTTTCGCGCCATTCATTCGCATTGGATCCAGCCATGCGCGATGAACCATCCACGTATGTTGCTGATATTGTCCTTGAAGGGATTCGATACACATACGGCTTCGCGGTTGACGACTCACAAGTGGTCGAAGAGTGGATGTTCAGCTATCCAAAAAAGAAGAAGAGGGAGATCTTTCATAGACGTGGCGACGATTATTCAATCGGCGACCAATCTCCTGCTTCTATGCACCAGGTGGCGGCGATCACGGAGTCGAACGTGCTGTTTCTCTCCGTCGCGGCACGCTCAAAGCAGGATTTGGTTCGGCCGGTCTATGATTGGTTTTCCGAGATAATTTATCGCAACCCCCAAATTCTTCGATTTTCGCGCCTGAGCGCACTTGTCGAATCTCTGGAGCGTTTCGGCTATCTGGAAAGAATGACATCTCTACTTCAGGCCGCAGATACCGGTATCGAATCTGCGGAGATCGTGGAGGAGAGTGATGCAGAGCTGGCCCAAAGGTCCGCGCTCATTAAGGGGCCTGGCGGCCATTCGCCTACACGGCGCAAGGATGTACTCTTCAGGCATCGAGGTGAAAGCGGCACGTTTCCGCTAAATCTGAGAGACCAGTCTTTGGGGACGCAGACGCTGTATGATCTTGGGCTCGGTGCTTTCGGATCGCTGGACACCGGATCGGTGCTCATCGTTGACGAGCTGGATTCAAGCCTGCATCCTTACTTGACGGCCCAGCTTGTAAGATTGTTCCGCGATCAAGATGTTAACGTGCACGGTGCTCAGCTGATTTTTAGCAGCCATGACGCTACTCTCCTCGGACGGATCCAAGGAGAAGAAGTGCTACAACGCGACCACGTCTGGTTCACCGAAAAGAATGAATGTGGCGTTACCGAGCTGTTTTCGCTTTCGGACTTCAAGCCGCGTCGTGAAGACAACCGTGAACGCCGATACCTGGCTGGTCGCTACGGTGCCGTTCCGATCGTCAGTGATGAACTCTTCGCTACCGCACTAGCTGAACGTCGAGAGGCGGACGATGTCCCCTCGAACACCTAAGAAAGGAAAGGGAGGCATTCGGACAGATACCGATCTTGAGCACAAGAAGAAGGGGACGCGGAAAGAGCGTGCGAGCTTCCTAATCCTCTGCGAAGGAAAGACTGAAAAGGATTACTTCGTAGGGATGCGGTCGCGACAGGGTCCTCATATTGATGTTGACGCCCCCAAGGTCGATCATCTTTCCATAATCCGTGAGGCTGTCGCCAGACGATCGGACGAGTACGATGCCGTCTGGTGCGTGTTGGACACGGAGTTGGATGAGGGTCTTACGTCTGCGCTGATAAGTGAGGCAAAACGTGGTTCGATTGACCTTTGCCTGTCGACCCCATGTTTCGAGGTCTGGTTGATCATGCATCACACAGACTGCACCCGATCGTTTCTGTCGGCGAACGAGGCGAAGCGCAGGCTGAGATCTGTGGCACCAGGCTGGAGCGAAGGGAATACTCGATTTTCCGATTTCCTCCATGGGTTGGATGCGGCCTGCCTTAGGGCTCGCCAGCTCGATCCGACCGGAGAAGACTTTCTAAGGAACCCTTCAACTAATGCTTGGCAACTAGTTCTGGCCATTCGACCAAAAGCATGATCCGATGTTCCCTGGACAAGATCAACGCCGTTGTGTTAAATCGCTGGGCTAGGCGTCAAGAGGTTGAAGAGACAAACGGGACTCCTGTAGATTAACTTTCGCCAGGGAGCGATCACAAAGGACGCCCGAGCGTTAGCGTCGGACGCCCCGTGGCGTGCTCTCATTCGAGAGCATCTCTGCCGTTTCGCTGGAGGAGCCATCGGTAGGGCGTTACCCCAAGGCGAAAGGCTCATCTTGCCGCAGGTTTCCCGATTATCGTGGTTGGCGCTGCCGGCATGGACGGCGGCTGTGGTCGCCGCCGCCTTCCCAACATGGGAGCTGTGGCGCGAACGACTCGCCAGTGAGGAGTTCGCCCGGACCCATGAGGAGCCCGACCGAATTTATGGGTACGTGTGCCAATTCAGCGGCGGACCGACACTGTCCCCGCTTGCCCCTCTGCGCCGTGATCTCGATGCGGTCATGGAGATCACTGCAGAGGGGGCGCTTCCGGCTCTCGTGGTCCTCCTCGGCCTCCTCGCGTGTCTCGCCCGCAGGGATAGTGGGGTAACAGCCCGGCGGGTGGCGGGACTCCTCGTCCTGATGTCAGTGACCGGACCTCTCGTCTCGCCGTACAGCGAGTCGGTGTCCTGCGGCGAGATGCTCCCGCTCCTCAGCACTACTTGGTTCAGGGTTGTGGCCGGCGCGTGGGGGACCACCCAACTGTGTCTGCTGATGGCTGCGGTGCTGGTGCTCGCAGCGTCGTGGGCGATACGTCCTTCCAGCGGAGAAGAACCGGTCCCGTCAGAGACCGGGATGGCATGGCGCCGAGCGGCGGCGGCTCTGGTCGACTACCTGATCGTAGCTGGGGTCCTGGGCGTCGTCGTGGGGCCGCTCTGGGCTGTGGTCGGCATCGGCCCCGGGTCTCACGTGGGGGCCGGACTTCTGGAGCATGTCGGCGTGTTGCAGAGCAGCGTGAGGCCCGCTGACCTGGCCATCCCGTCCGGGCTGTTCCTTTACTTCTGGGTGTCGCACGCCCTGTGGGGGCGGACGTTGGGCAAGAGGCTCCTGGGCGTGCGTGTCGTCGCCGCAGGGACGGGCGGACGGTTGGGCGCGGGCAGGGCGGCTCTTCGCACGCTGGCTTTCCCTCTCCTCGTTTTCGTCCCCGAGGTAGGGCTGCTGTGCCTTTTCGCGGACGGGTTGTGGATGCTCATCGATCCAGAGGGCCGTGTTATTCATGACCGCTGGCTGGGCGCCGCGGTGGTACGCGACCGGGCGAAGAACGCCCAGCCTCAGACGTAGAAGGGCTTTTCTTCTGGGAGCGCCCCCGTCGCCGACGAGCGGTACTTAGCATGATCGTCGGCGGCCCGACGCTGGAGACCTCTACGATGCCGCGTGTGGATCGTGACCAGATTCTCCTGACCCATCCCGGTACCTCGAAGCCCAAGTACCTGGAACTCCGGATCGACGGGGTTGAGCTGCACCGGAATTGGTGGGCCGGTACCGGGAAGCCTCAGGGACGCACGAAGTCGTTCGAGCACGGGCGCGCGGCGCGCGAGGCCCTGGAGAAGGTCGTCGCCGAGAAGATGCGCGACGGGTACGCCCTGCTCCGAGACGTCGCCGCAACCGAACCGGGCGACGTCGTCGTCCAGTGCGCGACGCGGGCGACGAACGGCGTCGTGGCGATCGCCCTGCACCCGGACGGCCACACCGTCGCGGTCGCTCGCGGCATCCCCGGCCAGACCGGTCAGGCCGGCGCCGATGTGCAGACAGTGGACCTGCGGACCGGTGCCCGCCAGGTGATGTACACCGATGCGTATCAGTACTCACTGATCCACACCATGGCGTTCGAACCGGACGGATCGCACCTGACGTTCACCGTCCGCAACACGAGCAGCATGGCGGAGGCGAGCTACACGGTGGCGCTCGCCACCGGTCATGTCCAGCGCCTGCCCTACACCCGACCAGGGTGGGACACCGCCCGCCAGCGGATGCTGGTGGTTGACAACGATCATGCGCTGCGAGTGCTGGGTCCGGACGGCGGTTCGTGCCTCGATCTTCCGGCGGGCAAGCGCTTCCAGACCACCGCCGCACTGTCGCCGTCGGGCCGGCTCGTCGGCCTCACCCACGACCCGGACAACCGCGATACGGAGTACGACCTCGAGATCTGGGATGTTGACGCTGGTCGCCGAGTGCTCGCCGCCCCGTTCCCCTTCCCAGCGGGATTCCAGGGGATCAGCCGCCGGTTCGACAAACTGGCGTTCGACGGGGCCGAGCAGATCCTCGTCGCGAGCGGCGCGACGTCAGGGTGCTTCGGCGTCTCGGTGGAATCCGGTGCCCTGTGCTGGGCGATCGAGGGCAAGCGGGATGGGTACGAGCGGTTGGCGGACTTCGCGCTGTCACCCGACGGGACCCTGCTCGCCGGCGCCCGCCAGGGTGGCCCGGTCATCGTCCACGACGTCGCGACGGGACAGCCGCTGGAGCCGCACTTCGCTGTACCCGGTGAGTCGTCGGCCTGGTACCAGGCGGTTGGTTTCTCCGCCGACGGCCGGCTTCTGGCGGTCGGCGATTACCCCGGCCGGGTCACGGTGTTCCGGTTCGACGGCGTGGAGTTGACCAAGCCAGGCGGTTGACGGCCCGTGGCGGCCGGATCCCCCGGCTCACCATCGACGACGTGCTTACCCGTACTTAAGAGTCTTGGGTTCGAATCCCGAAGGTGGCTCCAGCTCGAAGGCCCTTCCCGATGAAGTCACCGGACTTGACCGCTCAGGAGGCGTCCCCATAGCTCGTTGGCAGCCGAGGCGGACACCCATGCACTCTCGACGATGCCGGTCGAAGCGCCGACCGAGGTGCGCCGCACGAACCACAGGCCGCCCGCCGTACACAGCTCGAATTGCGGGTTCTGACCGATGCACGTGTGCTCGCGCACCCGTACCCGGTGCGCGCGTGGAAGGCTCGGTTCCCACAGCACCGACTCAAGCTGCGCCTGAGGAGCGGCTACGTGCATGAAAGCCCAGCTCAGATGGGCATGATCTGGTGTCGAGCCTGGTGTCAACCTTCAGTTGATGTTTGACGGTTTGGCATCGGCTGATATTCACACCGTGCCTGGATCTCGTAGTCGACGTGGCCGCCGGCTCGCAGCTGGGTGTTCTCCAGAACGACGGTGACGAGCACACACCGGCGAGTTTCTCTATCAAGAGAGCTCGTGCTTATCCATCGACGTGACAGACGCACACCCATCCAGGATGGGAGAATTCTGGTATCCCCACCCTGGCGAGGCTTCCATGACTGAGATCATTGTTGCCCTGATTGGGCTGCTTGGCGTGCTGATCACAGCGGTCTTCGGCTACGTACAGTGGCGCAAGACTCATCGCCATATGGTTCTTGGGAAGAGCCAAGCAGCGGTCGCTGCTCAATCACGGACCAGAACCGAGGAGAAGGTTCTTGGCAAGCAGCGCGCACGCCTCGTCGATCGGCTGGCCGACGACCTACGGCATGTGTCTCTGCTGAATCGGGCCAAGCCGCTCGACCTGGACAAGCTCTATGTCCAGCTCCGGATACACAACCAGATGCCACTGCGTTACGTGCAGCAAGAGGAGATTCGGGACCTTCGGGGCAAGGATTTCATTGACCTCCATCGGCTCACCCGCACCAGGCAGGAGGAGAAGGAGGCCGAACCGCTCACTCCCGAAGAGGCGCTGGCGAAGTTCCGCCGGATCGTGGTTCTTGGCGATCCAGGCGCAGGCAAGACGACCATGCTGCGCTATCTCGCGCTTCAAGCGGCGCGGGGGCAACTATCCGGTAAGGCGTGTCTGCCGGTCTTCGTCGAGTTAAGGCGCTTCGTGCGCATGGAGGTGCCCGATCTTCTCGGTTACGTAGAGCGTGCGTGGGCCGATCGGTACGGGGAACCGGACGCAGCCACTCTTGCCGACCACGTGTTGACCACGGGGGAAGGGGTGTTGCTCCTGGACGGTCTGGACGAGGTGCTGGGCGGAGAAAGCAGGGACGCCGCCGACCAGATCTACCAGCGGGTCCTCCAGGAGATCGACCGCTTGGCTGCGCGCTATCCCAACGCGCGGATCGCAGTGACCTGCCGCAGGGCAGGCTGGCGCGGGCAACTGCCGGCCTTCAGGACACTGGAGGTGCTCGACTTCGACGATGACCAGATCAAGCAGTTCATCACTCACTGGTTTGGGTCAGATCTATCGCGGGTCAACGGTCTGACCGAGGCGCTGGCTCGTAGCAATCGGATTCATACTTTGAGCAGTAACCCACTGCTCCTCTCGCTGATCGCAATTGTCTACGAGAGTGACCTCGAACTTCCCGAACGCCGATCCGAGCTGTACAAGCGCACCATCAGCGTGCTGCTCACCGAATGGGACGCGCACCGGGACATCAAGCGCTTCGCTCGCTTCACCAGCGATCGGAAACGCGACCTCTTGGAAGAGATCGCCTGGCACTTCCACCGCCAGGGCTTGGCCTACTTTCCCAAAGACGAGCTGCTGCTCATGATCGCGGAATTTCTCCCGACAATCGCCATCGATGCCGCCGACGCACCTCACATACTGGCAGAGATAACCGAGCAGTACGGCCTGTTGAAAGAGCAGGCGCACGAGATATACGGCTTTCTCCACCTGACTTTGCAGGAGTACTTCGCGGCCGAAGTGGCGACCAGGATCGGGCAGCCCGCCATCGATGTGATCAGTGTGGCCAGTCACGATCCATGGTGGGAGGAGGTTATTCTGCTCCTGGCCGGCCGCCTGCATGATGCGACTCCGCTGCTTCTCGCATTGCTGTGCCGCACCGAGGCACCCTCGCCTGGCGAGCCACTTGCAGTCAGCGACGACATGTTTCACAGTGATCTCTTTCTGACGGCCCGCTGCCTGATCGGTGTGCCCAGGGTTAAGGCCGGATGGCTGCGTGGACAAGTCATAGACGAGGTGAAAGCGGTGATGCTGAGGTCTCCGCACGCCTTCGTGTATAGAAGAGCGGGAGAGTTGCTCGCGGAGATTTGCCGGGAGGTCGAGCTCAAACCGGAGGACATCCCACCAGACCGCCGTGATCTGCTCGTCACTGGGCTCGGGCTCGACAAACGCAATTTCGTGGCGAAGTTGACCGTTCCTGTGCCGGGCGAGCTCGTTGCCTTCGCGGAGGTACTCGATCGCATGGGGCTTCCTGCCGGGTCGGATCCTGACGCTGAACTCCTCGCTCCACTTGCGCCTGAATGGCTTCAGCGGCTCGCACCCTACTTTGCTCACCCAGATGTCGGGGAGGCGCTGGGCGAGCTCATCGAGTCTGCGGGCACGGAAGGAGCCACAGCGGCGGTGCCGGCCCTTCGCATGTTACTTGACATTGCGATAGAGGATTCCCGCGCCGACGATCTCCTGGTGCCCTGTAGGAAGGCTCTCGTCCAGCTCGGGGAAATTCAGGTCGACGAGCTGTGGGCGCTACTGACTACAGGTCATACAAATGACGAATATAACATCGTCCACGAATTGTGCGAACTCACCAGTGACGGACTGTGGCGGCGCCTCCTCGACCACCTGACGGACGCTCGGACGAATCCTTACCATCTTGACGAACTCGGCAGAGAACTCGCCAATGCCCGCACCCCTGAGATGGTGCAGCCGATTCTGGAGCTCCTTGGCGACGAGAGCCTTCCATGGGTCGTCCGCTGGCCGCTCACAGAGGCGCTCGACAAGTTCGACACCCGCACGGCTCTACTGGACCTGCTGGACAATAGAGCTCTCCACCCCATGATGCGGATGGGTATTGCAGCTACACTGACCGTTCAGGGATACGAGGAATGCGTGCCGATGTTACTGGCCGCGATCAGGGAAGATTCCCTTGACCTGGGCGCCAGGACCAGGCACCCCGAGTCGCGATACCGCTACATAAAGATCTATGCTAATCCGCTTGAACGCGTCCTCGGCGCGCTGAGCAATTCCACGGATTCAACGATTCCTTCGACACTCCTCGCTTGCTTCGACATCGCGATCGTGACCGAACCTCCAACGAGCCGCAATCCCAGGATCTCCTTCAAGGCATACCAACTCGTCCTTGCGCTGGCGAAGGTGGCGCCGCAGGAGATCACATATCGGCTGCTAGACCTCATCCAGCGCCTTGACCCCATGTCGCACGCGGTAGGTGTCGACGCCCCACTCCGAAGCCTGCGAGAAGCCTTTCCAGCGGATTTGGCGGCCCACATGCTCAGCCGTCTACGCGGCTTCTCCCTGCCGGTTGGCGCGGCAGGCGATCTCGCTCGCCTGCTTGACACGGTTGGAGATCGCGCCGGTGATGTTGCCACGCTGACTCAGCTATCGGAGATAGCGGCGGACCCCAACCTCCTGTGGAACACAGAAGCCGCCCTTGTCGCCCTTGAGAAGGTGAGCAGGCGAGCGAAGATCCGCATCTCACCCGATGGGACCGTCCAGGAGAGCCCGACATCTTGACCGAAGGGCTCGAGCTCCGCCCGCGCACGCATCGCCACTGGTTGGCCAGACCTGCCGAGAAGAACGCGGAAGTGGTCGGCCAGCTTTCTGGGCAGGTTGGGTCAGTCGTCCAATTCCTCCACCGCCACCGTCTCGTCCGCGGGCGGCGGCTGGATGTCTACCTTCATCCCCCAGTTCGACAACCGGAGGTCTTCCACACAGGGGTAGTAGGGGTCGTCACCGGCGGACCTGTCGCGGCTGTCGTTCGGTTCGCGCCATGAGCTCCATGCTCTGCGAACGAGCTGGTCGCGGCCGATCCACAACCGCCAGGACACCTTCCAGGTGGCGTACTTGCCGGTGGGCCTGCTGCGGAAGCCGATGCGCATGTCCGGGTTCGCCTTGTAGAGCTGAGCGAAGGTGATGGCACCCTCGTAGAGGGAGGTGCGCACACCGTCGTAGACCCCGGCGGGCCGCTTACGCGTGGTGGTGGCAAGCACGGCTCTGAGTGTGGCCGGGTCGCTGAGGCTGACATGGCCGGACTTCAGGAAGAGCCGGCACGGCGGCCAGTCGTAGGTCACCCAGGTCTTGCCCGGCGGCAGCGGATCGTCGGTGTTGGGCTTGACATACGACTCGTAGCCGCGCTTACCGATGCAGATGTTGCGGGTGCCAGCAAGTGCCAGATTGGGATTCTTCAGGTCCGTCGCCACGATCTTGCCCTTGCCGAACCCCACGACACCGCGCACCGGCTTGACGGCAGACCATCCGCCGAACGAGTACATCCGAGAATGCTGGACGATCTTCACCCCGTGGCGCGGGACGAGCTGGCGCTGAATGGCGCCGGCCGGATCTACGACGGCATCGGCCCGCACAGCCGGACCTGCGGTCACCGTGGATGCGGCCATCAAGAGAACCGCCGCCATTCGTCGCCTCATCACATGGGGATCTTCGCAGCGGCGGATCTCATCAGAATCACATCTTGATCGATGGCTGGACCTAGGAGGGGCTAGAGGGCTGCCAGGCGGTCGAGGTCGGCACCTGCTAACAGGTGTCCTGACTGCAGGGGTCAGAGGCGGCCCGTCGCAGCGTCCAGTGCGTACACCTTGCCATCGGTGCTGCCGAAGTACACAAGCCCATCGACCACCACGGGACTGGACCAGCTGATGTCGCCGAGGGTGGTGTGGCTCCAGCGCTCCCGGCCGGTGGTCGCGTCCAGCGCATGCATCTTGTCATCGAAGCCGCCGATGTACACCACGCCGTCGGCCACCGCCGGACGGGCGTCGATCTTGTCTCCGGTGGAGTAAGTCCAGCGCACCCGGCCAGTGGCCGCGTCCAGTGCGTACACCTTGCCATCGGTGCCACCGACGTACACCACTCCCTTGGCCACTGCCGGGCTGGAGAGGACGGCGCCGCCGGTGGGGTAAGTCCAGCGCACCTGGCCAGTGGCCGCGTCCAGGGAGTACACCTTGCCATCGCCGCTGCCGATGTACACCACTCCATCGGCCACCGCCGGGCCGGAGTCGACGGCGCCGCCAGTGGGGCGGGTCCAGCGCACCCGGCCGGTGGCCGCGTCCAGTGCGTACACCTTGTCGTCGTCGCTGCCGATGTACACCACTCCCTTGGCCACTGCCGGGCTGGAGAGGATGGCGCCGCCGGTGGGGCGGGTCCAGCGCGCGCGGCCGGTCGCCGCGTCCAGGGCATACACCTTGCCGTCGCGACTGCCGACGTACACCATTCCGTCGGCCACCGCCGGATTGGAGTTGACTTCGCCCTTGGTCGCATGGGTCCAGCGCGCGCGGCCGGTGGCCGCGTCCAGCGCGTGCACTTTCTTGTCGCGACTGCCGACGTACACCATTCCGTCGGCCACCGCCGGACCGGAGTAGACGTTGCCGCCGGTGGTGTAGGTCCAGCCCACCCGGCCGGTGGCCGCGTCCAATGCGTACACCTTGTGGTCGCTGCTGCCGATGTACACGATTCCGTCGGCCGCTGCCGGGCTGGAGATGATGAATTCGCCGGTGGTGTAGGTCCAGCCGTTCGCGCGGATCGGTGCGGTGGAAGCGCCAGGTGCAGAAGGCGTGCCGACGACGGAGGCGGCCGTTTGCGGCCCTCGTGAAGCCAGTAGCCACCACAGCAGCAGGCCGGCGGTGATGACGGCAAAGGCCGCGGTGGCGGTCGCCGCGGTTCTCCGTCCGGTCCGGGCCCGTGACGTAATGGCGGTACGACTGGACTCACTCGGGGGTGGATCGGCGGGCCGGGTCGCCCTTGAAGAACTTGAAGAGGACGCCTGGCTTTGGGAAGCCGGGTTGCGGGTGAAGACAAGTCGGCCGGCGGTGTCGGTGCCACGCTGGTTGGGCTCAGGCAGGCCCCGGCTGTGGAGACGGTGGCGCAGATGCGGGTAGAGCAGGTCCAAGGTGAGCCACTTCGGCCCGCCGGGCAGGCCGGTGCGGACCAGGTCCAGAAGTTCGCCGGTGAAGGACGTGCAGGCGTTGGCCTGCCGGCCCGGCGGGGGAACATGAGCGGTGTGGTCGCTGGCGGTTAGCGTGTAGGCGCCACGGATGCCCGCGCTGTCGGCGACGCCCTCGGCGGACAGCGCCTGGACGGCACGGCCGGAGTAGCAGCAGTCCAGGATCACCACTTTGACCCGTGCGGGGCTGTCCAGCAGCGCTTGACGCAGGCGTTCGTACTCCAGGCCGGTGACGTCGGGATCGCCCTCGTCGGTGCCGGTCAGGGGCAGGCACAGATGCCCGTTCTGCAGGATGATCCCGTGTCCGACGAAGTACACCAGCAGCACATCGGTGGTGTCACGGGCCAGACGCCGCAAGGTCCGCACCAGGCCGGCCACGTCGGCAGGGTTGGGGATGAGGGTGATCTGCTCCGCCGGCCAGCCACACAGGGCGGGGTCTGTCAGGACTTGGTGCAGTCCTTCAAGGCTGTTGGCGGCAGCGGGTAAGGGCCGGAACGCCTTGTCGTCATAAGCCGAGACACCGATCAGGATTGCCTGGGAGCGGGGGTAGTCAGGCGAGCGGGGCGTCTCAGGACTCATCGGGCGCTCGCAGTACTTGGCGCAGCAGGGGCGCGATGTCCTGGTCTTTGATCCGCCGGGCGTCCAGTTTCACTTCGCCGGAGGCTTTGACGGTGATGGTGACGTCCGCCCGGCGGGTGGCCAGCCAGACGGTCAGCGCCCGTGACAGGGCCGCGACCGCGCCTGCTGAGCTGAGTGCCAAGACGAGCGTGTCCAAGGCCCCGCCCAGCTCGTCCTCCGCCGCCGGCCTCCGCACGACCCTCACCGTCCCGGTCAGCGCCCGCTCACTGGTCAACCATTGCCACAGCCCGGTGAACTCCGCTATCTCATCGCCACCTGTGAGCTGGATCTGTGCCTGCATCAGTCACCTCTATACCGATGGGACTATGACTCCCAGCAAAGCATGGGGAGTGAGCCCTTCACTGCGGATTGCATCAAAGCGTGACCAACTGACAGCAGACCGTCAATGGACGCAACGCCTTCGCTAAGGACGCCGAATGCCAACGTCCCGACGTCGGGCATCGAACCCGGCGAAAAGGACAAGGCGCCAAGGCGTACCGATCACCGTCAGTCGTGGGCTAGGTTTCGTGCGCGACGGACAGGAGGCTGAAGTGACCGAGACGATGGTGGCGCAGGTCATGGCTGAGTTGGCCGTGCTTGAGGACCCGAGGGTGCGCGAGGTGAATGAGAAGCACGGTGACGATCACGGTGTGAATCTCGGCAAGCTACGCGTGCTCGCGAAGCAGCTCAAGACGCAGCAGGATCTCGCGCGCGAGCTCTGGGAGACGGATGACACCGGGGCGAGGCTCCTGTCGATCCTGATCTGCCGTCCGAGGGCATTCGAGCGCGACGAGCTGGACACCATGCTGCGCGAGACGCGCGCCCCCAAGGTGCACGACTGGCTCGTGAACTACGTGGTGAAGAAGAACCCGTACTCCGAAGAGCTGCGTCTCGCCTGGTGTACGGACCCGGATCCAGTGGTCGTGAGTGCCGGCTGGGCGCTGACCACCGAGCGGGTGGCGAAGAAGCCCGAGGGCCTCGACCTCGCGGGGCTGCTCGATGTCATCGAGGCGGAGATGAAGGACGCCCCGGATCGTCTGCAGTGGGCGATGAACCACTGCCTGGCGCAGATCGGGATTCAGCACGCCGAGCACCGCGCCCGCGCGATCGACATCGGCGAGCGTCTGGAAGTGCTCAAGGATTACCCGACTCCGCCGAACTGCACGTCTCCGTTCGCGCCCGTCTGGATCGCCGAGATGGTGCGCCGTCAAGAGGTCCCAGCTGTGTGAGAAGACCGCCGGACCGCGGTGTGTGCCGTGGTCCGGCGGCTGTGGTTACCTACCAGTGCTGCTTGCCCGTTGGCCACGTCTTCTGCGGCAACGGCTGCTGCTTGAGCACGTTCTCCTCGGGTGTGCCCACGGCGCAGCGGGTGCCGGGCGGAGGCATGGTCAGAGCGATCAGGTACTGGTCGATGATGTCGGTCTGGCACTTGTCCTTGCCGTAGATGCGGTGTCCCCAGCCCTCGTAGGTGAGCAGCACAGCCTTCGGACCGAGTTGCCGCGCCGCGTTGGCGGACCACATGTACGGCGTGGCCGGATCATGCAGCGAGTTTCCCAGCAGGATCGGTGCGTCGCCTGTGTACTTCAGCGGGTGCGGTGGGTTGGTCGTGGTGGAGTTGAGGCAGATGGGCATGTCGTCGATCGGGTACGGGTGGTAGCGCACGTCGGGCGCCAAACGCTGGGAAACGCCCATGTAGAAGGCGTATTCGGCGTAGTTCCGCACCCGCAGGTTGTAGTCCTGGCAGAGGATCCGGGTGGGCAGTTCGGCGGTGTCGCCCTCCACGGGCCCCCGGCCCGGCAGGGGCGGGACCCAGGACGGCTCTGGGCCGCCGCTCAGCCAGTTGATGACCTCGCTCAGCAGGCGCCAGTCGGGCCCCTCGGTGCCGAGCGCGGCGTTGTAGATGACCTGTAGCTCGGTCATCGGGCGGTCCGGGGCGGTCGGGTAGTACAGCTCGCCGCGCCGGGCCTTGGCCAGCAGATCCTTCCACATCTGACGGACGTCACGCCCGTGCAGGATGCAGCTGGTGTCGGCCTCGCACCATCCCACGAACTCGTCGAAGGAGTCCTCGATGGCGATCGCCTCGGTGCTGAGGAAGCCCGCGACGCCGAGACTGTGGTCCATGTTGCTGTCGAGCGCGAGGGCCCGGATCCGCTTCGGGAACATCTCGGCGTACATCTGGCCCATCAGCGTCCCGTAGGAGATGCCGTAGTAGGTCAGCTTCTCCTCGCCGAGGGCGGAGCGGAGGGCGTCCATGTCGCGTGCGACGTTGCGTGAGTCGACGTGGTCGTACAGGGGGCCGGTGCGTGCCCGGCAGTCCCGGTGCAGCTTCTTGGTGAAGGCGTCCCAGGCGTTGTAGTCGGCCTGGCTCGACATGACGGTGTGCGGCATCTGGTTGTACACCGAGGCCGAGCAGATCACCGGGTGGCTGCGGCCCACGCCCCGGGGGTCGAAGCCGACGATGTCGAAGCGCTTCTGCAGCTCTTCGGTGTAGGAGCCGGGGGCGCCGTACACGGCCTCGACGCCCGACCCGCCCGGGCCGCCGGGGTTGATCACCAGGGAGCCGACCCGAGCTGTCGGGTCGGTGGCCTTGCGCCGGGCGATGGCCAGGTCGATGGTCTCGCCGTTCGGCTTGGACCAGTCGATGGGGACGGTCAGCTTGCCGCACTCGGCACTGGGTTCCTCCTCGCAGGGCGCCCAGGTGATGCTGCTCTGCCGGGTGGCCGTGGTGGTGCCGGCTTCCGGCTCGGTCGCCGCGGACGCCGCAGGAACAGGTAAGACCGCCGCCAGTGCCAAAAATGCGGCTGCGAGCAGATTTGTCCTTCTTCGCACGTTGCTCCAATCTTGGTCGGCCTGCACGCCCCCCGTTTTACGAGCGTGCGGCCAGTCTTGATCATGGCTTGTGCGGGACTTTGATGTGACTTGCACGCATAAATTTGCGCAAAGTCGACGCACCCAGGACGGACGGCGTTGTTCGCGCGGCGGTTCGAGGATCCACCTGGACAGATAGTCTTCGCATAGATAGTCTCCGCATTGACTATATATCGAGAGCGGGGAGCGCCACTGATGTGGACGTACGAGCACAGCATCGAGACCAATGCCATGCCCGAGGCGATCTGGCGCCTGTGGGCCGATGTCGAGAGCTGGGGAGCCTGGAACGCCGACATCGAGAGCACCCAGATCAGTGGCCCGTTCGCGGCGGGCGCTGAGATCGTGATGACTCCGGCCGGGCAGGACCCGGTGCGCCTGCGGGTCGCCGAGGCGACTGCCGACGAGCTGTTCGTGGACGAGGCTCGTATCGACGGCCTGCTCCTGCGCACTGTCCACCGGCTTGACCGGGGCGAGCGACTCCGCACTCGGGTGGTGTACCGGATGGAGATCACGGGTGCTGCGGCCGATGAACTCGGGCCACAGATCGGCCCGGCGGTCACCGCCGACTGGCCGGCCACCATGGCCGCCCTCGTCGAGCGGGCGCGCGGCTGATGGCTCTCAGTCCTGGCGAGAGCCCGGGCTTCCTGCTCTGGCACGCCACGCTGCGTTGGCAGCGCGACATCGCCGCCGCCCTGGTCCCCCTCGGCCTCACGCACGTCCAGTTCGTGCTGCTGGCCTGCACCTGGTGGCTCAACACCCAGGGGGAGCACCCCAACCAGCTGGCTCTGGCCCGCCAGGCCGGCACCGACGTCAAGATGACCTCGCAGGTCCTGCGCGCCCTGGAGACCAAAGGACTGGTCGAGCGCGAGGTCGATCCCGCCGACACCCGGGCAAAACGGCTGCGGGTCACCGCGGCCGGCGCCGAGCTGGCGCCCCGCGCGATCGCCGCCGTCGAACAGGTCGACGCGCGCTTCTTCAAGCCGGTGGTCCTCAACGACGCGGTCACCCTGCTCGCCCGCCTGGCCCACCCCGATTCCTGAGGCGCCCCACGGTATTGCGCCGTCACCCCGTCACCTGGTGGCTGACGGCGCCCGCGCGGTTCCGACCGGGATGCCCTCCGGGAGACAGGTGGTGAACGACGGCGGCAGGGCGCGGGTCGATGGCGACGCCGCCCTCCTCGCGGGCCCCGGACGGCGCGGTCGCATCAGGCGGGCCCTCCCGGGAAGATCCGGGAGGGCCTGGTGCGCCGTGTGGTGGTCGCTGCCCTTGAGGTGGTGGTCACTGCCAATGAGGTAGTGGTCACTGCCCCTTGAGGTAAGCGTCGGCCTGCTTGGCCATCTCGGTCTGCAGCTTGGCCAGGCCAGCCCGGTCGAGGGCCTTCTTCAGCTTGTCCAGCCCCTGGTCGACGTCGACCGCGCCGATGAACAGGGGATTGGCGAACTGCGTCATGGCGGCGGTGACCTGGGTGTTCTCCCGCTTCACCGGCTCGGGGTCGGGGGTGAAGCTGGCGTACGGGTCGATGGTGAAGTTGTCGGCCTGCTGCGCCCAGTCGAACCAGGCCGCCTCGGACGCGGTCATGTCCTTGATCCGGCGCTCCAGCTTGGCCCGCCAGGAGAGCGCGAAGCCCGGGAAGGTGTAGGTGGACAGCATCTCGTACTTGTCGTCGCCGACGGGGTTCCAGTCCTTGCCCTGGATGCCGTACGTGATCAGGTCGTGGTTCTCCTTGATCGACAGCCAGTCCTCCAGTTGCAGGGCCTTCTCGTTGCTCTGCCCCTTGGCGTTGAGCACGAGGAAGTTGTCGGCCTGGAAGGTCTGGTACGGCTTGGCGTCCTTGCCGCCCTTGAGCGGGATCACGTTGGACAGCATCGCACCGGGGACGTTCTTGGTCAGCTCGGGCAGCATCTGCGAGGTCAGGCCGTCGGTCATGGCCCATCCCGTGGCGATGCGGCCCGCCTTGAACTGGGATTCGAGCGCCTTGGAGTCCACAGTGAGCGCGTTCTTGTTGATCAGACCGTCCTGGTAGTACTTGCGTACCAGGCGGAGCGCGTCCATCATGCCCGGCGCCTCCCAGAACGGCACCGGGTTGGCGGAGCCGGTCTGCTTGCCGTCGGCGGCGAGGACGAAGGCGAGCGATTCGCCGGTGAAGGACGAGATGCTCGTGCGGGGGTTCTCCCACATGGAGGGGTTGAGCCAGCCGACCGGGTTCCACGCGACCAGCAGTTTGGGCATGCGGGAGTTGACCCCGATCGGGGTGATGCCCTTTTCCTTCTGCTTGACGTCGTACCAGAACTTCTCCAGGCCGGCGAAGTCGGTGATCTCGCTCATGCCGTACCTGTCGGCCAGATCCTGGCGGATGGCGAAGTGGTGGAAGCGGGCGACCGAGTTGATCTGCGGCAGGCCGTACAGCTTGCCGCTCCACCGGTTCAGCTCGATGATCTTGGGGTCTATGGTGGCGGTCAGGTTGGGGTACTTGCCGCTGCTGAGCAGGGAGCTCAGCTCCACGATCGAGCCGCTGGCGGCGAGCTGGGTCATGTTGAGCCAGCGGGCCTGCAGCGCGGTGTCGAAGCTCTCGCCGGCGGTGAACTTCAGCAGCGCCTGCTGGCCGTAGTTGGCCCACGGGATGAACTGCGGCTTGATGGTGAAGCCCTGGTCGGCCTGGAGCTTCTTGTTGACCTCGGCCAGGACGGCGTCCCAGCCGGCCGGCACGTCGCCGGGGAGCAGCAGGCTGAGCGTGAGCGCCTTGCCGGGCGCGCTGCTCTGGCCGCCCTTCGGCTGCTGCGACGAGGAGCAGCCGGCACCGGCGAAGAGCGCGGCGAGGGTGAGGCCACCTCCGACGCTCAGCAGGCCGCGCCGAGACAGGTTCTGATCAGACACGGTGTCTCCTTGGTGGGGGGAGCGAGGTCAGCCCTTGGTGGCGCCAAGGGTGATGCCTTTGACGAAGTAGCGCTGGGCGAAGGGGTAGGCCAGCAGGATCGGGCCGATCGTGACGGCCGTGAGGGCCAGCCGGAGCTGGTAGACCGGAGTCGCCTGCTCGGCGAGCTGCGGCAGCATCTGCGTGAACGAGATGTTGGAGATCAGGTTCTGCAGGACCAGGGGGAGCGGGAACTTGTGGACGTCGTCGAGGAACAGCAGCGCGGTGAACCACTCGTTCCAGTAGTGCACGGCATAGAACAGGCCCACGACGGCGAGGATCGGTTTGGACAGTGGTAGCGCGATCTGGAAGAAGATCCGCAGCTCGCCCGCGCCGTCCACCTTGGCCGATTCGAAGATCGACGCGGGGAGCTGGCGGAAGGCGCTCACCTGGATGAAGACCAGGAACGGGGCGACCAGCAGCGGCAGGATCACGGCGAAGTAGCTGTTCTGCAGGTGCAGATACTGCGTGACCAGCAGGTACAGCGGTACGAGCCCTCCGGTGAACAGCATCGGCAGGTAGGCGAAGACGGTCAGCGGCCGGCTGATGTACGGCAGGCGCCGGGCGATGACCCAGCTCACCCCCGAGGTCACGGCCAGGGACAGGGCGGTGCCGACCACGGTGATGAAGACGCTGGCGATGTAGGCGTCGAGCACCGCCGGACCGGTGAAGATCATCTTGTACGCGGTGAGGTCGAAGGCCGAGGGGAAGACGCTGTACCCGGTCACCGCAAGGTCCACCTCGCTGGTGAAGGACCCCGAGATGATCAGCCAGAACGGGATGGCGCAGGCCAGCACCGCGAATCCGACGCCGATGATGCTGATGATCGTGAAGGGCTCCAGCTTTCTACGGCTCATAGGACGCTGGTCTCCTTGGCGTACTTGCGCTGGATCATGACCGCGATCACCACGAGAATGAACCCGATCACCGACTGGAACAGGCCCACCGCGGCGGTGGTGCCGAAGTCGCCGAGCTGACGCAGGGCGCGGAACACGTACGTGTCGATGACGTCCGTCGTGTCGAAGAGGGTGCCGTTGTCACCGACGATCGCGTAGATGGTGCCGAAGTCGCCGTAGAAGATGCGGCCGACACCCAGCACCGTCAGGACCCCCGCAGTGGGCCGCAGCAGCGGAAGAGTGATCCGCCAGGCCATCTGCGCCCTCGACGCGCCATCGATCATCCCGGCCTCATAGACCTCTTCGGGGATCCCGGTGATCGCGGCCAGGAAGATGACGCTCATGTACCCGCCCAGCTGCCAGACCTTCACCACGGTGAGGATCCACGGCCACGGTCCCGGCTCGGTGTACCAGTCCAGCGTGGGCAGGGAGAACACGTTCAGCATGTCGTTGACGGCCCCGCCCCCGCCGGAGGCGCCCGCGAGGAAGACCTGCAACATGATGCTGATCACGACGGGGGAGACGAAGTAGGGGAAGAAGACCACGGACTGGGAGACCCGTTTGAAGAGCGTGCTCCGGATCTCGTTCAGCATGATCGCCAGGGTGATCCCCGCGGCGAGGGTCGTGGCCAGGAACAGGGCGTTGAGGAAGATCGTGTTGAACATGATCCGCGCCGCGTCCCCGGAATCCAGGAAGTACCTGAAGTTCTCCAGGCCGTTCCAGGGGCTGCCGAAGATGCCCTGAGAGACGTCGAAGGCCTTGAACGCGACCACCAGCCCGGCCATGGGCAGGTAGTTGAAGACCACGAAGTAGATGACCGCCGGCAGCGCGAGCAGCCCGGCCGCCAGGCTCACCCGCGCCCTCCTGGACCGGACGCGACGCTTGCTCTTGGGCGGCTCTGACGGCGGTCTCGTCTGCGTTTCCTGCCTGGTCTCCACCCTGCTCATCGCCAAGACTGCTCTCTCGCCACATTCGGCCGGTGGCATCGGGTGCAGTTCATGACATTCCTCCAGATTGGGCATCACGGCAGTTCTGGGCTCTGACATCCGCCGCGATGGTTGGCGGAGCTGTCCGGCGATAGAAACCGGTCTCTGCGAACGCTACGACTGCACAGCTCGTCCCACAAGAATGCGTTACGTATACGTTACAAATGACTACTTTTTGATCAAGGGAGATGCGGCTACCTGCGTGAACATTGACTTCCGGGCAAGCGTTGACCATTGGGAGGCCGTGGTCCTACCGTAGAAACCGATATCTACGAACTGGAGGGCCTCTCCGTGTCCACCCGCCCCAAGGCGCTGCTCGCCCTGCACGAGGAACATCTCGCGCTGCTCTTCCCCGCGCCCCTGCTGCGGCGTCTGGACGCGATCGCGGACATCGACGTGACGCTGGTCGCCGAGCGGTTCGACGATCCCCGCCTGTCCCTCGCCGAGACCGAGATCCTGATCACCGGCTGGGGCTGCCCCCCACTGGACGAGGCACTGCTGGCCGCCGCCCCCAGGCTGCGAGCCGTGCTGCACGCGGCCGGCTCGGTGAAGAACCTGGTCTCCCCGGCCTGCTGGGAGCGCGGCCTGCTGATCTCCTCGGCGGCCGACGCCAACGCGGTGCCGGTGGCCGAATACACCGTCGGCGCGATCCTGCTGGCCGGCAAGGGCGTCTTCACCCTGAGCGAGCGCTACCGGCGCGAGCGCACCTTCACCCTCGCCCAGATCCAGCCCTCGGTCGGTAACTACGGCCGGCGGGTGGGCATCGTCGGCGCCTCCCGGATCGGCCGCAAGGTGATCGACCTGCTCGCGCCCTACGACCTGGACCTGTGCCTGTACGACCCCTACACCAGCGTCGAGGGGATACGGCAGGCATCACTCGAAGAGCTGCTCAGCCGCAGCGACATCGTCAGCCTGCACGCTCCGGCCACCCCGGAGACCGGGCACATGCTGGACCGCGAGCGCCTGGAACTGATGCCGGACGGCGCGGTGCTGATCAACACGGCCAGGGGCAGCCTGGTGGACACCGACGCGCTGGTGGCCGAGCTGAAGTCGGGACGGCTGTCGGCGATCCTCGACGTCACCGAGCCCGAGCCGCTCCTGCCGCACTCGCAGCTCTTCGACCTGCCCAACGCCTTCCTCACCCCGCACATCGCCGGTTCGCATGGCAATGAGTTGTCCCGGATGGGCGCCGCCGTGCTGGACGAGTTGGAGCGGCTGGCCGCCGGGCTGCCGCTGGCGCATCGGGTGACTTATGACGACATGGAAAGGGCAGCCTGACGGGCTAGGCGTCCAGCACTTAGACGATCGCGTATGAATTCCGCACTTCAAAGCATTGGTCATCCTCTCCGGTCCTCCTACGTTTGAGCATCAGTTGATCCTTCGATAGGAGACATCGGATGCCACAACGGATTCTGGTCACCGGAGCGACCGGCACGGTCGGCCGTCAGGTGACAGCACAACTGCTCGAAGCCGGCGCCGAGGTACGCGCGCTGACCCGAGGACCGGCCGAGCTCCCGCCCGGCACCGAAAGCGTGCGCGGTGATCTGTCGGTGCTCGATTCCCTGTACGCCGCTGTCGAGGGCGTCGGGGCGGTGTTCCTGGTCTGGCCGTTCGCCTCGGCTGAGGGGCTGGAGGCGGTGCTGGCGGTGGCGGCCGAGCATGCCCGCCGGGTGGTCTATCTGTCATCGGCGGCGGTGCGTGAGCATGAACGGCAGGCCGAGCGGCTGATCGAACGGTCCGGGCTGGAGTGGACGATCCTGCGCCCGCACGCCTTCGCGGCCAACGCCCTGCGCTGGGCCGAGCAGATCCGCGCGGAGGGCGTGGTGCGTGCGCCGTACGGCCAGGCCGCGATGTCCCTGGTGCACGAGCGGGACATCGCGGCGGTCGCGGTGCGGGCACTGACCCGGGACGGACACGCCGGCGCCGTGTACGAGCTGACCGGGCCGCACTCACTGACCCAGGCCGAGCAGGCGCGCGTCATCGGCGAGGCGATCGGCCGCCCGGTGCGCTGGGAGGAGACCTCCCCGCAGGATGCCCGTCGGCAGATGCTGGCCCGAGGCTGGCCACCCGAGGCCGTGGACGGCATCCTGCGCGCCCAGGCCGAGATGGCCAACGGCCCGGCGCCGGTCACCGCCACCGTGGAGGAGGTCACCGCGGGTGCGGCGCGCACGTTCCGCTCGTGGGCGGCCGAGCACGCGCACGCCTTCGGCGCAAATCTGCGGAACGCGCAATATTCCGGTTGATAGGAAAGTTCTAGTATGCGTATATTTGGGTCATGGAGGAGACGCGGCGCGACCGGAAGAAGCGGCTGACCAGACAGCGGATCGTCATGGCGGCCATCAGGCTGTTCGAGGAGCAGGGGTACGAGCAGACCACGATGGCGCAGATCGCCGCGGCGGCGGATGTAGACCCCAAGACGTTCTCCAACTACTTCCGCAGCAAGGACGACGTGCTGTTCGTCGACGTCGGGCGGGACTACGACGTGATGCTCGAGGCGATCGCGAAGCGCGGGCCGCAGGAGAGTCCGGGCGAGGTGCTGGGCAGGATGGTCCAGGAATACCGAGCCCACCGACGGCCCAAGGTTCCCCGCCGGGAGCCCGAGGAGCTGTCGGCAACGGCCCGGCTGGTCCTGACCTCGCCGGCGCTCCAGGCGAAAAGCCTGTACATGCTGTTGGAGCTGCAGCAACGGATCGCCGACGAGCTGGTGCAGGCGTTCCCCGGCCAACTGGACCCGATCACGGCGGCGGCGATGACCGGATCCCTGCTGGGCGCCATTCAGCAGGCGGGCCTGACGAGTGTCCAGCTCGGCCGGTCGCAGGACGAACTGTGGGAGGCCACCCAGCGTGGCCTCGACATCGCCATGTCCGGCCTGCTCTCGGTGCGGCCGCCCACCGAACGAGCCCCGGCGCCACCGGCGTCCGCCGGAGAAGGGACCAACTGATCATGAAGGAGAGCGCCCGGCAACTCGCCCGCGACGCGCGACGCGCCATGCGCGAAGGACCTGCGGCGATCGCACGGCGGCAGCGTGCCCACCTGGCCGAGATGGTGGGCTACGCCCGCGCCAACTCGCCGTACTACCGCGAGCTGTACCGAGACCTGCCGGAGCAGGTCGACGACCCCACGCTGCTGCCGGTCACCGACAAGAAGACGCTGATGGGCCGCTTCGACGACTGGGTCACCGATAGCGAGGTGACCCTTGAGCGAGTCCAGGCGTTCGTGGCCGACCCCACCCTCGTGGGGGAGCGGTTCTGCGGCCGGTACCTGGTGGCCACGACCACCGGCACCAGCGGGGTGCGCGGCATCTTCCTGATGGATGAGCGGAGCATGGCCGTGGAGACCTCCCTCGGGTCACGCGCCGGCGCCGGTGTGGGAGTCGGCGACGTCCTCCGCACCCTCGCCCGCGCCGGCCGTAGCGCCATCATGTCCGCACCCGGCGGCCATTTTCTCAGTGCCGCCGGGACGGCCCGGTTCCGCCGGGACAGCCCGCTGCTCGGCCGGGCGATGCGGGTCTTCTCGATACACCAGCCGATGCCGGAACTGACGGCCGAGCTCAACCGGTACAACCCCGCGATCCTGGTCGGCTTCCTGAGCATGCTCACGCTGCTGGCCGGCGAGCAGGAAGCCGGTCGCCTGCGCATCCACCCGGTGCTGATCATCGGTGGCGGTGAGACGTCGACGGCGGGTGATCTGGACCGGCTCGCCACCGCGTTCGGTGCCAAGGTGCGCGTCGCCTACGCCGCCACCGAGTGCGGCTTCCTCAGCGTCGGCTGCCGGCACGGCTGGTACCACGTCAACAGCGACTGGGCCGTGCTCGAGCCGGTAGACGCCGACCACCGGCCGGTCGCGCCGGGTGAGTGGTCGCACACGGTCCTGCTCAGCAACCTCGTCAACCGCGTTCAGCCGATCCTGCGCTACGACCTCGGTGACAGCGTCCTGCTCCGCCCCGATCCCTGCCCGTGCGGCAGCCCGCTGCCCGCCATCCGGGTGCGGGGCCGCGCCGCCGACATGCTCACCTTCCCCACCGGTCGCGGCGAGAACGTCAGCATCTCGCCCATGGCCTTCGGCACCCTGCTGGACCGCGCCCCCGGCATCGAACAGTTCCAGATCGTCCAGACAACGCCCACCACGCTGCGCGTGCGCCTGCAGCCCGAGGACAGCGCCGACGCCGACCGCGTGTGGGAGGCGGTGTGCAGTGAGATCACTCACCTGCTCACCGAGCACAAGGTCGGTGACGTCACGCTCGAACGCGCCGAGGAGCCGCCGCAGCGGGCGCCCGGGGGCAAGTACCGCAGGATCATCCCGCTGGCCAAACCGTGACCATAGCCGCATCCAAGATCGCCTGAGGTTCGCGGTGTCTTCTCGCCCGCGGGCCGCGAATGGTCACTGAGCATTGATGGAAGCGGTGCTCATCTGGTGCAGGTAGGCGTCGATCAACGCGTGGGTGGCGCGCGGTTGTTCGATCTGTGGCAGGTGGCCGGCCTCGGGGATGATCTCAAGCTGGGCGTTGCCGAAGGCGGCCGCGTACGCCGTGCCGTAGGCGGGGGTGACGATGCGGTCGCTCTCTCCCCAGAGCAGCAGGGTAGGCAGGTGGACGCGTGCCAGGCGGTGCGCGAGCTTGGGATCGTGCATGTAGGGGTCGCCGGCCAGGATGCGCATGGTGGCCATGTTCGCCTGCCGGAGGGCGAGTTGCTCGGCGGGAATGCCGGCGGGGTCGACGTAGAAGCGGGCCGAGTCGTGCCAGGAGTACTCGGCGACGCCGCGGGCGTCGAGGGCGAAGAAGTCTCTGATCGGTTCGGTGGGGACGTGTACGCCGACGGGGTCGATCAGCACGAGCCCGGTGATGATTCCCGCATTGTCGAGTACGGCCATCTCGGCGGCGGTCCAGCCGCCGAGTGAGGAGCCGATGACCAGCACGTCGGACAGGTGATGGTCGCGCAGGTAGTGCAGGTAGGCGAGGGCGAGGTCGTCGATGCCGGTGAACCGGTCAGGGCGGGGGGTGCCGTCCCAGCCGGGGTGGGTGGGAGCGATGGTGTGGGTGGTCCGCGCGAGATGGTCGGCGAGCCCGGCGACGGTGGCGGGGCCGCCACCGCCGTGCAGGACCAGGACGGGCCGGCCGGTTCCGGCCTCGGACAGAGTGAGCGGCAGGTCCGGATAGAGCGCGATGGTGCGGGGTGCAGGCATGGCCACACCATAACTAAACTTGTTGATATAAGCTAGTTGAGTAAGCGCTAGACTGGGTCCATGCCCGGTGAACTGCAAGTCCTTGGAAGAGCGGTCAAGCAAGCCCAGTACCGGCAGCACCGGGCGCTGGACAGCCGGCTCGCCACCGTCGGCACCACGCTGGCTCAGTGGGACGCCCTGCGCGCGATCAGCCGTACACCAGGGGCATCGGCCCGTGCTCTGGCCGCGGCGACGTTCCAGAGCGAGCAGGCGTTCGGCACACTCGCCAACCGACTGGTGGCGCAGGGCCTGATCGAGCGCAGGCCGGGCCATGGGCGACGCATCGAGCACCATCTGACACCCGCCGGCGAGCAGGTGCTCGACGCGGGGCACCAGGTCGCCGACGAGGTCCTGGCCACCTGCTATTCGACCCTGTCGCCAGGGGACCGCGCGACCCTGCTCGATCTGCTGCGGCGCCTCAACGAGGGCGGCGATGCCTAGCCTCTCACGCGTCCTGCCGTGACCAGCTCTTGCCGTAACCAGCAGAAAGAGGCTCTTCACCAGCGGAAAGGTGGTGAAGGCCTCTTTCGTTGTGCCCGGCAGGCTACGGCCGCGGGAACGCGGCCCGGCCGTGTCGCTCAGGCGAGTCGCCACTCCTGGTTGCGCTGGGCGGGCAGGCAGGTCCACTGGTGGACGTTGGCCCCCTCCTCCGTGCTGACACCCGCCACGTCCAGGCACTTGCCGCTGTGACGAGCGACCAGGGAGAAGTAGCCGTTGTCCTTCTGGACGAGCCGCCATTCCTGGTTGCGCTGGGCGAAGAGGCAGGTCCACTGGTGGACGTTGGCTCCGTCGGCGGTGCTGACGCCCGAGACGTCCAGGCACTTGCCGCTGTGCGTGGCGCGGAGGGTGTAGTAACCATCGCTGGTCGCCACGAAGTTCCACTCCTGGTTGGCCTGTCCGTTGATGCAGGTCCACTGGTGGACGTTGGCGCCGTCGGCCGTGCTGACGCCCGAGACGTCCAGGCACTTGCCACTGTGACGGGCCACCAGGGTCGCCGAGAACTTGGGGAGCAGCCGCTCCGGCGCGCCGGCGGTGACGGCGTTCGCCGCTGACGCCGTGGTGAACGGGCCGGCCAGCAGAGCAGCCGCGACAGCAACGGCTTGACCAGCATGAATGAGTGTCATCGAACCTCCTGAGACGCTCTCGAAAGATCAGCAGGTCCGTAGTAACACGGATCACTCAGCGTATCGGGGAGTTGCCGTATGTGTTGATCTTCGTGTCGCGCTCCAAGTAGCCCCTGATCGGCAGCCCTGACCGTCGCTGCAGGACGGCCTTAAGGATTCCGTAAATGGGTTCCGCCAAGCTGAAGGCACAGGAAGACGGCGGGGCCGGACGGACCCGCTTTCCGCACCACGAGCGAAAAGAGTGGGCAGATGGCGAGCAGGCTGGTGGTTTCGACCTTCGTGTCGCTGGACGGTGTCATGCAGGGTCCCGGCGGGGCCGGCGAGGACGACTCCAACGGATTCCCGTACGGCGGATGGCTGCCTCCGCACGTGGATGAGGGGTTCGGCCGCATCATGAGCGAGCAGTTCGAGCGCGCGGACGGCATCCTTCTGGGCCGCAGGTCGTACGAGATCCTCGCCTCGCACTGGCCCGGCGTGCCCGACGAGGAGGGTGGCGCCAAGATCAACGGCATGGCGAAGTACGTCGCCACGCGGACGCCGATGACCGCCGAGTGGCGCAACACCCAGGTCCTGGTGGGCGAGGCCGCTCAGACGGTCGCCGATCTCAAGCGGCGCACCGACGGAGAGATCCTCGTCCAGGGCAGCAGCGACCTCATGCGGACGCTGCAGCAGGCCGAACTGATCGACGAGTACCGCCTGCTGGTCTTCCCCGTCATCCTCGGCCAGGGAAAACGGCTCTTCGCCGAGGGGACCACTCCGGCCGGGCTGAAGGTCACCGGGTCGACCGTCACCGACGCCGGCGTCGTGTACACCACCTACGAATGGGCGGGCAAACCCTCACTCAGCTCACTGTGAAGCGTGCGGGGCGGCGCAAGGGCCATGGGTCCACCGTCTCCAGGGCGGAGGCGAGCCGGATGAGCACGGCCTCGTCCCAGGGGCCCGCCACGAGCTGGGCGCCGATCGGGAGGCCGGTGGGGGAGGTGTGCAGCGGAAGGCTGATCGCCGGCAGGCCGGTGATGTTGCAGACCGCGGTGAAGGAGATCATCTGGGTTTCGGTGACCCGCAGCCCGTCGGGGTTGTCGTTGGCCTCCCGCAGCACGGCGTCAACGGGCGGCGGGGGGCAGGCCATGGTGGGGGTGAGCAGGACGTCGAAGTCGCCGCCCCACTGGGCGACGACGGCGCGGGATTCGAGCTGCAGGCGGAACGCGGCCTGGACGTACTCGCCGGAGTGCCTGGTGGCCGCGCGCTCCATCCGGCGGCGCAGGTGTGCTTCGGCGAGTTCCGGCTGGTCGTACGGCATGGCCCACAGGGCGGCGTCCAGCACGGTCTGCGCGTACCCCGTGATGGCCTCCTCGGTGAAGAAGCGGGGAGAGACGGGGAACACGTCGTGCCCGAGCGACTCCAGAAGCCGCGCCGCCCGCTCGGCCGCTTCGACGCAGACGGGGTCCACCGGCATACCGGTGGGCGCCTGGGTGAGCAGGCCGACGCGCAGCCGCCCGCTGTCGCGCCCCACCTCGTCGGCGAAGGGGCGTTCCGGCGCGGGCGCCTGGTACCAGGCGAGGCGGTCCGGTACGGACATGATGTCGAGCAGTGCGGCCGCGTCGCGCGTGTAGCGGGTGATGGCTCCCTCGACGGTGGCGTGTTCCCATGCGGCCACCTGTTGCGGGACCCGCCCCCGGCTGGGTTTGAGCCCCACCAGGCCGCAGCTGGAGGACGGCATGCGGATCGAGCCGCCGCCGTCGTTGGCGTGCGCCACGGGGCTCAGCCCGGCGGCCACCGCGGCCGCCGCGCCGCCGCTGGACCCGCCTGGGCTGCGGGTGGGGTCCCAGGGGTTGCGGGCGCTGCCGAAGCGGCGGTTGTCGGTGGTGGACAGCAGGCCCATCTCGGGGCTGTTCGTGCGGCCCATGAGCAGGAACCCGGCGTCCAGGAAGCGCTTGACCACCGGTTCGCTCCCGGGCCTGGGCCGGTCGTTCACGCCCAGGGAGCCGTAGGTGGCGGGCTGCCCTTCCACCTCGGTCAGTTCCTTGATCGGGATCGGCACGCCGTGGAAGGGCGGCAGGTCTTCGCCGTCGGCGACGGCCTGCTCGGCCCGTCTGGCGGCGGCGCGCACGTCGTCGTCGTTGCGCCAGACGAAGCAGGCGAGGTCAGGGCCGTAGCGGTCGATGCGCTCCAGGTAGGTTTCGACGATCTCGACGGGGCTCAGTTCGCGCTTGCGGATGGCCGTGGCGAGATCGGTGGCGGCGGCGAAGGGATCCATTTCAGCTCCAGACAGGGATCAGCGGACCATGAGCAGCTCGTCGAGCCGCTGACGGGTTTCGGGGCCGGTGGGCGCGTCGAGCACGACGCGGCCCGCCTCCATGACGACGGCTCGGTGGCACCAGTCGAGCATCAGCCCGGCGTGCTGGTCGACGACGATCACGGCGGCGCCGTCGGCGGCGACGGCGGCCAGCGCGGCGAGCACCCCGCTCACGAGCGAGGGTTGCAGGCCCTGGGTGAGCTCGTCGATCACCACCATCCGCCGCCCGGCCAGGATCGACCGGGCCACGCCGAGCTGCTGTTTCTGCCCGCCGGACAGGGTGCCGGCCGGCTGGCCGGCCCGTTCGGTCAGGAGCGGGAACAGCTCTCGCGGGTCGGCGGCGGGGACGAATCCCTTCCGGGTGGCCAGGCGGAGGTTCTCGGTGACGGTCAGCGACGGGAACACGCCGCGGTCCTCGGGCATGAGGGAGGCGCCCCACCTGGCGAGCAGGTCGGGGCGGCCCGGCGGTACGGTGCGGCCGTCGAAGACGACCTCGCCGCCCTGCCGGTCGGCCAGCCCGAAGACCGTGCGCAGCAGGGTCGTCTTGCCGGTTCCGTTGCGTCCCAGGAGCGCGACGACCTCGCCCGCGGCGACGCTTATGTCCACCCCGTGGACGACGTTCGCCTGGCCGTATCCGCCGGACAGTCCGTTCAGCGTGAGCATCAGTGTGCCCCCAGGTAGGCCTCGCGCACGGCCGTGTCGGTCACGATCGCGTCCATGGGGCCGTGCGCGATGATCCGGCCGCCGTCCAGCACCACGACCTCGTCGGCGAGCTCCCTGACGATCTCCATGTCGTGTTCGACGACGAGCATGGCGCAGCCGGTCCGTACGGCGACCTGCTTCAGCTCCCGGGTGAGCCGCCAGGCGTCCTGCCGTCCCATGCCCGCCGCCGGCTCGTCCAGCAGGACCAGTCGCGGGGCTCCGGCGAGCACCATGGCCAGTTCCAGGCGCCGCCGGTCGGCCAGCGGGAGGGTGCCCGCCTCGATCGCGTCGTCGGTCTCCAGGTCCCTGTACTCCTCCGGCAGGTCGGCCCGGGCCGGTGCCTCCATGCGCGCCAGCCGGATGTTGTCGGCGGGGGACAGCTCCGTGATGACGCTGGGGATCTGGAACATGCGGCCCAGCCCCATGGCGACCCGGCGGTGCACCGGTACGGCGGAGGCGTCCCGGCCGAAGATGTCGAGTGTTCCGGCGTCGGCCGCGAGCTGACCGGCGACGATGGCCAGCAGGGTGCTCTTGCCCGCGCCGTTGGGCCCGATCAGGCAGACGCACCGGCCCGGCGGCACGGTGAGGTCCACGCCGTCGAGAACCCGGACAGGGCCGAAGGACTTGGCGATCCCCCGCAGCGACAGGGCGGCTTCCGCACCTGGCGCGGGCGCCGGCCCAGGCCGTCCGGGCCGTGCGGCGGCCGGGGGCAGGGTCAGGGTGGGGGCGCCACGGGCGAGCCGGGCGCGGACGAGCCCGGCCAGGCCGCCCGGCGCCACCTGGACGACCAGGACGAACAGGGCGGCGAGCGCCAGGATGTACCAGCCCTGCCAGGTGGGGCCCAGGATCTGCTGGCCGATCGTGAGCGCGCCCGCGCCGAGCAGGGCGCCCAGCGTGGATTCCCGGCCGCCCAGAGCGAGCCAGACCAGGACACCTGTCGACAGGCCAAGGCCGAACACCGGCGGGGAGACCAGCCCGGCGACGGGGGCGTACAGGGCTCCGGCGACCGTCGAGACGGCCGCGCTCGCGGCGAAGGCGGCCGACCGGACGCGGACGGTGTCGATCCCCGACTGCGCGGCGCGTTCGGGGTTGCGAGCGGCGGCCGTCAACCGGGCGCCGAACCGGCTGCGGACGATCAGCCAGGTGCACAGCCCCACCACCACGGCGACCGTGACCAGGGTGCGGTAGTAGGTGGTGACCACGTCCGAGGTGGACACCGCCAGGCCGTTGGTCCCGCCCGTGACCGACGTGAGCGTGGTCGCCGCCTTCTGCAGGAGCAGGCTGACCCCCAGCGTCAGCAGGATCAGCGGCGCGTCGGGTATGCCGGACGCCAGGCCGATCCTGACCACGATCAGCCCGAGCACGGTCGTCGCGGCCAGGGCCACGACCAGCGCGAGCGCCAAGGGAACGCCGTGTTCCTCGCTCAGCGCCACCGCGTAGGCGCCGCAGCCGAAGAAGGCCGCGTGGCCGACGCTGAGCAGTCCGGCTCGCCCCCATGCCAGGTCCAGGCCATAGGTGAACAGCCCGTAGCACAGACCGAGGGTCAAGGTGGCGACGGCGAAGGCGCTGAGCCCGAAAGGCGCCGCCGCCAGGGCGAGCAGGACCAGCACGGCGGCGGCCACGGCGAATCTGCCCCTGCGCCCAGCGGCGCTCACGAGCATCCCTGCTTGGCCACGGTGTCGGCGATCGGGCCGAGGTCGCGCGTCACCTTGTAGGCGCCGCCCGGCTCGATGGTGGTCTCCAGCATGTTCGCCTGCAGCAGGTGGTTGGCCGGCTCGAAGCGCGTGCCCTTCCCCAGCGGGGAGTCGAACCGCAACTGCCCGATCTGGGTGTTGATCGCCTGCGGGTCGTTGCCGCCGGCCTTGCCCGCGGCGGCCAGGAAGAACTGGATGCCGAAGTAGGCGTTCCCCGCGACCTCCGGAACGGGCGGCGTCCACTTGTTCTTCGCCCGGTAGTCGGCGACGAACTTCTTGCTCTCGGCGTTGTCGAGCTGGTCGGTCCAGCGCACGATGTGGGTGCGCCCGTTCACCAGGTCGCCGAGCGCCGGGTAGTAGTCGGCGTCCAACGGTGCGCCGTCGTACCCCAGCTTGGCGGTGAACAGCCCGAACTGCTTGGCCTGCTGACTGAAGGCCACCGCGTCCGCGCCGACCACCATGGACAACAGCACGTCGGGTTTGGCGTCCTTCAGCCGGGTGATGACCGCCTGCCAGTCGGTCTGGCCGAGCGGGCTGTACTCCTCCGCGACGATCGTGCCGCCGGCCGACTTGGTGAGTTCCTTGACGATGCCGGCGTAGAAGTGCGGGTAGTTGTAGTCCGATCCGGTGATCGCCACCCGCTTGCCGTACGTGCGGATCATCTCCGGGACGCTGGGCAGGAGTATCTGGCGGGTGGACTCACCGAAGCCCCACGAGTAGGGGAAGCAGCGCTCGGTGTCGCCCAGGATGGCCGTGCCGAACGGGACCTTGGCGTCGTCGGCGACCTTGCTCACCGCTTCCGCGGTGTCGCCGGTGATGGTGCCGAACAGCATCGACGCGTGATCCTGCTGGATGAGCCTGCGGGCGAGCTGGGTGGAGGTGGCCGGGTCGCCGGCGTCGTCGACGACGACGTACTCGACCTTCTTGCCGTTGACCCCTCCGCTGTCGTTGACTTTCTGCACGCCGAGCTCGAAGCCGCGCTGGAGCGCCTTGCCCGCATCGCTCACCGGGCCGGTGAGCGGGAGGACCACGCCGATCTTCAACGCCGCCCCGGTGTCGCCCGCGGAGTTGGAGACGGCCGAGCCGCTGCACGCCGTGAGGGCCAGCAGGGCGGTCATGGTGATCGTCAGGACGGCCGTGCGGGAGTAAGGATGCGTCGGGACCATGAAAGCAACCTCCGTATGTGGGAACGCGACCGGAGCGCCGCGGCCCCGATGACGACGATGTAGAAGAGCGCGTCGGCGAGGGTGTCGGTGAGCCAGGTGCGCAGCAGCACCGCCAGGGCCGCCACCAGGAGCGCCGCGATGACAGCCGTCCCCAGGGCGCCCGGGCGGCTGAACAGCAGCGCGAAGAACACGGGCACGAGCAGGCCGAAGCCCATGGTCGGATTCACCGCCAGGAGCGGGCTGTACAGGACCCCCGCCAGCACGGCCAGCATCCCTCCGGCGACGAAGGCCGCGGTCCGTATCCGGCGCGGATCGGTGCCGAGCAGCGCCGCCATCGTGGCGTTGTCCGCGACCGCGCGCAGCGTGAGCCCCCAGCCCGTCCGGTAGGCCACCAGCAGGACGCCGCCGATGACGGCCGCGGCCACCAGGGCGGAGATCAGCCGGTACGCCGGATAGGGAGTGCCCAGCACCTCGACCGTGCTCCCCACGGGAGCCGCGACAGTCCGCGACGTCGAGGTGAACAGCAACTCGGCGCCCTGCCGCAGCGCCATGCCCACACCCCAGGTGACCAGCATCGTGGCCAGGCCGTCCGCCAGCGGCCGCCGCAGCAGAGCCCGCTCGATCACCATCAGCAGCGGGACGGACAGCACGAGGGCCAGCAGCACCCGCCACCCGAACGCGACGGTGGTGGCGGTGGCGGCCACGTAAGCGCCGGTCATGGCCAGGTCGCCTTGGGCGAGGTTGACCACCCGCAGCGCGGCGAAGACGATCGCGACGCCGAGGGTGAGCAGACCGTACAGCCCGAACTGGCTCAAGATGGCGAGCAGAACGTCCACGCTGGTCCGCCTTTCACCTGTTGACCAGAAGGAATGCTCAGATGATGGCCGCGAGGTGACGGACGAACTGGTGCGACAGCGCACACTTGTGGTCTTCCAGCGCTTGGGACGACACTGAGTGACGCGCAACGGCTGGTGGAGGAGTAGCCATGCCCTACGAGCAGAGACCGGACGGGACCCTCGTCTACGGCTATCTCGACCCCGCCGCACGCCCGGGTACGCACGCGTCCGACGCGGTTCTCGTGCGGGATGAGGGCCAAGTTTATCAGGCGGAGATGCGGCCGTACCGCTTCGGCCTGCTGGGCGCGTGCGAGATCGCCGGCGAGCAGCGGGTACGGGTGAACTCCCTCCGCTCGACGGCCGTGCCGGAAGGTGAGCATCTCCTCGGCCTGGTCCGGTACGGACACGCCTGGCTGGAACAGGACGGTCGCCTCGCCTCGCTGTCCCCCGGCGAGTTCACGCTCTACTGCGGCTCGCGGCCGTTCCGGCTGGAGTTCGACGGCCCCTACCGCTACTTCCTGATCAGGATCGCGGCGATCCCGGCGGATCCTCTCTTCGGCACCGCCCGCGGCGTCACCGCGAACCATGAGATCCTCCGGCTGCCCAGCGCCCGGATCCTGGCGGCCATGCTGATGGAGCTGGCCGACCAGGCGCCGGAGCTGGGTCCGCTGGCCGGGCACGAGCTGGGCCACCACGTCACCGCCATGCTCAGGACGGTGCTGTGCGAGTCGTCCCGGCCAGGCCCGGCCGGTGAGGGCGTTTCCCTGCTGGAGCGGATACTGGACCACATCGACCGCCACCTCGGGGACGACCTGCTCCCCGGCACGATCGCCGCCGCCCACCACGTTTCGGTGCGCTACCTGCACAAGCTGTTCGAGCAGCAGGGCCGGCCGGTCAGCGACCACGTGCGCAGCCGGCGGCTGGACCGCATCCGCCAGGACCTCGCCGACCCGGCACTCGCCGGCCTGCCCGCCCAGGCCGTCGCCGGACGCTGGGGGATCAAGGACCCCAGCCACTTCAGCAAGCTGTTCCGGGCAGAGTACGGGATCTCACCTCGCGAGTTCCGGCGCGAGGCGACCGCGTCACCTGGTGAGATCGTCCGCCACAGGTAGCAAGGCCTGCCGGTATGATTTGGGTCCGAACGAATTTCGGCTCAGAGGCGAAGGAGTGGCCGCGTGCCCGGGCAGCGATCCATTACCGAGGCGGAGAAGCTAGCCGAGGCGAAGCTCGGGGGCACGCCGGTGCGCCACGAGCGCATGGCGCTGGTGGCCAACATCTACCGCGCCGCGGCGGCGGTCCGTCAGCATCTGGAGAACGCGGTGCTGAGGAGCAGCGATCTCAGCTGGACCGCGTTCGTCGTGCTCTGGGTGATGTGGATCTGGGGGGAGTCGGAGAGCCGCCACGTGGCGGAGGAAGCCGGCATCTCCAAGGGCACGCTGACCGGCGTCGTTCGCACACTGGAGTCGCGCGGCCTGGTCAAGCGCGCGGAGCACGCCTCCGATGGGCGGCTGTTGCTGCTCAGCCTCACCGAGGAGGGCGAGGTGCTCATGCGGCGGCTCTTCCCCGACTTCAACGATGAGGAGACCTTCGTCACCGCTCGACTCGACGATGACGAATGCCGGGCTATGGCCGATGGGTTGCGCAAGGTCGTGCTGCAGGTGGAGGAGCAGGGCGAGGCGCGCAGGACCGCGCTGCTCGACGGTGCCGAGCCCGCCCCCCGTCGCAGCGGTCGCCGCCGTCAGGCCGCGCCCGAAGCAGGCTGACCCGCCCGGCGCTCACCGGTCTGCCGGGGCGAGAGCCGGATCAGGCACGCGGCAGGGCCGCGCCGACGAAGGCGTCGAAGAGGGCCTGCTGGACGGGGTCCTGATGGGCGCCGTCTTCGGGGTGCCACTGCACGGCGGCGAACCAGGAGGCCAGGGCGGGCGCTTCGAGTGCCTCGACGGTCCCGTCGGCGGCCTCGGCCGTGGCGACCAGCCCGGCGCCGGCCAGGGTCACGCGTTGGTGGTGGTAGCAGGACACCGTCACCTTCTGCACTCCGGTGATGCCTTCCAGGAGTGACCCGGGCAGCAGCGCGACCGGATGCACGAAGTGGCGGTGCCCCCCGTCGCCGGCGTCCTGCTCCAGGGTGCCGCCGAGCGCGGTGTTGACGACCTGGAGACCGCGGCAGACGGCCAGCAACGGCAGGCCGGCGGCCATCGCCTGACGGGCGACCTCCAGATCGAAGCCGTCCTGCTCGTCGTCCACGTCGTAGACGCTCTCGTGCGCGATCGCCGCGCCGTACCGGTGCGGTGCGATGTCGCCGCCGCCGGGCAGCAGGACGGCGTCGAAGCGGGCCAGGCGGGCGGCCACCTCCGCCGGGTCGGCGGTGCCGCCCGGAGCGTGCGGGTGCAGCGAGACGGGTTCGCCGCCCGCGCGCCAGACGGCCTCGACCAGCGCGCGGGCGTTCACCTCCGCGGCGTGGCGGAGGGCGGAGGCCGAGGCGGAGAACCGGGCGGGGACGGCGATCAGGGGACGGGTCAAAGCTGGATCCAGGTGGTCTTGAGCTCGGTGTACTTCTCCAGGGCATGGGCGGACTTGTCCCGGCCGTTGCCGGACTGCTTCATGCCGCCGAACGGCACGGTCAGGTCGCCCTCCTCGTAGCAGTTCACCCAGACCGTTCCGGCGCGCAGGGCGCGGGACACCTGGTGCGCGGTGGACAGGTCGGCGGTCCACAGCCCGGCGGCCAGGCCGTACTCGGTGGCGTTGGCGAGCGCGACCGCTTCATCCAGATCGTCGAAGGCCAGCACGGACAGCACCGGCCCGAAGATCTCCTCGCGGGCCAGCCGCATCCCCGGGGCCACCCGGTCGAACACGGTGGGCTCCAGGTAGCTGCCGCCGGTGCCGGCCAGGGTGCGCGATCCGCCGGTACGCAGCCGGGCGCCCTGCCCGACACCGGTCTCGACATGGCCGAGCACCCCTTCGAGATGGGCCTCGCCGACCAGGGCGCCCATCTCGGTGGCGGGGTCGAGCGGGTCGCCGACCCGCAACTCACGGGCGCGGGCGACGACGGCCTCGGTCACGCGCTCGGCGATGGAGGAGTGGACGAGCAGGCGAGAGGGCGCGGTGCACATCTCGCCCTGGTTGAAGAAGATGCCCCAGGCGGCCGTGGCCGCCGCCCGGTCCAGGTCGGGGGCGTCGGGCAGGATGATGTTGGGTGACTTGCCGCCGAGCTCCAGCCAGACCCGCTTGAGGTTGGAGTCGGCGGAATACCGCAGGAAGTGGCGGCCGACGGCCGTGGACCCGGTGAAGGCCAGCACGTCCACGTCCGGGTGCAGGCCGAGTGCCCGGCCGGCGGCGGGGCCGTCTCCCGCGACCACGTTGAACGCGCCGCGCGGCAGCCCCGCCTCGGTCGCCAGCCGCGCCAGCGCGAGCGCCGACAGCGGCGAGCGTTCGGAGGGCTTGAGTACGACCGTGCAGCCCGCCGCCAGGGCGGGGGCGACCTTCCAGGCGGCGATGGTGAGCGGGAAGTTCCATGGCACGACCGCGCCGACCACGCCGGCGGGTTCGCGGGTGACGAGCGCCAGGGCGTCGGGGGCCGTGTGCGGCGATTCGTCGGTGAGTTTGTCGGCGAGCTGGCCGTACCAGCGGAAGGTGGAGATGGCGGCACGCAGCTCGATCTCGTACGCGTCCTTGATCGGTTTGCCCATCTCCAGGCTGATGGTCAGTGCGAGGCTCTCGCGGTGTTCTTCCATCAGATCGGCGAGCCGCAGCAGGGCGCGGCCGCGTTCGGCGGGTGCCAGGCGCGGCCACGGACCGTGGACGAAGGCGCGGCGCGCGGCGGCCACGGCGAGATCGACCTCGGCGGGTCCCGCGTCCGCGACCTCGGCCAGGACGCGGCCGTCGCGCGGGGACACGACCGTGAAGACGGCGCCGCCGCCGGGCTCGTCGGCGCCGTCGATGTGGTGCTGGGTGGCGAAGGCCGGCCGCGTGGCGCGGTCGGCCCACTCCTGGTGTCCGATCATCACGCGGCCCGGCCCCGCGTTCGCATGGCGGCGAGCACGCCGAGGAGCATCACGACCGGTACGCCGCACGCGAGCCAGATCGCGGTGGCGGTGGAGCCGCCGATGAGCGTGGGGAAGTTGGCCAGGATCAGCCAGAGCGCGCCGCCCATGCCGAGCGCGCCGAGCGCCGGTGCGATGAGCGTGTGCCACGGCCGTGTGTCGACGCGTTCCCGGCGGAAGAACGCGATCACCGAGACCGAGGTGAGCAGGTACATGAGCATCATGGCCAGCACCGCCACGCCGCTGAACCAGGAGAACAGGGTGAGCACCGGGTCCCCGCCGGTCACCGCGAACGGCAGGATGAGCAGCACGGCGATGATGGTCTGCGTCGAGCCGGCCAGCCACGGCGCGTGGCGGCGGTTGAGCGAGGCCAGCCGCCGGGGCAGCACCCCATCGCGGCCGAGCGAGAACAGGTAGCGGCTGGCGGAGTTGTGGAAGGCGAGCACACCGGCGAACAGCGAGGTGGCCAGCAGGATCGGCAGCACCTCGTTGGCCCAGGCGCCGAGCTGGGCCGCCACCGGAGCGAAGACGAACGCCGCGGAGTCGCCGCTCTCCAGCGCCTGGCCGGCGGCGGCGACCGCCTTGGAGGAGCCGTGAGCGGAGACGAGCATCCACGAGATGAAGACGAAGAAGGCGCTGACGACGAGCACGGACAGGTAGGTGGCGCGGGGGACGGTACGCCGTGGGTCGCGCGCCTCCTCGCCGTAGATGGCGGTGGCCTCGAAGCCGAACATCGAGGCCACGGCGAACATCAGCGCCACCCCGGGGGCACCCGACAGAGCGGCGCTCGGCGAGAAGGTCTCGGCGAGGCCGAGGCCCTCAGGACCGCCGCCTTTGACCAGGGTGACCAGGCCGAAGACGAGCAGGATGCTGAACTCGGCGAGCACGAAGATCGCCAGCACCTTCGCGCCGAGCTCGATGCCGGCCTGCCCGAGCCCCTGCACGATGGCGATGGTCACCAGGGACCAGACCCACCAGGGCGCGGCCAGACCGGTGTACTGGTCGACGAGGCCGGAGACGATGGCGCCGTACAGGCCGTACATGGCGGCCTGGATGGCGCAGTAGGCGAACAGCGCGACGGCGGCGCTGCCCGTCCCGGCGGTCCTGCCGAGGCCCTTGCCGATGTAGACGTAGAAGGCTCCGGCGTCGACGACGTGCCTGCCCATGGCCACGAAGCCGACCGAGAAGAGCAGGATGAGCAGCCCGGAGGCGAGGTAGGCGGCGGGGACGCCGGGACCGTTGCCGAGGGCCACGGCGATGGGGACGGCGCCGGCGATGCCGGTCAGCGGCGCCTGCGCGGAGAGGACGAAGAAGAGGATGCCGAGCACGCCGAGCGCGTTCGGCTTGAGCCTCCTGGCGGCTGGAGGCTCGGCGGTCGCCGCTGCGGTGGTCGCTGGAGTGTCCACTGGTGGTTCACCTGCCGGTCTGGGGGGAGCGGATCGTTGGTTAGGAGACGGTGCGCCGAGGCGCGCGGATGCCGCGGAACTCCCACTCGCCGCCGAGGGCCGTGGAGAGGACCTCTTCCGACTCGGTGGGTTGTGCCCCGATATCGGGGCGGATCATGGTGGGACCGGTGACGACGCGGTTGGCGAGCCGTCCCAGGCCCTCGGCCTCGACCTCGACCAGGTCGCCCGGCTGGACGGGCCGGGAGTTGGCCGGGGTCCCGGAGAGCAGGACGTCGCCGGGGAACAGGGTGATGGTGCGGGCGATGTCGGCGACGAGATAGTTCATGTCCCAGGTCATCTCGTCGGTGGAGCCGTCCTGGACGAGCTCTCCGTTGACATAGGTACGCAGGTACTTGCCGTGGAATTCCCAGTCGGTGACCAGCCCGGGGCCGAGTGGGCAGAGCGTGTCGGATCCCTTGACGCGCAGCATGGAGCCGGCGTCGGTGTCGCGGAAGTCGTGCAGGCCGAAGTCGTTGGCGACGGTGTAGCCCGCGATGTACGCCCCCGCCTCCTCCTGGGAGACGTTGCGGCAGGTCCGGCCGATGACGATGGCGATCTCGCCCTCGTAGTTGAGCCACTTGCAGCCCTCGGGCCGGACGACGTCGCCGCGGTGGGAGTTGAGGGAGGAGGTCGGTTTGTGGAAGTACGTCGGCGTGGCGGGCAGCCGGATCTGGAACTCCTCGACCCGGCTGCGGTGGTTGAGGTGCACAGCGATGATCTTCGAGGGGACGACCGGCGGCAGGTGGGCCGCCTCGGCGGCCTTGACCCGGCGGCCGTCGCCGGCGACCAGCTCGTCGCCGTCTCGTACGGTCTCGACGACGGCTCCGTCGAGGAGGACGCGGCGGTACTCAGGCATGGGCGTGCTCCTGCTCTGCGCGGAGGGGGGTCCAGCCGCCGGATGGGCGGTCGAACCAGAGGTGGACCTGGCCGGTGCCGATGGAGTTCTCGTACTCGCCGTACTGGCGGGCGGGCGCGGTGCAGGCCGCCTCGCCCAGAGCGCCGGCCATCATCAGGTAGTGGTAGAAGCGGGCCTCGGGCTTGAACCTCCAGAACTCCGGCATCGTCCGCAGGACCTGGTCGTGGCGGCCCTGCTTGAACCAGGCGATGCGCTCCAGGTCGGCCGCCCGCGCCTCCGGGGTGAAGATGTGCCGGGGATCGCCGGCCTCGTGGTCGCGCAGCTCGCGCAGCGGCCAGAAGGTGTGCGACAGCGCGCCCGAGGCGATGATCAGCACCCTGCGGCCGGGGGTGGCGGCGATGCCGTCGGCCAGGGCGCGGCCCAGACGCAGGTGGTCCTCCATGTCACCGGTCTGGCACACCCCGATCGTCACCCACCGCTTGTCCGGCAGGCCCTCGCCGAGGAACTTCCACAGGTTGGTCGTGGCGTAGTAGATCGGCAGGTACGCGTCGTCGATCGGGGTGATCCAGGTGCCGTGCTCGTCGGCGAACGCGGCGACGTTGCGGGCCAGTTCGGGGTCGCCGGGGAAGTCGTACGGCATGCGGCACATGCCGCGCGGCAGCTCCTCGGAGGTGAACAGCCCCGCCCGGCGGTCGTGCGCGGTGACCACGAACTCCACCGTGGTGGCCCAGTGCGAGTCCAGCACCACGACGGTGTCGTAGTCGAGGGTCTCGAAGACCTCGCGGCGCAGCTCGCGCAGGCCGGTGACGAGGGTGATCTCCTTGCCCTCGTTCAGGTCCAGGCGCTCCTGCTCGGGCAGCACGATGGTGGGGACGTGCGCCAGCAGGCCGGCCCCGACGATCTCACCCATGGTCCCGCCATCCCTCCGGTGCGGTGACGGTGTTCTTCAGGTCGCAGTAGAAGTCGAAGCTCCACGTGCCGCCCTCCCGGCCGACGCCGGACTGGCGGGAGCCGCCGAAGGGGGCGCGCAGATCCCGGACGAAGAAGCAATTGACCCAGACCGTGCCCGCGACGAGGCGGGACGTGACGCGCTCGGCGCGGTCGCGGTCGCCGGTGGCGAGGGTGGCGGCCAGCCCGAACGGGGTGTCGTTGGCCAGCCGGACCGCCTCCTCCTCGGTGTCGAAGGTCTGCAGGGTCAGCACCGGCCCGAAGACCTCCTCCTGGACGATCTCGCTGTCCTGGGCGACGCCGCTGAGCAGCGTCGGCCGGTAGTACAGGCCGCCGAGATCGGTGTTGGGCCCGCCGCCGATGACGGCGCGCGCCCCGGTGGCGAGCGCCCGCCGGACGAAACCATCGATCTTGTCGACCTGCCGGGCGTGGATGTTGGGGCCGATGTCGGTGGCCTCATCGCGCGGGTCGCCCTGCCGCAGCGTCGCGGCCTTGGCGGTGAAGCGGCGGACGAACTCCTCCGAGATGGAGGACTCGACGAGTAGCCGGGTCGCGGCCAGGCACACCTGGCCGGCGTTGTCGTACTGCTCGACCGCCAGGTCCACGGCCAGGTCGAGGTCGGCGTCCGCGAAGACCAGCAGGGGCGACTTGCCGCCCAGTTCGAAGCTGGCCGGGACGAGGTTGGCGGCGGCGGCCCCGGCGATGTGCTTCGCGGTCGGCACGGAGCCGGTGAAACTGATCCGGCGCACGCCCGGGTGGGAGACCAGGGCGGAGCCGGCCTCGGCCCCGTACCCCTGCACGACGTTGAACACGCCCGCGGGCAGCCCGGCCTCGGCGGTGATGTCGGCGAGCAGCGAGGCGGTGAGCGGGGACCACTCGGCGGGCTTGAGCACCACCGTGTTGCCGGCCGCCAGCGCCGGGGCGATCTTCCAGGTGGCCAGCATCAGCGGCGCGTTCCACGGCGTGATGAGCACGCACGGCCCGGCCGGATCCCACGAGACGCGATTGGTGTGGCCGCGCGTGTCGAAGTCCTCGTGCGCCAGTTCCAGCAGCCAGTCGGCGAAGAACCGGAAGTTGTGCGCCACGCGCGGCATTACGCCTCGCCGGTGCGAG
This sequence comes from Nonomuraea sp. NPDC026600, assembly GCF_040638335.1. Classification (NCBI taxonomy): domain Bacteria; kingdom Bacillati; phylum Actinomycetota; class Actinomycetes; order Streptosporangiales; family Streptosporangiaceae; genus Nonomuraea; species Nonomuraea sp. NPDC026600. Next base: position 45,733 of record NZ_JBEZYD010000005.1, read on the forward strand.
CGCAGCAGCGCGCCGTTGTCGCTGGTCTCGACGATGGCCAGGTCGTCCAGCCGCTTCTCGACGCCGTCGGCGACCGCGCGCAGGAGCCGGGCGCGGTCGGCGCGCGGCGTGGCGGCCCAGACGGGGAAGGCGGCCGCGGCCGCGGCGACGGCCGCCTCCGCCTCGGCCTGCCCGCCGCGGGCGATCTCGGCGAGGACGCGGCCGTCGATGGGCGACTCGTCGGTGAAGGTCGTGGGGGAGGCGACACGCTCTCCGCCGATCCAGTGCCGGGTGTCGACGGCGACGCCGCCGATGGTCGCGATGTGCTGTGTCATGAACGGTCCTTCGCAAGGGATTCGAGCAGGGTGCCGCCGTCCCAGACGACGCCGACCTGGCGGTAGTACGCGGCGATGGGCTCGCGGACCTCCAACCTGGCCAGTTCCTCGGTGGGCGCCTCGAACAGCTCCAGATCGGCCTCGCCACGCCAGGGCACGCCGCCTTCGAACGCCGCGGCTCCGGTCTCGACGAGTTCGTCGAGCGCGAGCCCGCCGCCCTTTTCGATGGAGGGCAGGAGGCGGTGGTGCGCCATGGGGTGGCCGTTGACGAAGCCGTTGCTCTCCGCGGGCTCGCGCAGCGTCACCACGGCCTGGGCCAGCCTGCGGTCGGCGGCGGCGAGCGTGGCGCCGAAGCGGGCGCCCGCCTCGATCTTCGGCGCGGGACCGTACGGGTGGGGGCGGGTCAGGTGGATCGAGCCGAGCTTCTTGGGGTAGCCCTGGTGGATGCCGCGGGCGATGGCGAAGTCCTTGTCCACCCAGATGTAGACGCAGCGCGAGTACGTACGCCCTCTGTAGGAGCAGCGCACGACCGCGAACGCCTCCTTGTACTGGGCGCGCACCGGGTCGAGCAGCTCCTCCCGCGAGGTCGCGCAGGACTGCCAGTCCGCCCAGATCAGCGCCACCGCGCCCGGGTCGTCCGGGGCGAGCTCCAGCGGCTCGGGCAGCAGTTCGCGCACCCGGGCCGGGTCGGTGCGGTACTCGACGGTGAGCAGGTCACCCGAGTAGTGCCACGGCGGTGAGGGGATCAGGGAGGAGCGTCCCGTGGCGGTACGGGGGTAGAGGAAGCCGCTGACTGTGGTCATGTGGTGCGATTCCTTACGGGGTGAGGGCGGGTTGCTTGAGCAGGCCGGCGCGGTGGCGGGCGGCCGCGGCGGTGGCGGCGGGCCCGCCGAGCGCGACGACGCCGGCCAGCCGTCCGCCGGCGTGGTAGCCGACGACGACGTCCCCGCCCAGGTCGCCCTCGAGCACGCGGATGTCGTCGAGGCCCAGCGTGGGGGCGCCGAAGGACTGCAGGCGGAAGTCGTGCTGGTCGCTCCAGAAGGTGGGCAGCGGTGCGAACGGCTCGGGGTCGGGCTCGGTGCCCGTGAGGTGGGCGGCGAGGGTTCTGGCGGCGCGCTTGGCGGTGTCGCCGGGGATCGACCAGTGCTCGATCCGGCGCGGCACGCCGTCGTAGCGGGCGTTGGGGAAGCGGGCCACGTCGCCGACGGCCACGACGTACGGCAGACCGCCCACGCGCAGCAGCTCGTCGGTGAGCACGCCGTCGGCGAGGTCCAGGCCGTTGCCGGCCAGCCACTCGGTGTTGGCCACCGAGCCGACCGCCTCGACCACCACATCGGCGGGCAGCGTCCGCCCGTCCGCCAGCACGACGCCCGTGACATGGTCGGCACCCTCGACTGCGGCGCCGGGCGTGACGTGGCCGGTTCCGTCCTCGACGTGGCCGGTTCCGTTGAAGGCGGTGACCCCCGTGCCGAGGGCGAAGCGCACGCCGCGGGCCTCGTGCCGCGTGCGCAGCTCGCGGGCCAGTAGCCCACCGAGCGGGCGGAGCATGGGCAGCGGCTCCGGGTCGGCCACGGTCACCTCCGCGGCCCCGAGCGCGACGGCGGTGGCGGCGACCTCGCAGCCGATGAACCCGGCGCCGACCACCACGACGCGAACGCCGGGCCGGGTCAACTCCGAGCGCAGCGCGCGAGCGTCGGCCATGGTGCGCACGGTGTGGCGGCCCGCGGCGGGCCCGGGACAGCGCAGCCGCCGCGGCCGCATTCCGGTGGCCACGACCAGGCCGTCGAAGGCCAGCTCGGCGCCATTGCCCAGGCCGACGACACGGCGGGCCAGGTCGGCGGACGTCACCGCGGTGCCGAGGAGCCATTCCACGTCGGCGGTGCTCGCCCGGGGCCGGAAGGCCAGCGACTCGAAGGACTCCCGGCCGGCCAGCACCTCCTTCGACAGGGGCGGCCGGTTGTAGGGCATGGCCGGCTCGTCGCCGACCACGGTGATCGCCCCGGTCCAGCCCGCCGCGCGTAGCTGCTCGGCCGCGCGCAGGCCGCCCATCGACGCTCCGGCCACGACGACACGAGGTGACATGGTCAGCCCTCGATCGTGATGGCCTGGAGCGGGCAGACGTCGGCGGCGTCCTCGACGTCGGCGCGCAGCGACTCGTCAGGCTCGGCGACGTACGCGAGGTGCCCGGCGTCGTCGAGACGGAAGACGTCCGGAGCGGCGAAGACGCACTGCCCGTGGTCCTGGCACTTGGTCAGGTCGACGACGACCTTCATGAGCCGCACCTCCTATCGTTTGGGTCCAAACAACATAAGAAGCCACCCAGGGCCTGGTCAAGAGGCTGGCCGGAGATGATGGATTTACATCGCCCCTATTGCGGGGTCGATGGCCTGTACGTATCGTTTGGCCTCAAACGATGTGTGGAGCAGTGCCGCCGTACCTCCACCGCCCGCCCGAGGGGACGCCGATGAGTGCACACGACACCTCGTACGACCAAGAGCACATAGCGCGCCTCGCCGCCCAGAACGTGGACGTCGTCCGCGTGGTCTACCCCGACCTGATCGGCACCGATCGAGGCAGGGACGTCCTGATCGATCACCTGGCCGGCGCCTGCGAGCACGGACTGGCCTTCTGCCGCGCCGTCTACCACACCACCCCGCAGGGAGACGTGGTGCCGGTCGAGGGCGGCCTGGACGCCGGGCTGCCCGATGTCGTGGTCCGGCCCGACCTCGGCACGCTCAAGCCGCTGCCGTGGGAGCCGGGGGTCGCCTGGTGCCTCGGCGAGGTCCTCGATCCCGTCGCCGGCGTGCCGGTTCCGGAGTCGCCGCGCGACCTGCTGCGCGGCGTGCTGGGCCGGTGCCGCGAGCAAGGGCTGCGCCCCGTGGTCGGTCCCGAGCTGGAGTATTTCCTGTGCGACCCCGACCCCGGCTCGCCGGCCGGCTGGCGGCGCTACGCCGAGGCACCGGGCAACGTCTACACCGCCGGGCGGCGCGGTGACCCCGACGGCCACCTCCTGCGCACGCTGCGCCACCTGCGCGATCTCGGCGTCGGCGTGAGCATGGGCAACCACGAGTTCAGCAGCGGCCAGTTCGAGATCAACCTCATGCATTCCGGCGCCCTGGACGCCGCGGACCGGACCTTCCTCTTCAAGTCGGCGATCAAAGAACTCGCCCGCGCCGAGGGACGCCTGGCCACCTTCATGGCCAAGCCGTTCAACGACGAAGGCGGCTCCGGTTTCCACGTCCACCTGTCCTGCACCTCGGGTGACGACGACGCCAACGCCTTTGACGACCCGTCGGCGCCGTACGGGCTTTCGGCCACCGCCCGCCACGCCATCGCCGGTGTCCTGGCGCACGCCCCGGCGCTGGCCGCGCTGGCCAACCCCACCGTCAACTCCTACAAGAGGTTCGGCCCCGACACGCTCGCGCCGTGGCTGATCGACTGGGGACTGGACAACCGCAGCGCCATGGTGCGCGTCCCGCCCGAGCGCGGCCCGGGCGCCCGCTTCGAGCTGCGCCTCGGGGACGCGAGCGCCAACCCGTACCTCCTGCTGGCCGGCACGATCGCCGCCGCGCTGCTGGGGGTGCGCGCCGGCCTGGAGCCGCCCGCCCCGCTGGAGGGCTACGGCTACGACACCGCCCGTGCCGCCGTGCTGCCGATGACGCTCGCCGCCGCGCTCGACGCCTTCGAGGCCGATGGCGAGCTGATCGAGCTGCTCGGCAAGGGCTTCGCCGCCTCTTTCCTCACTTACAAACGCAACGAGATCGAACGCTTCCATCGGCACGTCACCGACTGGGAGTTCACCGAGTACGCCTACCACCTGTGACGCCGAGGAGCACCACCATGATCCCTGAGCCCTTTCCCCTGGACGAGATCGACCTCGCCGACCCGGGGAACTTCACCGACGGTCTCACCCCGTGGCGGATGTTCCACACACTGCGCCACGAGGACCCCGTCCACTGGCAGCCGGAACCGGCGCCCAACGCCGGCTTCTGGGCCCTGACCCGCCACGAGGACATCGCCCGTGTGGACCGCGACAGCGAGACCTTCACCTCCACCAAGTTCGTCAACCTGGAGGAGGTGGACGACGACCAGATCAAGCGCCGCGCCTCCATCCTGGAGCTGGACGGCGTGCGCCACCGCGCTCTGCGCGGCCTGATGCAGCGCCAGTTCGGCGCCGCGGTCATCGGCCAGTACGCCGACTTCCTGCGCGGGCTGACCGCCACCACCCTCGACGCGGCCTTCGCCAAGGGCGCCTTCGACTTCGTCGCCGACGTCTCCGCGGACTTCCCCATCAACGTGCTGGCCCGGCTGCTCGACGTGCCCGAGGACGACACCAAGCAGCTCATCGACTGGGGCAACCGCATCATCGGCAACACCGACCCCGACTACGCCGACGTGCTCCTGGGCAGCGAGGAGAGCGAGCAGTACCGGCACCTGCCCTTCCGCTCGCCCGCCTCGCTGGAGGTCTTCGAGTACGGTCGCGAGCTGGCCAGGCAGCGGCGTGGCGGCACCGGCATCGATCTGGTCTCCCGGCTCGTCAACGAGACCCCGCGCGACGGTGTCCCCCTGTCGGCCCAGGACTTCGACAACTACTTCCTGCTGCTCGTCGTCGCCGGCAACGAGACCACACGGCACGCCATCTCGCACACCATGCTGGCCCTCATCGAGCACCCGGACCAGCTCGACCTGCTACGGCGTGACCCGTCGCTCATCCCCGGTGCCGTCGAGGAGTTCCTGCGCTGGGCCTCACCGGTCTACCACTTCCGCCGCACCGCGACGCGCGACGCGGAGCTCGGTGGCAAGCAGATCAAGGAAGGCGACAAGGTCGTCATGTGGTACGCGTCGGGCAACCGCGACGAGAAGGTCTTCGCCGATCCCTACAGCTTCGACGTCACCCGGACCAAGAACGACCACGTCACCTTCGGCAAGGGCAGCCCGCATCTGTGCCTGGGCAACCTGCTGGCCCGTACCGAGATCCGCATCATGTTCGAGGAGCTCATTCCCCGGATCGCCGACATCCGGCTCACTGGAGCGGTGCCGCGCGTGCGCTCCAACTTCGTCAACGGCATCAAGAAGCTCCCCGTGGAGGTCACTCTCGCCTGAGAGAGACTGCATATACCTTGACGGGAATATACTTGACGGGGAATATAGAGAGCATGTCCGTCGATACGTTCTCCGTGCTCTCCGAACCGACCCGGCGCCGGATTCTCGACCGGCTCCTGGAAGCGGAGAGCAGCGTGAACGACCTGGTCGACGCGCTCGACGTCAGCCAGCCCACGGTCTCCAAGCAGTTGAAGGTGCTCAGGGAAGCCGGTTTCGTCACCTGTCGTACGGAGGCGCAGCGACGGATCTACCGCATTCAGGCGGGACCCTTCCAGGCGCTCGACGACTGGCTTCAGCCATATCGCGCCCTGTGGGACCGGCATCTCGACGCTCTCGAGCGCCACCTCAACAGTCTGGAGCAATCATGACCTCCGACGCCTACCACCCGAGCCCGTCGGCCCAGGTCGACTGCGAGGCGGCGGAAGACCGCTGGACGCTGGTCTTCACCCGCGACCTGCGCCATCCGCCGGAGAAAGTGTGGGCCGCGCTGACCGAGCCCGAACAACTCGCCGCGTGGGCCCCCTACACCGCCGACCGCGATCTCTCCCAGGCGGGCCACGCCACGATCACGATGATCGACGACGAGAAGCCCCAGGACATGGCGGCCGAGGTCGTGCGCGCCGAACCACCGACGCTGCTGGAGTACACCCTCGGCACCGACCTGCTGCGCTGGGAACTGGCGGCCACCGACACCGGTTCCCGGCTGACACTGCGGCACACCGTCAATGACCGCGACTGGCTTCCGAAGGTCGCGGCCGGCTGGCACCTCTGCCTCGACGTCGCCGAGAAACTGCTCGAAGGGCATCCGATCCCGCCGATCCGCGGCGCGGCGGCCGTCGACTTCGGCTGGTCCGAACTCAACGATCAGTACGCGCAGAAGTTCGGCATCCCCAATACCGGTCTGCCCGAACACCTCAAGGGTGAGAGCGAGGCGCCCTGATCAATCAGGTGCACAATGGCCGGGCCGGTTCCCGGCAGCGCAGCGGCGGGCGGCTCGCCCCGCCTGCGGGCTGTCCGTCCGGCGGCGATACATCAGCGGGTCCGTGTCAGTTCCAGCACGTCGGCTAACTGCCGCGGGGTCGGCAGGATGCGCAGCCCCTCGTCGATCTCGCGCTCCGCCCACTCGCGGTGCCGCGGCTCGGCGCGCGAGTCGAGCGCGACGCGCGCCTGGACCCGCAGGAAGTTCAGCCGGGACGCAAGGAGCATCGAAAAGTCCGCCGGTTCGGTGATGCGGCCCGGGCCGCCCTCACGCACGTACGCCTCGTACATGCCGCGCATGGCGTCGAGGTCGGCGATCGAGTTGTCGCAGAACCAGTCGAACAGCGCCCGGGCCAGTTCCCGGCCCGGCTCGGCCGGGCCGAGGTTGTCCCAGTCGACGACCACCAGCGCGCCAGTGGGGTCGGCGAGGACGTTCTCCGGGTGCAGGTCGCGATGGCAGACGATCAGCCCGGCGGGATCGGCGGGCGCGACCGCCGCGGACAACTCCGGCAGCGCGGTCAGCAGGTCGGTCAGTCGCGCGGCCCACACCACGCCCGACGCGGACGCTTCCGCCCACCCAGCGGACGCTTCCGCCCACTCATGCGCGGTGGGGACGCGGTCGTACCAGGGATCGGGCGGTCCGCCGCCCGGCTCGACCGCCACGGCCGGGGCGCATCGGTGCAGGCGGGCGAACAGTGCTCCGAGCTCTCGCGGCGTGGTCGGCGCCGTCAGCTCGACCGGCCGCAGGTCGACCCAGTCGTACACGCGCAGCCACGACCCGCCGGGCGGCGCGAGCAGGTGGCGTCCTTCGCGGTCGGGGTGGCTCGCCGGCAGCCGTACCCCCGCCTCGGCCGCCCGCCGCGCGAACGCCAGCTCCGCCTCGATCAACGCCTCCGACGGCGGCTCGGCGAAGATCTCTTTGAGCGCGTAGCGTGCCGGGCCGACGTCCAGTCGCCAGATCTGCCCCAGCGCACCGCGCGGCCCCGGGGACGCCACGACGTCCGCATCCCACCCGAACGCCTCCCGCACGTATGCGACCAGCTCCTCGACCACGATCAGACCACTGTGGGCAGCAGGACGACCGGCGGCCGGCGGGTGAGTACCGCGAAAATCCGGGCGACGAGGTTCACGCGAACAAGTATGGACGCTCACCGCTGCCGGGTGCGCTCGCTGAACCTGGCGGTGAAGCGGGTCAACGTCTCGCGGTCGACATCGAACAGGCGCCCGGCGACCTGGACGGCGGCTTCGATGAACCGCTCTCGCACGGCGGATTCCGCCACGTGGGTAACCTGACCGCCTTGTATCAGCACCCGGCCGTCCACGATGACGGTGTCGACATCGGCGGACCCGCCCAGCAGCAAGAAGCCCTCCAGCGGCCGAGGGCGGAGCAGATAACGCCAGTCGTCGATGCGGACCAGGACCAGGTCGGCCCGCTTGCCCGCCTGGAGGCTGCCGATCTCGTGCTGCCAGCGCAGCGCGCCGGCGGCCAGCCGGGTGGCCATGGCCAGCGCCGTTGAGGGAACGATCGCGGTGTTGTCCGACCACAGTTCGTTGTGCGTCAGCCAGGCCTGGCGCATGGCCTCGGCCATGCCGCCGATCGGCAGCCCCTCACCATCGGTGGACAGCGACAGCTCCAGCCCCGCGCGGGCCAGCCGGAGCAGCGTCCGGGTGCCCGACATCGGCGACTCGCCGGTGGTGCCGTACTTGGCGGGTGAGTGGTTGAGGTGGACACGCGCCTGTAGCAGCATGGCCTGTTCCTCTTCATCCGGCCAGGCGCAGTGCACGGCGATCAGGCGGTGGTTCAACAGGCCCAGGTCGGCAAGGCGGCGCACCGGGCTGGTGCCCAGATAATGGCGCAGGACATCGGTCTCGTCCGGCAGTGCCGCCACGTGCGTGGCGAACGGGAGCCGATGCCGGTCGGCGAAGGCTGCCAGGCCGTCGCCGAGTTCGTCGCTCATGTTGGCGGTGTAGATGGCCGACGGCATCACCCGGATGCGGCCGCTGCCCTCGGCCTGGGCGGCCCGCCGTACCGATTCCAGGCGGTCCAGCACCTCGGCGGCCTCCCGGGTGCGGCGGAAGCGGCTCTCGCCGGGCGCGCACACCCCGTCGCCGGCCCAAACACTGACCGCGCCGCGCAGGCCCAGCCTTGTGGTGGCGGCGATCAGCGCCTCGGGCTTGTTCATCGAACCCACGTCGCCGAAGGTGGTCGTGCCCGCCTTCAACTGGGTCAGCAGCGAGTACTCCGCGATGGCCCGAGCCTCCTCGGGCTCCAGAGCGTCGGCGAAGGAATATGCGGCGTCGAACGTGGTCGACAGAAGCCGCACGTCACCGCCACCGGCGAACGGGCCGGGTACATCGGCGTGGTCGCACCAGGGGTCCGGCTGGCGCCGCCGCGGCCCGAACTGGGACAAGCCCCTGCCGAGCACCTCGTGCCAGTGCGCGTTGACGAAGCCGGGCAGGACCATCATCCCGCTCGCGTCGACAGTGCGCATTCCGGCACGTTCCCGCCGGCCGAGCGCGGCCACGGCCTCGTCCACTGTCCGGGTCTCGCCCACCGCGACGATCCGCCCGTTGACGGCCAGCACCGAACCCGCCGGATGGGTGCGCGCGTTCTCATCGGCGGTGTACACGTATCCGCCGCGGACCAGCAGCGTGTCGTTCTCCATGAGTCAGTGACGGCGGCGCGTGTTCAACGCCGGCCGCTCAGGAACGCGCGGACAGCGGGCGCGATCGCCGTCGCGAGGTCGTCGGCGGTGTGCAGGTCGGAGGAGACGCTGACCGGCGCGAGGTGGCCGTCCCGCACCACCCGGGCGACGAGCTCGGCGAGTTCGGTCGGGTGCCGCGGGTCGGTTCCGGGGATCACCAGGGTCGGCGGCCGGACCGCGGCGAGTTCGTCCCTGCTGCGAAAAGCCCGATCGTGGCCGATGGCCGCCGCGGCGGCGATGCTGGCCGGGTCCGAGCGCGGAATCGCATCGCGCACCATGGCTCCGATGACCGGCGGGAAGTGTTCCAGGATCGGTGCCCAGGCCGCCTCGATGCCATCGGCGAGCACACGGGCGGCGAACGCGTCGAGGAACGCGATCTCGGCCTCCTTGTCCTGGTCGTCCTCGATGTCCTCGACACTGATCAGGATGGCGGCGCGTACCCGGTCCGGGTGGGTCAGGGCGGTGCGGAGGGTCACCGTGGCACCCAGGCCCGTGCCGCCCAGCGTGGCGTCGTGGGTGCCCAGGTGATCCAGCAGAGCGATGACGTCGGAGGTGTACTGCTCCCAGGTATGCCTGCCCGGATCGATGCAGACCGACCGGCCGTAGCCCCGCACGTCAGGAAGGATCACCGTGTGCAGGTCGGCGAGGCGGCGAGCCAGCGGCAACAGGCTGTGGTGGTCTGGGCCGCCGCCGTGCAAAAGGACGAGTGGCGGCCCGCCCGCGCCGACCGTGGTGGCGTACAACGAGCAGCCGTCTCCGCCTTTGTAGGTGAACTCGCTCATCGGGAGGATCCTTTCTGCGGGCGGGCATCATCCATGGGCATCTCATACGTCAATCGAAATTGCCTGTATGCCAGGGTAGAAGGGCATGTGAGCTGGCGGCAAAGACGAATCTGCTGCGATACTCATAGCCAAATGGCTATGGACAACCGCATCTCCCTGCACAAACTCGAGGTCTTCTGCGCTGTCGTGGAACAGGGAGGCGTGGGCCGCGCCGCCGCCCACCTCTATGTCTCGCAGCCCGTGGTGAGTGGACACATCCGCTCACTGGAGGAGCGGCTGGGCGTTGAGCTCTTCCATCGCGTCGGTCAGCGCATGGAGCTCACCGACGCCGGCCGCGCCACTTATCAGTGGTCTCGCGACACCCTGCACAGCGGCAACGAGCTTGACCGCGAGCTCGCCGGCATCACCGGCGGCACCACGGGAGCCGTGGCCGTGGCCACCAGCATGACCGTAGGCAGCTACTTGCTACCGCCCATCCTCACCGACTTCGTCGTGGCCAATCCCGGCGCGCGGATCGCGGCACACGTGTTCGACCCGAACCAGATCTGGGAGGCGATCACCTCGGGACTGTGCGACCTGGCCGTGCCCATCGCCCCGCGAATCCCCTATGGCCGCGGCCTCACCGGCGAACTCGTCGGCCACCAGGACCTCGTGCTCACCAGCGCGCCGGACGCGGTGGACGTCGGCGACGGTGGCATCCCGGTGAGCGAGCTGGCCCGGCTCCCCTTCGTCTCCACCCCGCGTACGTCCATCCGGCGAGACATCGAGGACATGGCGTTCGCGGAACTCGGCATCACCGACCGCAAGGTGATCATCGAGTTCGGCCACCCCGAAGCGATCAAGCACGCCGTCCGGGCCGGGCTGGGCGTCGCGCTGCTCTTCCGCGCCTCGGTCGCCGCCGACCTGGCCACAGGTTCGCTTCAGGAAATCCCGCTCGCCGACGCCCGCCCGCGCCTGCCGGTCTTCGTCGTCTGGCGCGCCGACAAACGCCTGTCCGCCTTGCAGCGAACCCTGATCACCGTCATCCGCGACGCGCTGAACTTGTGACCGCGGGGTCGAGGAACATGGACATCGCCCAGGCAATGACCGCCGTGAAGTAACGGGTGCCGAGGGTCGTTGGCGGCTGATCGGGATTGCCCGGCTCGGCCGCCCCGCTGTGGCCGGTCCAGACAAGTGATTTTGACACCAGTTATATGGCTTGGTTGCCATTCGGAAACAGCGTCCTGAAGGCCGAAGATTTGCCACTATCGTGGCGTTTCATGATGCGCGTTCTGGTCCCCGCCCGCCTGCGCAAAGCCGTGCGCACGTGGTTCGATTCCCGCTATATCTCCATCGGCGATCACCGTCAGGACATCAGGGACGCTCTTTGGGAGGTCCAGACCCTGCGCCGGGAGATGGCGACCTTGCAGGACGAGGTCGAGCGCCTCAGGAACGCCAGACCCGCCGCTGCGCCCACCACCGACAAGGCCAGGCTCAACGACACCCACCGCCTCGCTCAGGAGACGGCCAAGGCGCTGGACGGCGTGCTGCAGAACGAGGTTCTGCTCTGGCAGGCGATCGACGACCTCAAGTCGCGGACGCCGGGCTCCGGTGATGGCGTTCGGGCGGAGGATCAGTCATGCGCGTGAGCTGGGCAGGAGGCGAGCTGACGTTCCGGCTCGGGGCCGCTGACGAGATCACCGGCAAGGCCGCCGACGAGCACCCGGTCAAGCTGGCCACCAACTCCTGCACGGTCGCCGGTGTCCCTGAGGACGCGCACCCCGATCTCTTCGCCGTCGCCGCGTGGACCGTGGTGGCGCCGTGGACGCGCAAGGAGATCGTGTTCGACCGGGCCATCTCCCCTGAGGTGGCCGCCGCGCTGCACGACGGGTGGGGCGTCGAGGCGGGGCCGGTGGGTGCGGAGGCCCGTCCTGCGGGGACGAACTTAGCGATCTCCTACAGCGGTGGCGCGGACTCCGTGGCGGCGGCCGCCATCTATCCCGAGGCGCCGTTCGTGCACTTCCGGCGGGTGCCGCATCCCCGCGTGCCGAACCGGTGGCCGCACTACCGCTCCGACGTTCTGGCCAGGCTGGCCCGGCGGACCGGACGGGATCTCACCATCGTGGACTCCGACCTGGAGTTCACGCTGTCCGAGCCCCGGCCCGGATACCCGGAGCACCACGCGGTCGCGGTCGGGGCGTTGCTGCACGCTGACCGGATGGATCTCGGAGGACTGGCGTTCGGGTATGAACTGGGTTCACGGTGGCTCGGCGGGGATCGCTATTTGCTGCGGTACACGCCCGACAACCTGATGTGGGCGCCGCACGGGGCGTGGGGGCGGTTGTTCGCGGCGGCGGGGGTGCACATCGTGCTTCCCGTGGGCGGGGTGAGTGAAGCGGTCACCATGCGGCTGGCCGTGAACTCCGAGCTCAAGGAGCACGTCCGATGGTGCCTTCAGGGCACCGACGGCCCGTGCCGTACGTGCGGCAAGTGCCTGTACAAAGAGCTCATCCAGGCCGCCGTCGAACGGCGGCCGCTCGACACGCCCTTCACCGCCGACGACCCCCGCGTGCGCAAGTGGCTCCAGCCGCCGCCGTACGGGGGACAGGAGATGGTCGAGTACGGCTTGGCGCGGGTGCCCGGCATCGAGAACACGCTGTTCGGGAAGGCGCTCGACTACTTCGACGCCACCGAGGAGTCCACGAGCTGGCTCGACCACTGCTACCCGCGGGCGCTCGCCGAGATCCCCGCCCCGTGGCGTTACCAGGCGGCCGAGTTCATGACGTCCGAGGTCGGGCTCATGACCGAGGCCGAGGTCCGCCGGGTGGAGACATGGGGCACGTGAACCGGCGCGCCGGCCGGTGATCCGCGGGTGGCCACAGGAAACTGGGACAGGTGAGGAGCAGGGCTGTGAAGGTGTACCTGTCGGTCGACATGGAGGGCGTGACCGGGCTCACCGACCCCGAGGAGATGCACGCCGGTAAGCGGGGTTATGAGCGGGGATGCGAGCTCATGACCGCCGACGCCAATGCCGCCGTCGAGGGGGCGTTCGAGGCGGGGGCGACCACGGTGCTGGTGAACGACGCGCACGGGTCCACCAAGAACCTGCGGATCGACCTCCTGGACCCGCGTGCCACCCTCATCCGCGGACCGGGCAAGGCGCAGCGGATGGCGCAGGGGGTCGACGGGTCGTTCCAGGCCGCCTGTTTCGTGGGCTACCACGCTCGCGCGGGGGTGCCCCACGGCGTGCTCAACCACACCTGGATGGGCAAGGAGATCCAGAACGTCTACCTCAACGGCGAGGTGTGCGGCGAGACGCGGCTGGTGGCGGCGTGCTGCGGGTTCCACGGTGTTCCGGTCGTGGTGGTGACCGGTGACGAGGCCGTCGGTGACGAGGCGCGCGAGTTGCTCGGCGATGTGGAGACGGTGGCGGTCAAGAAGGGGATCGACAAGTTCTCGGCCGAACTGCTGCCGCCGAGCGTCGCCCAGGCTCGGATCCGTGAGGCGACGGCAAGGGCGTTGGGGCGGTTGAGCGACTTCACGCCCTACCGGGTGGCGGCGCCGTACACGCTCGGGGTGGAGTGGAACTCCACTGCCATCGCGGCCGCTGTGGGGCTTGTGCCCGGCGTGAAGTCGGTCGGGGCGCGGCACACCGAGTTCACCACCGATGACTTCACCCAGATCATGGCGTTGTTCGGTATCTTCGCCACGATCGGCGGCCAGATCGCCTGCGGCAGCGGTCCGTACGGCTGAGCGCTCCCAAAGGGAGTGAGGTCGTACGGCGGCGCCCGATGGGTGAGGTCGTACGGCGGCGCCAACAAGTGACGGCGAGGTCCGATAGACGAGACGCGCGGCTGCTGGACCCGCGAAGATGGGCCGCGAAAAGCGAAAAGAGGGCGCGCGACAGCGAGCCCGCAAGGGCGGGCGCGCAAAGGTGAGTCCGCGGACGGTAGGCCCGCACAGTGGGGAGCAGGGGCATGGAGGGCGCGGCGCTGACCCGGCGGAGCTTGCTCGTCGGCATCGGGGCGGTGGGTGGCGCGGGAGCGATGTACGCCGCCATGGGCGCGCTGGGTCTGGCGCCGTCGGGGCAGGACAAGGACTTCGCCTCCCCCCGGCAGGGTGACTTCTCGCTGCGCGGCAAGGCGGCGGCCAAGGTGGTGATCATCGGGGCCGGTGTGGCCGGGCTGACCGCCGCGTACGAGCTGGGCAAGGCCGGCTACGACTGCACGCTGCTGGAGGCCAGGGACCGGGCCGGCGGCCGGAACCTCACGCTGCGCGGCGGCGATCGGCTGGCCGAGCTGAACGGCCCCGCCCAGGACGTGAAGTTCGGCGAGGGCGTCTACTTCAACGCGGGCCCGGGGCGGATCGCGCCGTGGATGGTCACCCTGGACTACTGCCGCGAGCTGGGCATCCCGATCGAGACGTTCATCAACAACAACGGGCAGGCGTTCGTCCACACGAACGGGCAGACGACCCGGGCAAGAGCCGCGCGTGCTGATATGTACGGATATGTCGCGGAGCTGCTGGCTAAAGCGACAAATGTCGGCGCGCTCGACAAGCACATCAGCAAGGACGACCAGGAACGCCTGCTGGAGTTCCTCCGCAGGTTCGGCGACCTGGGCCCCAAGCTCGGCTACGAAGGCTCCGACCGCCGCGGTTTCGTCAAATATCCGGCGCTGGACGGCGGCACCCCCATAGCGGCCCCCGGCACCCTCCACGCCGTCCTCGCCGCCGGCACCGGCCGTTCGATCACCAACGACTTCGGCTACGAGCAGTCCACCCCCATGTTGCAGCCGGTCGGCGGCATGGACGCCATCGTCACCAAGCTCACGGCGGCGGTCGGCGCGGACCGGATCAGGACCGGCGTCAAGGTCAACAAGATCACCAACCTGGCCGACGGCGTCGAGGTCACCTGGGACGGCGGCTCGGTCAAGGCCGACTACTGCATCGCCACCCTCCCGCCCCACCTGCTCGCGAAGATCCCGCACAACCTCGGCGCCCCCGTCACGGCCGCCCTCAAGACGCCCGTCCCGGTCGCGAGCGGCAAGATCGGGCTGGAGTACAGCCGGCGCTGGTGGGAGCTCGAAGACCGCATCTACGGCGGCGTGACCGAGACGGACCTGGACATCACCCACATCTGGTACCCGTCGGCCGGCTTCCACTCCGAGCGCGGCGTAATCGTCGGCTACTACAACACCGAGCGGAACGCCGAGCTCTACGGCGCGCTCACCCCGGAGGACCGCAGGCGCCGCGCCCTCACCCAGGGCAGGAAGATCCACGGCGACAAGTACGGCAAGGACCTGCTCTCCAGCGTCTCCATCGCCTGGGACCGTCAGGAGCACATCCAGGGCGGCTGGGTGCGCTGGCCCGCCATTGATTCGTCGTTCACTCTTCTGCAACGCCCCAGCGGAAGGGTCTACTTCGCGGGTGACTGGCTCACCTACCTGATCGCGTGGCAGGCGGGCGCCATGGAGTCGGCCCGCGGCGCCGTCACCCAGCTGCACCAACGGGTGTTGCAGTCACCGTGACGTCGCGCGCGACTCTGGAGACCGGCGTAAGGTCCTCAGAGAGCGATCGACGGAGAAGCGATCGAGGAGAAGGGATGACGTTGGACTGGGTGCCCGCGACCGACCGGACCGACCTGCTGGCCGAGCCCGTGGCACGTGCCGTGCAGGGACTCGGCGGCGTCGAAGTGGCCGAGATCGACCCTGAGCTGGCCGACACGGCGGCGTTCTGCGAGCGCTACGGCGTGACACTCGACGAGTCGGCCAACTGCGTGGTCGTCGCGGCCAAGCGCGGCGGCGAGACGCGTTACGCGGCGTGCATGGTGCTCGCGACGATGCGGGTCGACGTGAACGGCGTCGTGCGCAAGCATCTCGAGGCGCGCAAGGCGAGCTTCGCCCCGATGGCGGAGGCGGTCGAGCTCACCGGGATGGAGTACGGCGGCATCACCCCGCTGGGCCTGCCCGCCGACTGGCCGATCCTGGTGGACACGAAGGTGGCGGAGCATCACAAAGTGGTGATCGGAAGCGGGGTTCGGCGGTCCAAGTTGGCCATCGCCGGATCCACACTTGCCGGACTTAAGGGTGCAGAAGTCCTCCCTCTGGCGAACTGAAGCCAATTCGAGACCGTTGAACTGGAAACCGATGGGCCCCTTCGGGACGTTGTACGAGTGGGAATGTGGCCTCATGGTTCATCTCGTGGGCGGGGATTAAGCCGGTATGGTGCTTCATGCCATGAACGATGACCGACTCGGCCCTTACCGGCTGCTCAGGCGGCTCGGTGAAGGCGGAATGGGCGTTGTCCACCTCGCTGTCGACCCACAGGGGAGACAGGTGGCGGTCAAGGTCCTACGCGCCGAAGTCGCCGGCGACGAGGTCGCCAGGCGGCGGCTCTCGCGCGAGGTCGAGACCATGCGCCGGGCGCGCAGCAAGTACATCGCCGAGGTGCTCGACGCCGATGTGACCGGTCATCGGCCGTACATCGTCACGCGTTACGTCCCCGGACGACCGCTCGACGAGATCGTCAAGGACGACGGCCCGCTCGGCCTGCCCGCGCTGGTCAAGATCGCGCACGGGGTCGCCACCGCGCTGGCCGCCGTGCACGCGGTCGGGGTGATCCACCGCGACCTCAAGCCGGGCAACGTGCTGATCATCGACGGCGACCCGGTCCTGATCGACTTCGGCATCGCCCAGGCGGTCGACGCGACCAGGCTGACGCAGACGGGGATGTTCATCGGCACGCCCGGATACCTCGCCCCCGAGATCATCGAGGGGCAGGAGGCCGGTCCCGAGGTCGACGTGCACGCCTGGGCGGGCACGCTGCTGTACGCGGGCACCGGCCAGCCGCCCTTCGGCAAGGGCACGCTGGAGATGATCTTCTACAACATCACCGCGGGCAAGGCCGACGTGAGCGCGGCCCCGGTGGAGCTGCAGCCGCTGCTCAAGGCCGCCTTCCAGCGCAACCCCGCCAAGCGGCCCAAGGCCGCCGAGCTGGCCGAGCAGACCGCCAGGATGCTGCCCAGGCCGCCGGGTAACGTGCCCGACGAGATCTCGACCGTGCCGCGCTCCGACCGCTCCAACCCGTCGATCGAGCTGCCGACGCCGCAGCCGCTGGCCGACAAGCCGTCGTACGACGTCTCGACGCCGCCCATGACGCCGCGGAAGCTCGTCGACGGCCAGCTGCGCCAGCAGCCCGGACAGCCACAGCAGGGGCCCGGCCAGAACCGGCCGCCCCAGGGCCAGCCGCCCCAGCAGCCGCCGCAGGACCAGCAGTACGTCTCGCTGCTCCCCGAGCAGCAGGGCGACCCGTGGCCGACCCGCAGGGTGACCCCGGAGGAGCTGCGCAAGATGCAGCGCGAGGCCACCCCGCAGCCGTGGCAGGTCTCCGCCCAGAACAACAGCCACACGCCGCCGGCCGAGACCGACGTGCCGACCCGGCGCGTACGCCCGACGGACCCGCCCGACATCCCCACCCGCCGGGTACGCCCCGACGCGCCCGACTACGGCAGGGGCAACCCGGTCCAGCCGCCGCCCTACATCCCGGTCCAGGGCCAGTTCCCGCCCGATCCCCAGGCGAAGCGCGATCCGTACCTCCCGCCGGACCAGCAGGGCGCGCGCGACTCCTACCAGCAGCCCGACCTGCGGACCAAGCGCGAGCCGTTCATCCCGGCCGCCCGGCCGGGGCAGGTGCTCCAGCGCTCCAGGGCCTATGGCCTGGCGAGCGCGATGCTGCTGATCCTGATGATCGTGGCGGCCGTGGTGGCGCCCGTGCTGGTGGCCCTGGTGGCGATCCCGGTCGTGGTGCTGCTGCGCGCGGCCGACCTGGCCCAGCCGGAGCTCATCGCGCGCCGGTCCACCGGATCGGCGGCGCTCGACGTGGTGCGGGTGTTCGCCTTCCCCAAAGCGCTGGTCAAGTCGGTGGGCATCACCTTCGCGCTGGCCTTCTACGCGCTTATCCTGGGACTCCCGGTGACGTTGCTGCTCGCCGTGGTCGTCAAGATTAACCCTCTCAACGCTCTGGCCTGGGGCACGGCGATCGCCCTGTGGACCGTCTGCTCGGGCCCGGGAGTGGAGGGACCTGGAAGGCAGATGCGCAGAACCCTCTCATCGCTCGTACCCTCGAGAACAGCGGCGATGGTGATGGCGGGAGTTCTCGCGGCGGGGGCCGCGCTCTCCCTGATCCTCGCTTTTGGCACGTTCGACAACGCGAGGAGGGCCGTATGGGCTCCGCTGGACGTCGGACCTGTGGTGACCCAGCTCAACGAACTGAAGGGGAACCCAGGGGGATGATGCTGGGACGGTGGCGATGAGCACCCAGGCGCCGGAACGTCTCGGCCCCTATCGGCTGGTCAGGAAGATCGGCGAGGGTGGCATGGGCGTGGTTCACCTGGGCCTCGACTCCGAGGGCCGCGAGGTGGCCATCAAGGTGCTGCACCCGCACGTGGCGGCCGACCTGAAGGCTCGGGACCGGCTGACGCGCGAGGTCGAGACCATGCGCCGGGTACGCAGCCCGTACGTGGCCGAAGTGGTCGACGCCGAGCTCGTCGGCGGCCAGCCGTACGTCGTGACCCGCTTCGCTCCCGGCCGCACGCTGGAGCAGACCGTGCTCGAGGAGGGCGCGCTGGAGGCGCGGCAGATCATCAGCCTGGCGCAGGGCCTGTGCCAGGCGCTGGTGGCCATCCACGCCGCCGAGGTGATCCACCGCGACTTCAAGCCGTCCAACGTGATGCTGGTCGGCGGCCAGCCGCTGGTCATCGACTTCGGCATCGCGCACCTGGTCAACGCGACCAGGCTGACCCAGACGGGGATGTTCGTCGGCACGCCCGGCTACCTGGCGCCCGAGATCATCCGCGACTCGGAGATCACCCAGGCGGCCGACGTGCACGCGCTGGCCTCCACGGTGTTCTTCGCCGCGACGGGCGCGCCGCCGTTCGGCACGGGCACGTTCGAGGCGGTCTGCTTCAACATCATGGAAGGGCGCGCGCAGATCGACAAGGCGCCCGCCTGGCTGCGCGGCTGGCTGAGCCGCGCGCTGCGCGTCGAGCCCGGCACCCGGCCCGGCGCCCAGGAGCTCCTGCGGATGGCCAGGTCGCTGGACCCGACGGTGACCTCGTTCCACGAGACGTCGTCCGACGGCCCGACCGGCACCAAGCGGATGGGCAACCGGACGCGGGTCATGGACAACTACGCCGACGTGCTGCCGCCGGTCACGTACGGCAGCCCGCCCGCGCCGTCGCCCGCGCCGCCGCGCGAGGAGAAGCCGCCGCCCTACGTCCCGGCGCCGATGGCGGACCGGCACCCGGCCCCGCGCGTCGACCAGCGGGTCGCCGGCTACCCGGCGCCGCCCACCCATCCGCCCGCCTACCAGCCCACCCAGGCGGGTCAGCGGGCGCGGCCGCCCCAGCAGCCGCCCCCTTACTCGCCGCCGGCCGAGCGCAAGCGCTATCTGGTCGGCAGCCAGTTCGTCGGCCTGCTGCTGCTGGTCACGCTGACCGCGCTGGCGGTCATGCTGCCCGTCGCGGTGAGCGCGGTGGCCGTCGCGCTGGCGCTGGTGCTGCGGGTCGGCGAATACCTCTTCGGCGACATGGTCAAGCGCCGGCAGGTGCGCGGGAGCAGCGCGGCCGACCCGCTGCTCGTCCTGGTCGGCACGCCGTGGGCGCTGGTCAAGGCCGCGCTCGTGACTCTGGTCCACGTGCCGCTGGCGCTGATGTTCGGCGTCTGCGTCTGGGGCTTGCTGCGCTGGGGCGGCGGGATGAGCGTCAACGACGCCGCCGCGTACGGCGCAGGGGCCTTCTCGGCCGGGCTGTTCGTGCTGCCGGGCGGCGGCGCGCCGCGCAAGGCGGTCACGCGCTCGCTCACCGGGATCCTGCGCACTCCCGGCGCGGCCCTGGTCGCCGCCCTGATCGTCGGTACGGCCGCGCTGCTCGCGGTGATGTTCGCGCTGGGCCAGAACCCGTCGTGGGTGCCCTGGCGGGCTCCGGAGACGGTGATCCACGAGCTGACCAGCCAGGCGCGGCACAGCACGATGGGTTTGATCACCGGCCTGATCGGCAGTCTGCTCGACGGCATGGGAATGGGATTCCTGTCACCCTGGTCGTAAGTGTCTTGGCCCGCTCCGGGGGGAGAAAAGGGGTATGAGCCAGAAGCTGGGCCCGTATCAGTTACTCTCCCGGCTCGGAGCGGGCGGGTTCGGCGTGGTGCACCTGGCACTCGACCCCGAAGGCCGTACGGTCGCGGTCAAGGTCCTGCACCCGCACGTGACGGCCGACAGCGGCGCGCTGGCCCGGCTGGCCCGCGAGGTGCAGACCATGCGGCTGGTGGGCGGGCCGCACGTGGCCGAGGTGCTCGACGCCTCACTCGACGTGGCCGAGCCCTATCTGGTGACCCGGTACGTCCAGGGCCGGCCGCTCAGCGCGGTCCCCACGCCGGTGGCCGAGCTGCGGCAGTTGGCGTCCGGGCTGGCCGACGCGCTGCTGGCCATGCACGAGGCGGGTGTCGTGCACCGGGACCTGAAACCGGCCAACGTGATGATGGCCGAGGGCGAGCCGGTCGTCATCGACTTCGGCATCGCCAGCGCGCTCGACTCGCTCTCGGTGACGGCCTCGGGAGCCGTGGTGGGCACTCCCGGCTATCTGGCGCCCGAGGTGCTGGAGGGCAAGGAGTCGGGGATGGCGGCCGACGTGTTCTCGTTCGGGGCCACGCTGGCCTACGCGGCCACGGGACGCCAGCCGTACGGGCAGGGGCCGGCGTCGGCGGTCGCCTACCGTGTCGTGCATCACGACGCCGACCTGGAGGGGGTGCCGGACTGGCTGGCCCCGCTGCTGCATGAGTGCCTGGCCACCGACCCGGTCGCGCGGCCGACGGCCGCGCAGATCTGCGCCCGGCTGGGCGTCGAGGCCGTCCCTCGCGCCCACCACGCCGCCAGCCCGCCCACCGCCCTGCGCTCCCGGCCGGGCGAGACGAACGACCTGGAGACCCGCGAATGGCGGCCGGGCCAGGAGCGGCGCCGCCCGCCGGTCGAGGAGTCCAGGGCCAGGCACCGGGAGAAGGTACGCAGACGCTGGCTGATCGGCTCCGGGCTGTTCGTGGCGCTGCTGGCCGCCGCCGCGCGGGATCCGCTGCCGGAGGTGGCGCTGTTCCTGCTGGCCGCCTACGCGCTGGTGGCCGTGGTCGACGCGGTGGTGGCGCTGTTATCACGCGGCCTCTTGCGGCTCTTCAGGACGAGCCGGATCATTTACGATTTCGCGGCGATGCTCGGGGCCGCGGGGCTCTGTCTGGGGCTGAGCACGTTCTTCAGCACGTTCACGCTCGCGCTGTTCGCCGGGACGGCGCTGGTGGTCGGGATCGTCTTCCTGCTGTCGGCCTGAACTCAGGTAGCGGAATAAAGTTCGGTAGGGTGGTGGATGCTTTGGCGTGAGCCCCGCGCTTGCACCTAAGCTACTCATGGGTAACATGGCGGCAGGCGGGGGAGCCGACCCCCTGTCGCCGCCCCCATGGGGCACCTGGCAGTCTGTCAGCATGCATCAGGCGCCGGTCGCACCGAGCGACGGCGTACGCGAACACGGGAGGTCGTCCACCGGCCATGAACATCGTCGTCTGCGTGAAGCAGGTCCCCGACACGGCGACCGAGCGCAAGCTCCGGTCCGATGACAAGACGCTCGACCGTGACGCCGTCGACGGCGTGGTGAACGAGCTTGACGAGTATGCGGTCGAGGAGGCCCTGAAGCTCAAGGAAGCCCACGGCGGTGAGGTGACCGTTCTCACCATGGGGCCGAGCCGGGCCGCCGAGACCATCCGCAAGGCCCTGGCCATGGGCGCCGACAAGGCCGTCCACCTGACGGACGACGCGCTGCACGGCTCCGACGCCCTGTCGACCTCCTATGCGATGGCGCAGGTGCTCAAGAAGATCGGGTTCGACCTGGTGATCCTGGGCTCGGAGTCGACCGACGCGCGTACGGGCGTGCTGGCCGCGATGCTGGCCGAGCGCCTGGACGCCCCGCAGCTCACGCTCGCCAAGAAGGTCGAGGTCGAGGGCTCTCAGATCGTGATCGAGCGGATCACCGACTACGGGTTCGACAAGGTCGCGGCCGAGTTGCCCGCCGTCGTGTCCGTGGTGGAGAAGATCAACGACCCGCGCTACCCGTCCTTCAAGGGCATCATGGCGGCCAAGAAGAAGCCGGTCGAGACGCTGGCCATCGCCGACGCGGAGATCGCGGCCGACCAGGTCGGCCTGGGCGCGGCCTGGTCCGAGGTCGTCGACTTCGCCGCGGCCCCGCCGCGCGCGGCCGGCACGATCGTCAAGGACGAGGGCGACGGGGGCTCCAAGGCCGCCGACTTCCTCGCGTCCAAGAAGTTCATCTGAGCCCGGGAGAGAACAGCTGATATGTCGGAGATTCTCGTTCTCGTCGAGCACGTCGACGGAGAGGTCAAGAAGGTCACGCTCGAACTGCTGACTCTGGCCCGCTCGCTCGGCACGCCGGCCGCCGTCTGGGCCGGCCCCGGCATCACCGACGGCGCCAAGGCCAGGCTCGCCGAATACGGTGCTGACAAGATCTACGTCGCCGGTGCCGACGAGATCGTGGACTACGTCGTCGTGCCCAAGGCCGAACTGCTCGCCCACCTGGTGGCCGACAAGGCGCCCGCCGCGGTGCTGGTGGCCGCCACGACCGAGGGCAAGGAGGTGGCCGGCCGGCTCGCGGTCAAGACCGGCTCGGGCGTCATCACCGACGCCGTGGGCCTGGGCGAGGGCTTCGTGGCCGACCAGTCCATCTTCGGCGGCGGCGTCAACGTCCGCTCGAAGGTGAGCAAGGGCACACCGATCATCGCCGTCCGCCCGAACTCGACGGCCCCCGAGGCCGCCGCGGGGGCGGGCACCGAGGAGCAGGTGTCGCTCACGCTGACCGCGTCCGCCAGGGCCGCCCGCGTCCTCGAGCGGGTCAAGCAGGAGAAGGGCGCGCGCCCCGAGCTGACCGAGGCCGCGATCGTGGTCTCCGGTGGTCGTGGCGTCGGCTCGGCCGAGAACTTCTCGGTCATCGAGGGCCTGGCCGACGCCCTGGGCGCGGCCGTGGGCGCCTCACGCGCCGCCACGGACGCCGGCTGGTACCCGCACCAGTTCCAGGTGGGCCAGACGGGCAAGACGGTGTCGCCGCAGCTCTACATCGCGGCCGGCATCTCCGGTGCGATCCAGCACCGGGCCGGGATGCAGACCGCGAAGACCATCGTCGCGATCAACAAGGACCCGGAGGCGCCGATCTTCGAGCTCGCCGACTACGGCGTCGTGGGCGACCTGCACCAGGTCGTACCGCAGCTCACCGAAGAGGTCACCAAGCGCAAGTAGGTCTACGGGCCGATGGCGGGGAGCAGGACGTGGAAGGCCGCTCCCCGCCCCGGGCGTCGCTCCGCCCGATGATCTTCCAGTCATCTCGCCTGCCCCATAAGCAGAGCGCTCCACATGCCAGGAACGCCAGGTGGCGCTCGTCCTCGTAGACGATCTCCTCCAGGTCGTGAGCCGGGTCACCGGCCACGATGGCGCAGATGAAGCACGGCCCGTTCCTTACGCGGGCGACGTAGGCCGTGAGGTCGAACGGGACTTTCCGGTCAGAGCCCATGCCGCGATCATGCCACCCAGCAGAGCCACGCCATGGAGGTCGGCGAGGGCGGTGAGCGTGACGCCGACGACCGCGAGGACGATGGGAAAGACCCGCACGGGCAGCCGCTCGCGGTGGACCACCAGCTGGAACCCGGCCACGGCGAGCGCCACCGTCACCACCCAGCCCCAGGTGCCGTCGGACGGCGCGAGGGCGTACGCGGCCAGCGTCACCGCGTAGAAGGCGCCCACGGAGCGCTCCAGCGGTCCCTCGCAGGCGAGGGCCAGGCCCGCCGCCAGGCCGCACAGGGCGATCGAGTTGCCGGCTCCCGGGTCGTTGAACAGGTATCCGGCCGCCTGCCCGGCCACGGCGCCCGCGCCGTACAGGATGAGCCAGCGGGCGGGCCCGAGCGAGCGCTCGGCGAGGTAACCGAGCACCGCCAGGAACGCCAGGTTGACCAGCGTGCCGAGCACGCCGCCGTCCTGGACGACGAGGGAGGTCGCCGGCCGCCACCATTCCCCGGCGCCGATGGCCGCCGGGTCGCGCATGAGTGCGGGCTCCAGGCCGGGGAGGAAGAACTGGAGCACGCTCGGCACGGCGGTCACGACGAGGACCGCGGCGGTGGCGATCGGTTTGATCATGGGCTCAGCCTCGCACTGATCTGCGGATCGGGGCAGTGCTGAATGTAAGCCACTGAACCAGGACAAATGTTCCGGGTCAGGCGTGAGCCGGCTCGGGCTCCCTGGCCGCATCCTCGACGGCCGGCCAGACCGTGACCGACATGGGCTCCTGACGCGGCAGGAAGCGGGCGGCCACCGCGATCGCCACACCCAGTACGACGGCGATCCCGAGCGCGGCGCGCAGCGACGTGACGTCCGTGAGGAAGCCGATCGCCACGGGGCCGAGCAGCAGTCCCGCGTAGCCCATGGCGCCGGCCTGGGCGATCGCCGGACCGGGGTTGTCGGTGGCGGTCCCGGCCAGCGAGAGCGTCATCGGCGAGATCGTGGCCACACCGAGGCCGACGAAGAACATCGTCACCACCGCCACCAGCGGCGCGGGCGCGACCAGGACGACGGCGAAGAACCCCGCGGTGGCCACGCCGGAGGCGGTCATGATGCCGCGCACCCCGAACCTGGACCCCAGCCGGTCACCGGTGAGCCTGGCGACCAGCATGCCCACCTCGAAGACGGGGTAGCCGAGCGCGGCCAGCGCCTCCGGCGCGCCCAGGGTGTCACGCATGAACAACCCGTTCCAGTCGGCGACCGTGCCCTCCACCATGAACGCGAAGAACATGATGGCGCCGAGCAGGTAGACGACCGGGGGCAGGCGGCGTCCGGCCTTGGCGGTGGTCCGCGCGGCCGGGGCCTCGGGCAGGTAGGTACGGCCCAGCAGGACCGTCACCGGCAGCGAGACCAGGCCGACCAGCGCCAGGTTGGCGGTGAACGACAGGCCCAGGGCGATCGACAGGCTGCCCAGGGCGCCCGCCGAGATCGCGCCCACGCACCAGCCCGCGTGCATGCCGTTCAGCAACGGGCGCCCGTAGGCCCGCTCCACGGTGGATCCCTGCGCGTTCATCGCGATGTCCACCATGCCGAACGCCATGCCGAAGAACACGGACGCGGCCAGCAGCAGCGGAAGGTTCGGCGAGAAGGCCACGCCCACCAGGCCGAGCGCCGTGAGCGGGCCGCCGATCCGCAGGATCGTCTTGCTGCCCGCGCGGGCCATGATCTGGCGCATGGACTGCATGGTGATCAAGGCGCCCACACCCCATGCGAGCAGGACCACGCCGACCGCTGACTCGGACAGGCCGAGCTTGTCGGTCAGCGCCGGGATGCGCACGGTCATCGTGCCCACCAGCAGCCCGGCCAGAACGAAAGTAAGAACCGCCCCATAACGGGCAATCCTCAAGTCGCGGATCATTGGACATACCTCGCAAATCACTCATCAGTTGGCATGCGACGCGGCCCGGAGCTCATGACGTGAGCCCGGGCGGCGAAGAGAAGAAAGGTAAGGGGGGTCAGGGTTTGAGGAGGGCGCGGCAGCGGGCCTCAAGGGCGCGCAGGTCGCTCTCGGCGTTGAGGTCGGGATCGTGGCTCGCCACGTCCCAGAGCCCCTCGCAGGCCAGCCGGACGATCTGGGACGCCACCCGGTCGGGCTCGTCGTCCAGTCCCTCGCGGTGCCAGCGGGCCATCGCCACGCGCATCGGCGCGAGCAGGAACAGGTTGCCCGACGCCCCGGTGACCACGGCCCATCGTCGCAGCCGGTTGGAGCGCACGGCCTCCAGCGTCGCCGCCAGGTAGCGCTCGGTGTAGGTGGGGTCGCTCTGGGCGGCCATCAACGCGTCGAAATCGTCGATCAGCCGCTCGACCATGCCCTTGATCAGGGCTTCCTTGGAGGAGAAGTGGTAGAGGAGGCCGCCCTTGCTCACGCCGGCCCGATCGGCCACCGCGGACAGGGTCAGCGCGGTCGAGCCCTGGTCGCAGAGGAGATCCTCTGCCGCATCCAATAGCTCGTCCCTTCTCATGCCTCTACTGTACCGTCCGGACGGTACAGTGGCAAAGGGGATACGCTTTCATGGTGAGCAGACCGTCGGCCTACCTTGATCACGCGGCGACCACGCCCATGCTTCCCGAGGCGATCGAGGCCATGACGGAGCAACTCGGCCTGGTCGGAAACGCATCTTCGCTGCACGCGACCGGCCGCCGAGTGCGCAGGGTGGTCGAGGAATCCCGTGAGACCATCGCCGACACGCTGGGCGCCAGGCCGAGCGAGGTCGTGTTCACCTCGGGCGGCACCGAGGCCGACAACCTGGCCGTCAAGGGCCTCTACTGGGCGCGCCGGCCGAGGAAGCGACTGCTGATCAGCTCGATCGAGCACCACGCGGCGCTCGACCCGGCCCATTGGCTGGCCGACAGCCAGGGCGCGCAGGTCGAGCTGCTGGAGGTCGACGAGCTCGGCCGGGTGCATCCCGACACGCTGCGCGCCGCCATCGCCCGCGACCCCGACGACGTCGCCATGATCAGCGTCATGTGGGCCAACAACGAGGTGGGCACGGTCCAGCCCGTGCACCTCCTGGCCGCCATCGCGCACGACAGCGGCATCCCGTTCCACACCGACGCCGTGCAGGCGGTCGGGCAGCTGCCGGTGTCGTTCGCCGACTCGGGCGCCGACGCGCTGACGGTGACCGGGCACAAGGTCGGCGGCCCGCTGGGCGTCGGCGCGCTGCTGCTGGCCCGAGGGCAGACGCCGGTCTCGGTCATGCACGGCGGCGGCCAGGAGCGCGACGTGCGCTCCGGCACGCTCGACGGGCCCGCCATCGCCGGTCTCGCCGCCGCGATCCGCGTCGCGGTCAAAGAACAGCAGGAGCTGAGCCGCCGCCTGACCGAGCTGCGGGACGACCTCATCCAGCGCGTACGGCAGGCGGTCTCCGACGTGGTGCTCAACGGCGACCCGGCCGACCGGCTGCCGGGAAACGCCCACTTCTCCTTCCCCGGCTGCGAGGGCGACGCCCTGCTCATGCTGCTCGACGCCAAGGGCGTGGAGTGCTCGACCGGGTCGGCCTGCTCGGCCGGGGTGGCCCAGCCCTCCCACGTGCTGCTGGCGATGGGCGCCGACGCGGCGGCGGCCAGAGGCTCGCTCAGGTTCTCGCTCGGGCACACCTCGACCCAGGACGACGTCGACCGCCTGATCGAGGTGCTGCCCGCGGCGGTCGAACGCGCCCGCCGCGCCGGGCTGAGTTGATCGCTAGTTGCTGCCCGGCTAGTTGATGAAGGCCACCACCGCGGTCCACGCGGGGTCGGTCGCCACGTCCACCCGCGGCTCCCCTTCCTCCCAGCTCACGATCAGCTCCTTGGCGTGGATCGCCGCGTCGCCGGTCGGGTCGGCGTAGATGTGGATGACCCGGTGGCCCTCCGCGCTCAGGTGCGCGGCCAGCACCGCGTCGTCGTGGAGCTTGAGCAGCCGGGCCGCCAGGCGTTCCTCGAAGTCGCGCAGCGCCGCCAGCGACTCGGCGACGGGCAGCCCGTTCTCGTCGCGATGCGCGTACGGCAGCGTGATCGCGATGTGCTGGTCGAAGAGCGGATAGTCGACCGGCCGCAACGGATAGCGGGCGGTGGCGATCAGCGGCGCGCCCGCCGCCGTCTGGCCCTCCAGTAGCGCCCACTGCTCCTCTTCGTAGCCGGAGGCCAGGTCGGCCACCACGGCGGGCAGGTGCACGGCCGCGACCGAGTCGATCGGCTGGAACGTGGCCGGGGTGATCTCGCCCACCCAGCGCGCCACGTCGTCCTCGCCGAGCAGCCAGTCGAGGGCCAGCAGCGCGGCCTCCAGCCGGGTGTCCTCGTCGAGCTGGCCGAAGATCGGGTGATAGGCGGCCACGTCCACGCGCGGCGAGTTGGGCGGCACCCGCAGCCCCAGCATCAGTTTGTCCAGCGCGAACTCGAAGCCGCCCACGTCGAGTGTGAGCTCCAGCGCCTGGGGGTTGACCTGGCGTGATGGATGGAACTCCCACAGCAGGTCGGCGGGCGGCGCGCCCTTGACCCACCGGTGCGCCAGCGAGCGCAGCTCAGGGTCGCCGGCGGCGGTCACGACCAGCGCGTGCGCCGCGTTCCTGCCGGGGGCCACCTCCCAGACCAGGTCGGGATGCACCGCGGCCACGGCCGGGGCGATCCATTCCGACAGCCCCTCGGCCTCACCGGCGGCCACCAGCGAGTCGAGCCGCGGCCTGGTCTCCTCCCACCACGCCCAGAACGGCGCGATGCCGTCACTCGGCTCGGTGGGCTCTTCTTCGTCGTCCTTGCGCCCGAACAGTCGCATGGCCTGAATACTTCCAGACGCGGACCCCGCTTGTGCAGATGGCCGGGCACCCTTGGCGGGACAGTACGCTGGGATGGTCATGGGATTGCGTGTGCTTGCCGCCATGTCGGGCGGCGTCGACTCCGCCGTGGCCGCCGCCCGGATCGCCGAGGCCGGTCACGACGTCACTGGCGTGCATCTGGCCCTGTCGGCCAACCCCCAATCCCACCGCACGGGAGCCAGGGGCTGCTGCACGGTCGAGGACTCCCGCGACGCGCGGCGCGCCGCCGACGTGATCGGCATCCCGTTCTACATCTGGGACATGGCCGAGCGCTTCCAGCGCGACGTGGTCGAGGACTTCGTGGCCGAGTACGCCGCGGGCCGCACGCCCAATCCGTGCCTGCGGTGCAACGAGAAGATCAAGTTCTCGGCGGTGCTCGACCGGGCGCTGGCGCTGGGCTTCGACGCGGTCGCCACCGGCCACCACGCCAGGCTGGTGGACGGCGTGCTGTCCAGGAGCGCCGACCAGGGCAAGGACCAGTCCTACGTGCTGGGCGTGCTCACCCGCGAGCAGCTCGGCCACGCGATCTTCCCGCTGGGCGACTCGACCAAGGCCGAGGTACGCGAGGAGGCCGCCAGGCGGGGCCTGACGGTCGCCGACAAGCCCGACAGTCACGACATCTGCTTCATCGCCGACGGCGACACCCGGGGCTTCCTGGCCAAGCGGCTCGGCGCGGCCGAGGGGCCGATCGTCGACCAGGAGGGCGAGGTCGTCGGCAACCACCACGGCGCCCACGGTTTCACGATCGGCCAGCGCAAGGGGCTGCACATCGACCGGCCCGCCGCCGACGGCAGACCGCGCTACGTGCTGTCGATCGAGCCCGTGTCCAACACGGTCACGGTGGGGCCGCGGTCGGCGCTGGAGGTCACCTCGATCACCTGCGGCCGCCCGGTCTGGAACGGACCGACGGAGCCGACCGGCCTGACGGAGCCGACCGTGCCGGGCGGGCCGACGGAGTCGGTCGCGCTGGGCGGGCCTGTGGCACCGGGCGAGCTGAAGGTGCAGTTGCGGGCCCACGGTGAGGTCTACGTGTGCCGCTTCGAGGAGACCGCGGAGGAGCTGCGGATCACCCTCGACCGCCCCGCCACGGGGGTCGCGGCGGGGCAGGCGGCGGTGCTGTACTCAGGCGAGACCGTCATCGGCTCGGCCACCATCGCCGCGGCCAGCTGACGCCTCAAGGCGGCTCAGCCTCGGAACGGCGCGACCCTCAGAGCGGCGCGACCCGCAGGGCGACGCGACCCGCAGGGCGGCCGACTTGAGAGCGGCGCGGCCCGCAGGGCGGCCTGACCTCAGGGCAGCTCGACCGACTCGCCGACCTTGAGTCGTCGCATGTCGGCATGCTGCTTGTCGGACTCCAGCTTCAGGTAGTTGTCGACCAGGCTGAGGCCGATGTCGTTGAGCAGCCCGTCATGGGTGGAGAACGCCCTGGCCGGCCGGATCGCGCGCAGGTAGTCGACCGTCTCCAGAAGCTTCATCCAGGGAGCGTGCGTGGGCACCAGGAGGGTGGGCACCTCGACCCCCGGCACGGTCAGCGCGTCACCCGGGTAGAAGACCTCATCATCGACCATGAAGCCGACATTCTGCACAATCGGCACATCGGGGTGGTTCTTTGCATGCCACTCGCCGAACACCTTCACCGCGAAACCCGCCGCCGTGAAGTCGTCACCATGCCGTACGACCTGCACCTTCGCCGGCACCTCCGCCAACTGGGCGGCGACCGCCTCGCAGGTCCAGATCTCCAGGTCGGGAGAGGCGGCCTTGAGCCGCTCGACGTCGACGTGGTCCATGTGCTCGTGGGTGATGAGCACCGCGCCGGCACCGTCGAGCACGGGGCCCTCGGTGAAGGTGCCGGGGTCCACGACGAGGACGTTGCCGTCCTTCTCCAGACGTACGCACGCGTGGCCGTGCTTGGTCAGCTTCATATCTCCAGAGCCTACGCTGGTGACATGTCGACGTTGGAAGCCACCGGAGTTGGGTCGCATCCGGGTGAGGATCATTTCGAGGCGCTTCGGATGGTGTTCGGCGAATTGCCGGGCCTGCCGTACCTGCCTGAGTTGCCGGCCCGCGGTGTAGGCGCCGACCTGGTGGGGCGGACGGCGGCGCTGCTCGTCGACTTCGCGGTGGAGGTGCAACCGTCGGGATGGCGGCTGGCCGACCGGCCGGGACGCGACCACCAGCGGGCCGTCGACCATCTCAGGCGCGATATCGACGGCCTGGAGGAGGTCGGGCACGACTACACGGGGCCGCTCAAGTTGCAGGTCTGCGGGCCGTGGACGCTGGCGGGCGCCATCGAGCTCAAGTACGGCGACAAGATGCTCTCCGACGCCGGAGCCGTACGCGACCTGATCGCCTCGCTCGCCCAGGGCGTCGAGGACCACGTCGCGGAGGTGCGGCGGCGCGTGCCCGGGATCACCGAGATCGTCCTGCAGCTCGACGAGCCGGGCCTGCCCGGCGTGCTCGCGGGCACCGTGCCGACCGCCTCGGGCTTCGGGCGGCTGGCCCCCGTGGAGGGCTGGCGGGTGGCGGAGTCGCTGGGCCTGTTCGGCGACCCGGTCGTGCACTGCTGCGCGCCGTCGGTGCCTCTCCGCCTCCTCCGTACGGCCGGCGTCCGCGGCATCTCGCTGGACGCGTCCCTGCTCAGCCGCCGGGACGACGACGCGCTCGGGGAGGCCCTGGAGGCGGGGCTGCTGCTGTTCCTCGGCGTGGTGCCGGGCACCGACACCCGGCTGGCCGATGCCGGTGTCGTCGCCAGGCCCGCGCTGGACCTGTGGCGGCGGCTCGGCTTCCCGCCCGACAAGCTGGCCGGGCAGGTCGTGCTGACCCCGGCCTGCGGGCTCGCCGGAGCCTCTCCCCGCTACGCGCGGGCCGCCCTTGCCGCCTGCCGCAAGGCCGCTCAGGTGCTGCGCGACGATCCGGCAAGCGGGTTGCAACCCGGGTGAGTAGCCTCACTTTTATGATCTTTCGTACTGTGGCGGTCGGCGTCACACTCCTGATCTCGTCCGCGTCGCTGGCCGCTCCGGCCGCGGCCGCCGCCAACCCCGAGATATGGAACTGGGGCTCCATCTACTCCTCCGACCGGGCGGGCAAGGCCAAGGGCAAGGTCGTCCTCGACCGGCCGGGGTTCACGGTGAACGGCAAGCTCTACGACTTCCCCGGCCGGAGCGGGTGCTCGTGGCTGAAGTTCCGGTGGGTCAAGGACGACGGCGGCAGGGGCGCCAAGACGTTCCACAACTGCTCGGGGACCAAGCCGCTGGCGTTCTCCTTCCCCACCGGCTACATGCTCTCGATCGAGGGCCGGGTCTGCCGCGGCACGGCCACGAAGGTCACCGGCAAGTGCTCGTCCTGGGACGGCGTCTGGTCCCAGGGCGGCTGATCCCGTTCACGCCGCGACCGGGCGCCTCGGAAGGTGCCCGTTGTCGGTGCTCGGCGATAGCGTTTGCTCAGGGTGTTGGACGGAAGGAGACCCTGGTGAGCGAGCCAAGCGTCAATGGCGTGCCCGTGGCCGCGCGTGAGCGGCACGCCGAGGTGAGCGAGCTGGTGGAGGAAGCCCGCTATCGCTACTACGTGCTCGACCGGCCCACGGTCAGCGACGGTGAGTTCGACCAGTGGTTCAACGAACTGCTCGCGCTGGAGGCGGCGCATCCGGGCCTGCAGACGCCCGACTCGCCGACGCAGAAGGTGGGCGCGCCGGTCGCCGGCGACTTCGCCAAGGTCGACCACCTGGCGCCGATGGAGAGCCTCGACAACGCCTTCGACCCGGCCGGGATGGCCGCGTGGCAGGCGCGGGCCGAGCGGCTGGCCGAGCACGATCCCGGGCCCTATCTCTGCGAGCTCAAGATCGACGGGCTGGCGATCGCGCTCGTCTACCGCGACGGCCGGCTGGAGCGCGGCGCGACCAGGGGCGACGGCCGGACGGGCGACGACGTGACGCCCAACGTCCGCACCATCGAGGGCGTGCCGCATCGGCTGAAGGGCACCGACGTGCCCAGCCTCATCGAGGTCCGGGGCGAGGTCTACATGCCGGTCAAGGAGTTCGGCGGGCTCAACGAGCAGCTCGTCGAGCAGGGGATCGCGCCCTTCGCCAACCCGCGCAACGCGTCGGCCGGCTCGCTGCGCCAGAAGGACCCGCGGATTTCCGCGCAGCGCCCGCTGCGCATGATCGTGCACGGTGTCGGCGTCTGGGAGGGCGCGGCCGAGCCCAAGGCGCAGTCCGAGGTCTACGAGCGGCTGCGGGGGTTCGGCCTGCCGGTCAGCGACCTCTACCGGGTGGTCGGCGACCTCGCCGAAGTCGACGCGTTCATCGAGCACTACCGCGTGCACCGCCACGACCCGCCCTACGAGATCGACGGCGTGGTGGTCAAGGTCGACGACTTCCGCACCCAGCGCGAGCTCGGCTCGACCTCGCGGGCGCCGCGCTGGGCGATCGCCTTCAAATACCCGCCGGAAGAGGTCAACACCAAGCTGCTCGACATCCAGGTGGGCGTCGGCCGCACCGGCCGGGTCACGCCGTTCGCCGTGATGGAGCCGATCAGCGTGGCCGGTTCCACGGTCGAGCGCGCCACGCTGCACAACGCCGCGGTGGTGGCCGCCAAGGGCGTGCTCATCGGCGACACCGTCGTGCTGCGCAAGGCGGGCGACGTCATCCCCGAGATCCTCAGCCCGGTCACCGACCTGCGTGACGGGTCCGAGCGCCCGTTCGTGATGCCCACCCACTGCCCCGAGTGCGGCACGGAGCTGGCCTACGAGCAGGAGGGCGACGCCGACCTGCACTGCCCCAACGCCCGCGGCTGTCCCGCGCAGATCCGCGAGCGGGTGTTCTTCGCGGCCCGGCGCACCGCGTTCGACATCGACGGGCTCGGCTACGTCGCGGCGACCGCGCTCACCCAGCCGCTGCCGCCGCAGGAGCCGGTCGTGCGCACCGAGGCCGACCTGTTCGACCTGACGCTGGAGCGGTTGATCCCGATCAGGTCCGTGGTCCGCGACAAGGACAGCGGCCTGCCCAAGATCGACCCGAAGACGGGCGAGCAGAAGGTCGTCTCGTTCTTCTCCAACGTCGACGGTGAAGCCAGCCAG
The DNA here is from genome assembly GCF_040638335.1 of Nonomuraea sp. NPDC026600. Taxonomy (NCBI): domain Bacteria; kingdom Bacillati; phylum Actinomycetota; class Actinomycetes; order Streptosporangiales; family Streptosporangiaceae; genus Nonomuraea; species Nonomuraea sp. NPDC026600. Next base: position 79,107 of record NZ_JBEZYD010000005.1, read on the forward strand.
AACGCCCACAAGCTCATCGAGGAGCTCGAGCGGGCGAAGCAGGCGCCGCTGGCCAACGTGCTGGTCGCGCTGTCCATCCGCCACGTCGGGCCGCCCACGGCCCGCGACCTGGCCGTCGCCCTGCGCTCGATCGACGCCGTCATGGCCGCCTCGGAGGAGGAGCTCGCCGCGATCAAGGGCATCGGGTCACGGGTGGCGGCCACCATCCGCGCCTGGTTCGAGGTCGACTGGCATCGCGAGATCATCACCCGCTGGCGGGCCGCGGGCGTCCGCATGGAGGACGAGCCCGCTCCCGAGAAGGGGCCGCAGACGCTGGAGGGGCTGACCTTCGTGGTGACGGGCACGCTGCCGGGCTTCACCCGCGACTCCGCCGCCGAGGCGCTCAGCGATCGGGGCGGCAAGGTCGCGAGCTCGGTGTCGAAGAAGACCTCGTTCCTGGTGGCGGGCGACAACGCCGGGTCCAAGTACGACAAGGCCGTCAGTCTGGGCGTGCCGATCCTCGACGGGGCGGGCTTCGAGGTGCTCCTGACCGAGGGGCCGGAGGCGGCCGCACTGGTGGCTGTCACTCCGGCGCCATAGGTCATATACGGATCGTTGCGGGTGGCATACGAAGAGTGGTTTTGGGGTATATGTCCGAAGGATAAGTGACGGAACGTACGCGGTTGGTTTCGCGAAGTGGGGTAAAGGTCGTACCCTCCCATAGTGACCTAATGGGGGTTCTGTTACTGATGGCTGACCCAACTGACACCCGCGACACAGGGCCACGCGTCGGGACGCCTCTGTGGGCGTTCCTCGCCGGCATCACCGTGATGGGCTTCACCGCGCTGGCCGTGGCCATGCTCCGACTCGACCCGGCCGGTCTGGCGGAGCTCGCCCGCACGCCCTTGTTCTGGGTGCTGACCGTCCTTGCCGTCCTGGGCGAGCTCAGGCCCGTCATGGTGTCCTCCGCGACCGCCGTCGGCGGCACGTACCCCTCCACCATGTTCACCTTCGCCGTGCTCCTGCACTTCGGCCTGCCCGTGGCGGTGCTGATGCAGGCGGTGGCCGTGGCGATGAACGGCATCGTCACCCGCAAGGCGTGGCACCGGGTGATGTTCAACATCGCCCAGTCGACGCTCGCGCTGACCGCCGCCGGCGTGGTGCTCGGCCTGTTCGGCATCGTGCCGCGCCCGGCCGCGCCGTGGGTGCCCACGGGCTCCGACATGCTGGCGATCACGCTGGCCGGCATCGCCTACTTCGCCGTCAGGGCCGCGCTGGTGAGCGGCGCGGTGGCGCTGCACGAGCGCCGGTCGATCACCCGCGTGCTGAGGGCCAGCCTCGGCCCGCAGAGCCTCGTCTACGCCGCGCTGCTCGGCCTGGCGCCCCTGGTCGTCGTCGTGATGACCCACGCGCCCTCCCTCGTGCCGTTGTTCGTGGCGCCCCTGGCGGCTGTCTACTTCACCGCCACGCTGTCCATGCGCCGCGACCACCAGGCCATGCACGACGAGCTGACCGCCCTGCCCAACCGCAAGATGCTGATCGTGAGCACCGAGGAGGCGCTCGCCGAGGCCCGCCAGGACGAGCGGGTCGGCCTGTTCCTGCTCGACCTCGACCGGTTCAAGGAGGTCAACGACACGATGGGCCACCCGGTCGGTGACCGGCTGCTGCAGATGGTCGCCCATCGGCTCACCCACTCCGTACGGCCCGGCGACGTCGTGGCCCGGCTGGGCGGTGACGAGTTCGCCGTCCTGCTGCCCTCGATCAGGGACGCCCACGCGGCCCGCGAGGTGGCGGCCAGGCTGCGGGCGGCGCTCAGGGAGCCGGTGCGGCTGGAGGGCATGTCGTTCGACCTCGACGGATCCGTCGGCATCGCGCTCTATCCCGACCACGCCCCCGACTTCGAGCTGCTGCTCCAGCGCGCCGACGTGGCCATGTACCTGGCCAAGGAGGGGCGTACCGGTGTGGAGCTCTACCAGCCGGACAAGGACCGCAACTCGCCCGAACGCCTCAACCTCCTCGGTGACCTGCGGCGCGCCGTCGACAACCGTGAGCTCAGGCTGCACTACCAGCCCAAGGTCGGCCTGGCCAACGGCGCCGTGCACGGTATGGAGGCCCTGCTGCGCTGGCGCCACCCGGTGCACGGCCAGATCCCGCCGTCGGAGTTCATCCCGCTGGCCGAGCAGTCCTACCTCATGCGCCAGCTCACCGAATACGTCATCGAGGCCGCCCTGGAGCAGGCCGCCCGCTGGTGGCACAGCGGCCTGCGGGTGCAGGTCTCGGTCAACATCTCCGCCCGCGACCTGCTCGACTCGGCGCTGCCCGACCAACTGGAGGCGGGGCTGGCCAAGCTCCGGCTGCCGCCCTCGGCGATCCAGCTGGAGGTCACCGAGCGCATCCTGATGGGCGACCAGGCCTACACGCACGAGACGATCAAGGCACTGGCCGTGCTCGGCGTGCCGCTGTCCCTCGACGACTTCGGCACCGGCTACTCCTCGCTGATCAGGCTGCAGCGGCTGGCGGTGTCCGAGGTGAAGATCGACGCGTCGTTCGTCAAGCGCATCGCCGAGTCCGACGACGACTACCGGATCGTGCGCTCCATCGTCGACCTGGTCCGCTCGCTCGGCCTGCACTCGGTCGCCGAGGGCGTGGAGTCGGACGACGTGGCGATCCGCCTTACCGAGATGGGCTGCGAGATGGGCCAGGGCTGGCTGTTCAACGAGGCCATGCCGCCGGCCGAGGCCACGGTCTGGCTGCGCGAACACTTCGAGAGCTCGCCCGGGATCGAGTACGGCTACCGCTCCGAGGTCACTCAGACTGCCTGACCGGACGCGCCAGAGGGCAAAGGCCGCGCACATCCCTGTGGCGAGGGTTAACGGTTCGGTCTCGCTCCGTCAAGGCCCCTAGGATGACAGTGTCCCAACTCCATCCACGAAACGGGTTAAACGACTCATGTCCGCCATAACCCGCGACGAGGTCGCACACCTGGCCCGGTTGTCCAGGCTGGCCCTCACCGATGACGAACTCGCCCACTACGCCACCCAACTCGATGCCATCATCGAGTCGGTCGCGAAGGTGGCCGAGGTCGCCGCCGAGGACGTTCCGCCTTCGTCGCACGCGCTTCCGCTGACCAATGTCTTCCGCGCCGACGAGGTGCGACCGTCACTGACGCCCGAGCAAGCGCTGTCCGGCGCGCCGGCCGTCGAGGACAACCGCTTCCGGGTCCCGCGCATCCTTGGGGAGGAGGCATGAGTCTGATCCACAAGACCGCCGCCGAGCTGGGCGCGCTGATCGCCGGTGGCGAGGTGACCGCCGTCGAGGTGGCCGAGGCGCATCTCGACCGCATGGCCGAGGTCGAGCCAAAGATCAACGCGTTCCTGCACATCGATCGCGAAACCACTGTCGAGCAGGCCAGGGCCGTCGACGCCCGGCTGGGCGCCGGTGAGCGGCTCGGTCCGCTGGCCGGGGTGCCGATCGCGCACAAGGACATCTTCGCGACCGCCGACATGCCGACGACGGCCGCGTCCAAGATCCTCGAAGGCTGGCGCCCGCCGTACGACGCGACCGTCACGAGCCGCCTGCGCGCGGCCGGGCTGGTCATCCTCGGCAAGACGAACCTCGACGAGTTCGCCATGGGCTCCTCCACCGAGAACTCCGCCTACGGCACGACGCACAACCCGTGGGACCTGACCAGGATCCCCGGCGGGTCGTCCGGTGGTTCCAGTGCCGCCGTCGCCGCTTACGAGGCGCCGCTGTCCACCGGCACCGACACCGGCGGCTCGATCCGGCAGCCCGCCTCAGTGACCGGCATCGTGGGCATGAAGCCGACCTACGGCGGTTCGTCGCGTTACGGGCTGATCGCGTTCGCCAGCTCGCTCGACACGCCCGGCCCGTTCGCCCGCAACGTGCTCGACGCGGCGCTGCTGCACGAGGCGTTCTCCGGGCACGACCCGATGGACTCCACCTCGATCGACGCGCCCGTGCCGTCCGTGGTCGAGGCCGCTCGCAACGCCGACATCTCCGGCATGCGCATCGGCGTGGTCAAGGAGTTCGGCGGCGAGGGCTACCAGGCCGGCGTGCTGGCCCGCTTCCACGAGGCCGTCGAGCTGCTCGAATCACTTGGCGCCAAGGTCGTCGAGGTCTCCTGCCCGTCGTTCTCGACCGCGCTGCCCGCCTACTACCTGATCGCGCCCTCGGAGTGCTCCTCCAACCTGGCGCGCTTCGACGCCATGCGCTACGGCCTGCGCGTCGGCGACGACGGCACCCGCAGCGCCGAGGAGGTCATGGCGATGACCAGGGCCGCCGGGTTCGGCCCCGAGGTCAAGAGGCGCATCATGCTCGGCACCTACGCGCTGTCGAGCGGCTACTACGACGCCTACTACGGTCAGGCGCAGAAGGTGCGCACGGTCATCTCGCGCGAGTTCGAGGCCGCCTTCCACCAGGTGGACGTGCTGGTGTCGCCGACCACGCCGACGACGGCGTTCCCGATCGGCGAGCGCGCGGACGACCCGATCGCCATGTACCTCGCCGACCTGTGCACGATCCCGTCCAACCTGTCGGGCAACGCGGCCATCTCGGTCCCGTGCGGCCTGGCCGATGAGGACGGGCTCCCGGTCGGCCTGCAGATCATGGCCCCGGTGCTGGGCGACGACCGCTGCTACCGCGTCGGCGCCGCCGTCGAGCAGGCCCTCGAAAGCCGCTGGGGCGGCAGCCTGCTGTCCAAGGCTCCGGCTCTCTGAACTAAGGACTCCACCATGACTGTCGATACGCACATGCCGTACGACGAGGCGCTCGCCCGGTTCGAGCCGGTGCTCGGGCTGGAGACGCACGTCGAGCTCGGCACCGCGTCGAAGATGTTCTGCGGGTGCAAGACGGCCTTCGGCGCCCCGCCCAACACGCAGGTCTGCCCCACCTGCCTGGCGTTTCCCGGCTCGCTGCCGACGGCCAACGCCGTCGCGATCGAGTCGACGATCCGCATCGGCCTGGCGCTGAACTGCTCGATCGCTGAGTGGTGCCGCTTTGCCCGGAAGAACTACTTCTATCCGGACATGCCGAAGAACTACCAGATCTCCCAGTACGACGAGCCGCTCTGCTTCGACGGTTACCTCGATGTCGAGGTCGACGGCCGGATCGTGCGGGTCGAGATCGAGCGGGTGCACCTGGAGGAGGACACCGGCAAGTCCACCCACGTGGGCGGCGCGACCGGCCGCATCCAGGGCGCCGACTACTCGATCGTCGACTACAACCGGGCCGGCATCCCGCTGGTGGAGATCGTCACAAAGCCGATCGAGGGCACCGAGAGCATGGCGCCCGACGTGGCCAAGGCGTACGCGACCGAGCTGCGCGAGATCATGCGCTCGCTGGGCGTCTCCGACGTGCGCATGGAGGAGGGCTCGATGCGCTGCGACGTCAACGTCTCGCTCATGCCCCGCGGCGCGTCCGAGTGGGGCACCCGTACCGAGACCAAGAACGTCAACTCGCTGCGCAGCATCGAGCGCGCCGTGCACAGCGAGATCGAGCGGCAGGCGGCGATCCTCGCCGATGGCGGCCGGATCATCCAGGAGACCAGGCACTTCCACGAGGACACCGGCGTCACCACGCCCGGCAGGTCCAAGGAGGAGGCGCAGGACTACCGCTACTTCCCCGAGCCCGACCTGGTGCCGATCGCGCCCGACCCGGCCTGGGTGGCCACGCTCAAGGAAGCGCTGCCCGAGCTGCCGTCGGTCAGGCGCAAGCGGCTGCAGGCCGAGTGGGGGGTGTCCGACCTCGACATGCAGGCCATGCACAACGCCGACGCGTTCGACCTGGTCGAGGCGACGGTCGCGGCGGGCGCGCCGGCCGCCGACGCGCGTAAGTGGTGGATGGGTGAGCTGGCGCGGCGGGCCAACGAGTCCGGGGTGGCCCTGGCCGGCCTGCCCATCACGCCCGCGCAGATCGCCCGCGTCACCGAGCTGGTGGCCTCCGGCGCGCTCAACGACAAGCTGGCCCGCGAGGTACTCGAAGGCTTGCTGGCCGGGGAAGGCTCGCCGGACGAGGTCGTCGAGCGGCGCGGGCTGCGGATCGTCAACGACGAGGGCGAGCTGTCGGCGATCGTCGACCAGGTCATCGCCGGCAACGCCGACGCGGCCGACAAGGTCCGCTCAGGGAAGATCGCCGCGGCCGGTGCGCTGGTGGGCGGCGTGATGAAGGCCAGCCGCGGCAAGGCCGACGCGGGTAGGGCCCGTGAGCTGATCTTGGAGAAGCTGGGCGTCCCCGAGTAACCCACCGACGAATAACCCCAGGTAGCCCGTCGCCGAAGGCCCCGTCACCCCGCTGATGAAGCGAGGCGGCGGGGCCTTCGTGTGCCCTTGTCCTGCGGAGAGCGTCAGTGCACTTCCTGCCGGTCGTCTTCCGGCTGCGCGGCCCGGGTAGCGGCTCCGCTATCTCGGGAGGTTGCCGCTACCTCGCATACGGCTGCGCGATCTCGAGCATTTTGCTCTTCTCCGGGGCTATCCGCGGCTGATCGACCATGTTCCGTCCGCCGTGATCGTGGCATAGCGGGTACCAGCGGGCAGCACGACACGGCCTCTGTAATCGCCGACCTTATTGGCGAGCAGCCCCCGGACATGGCCGCGGTTGTCGAGCGCCCAGACGATGAAGTTCGATTCGCCGCTGTGCCGGATCGTCAGCCGGCGCATGCCCTTGCTCGGCGAGGTGAGGCGCAGCACGTCCGACCCGGCGCCCTTGGCGTTGATCGCCCAGTAACGCGCCTTCGTGATGGGCAGGACCTGGAGCGTCCAGGCGCCGTCAGCGGTGACGCTCAAGGAGCGGATCTTGTTGGTGCCGTTGACGTTGAACGCCATCGTGCCCTTGTAGTCGCCGATTCCGTTGGCGACTAGATCCACCTGCTTGCCGCTTGTGGAGAGCGCCCAAACGATGAAGTTGGATTCGCCTTGGTGGGTGGCCTTCACGATGCTCGGCGTAGACGTGAGCGGGAGGCGGATCACGTCGTCCCCTTCGCCGCGGTACGTGCCTGCGGCCATGAGAGTGGCTTGGGCGGGGACTGGCGCCGAAATGAGGAACGCGCCAGCGAGCGCGGCCAGGGCGGCGAGATCACGTAAGCGGAGACGCATCGGTGACTCCTGGGAGTAGGGATGTGGGCGGGGTAGGACGCGCGGTCTGGGGGAGGGGAGTACATCTGTCGCCGACTGTCACGAAGGTGTCAGCGCGGGGTGTCGGAGGTGTCGCGACAGGTGACGCGTGGCGTTGACCTGTAACTCCCTCCCGCCTTTTGCGAGGGTCGCGGGTGGGTGCCCCGAGGGGTGCCACGGATCAAGGAAGTGACCCGCCGATCTTGCAACCGGAGGGGCCGTGCGTTCCCTGCCCTGGCCGCAGCCCTCGGGCGTAGCCTGGCAGTGGATACGGAACGAATCGAGAGAACCCTGATGCTCGACGACCTCGAAGGGAAGCGCACAGGCGAGCGGATCCAGACGATCCGGGAACGCAAAGGGATGAGCAGGGCAGTACTGGCCGGCCTTGTCGGCTACTCTGCGGAGTGGCTCAAGGGCATCGAGTCCGGCCGACGCCTTCCGCCCCGCCTGCCTGTGCTCATCCGCCTCGCCGAAGTGCTCGCCGTGGGCGACGTCGCCATCCTTGCCGGAAGCGACATGGACCTCGGCGGGAACATCACCATCCCCATCAGCGCGTTCGCCCGGATACCGCACGAGGCGGTGCCCGCCATCCGTGAGGCTGTCCGGGCGCCCCTGCTCACGATCACCGAGCAGCCGCAACAGGTCGCAGCGCTTCGCCAACGCACCGCCGACGCCTGGCAGGTGTGGCACACCTCCCGCAGCCACCGCACAGACGTAGGCCGGGTCCTGCCCTCCCTCATCCGCGACGTGCGGGCCTCTGCCCGCCAGGCGCAGGGCGAGGAACGGCGCAATGTCCACGCCGTGCTCGCTGACCTGTGGGCGCTCGTACAGCACGTCATCGTGTGGGCGAGCGAGCCAGAGCTGATCTGGGTGGTCGCCGACCGGGCCATGGCCGCCGCCCAGGAGGCCGACCAGCCCGCCGCGCTGGCCGGGGCCGCCTGGACCTACGCCATCGTGCAACGCTCCGGGGGCGACACCGACGCAGCCCTCACCCTCGCCCTCGACGCGGCCGGTCTGCTCCGCGACCGGCTCGACGACGGCGGCGACGAACTTCGCGCCCTGTACGGCGCGATGCAGCTGCACGCCGCCACCACCGCGGCCCGCGCCGGCCGGGAGGGCGACGCCTGGCGGTTCTGGGATGAGGCCGCCGCCGTCGCCCGTCGCCTGCCTACCGGCTATCACCACCCGTGGACCCAGTTCGGCAGCTCGAATGTCGCGTTGCACGCGGTGTCGATCGGTGCCGACCTGACCAAGTCGGCCAGCGCGAAGGACCGGGCAGAGCAGATCGACCCCGACAGCATCCCGTCCCGAGAGCGGCGGGCCCGGCTACACGTAGAGATCGCCCGCACCTACCACCAGCGGCGCGACTGGTCGTCCATGCTCGACTGGCTGCAACAGGCGTATGCAATCTCCCACGACTCGGTGCACTTCAGCCCAACCGGCCGCTTGATGGCCTCCGACGCGGTCGACCAGGGCGGCCCGCTCATCGAGCGTCGAGCACGCGGTTTCGCTCAGGAGCTCGGACTGCCCCTGTAGGTCAGGGGTGCACACTGCACCCCTGCGGCGAGGGGTACAGATGGCACCGGTGCCCGGTATCGGTGCGCATACGGTGCGTGCATGACGGAAGCCAGCAGCCGGATAGTCGATGAAGGCGGGTCGGTCGGAGGACCAATGACCGACGACGAGCTACTCACCCTCCTTCGCGCCACCAGCGAGAGCGCCCGAGAGGCCATGGCACAGGCGGCTCTCCTACAGGACTTGAGAGGCCGTCAACTGTCGGTGCTGCGCAATACCTACCCAGGGTGGGACATCGATTTTGAGCGCTCTGTGTCCGGCCAGGTGTGGTGGACGGCCGAGCTGCGCAAGGCCGTCACCGTCGAAATGGTGGCGGCCGGGGTTGTGCAGTGCATCCGCCAACCGGATGCGGTTGCGCTCGCGGCAACACTGGCCTGGCAGTCGGCTCTTGTCCACAACAGCCGAGCCCACAACATGTTCGGCACATGAACTCCCCGGCTCGCCGCGTCGCCCCCGTCGAGGCGGGCCGGGTTGGTGGCCCCGCAACTCGTTGGCCTGCTGTCCCGATGTCTGCGGCCGGCGGGACGGCGCGGGGCCACTTTCCACCGGCCGGGGCTCGCAATCCACCGCTTGCGTGGCCCCGGCCCCCACAGTCCGCCCAGCCTGAGGCTTCTTGCCTCTTCGCACAGGCTGGGCTGCCGGTCCTGCGCCGTCGGTCAAGGCCCCCGAGGGCCTAAGACAGTCGAGGCAAACGTGGGACCGCCCCAACGTCCGGCAGGCCCACGTCTACTGCCGGGCCCGGCCCCGTCCTGCATTGCGCTGGACGGCGCCGCCACGACCAGGGCTCAGCCGCCACTACTGATCCAGGCCAGCTCTTCCGCGATCTGATCGTTATGGGCATTGGCGATGGCAGGTGCCTTGTGGTCCTAGCTGATGCAGAACTCGTTGCCCTCCGGGTCGTGCAGGGTGACCGCGTAGTTGTCGGGCAGGCCGTCCACCAGCAGCACCTTCGACAACGTCGCCCCCAGCCACCAGCCGTTCGGCCTCGGTGCCGAAGGCCCCGCCGCCCCACTGATGAAGAGACACTGTTGGCGAAGTAGACCAAACAGAAACGGCCCCGTGATCACAGAAGCGATCACGGGGCCTTTCCCATGCTAGGAGCTGTCGAGCCCGCGCAGCCCGCTGCTCTAGTCGGGAGGGGTGGGCTTGGCGTTGCTCCAGCCCGAGTCCAAGACCGCCCGGTAGCCCAGCGTCCTGCCGGGAACCTTCCACTTCTGGCTGTTGGGGCCTGGTTCAAGCTGGATGTCACGGCTGCCCAGGACCTTGCCGGTCCGCTGGTCGAAGAGCGCCTCTCGCTGGAATTTCCCACGGCCGTCAGCGCGCTCGAGTGGGGCCGCGAGGCCGACCGCCGGTCGGCCGAGCGGATCCGTGACGGCGCCTAGCTGCCGCACGCCCGGATAATCGGTGATCAGGCGCATGAGACCGGCTCGCACCTTGGGCGGCACGGGCGTATCTACAAGGGCGGAGAAGACCCCGCCGAACACCTCTGTAGGGCCGTTGCAGCGCCTCGGCGCTCCAGACCCGCCCGCGATGAACCTGACCGAGCCTTCGCACAGCAGCTTGCGCAGCTCTTCGGGGTCGGTAGGCAGCTCTTGGAGCTCCTGATAGGTGAACTGGCCGACGCCGCGGATGAGGAATGTGCCGCCGCCCTGGTCGTTCGGATGGTCCTCCTGCCAGGCACCCGACTTCGTCCTGACGATCCTGCTCGCGCCCGACGAGCCCACCGTCCAGCTCGAAGGGGAACCCGCCGCGCGCCAGGCGTCGGCGTCGGCGCGGGTCTGGGGCTTACCCGCGAAGTCGCGGCCGTAGAAGGACTCGCCGTCGCCGCGGGTTCTTCCCGTCCACTCGAAGTACTCGGTGCGCTTCTCCACGACGTACCCGCCGGTCCTGCCGAGCGCGAGCGCCGCGAAGCCGGAGCGCTGGTGCGTGTACCAGTAGCGACCCTGCTGTTGCAGCTCCGCCTGAGAGGCGGCGGCCAGCATCATGTCGCGAGGCGACAGAGCATGAGGCATGGCCTGCACGCCCGTCTGCGGTCGTGCGGGATCGTCGTGGGCGAGCGTCATACCCGCTGCCACGGCCGCGACCGTGGCAGCGGCCACCAAGCCGAGCGGCATGCGCCACGTACGGCGAGAGCGCGGCCGTGCGGTGTCGTCCTGGCTCAACATCCGGGTACGGGCGGCCGCCGCGGCCTCCTCGGAGGGCGGGGGCGGGTCGTCGTACACCCCACGTACGAGATGCAGCTCGTTCATCGATGTGTCTCCTCCTCATCGAGCAGCGGATTCGTTCCGCCCAGCGCCTTGCGTAGCTTCTTGCGAGCCCGGTTGAGCCGCGAGGACACCGTGCCGAAGGGCACGTCCAGAGCCTGCGCCCCCTCGTCGTAGCTCAGCCCCGAGAGCGCCACCAGTAGCAACACGTCACGCTGGGCCGCGGGCAGGGCGGCGATGGCCCTGGCCAGCGTGCCTTTGACGGCTTGCGCGCTCACCTTCGCCGTCACCTCGTCCTCGTGACCTCGGGCCGAGTTCGCCCCCGGATGCAGCCGGTCCACGGCACGAAGGAGGCGCACCTCGTTGCGGCGGTGCCGGCTGATGAGGTTGGTCGCGATGCCGTAGAGCCAGGGGCGGGCGCTGCGGCGGCTCATGTCGTAGCGGCGACGCTGCCGGAAGGCGAGGGCGAACGTCTCAGCGCAGACGTCGTCGGCGGCGTGCGGGCCGAGTCGGCGGGAGACGTACCGGTGGATCTCCGCGTAGTGCGCGTCGAAGACGGCGCCGAAACGCTCGGGTTCGTCCCAGGACCGTTCGATCACCACGGCATCGTCCTGCGACGGTGAGGCAACGTCCCGAGGATCGGCCAGGTGTGGCTCATTCATGCATGTGACTCATTCAGTCAAAGCCTTAAGGTCGGCGGGACATCGGTCACCTGTTGTTGTCCGCAGGCCGCCTTCGCCTTCCCCTGAATTTCGGCGCGTCGGCTGGGGAGCAGTCTCAGCGTGGACCCGTCCCATAGGCCGCAGCGCGTGGGTGCTCCGTTGGAAGCTCTCCGGCTATCTGGCCGGGTCCATCTCCGGGCCGTTTTTCGCGTTGAGGCATTCGGGTTGTTGATCAACCGACTCCGTAGCAGGCTAGGGAATACCTGGGCCGCGAGATCGGAGTCTTCCCATGTCTCTGCGGCCCCGCTCCTACTGTGAGGTGCCTGAGGAAACCGTTCGAGTAGCGCGAGCGGCGTTCCCGGGCGCAAGCCCGGTCATCCGAATCCGCGACGCCCTCGGAGTGATCTACGAAGACGAGCAGTTCGAGGGCCTGTTCTCGTCGAGAGGGCAGCCCGCGCTGTCTCCAGGACGCCTGGCGATGGTATTGGTGCTGCAGTTCAGCGAGGGCTTGCCTGACCGGCAGGCCGCTGAGGCAGTACGGCGCGCATCGATTGGAAGTACACTCTGGGCCTCGACTTGACCGATCCGGGCTTCGACTTCTCCGTGCTGAGCGAGTTCCGGGCCCGGCTGGTGGCGGGAAGCTGCGAACAGCAGATTCTGGACACCGTGCTGGAGCGGGCGGCTGAGGCTGGACTGCTCAAGACGGCAGGGCGTGCCCGGACGGACTCCACCCACGTGCTGGCGGCCATCCGCGAGCTCAACCGGCTGGAGTTGGTCGGCGAGATGCTGCGGGCCGCGCTCAACGCACTGGCTGCGGCAGCACCCGAATGGCTGACCAGCGTGGCCGAGCCTGACTGGTAGGACCGGTATAACCGCCGGATCGAGGATTTCCGGCTGCCCAAGGCGCTGCCCAAGGCGCTGCCCGCGCGCATCGAACAGGCGGAGATCATCAGGTGTGGGTGCAGCAGTTCCACACCGTCGATGACGTGGTGCGCTGGCGGCACCCCAAAGACCTTCCCGCCACCGCACTCGTCCATGACAGCCTCACCCGTCGCGAAAGGGCGGCTACCCCGCGTCGGCGTTCACCATCGATTGGGACAACCGCCAGGTGACCTGCCCCAGCGGCAAGACCAGCATTCGATGGGCGATCGAACCCGGCCGAGACAAGAGCGAGATTCGGGTCGAGTTCTCCCAGCGTGACTGCAGCCGCTGCCCCGTCAAAGCCGAGTGCACTCGAAGCCGGCGTCGGCGGATGACGTTACGCCCCCAGGCCGAACACGAGGTCCTGGCCCGGGCACGGGCCGAACAGCAAACCGACCAGTGGAAAAATCGCCACCAGGCCCGGCAGGGCATCGAAGCCACCATTGCCCAGGGCGTCAAGGCGTTCGGCCTGCGACGATCACGCTACCGGGGCACGGGCAAGACGCACCTGCAGCACCCGTACACGAGTCGACGATCTTCCATGACGACGTACGTGGCCAGGCCGCGACTATCGCCGAAGGGGTGGGTAAGCATGTTCGCCTTTTAGTTCTCCCGCCTGAGCGGCTCTCCGCTCCACGGGGCGACCTCGAGCATGGCGAGCAGCTCCATGAACGTGGCGAGGGCTGCCGCTGGCAAGGCGTCGCGCTGCTGCTCGGCCACCGGATCGAGCTCGACGGCGTACATCTCTTTAGTCGCCGCGCCGCCGCATGCGGGCTTTGTAGGCGTCATCCACCCTGACGGCGCCGGGTGGTGACTCTCCCCGCTCCAGGTACTCCAGGGCGCGTTCGGCTGCCTGGATTGTCTCTGTGTACTCGTACGGGTCGGCCTTCTGGTACGCGGTCCACCACCAGCTGTCCTGGAAGGACTGGATGGGGGCCAGGTCATAGTCGAGCTTGGCCTTGTCGAGCGCATGCCAGTACTCGCGATCGAACATGGCCCGATCCTCCGGAGGGAGCGCGGCCCGGATGTTCTTCGGGCTGCGGTTGCTCTTGAGCGACGCGCGGATCTCCTCCGGCGTCCGGTGAAGGTCGTGCGCTTCAGGCGTCATCACTCTGCCCCTCCTTCAGCCGCCCTCTAAGCCGAAACCTAGCTGATGCAGAACTCATTGCCCTCCGGGTCGAGCAGGGTGATCGCGTAGTAGTCGGGCACGCCCTCCACCAGGAGCACCTTCGACAGCGTCGCCCCCAGCCCGATCAGCCGCTCGGCCTCGGCGTCGAGCTGGGTCTTGCGGACCTCCACCGGCCGGTCGCGCCCGGACGTGATCGACAGGTCGAGGTGGAGGCGGTTTTTGACCACCTTGCCCTCGGGCACCTTCTGGAACCACAGCCGCGGCCCCACCCCGGCCGGATCGACGACCGAGTCATAGCCGCCGTCGCCGGTCAGCTCCTCCTCGGGCAGCCCCCGGGCGCGCCAGTAGTCCTGCCAGGTGGCGAAGCCCTGCGGGGGCTCCTCCAGCCGGTAGCGGAGCGCCTCGGCCCAGAACCTGGCCAGCTTGTCGGGGTCGGCGCAGTCGAACGCCACCTGAAGCTTCACGCCCGTCATGATGCCCGGTCGGTACGACAGAAACGGGGCTCCACCGGCCCGGACAGACCGGTGGAGCCCCGACAGGAAATCCCAGGAACCACCCGAGTGATTCCCCGGGAGGCCGCCTAGTCCTCCTCTCGTGACGCAGGCGTGACCGGTTCGATGTGGCGCCGTTCCATCAGCTTCCTGAACAGCGGCGCGAGCAGCGCGAGCAGGGAGAGCAGCAGCAGGATCACCGCGATGGGGCTGCGCACCAGCACGGTCACGTCGCCCGCCCCGATGGCCAGGGCCCGGCGGAGCTGGATCTCCGCCATCGGCCCCAGGATCAGGCCGATCACCGCCGGGGCGACCGGCAGTCCGAAGCGCCGCATCGCGTATCCGAGCAGGCCCAGCAGGAAGAGCGCGACCAGGTCCACCACCGAGCCGTTCAGGGCGTACACGCCGAGCGCGGCGAACAGCACGATGCCCGCGTACAGGTACGGCCGGGGAATGCGCAGCACGCGCGCCCAGAGCGGCGCCAGGGGCAGGTTCAGCACGAGGAGCATCGTGTTGCCGATGAACAGCGACGCGATCATGCCCCACACCAGGGCCGGGTTGTGGTCGAACAGCTGCGGCCCGGGCTGCAGGCCGTACTGCTGGAAGGCGGCGAGCAGGATCGCGGCCGTCGCGGACGTGGGCAGGCCCAGCGTCAGCAGCGGCACCAGGGTTCCGGCGGCCGAGGCGTTGTTGGCCGCCTCGGGCCCGGCGACGCCTTCGATGGCGCCCTTGCCGAACTCCTCCTTGGCGACGCCGCGGGCCAGCCGCTTCTCGGCCGCGTACGACAGGAAGGTCGGGATCTCGGCGCCGCCGCCGGGCAGCGCGCCGAACGGGAAGCCGAGCGCGGTGCCGCGCAGCCAGGGCAGCCACGACCGGCGCCAGTCGGTACGGCCCATCCAGGCCCGGCCCACGGGCACCACTTCGGGCAGTGAGTGGCGCAGCCGCGAGGCCACGTACAGGGCCTCGCCCAGCGCGAACAGCCCGACGGCCACGACCACCACGTCCACGCCGTCGAGCAACTGGTCCATGCCGAGCGTGAGCCGCGCCTGCCCGGTCTGCTGGTCGATGCCGATCAGCCCGATCACCAGGCCGAACCCGAGCGAGGCCAGCCCGCGCACGACCGAGCGGGACAGCACCGACGACACCGCGGTGAAGGCCAGGATCGCCAGCGCGAAGTAGTCCTCGGGACCGAAGGAGATGGCGAAGCTCACCACCGCGGGCGCCGCCACGACCAGCAGCGCGGTCGCGATGGTGCCCGCCACGAACGAGCCGATGGCCGCGGTGGCCAGCGCCTGCGCCGCCCGGCCGCGCCTGGCCATCTTGTTGCCCTCCAGCGCGGTGATCATCGAGGACGACTCGCCGGGGGTGTTGAGCAGGATGGAGGTGGTCGAGCCGCCGTACATGCCGCCGTAGTAGATCCCGGCGAACATGATGAACGCGCTGGTCGGCGGTACGGTGAAGGTGATGGGCAGGAGCAGCGCCACGGTCATGGCGGGCCCGATGCCGGGCAGCACGCCGACGAGGGTGCCGAGGGTGACGCCGATGAGCGCGTACATGAGGTTGATCGGCGTCAGTGCCCCGGCGAAACCGTCGAGCAGGAGCTGGAACGAGTTCACCTAGATCACCCCCCGCAGCAGCCCGCCCGGCAGCGACACGCCCAGGCCCTTGACGAACAGCAGGTACGTGGCGATCCCCAGGACCACCCCGACGCCCGCCGCGCGCAGCTTGTGCTCCGCGCCGAGCACCAGCGACAGGCCGAAGAACAGCAGGCTCGCGGCGATGATCCAGCCGAGCACGTTCAGCACCGCGGTGAACGCCAGGAAGATCCCGCTCACCAGCCCGACGCTGCGCCAGTCGGCGGGCGCGTCCACGTCGACGTCCTCGCTCTCCTCGGGGTCGCCGCGCCCGCCCCTGAGCACGTCGGCCACATAGAACAGGCCGACGACGATCATGGAGCCGCCCACCAGCATCGGGAAGAACCGCGGCCCGATGCCGAGCTGCGAGGCGGCGGCGGACACGTCGAGCGTGCCGATCACGACGAACACCCCGAGCGCGAGCACGATCAGAGCCAGCCCCAGCTCGGGCCGCCACCGCAGGCGCCGCTTCTCGCCCTCACCGGGGCCGGTAGGACCGGTCGTGGTCTCGGACATCAGGAGACGACGCCCAGCTCGGCGATGATGGTCTTGACCTTGGCCTGCTCGGCGTCGAGGTAGTCGGCGAACTGCTGGCCGGTCTGGAAGGAGTCGATCCAGCCGTTCTTGGCCACCGCGTCCTTCCACACCTGCGAGTCGTGCATCTTGGTCACCAGGTCGGTCAGCGACTTCTTGGCGGCGTCGTCGAGCCCGGGGGGCGCCACGAAGCCGCGCCAGTTGGTCAGCTCGACGTTCAGCCCGGCCTCCTTGAGCGTGGGCGCGTCGAGATCGGGCAGCCGCTGGCCCGAGGTCACGGCCAGTGCGCGCAGCTTGCCGGACTTCACGTGCTCGGCGAACTCTCCGACGCCCGAGATGCCGACGCTCACCTTGTTGCCGAGCAGCTCGTTCAGCGCCTCGCCGCCGCCCGAGTGGGCGATGTAGTTGACCTGCTTCGGGTCCACGCCGGCGGCCTTGGCCATCAGCCCGGCCGCGATGTGGTCGGTGCCGCCGGCCGAACCGCCCGAGATGGACACCTTCTTCGGGTCGGCCTTCCAGGCGGCGACCAGGTCGGCCACCGACTTGAGCGGGGAGGCCGCCGGGACCACGATGATCTCGTACTCCTCGGTCAGCTTGGCGATCGGCGTGGTCTGGGCCAGCGTGACCTTGGACTTGTTCTGCTCGATCGCGCCGACCATCACCAGGCCCATGGTCATCAGCAGGTTGCCGTTGCCCTTCTCGCCGGCCAACTGGGCGAGGCCGATCGTGCCGCCCGCGCCGGGCACGTTGTACACCTCGACCCGGCGCTTCGGGTCGACGGCCTTGAGCGCTTGCTCGGCCGTACGGGATGTCTGGTCCCAGCCGCCGCCCGGTGAGGCGGGAGCCATGATGCGCAGAGCGCCGGTCCCCCCGCCGTCAGAGCCGGAGCCGGCGCCGCAGCCGGACACCGCGGCGACGGAGAGCGCCGCGACGGCGGCGAGTATGCGGAGACGCATGATCACTCCAAAGGGGGGATTTCACGTTACGAGATACTGGATGGTGAAGTCCGTTGCCGATGGAGTCGACCTTTTTACGATAGCCGTCGTATAGGTCGTATTGGTCGCAACCCCCCTGTGACCTCGGCATGTTTCCATGGGCCAGGTGAGACGGGTACGTGACGCCTCCCTCGGAACCCAGCTGTTCGTGCTCCAGATGGTCATCGTGCTGCTGGCCGTCGGAGGCACAGGAGGCGTGTGGGCCAATCACACGCGCGCCCAACTGGACTCGCTGTACGAGCAGCGGGCGCTGGCGATCGCCCAGTCCGTGGCGGGGCTGCCTCAGGTCAGGGCCGCGTTCGACATCAAGGATCCGCAGAGCGTGCTGCAGCCGCTCGCGCTGAGCGTCCAGCAGGCGACCGGCGCCGACTACGTGGTCATCGCCAACCGCGAGCAGACGCGGTACGCCCACCCCAACGCCGCGTTGATCGGCAAGCGGCTGTCCACCGACGGCGCCTCGGTGCTGAGGACCGGCAGGAGCTGGGTCGGCACCGAGACCGGCACGATAGGCACCACGGTCAGGGGCAAGGCGCCGATCTTCGACGAGTACGGCAACGTCATCGGCCTGGTCTCCGTCGGCGTGCTCCAGACCACGGTCACCGGTCAGCTCGCGGGCGCGCTGCCGCCGCTGGTGTGGACCGCGCTGGCCGTGCTGCTCTCCGGCCTCGCGGCGGCGGCGCTGATCACCGCGCGGGTGCGCCGGCAGACGTTCGGCCTGGAGCCGCGCGAGATCGCCGGGCTGCTGGAGCAGCGCGAGGGCGTGTTGCACGGGGTCAAGGAGGGCGTGCTCGCGCTCGACCTCGGGGGTCGCGTGACGCTCGTCAACGACTCCGCCCGCGAGCTGCTCGGCGAGGTGGGCGAGGACCTTACCCAGATGCCGGTCTCCGAGCGGATGCGCGACGTGCTCGGCGGCGCCGACCCGGGGGAGGACCGGATCGTGCTGCACGGCGAGCGGGTGCTGGTCCTCAACCGCACGCCGGTCTCCGTACGCGGCCAGCACCGCGGCTGGGTGGTCACCCTCAGGGACCGCACCGAGCTCGTACGGCTGGCCCGCGAGCTCGACGACACCAGCAGCGCCACCGAGGCGCTCAGGGCCCAGGCGCACGAGTTCGCCAACCGCATGCACACCGTCGTCGGCCTGCTCGAACTGGGCGAGCACGACGCCGCGATCGGCTTCATCACCCGCACCACCCGCGGCACGTACGTCACCGGCCTGCGCGACCGCGTCCAGGACCCCACGCTGGCCGCGCTGCTGCTCGCCAAGTCGGCGGAGGCGGCCGAGCGCGGCGTCCAGCTCGTCCTGTCCGAGGACTCCGCCGTGGCGGAGGACGTCCTCGGCGACCCGCAGGACGCGGTCCTGGTGGTCGGCAACCTGGTGGCCAACGCGATGGACGCGCTCGACGGGGCCACGGGCACGATCGAGGTGTCGGTGCTGACCGACGCCGAGGGCCTGCACGTCCGGGTCGGCGACTCGGGCCCCGGCATCGCTCCGGACCTGGTCGAAGAGGTGTTCAGGGAGGGGTTCACCACGAAGGCCGCCCATTCGGGGCCGCGCGGGCTCGGCCTGGCGCTGACCCGGCAGGCGTGCCTGCGCAGGGGCGGCTGGGTGAAGGTGGGCAACGCGGACGGCGCCGTCTTCACCGCGCTGCTGCCCGCACCGGTCCGGGAACCGGTGCGATGAACGAGATCCGGGTGCTGGTCGTGGACGACGACTTCATGGTGGCGCGCATCCACAGCGGCTACGTGGCGCGGATGCCCGGCTTCCGGGTGGTGGCCGCCGCGCACACCGGGGCCGCCGCGCTCGCCATGACCGCCGAGCACCGGCCCGACCTCGTGCTGCTCGACATCTACCTACCCGACATGTCGGGACTTGAGGTGCTCAAGGCGCTGCACGACGTGGACGTCCTCATGATCAGCGCCGCCCGCGACGTGTCCACGGTCAGGGAGGCGATGCGCGGCGGCGCGGTCAACTACCTGATCAAGCCGTTCACCGCCGCCGCGCTGACCGAGCGGCTCCAGCAGTACGCCGACACTCGCAAGCGGCTCACCGCCATCGGCGCGGAGGCCCGTCAGGACGACGTGGACCGGCTCTTCGGCACGCAGCCCATCGCGGCGCCGCTGCCCAAGGGCCTGTCGTCGGCGACGTGCGCGCTGGTCGCCGACACGCTTCGGGAGTCGGGCGGCGACCTGTCGGCGGCCGAGGCCGCCTCGCTCGCGGGCCTGTCCCGCGTCAGCGCCCGCCGTTATCTCGAATACCTGTGCGTCGCCGGGCATGCCGAACTCAGGCCCCGGTACGGTACGGCCGGACGCCCCGAACATCGCTACCGGTGGCTAGGTTGACACACTTCCGTAGTCATTTCTCGTGACATATCCCAATGCCCGTGCCTTACTGTTGCCTGAGGATGTGGCTGCGGAGCGGGAGGAGATTGAGGCGTGCGTAACGCCGGACCGATCGAATCGCCGACCGACCCTTTTGCTTCAGTGCCTTTGCCCATGTCAGGCGGCAGCAAGAAGCCTCGGGTCGAGGGGCTGCCCCCGGGGGTGTCCCGTGACATCTTCGGGCCGCCCGGTCAGCCGGAGCCACGACCACCGACTCCCAGCGTGTCGAATGGTCCGAACGGCCAGAGCGGCCCGCAGGGCGGCGGAGCCCTGCCTCCGGTGGCACCCCCGCCCCAGCCGTGGCCGGTGAACGAGGGGCGGTGGCAGGATCCGCCCGCGCCGCCCGCCCCCGTGTTCGGCCTGCCGGGCGCCGCCGAGCGGCTGCCCGCCTTCCTCGATCCGGAGCCGTCCCGCCGCCGTCGCCTCCTGCCCGCGGTGGTCCTGCTCGTCGTGGTCCTGCTGGCGCTGGCGTACCTGGTGCCGGCCGTGCTCATGTCGGGGTCCGTACTGCGTGGCACGCGCGTGGCCGGTGTGGACATCGGCGGACTCACCGTGACGCAGGCGGCCGACAAGCTCCGCACCGAGCTCTCGACCAAGCTGAACAAGCCCGTCGTCGCCGACATCGGTGGTCGCAAGGAGACCATCCAGGCCGATGAGGCCGGCCTCGAGCTCGACGTGGTCAGCACGATCGGACAGGCGCCCAGCGGCTTCCCCAGCCCGGTCGAGGTATGGCGGGGGCTGACCGGCACCACCGATCTCCAGCCGAAGATGACGATCGACTCCTCCCAGCTGGCCAGGACCGTCGAGGGGCTGGCGGAGACCTACGACAAGAAGCCGCGCGACGGCCGGGTGGCCTTCAAGAACGGGAAGCCCGTCACCTCGGAGCCGCACGACGGCGTGGTGCTCGACAAGAGCGACGCCGTCCGCGTGATCACCGACGCCTTCCTCACCAGCCGCGAATCGGTCTTCCTCGCGCTCAGGCCCGCCAAGCCCGACACCACGCCCACCGCCGTCAAGCAGGCCGAGACCGCCGCCAAGCGGGCGGTCTCCGCTCCCCTGACGCTGAAGCTCGGCGCCAAGCAGGCCCTGCTGCCCCCGGCCGCGATCGCCGCCAACCTGACCTTCGTCTCCGACGACAGCGGCGGGCTGGCCCCCCAGTTCGACGCCGAAGCGGCGCTCACCTCGGTGGAGAGCAAGCTCGTCGACGCGGCGCAGGCGCCGCGTGACGCCACCTACCAGATCGTCAACGGCAAGCCGGTGCTGGTCCCCGCCCACCGCGGCAGGGGAGTCGACGCCAAGCAGCTGGCCCGCGACGTGGCCAAGGTGGTCAGCGGCAGCGGCCCGCGCGTCATCCCGGTGTCGCTCGCCGTCGTCTCCCCGAGGGTGGGCACCGAAGAGGTGAGCGGGCTCGGCGTCAAGGAGAACATCGCCGAGTTCACCACGACCTTCGACTGCTGCCTGCCCCGCGTGACGAACATCCAGCGGATGGCGGCCCAGCTCGACGGCTACCTGGTGAAGCCGGGGGAGACGTTCTCGATCAACGACATCGTGGGCGAGCGCACCGTCGAGGGCGGCTACGTCCAGGCGGGGCAGATCGTCGGCGGCCGGATGGTGCCCATGATCGGCGGCGGCGCCTCGCAGTTCGCCACCACGATGTACAACGCGGCCTTCTTCGGCGGGTTCGACGATGTCTACCACCTGCCGATGGACTACCACGCCGCCCGCTACCCGGCCGGTCGCGACGCCGCCCTGCTCTACCCGGACATGGACCTCAAGTGGCGCAACGACTCCGACTACGGCGTGCTGATCAAGACGGCGTCGACCGGCACCTCGGTCACCGTGCAGCTGTGGAGCACCAAGCGCTACGACAAGATCGAGGCCGTCGAGTCGGAGAAGCGGAACTTCACCCCGTTCCGCCGCGAGACCAGCTCCGTCCCCGGCTGCATGGCCACGATCGGCGAGCAGGGCTTCACGATCGACGTCGCCCGCGTGTTCGTCAAGGACGGCAAGGAAGTCAAGCGGGACAAGAAGCTGACCACGAAGTACCGGCCGCAGGCCCAGACGACGTGCGCGACCGGCAACTAGCTAGGAACGGCGCGGGCTGACGGACAGGATCCGGTCGTCGCCGTCCCTGGGGTCGCCCCGGCGGTCCTTGTTGCTGGTGGACATCCACAGCGTGCCGTCAGGGGCCGTGGCCAGGCCGCGGAGCCGGCCGTACGTGCCGGTGAAGTGCGCGACCGGCGTGCCGGGCGAGCCGTCCTGGCCCAGCGGGATCTGCCACAGGCGCTCGCCGCGCAGCGCGGCCACCCAGAGCGAGCCGTCGGCGTAGGCCGCGCCGGAGGGTGAGGCCTCCGAGGGGGGCCAGGTGACGATCGGGTTGACGAACTCCGGGTCGTCGCCCTTGCCCTCCACCTCGGGCCAGCCGTAGTTGGCGCCCGGCTTGATGAGGTTGACCTCGTCGTGGCGGTTCTGGCCGAACTCCGACGCGTACAGCCGCCCTGCCGGATCCCAGGCCAGGCCCTGCACGTTGCGGTGGCCGAGGCTGTAGACGAGCGTGCCGAACGGGTTGCCGGGCGCGGGGGCCCCGTCCACCGTCATGCGCAGGATCTTGCCGCCGAGGGAGTCGCGCCGCTGGGCGAGTTGCCGGTCGCCCGTCTCGCCCGTGGTGGCGTACAGGTAGCCGTCGGGGCCGAACGCCAGCCGGCCGCCGTTGTGAATGCCGCCCTTGGGGATGCCCCGGACGATCACCTTCGGGTCGGACACCGTGTCGCCGGTGAACCGGTAACGGACGATCCGGTTGTCGTCGGCCGCGGTGAAGTACACGAAGAGCTGGTCCTGCTTGACCGCCACGCCCATCAGCCCGCCCTCGCCGCCGGGGGCGACCCCGTGGATCCGGCCCAGCTCGGTGACCTTGCCCGCCGGGGTCACCCGCAGCAGCCTGGCCGTGTCACGCTCGGTCACCAGCGCGTCGCCGCCGGGCAGGAACGCGATCCCCCACGGCACGGCCAGATCTCTCGCCACGGTCTTCGGCTCACCGGGCGGTGGCGCCGCGGGAACGGTCGACACCGCGCCACCGGCGCTGGAGCAGGCGGTCAGCACGGTGGACAGCAAGAGGATCAGGAGCTTTCTCATGTGTTCCATACTTCCTCCCTGGCCGTAAGGTTCTCGGCATGAAGATCTGGGTCCCTTCTGGTGCCGTTGCCGATGTTCTGACCGATCTGCCTGGGGTGGAATGCGACGTTTATGACGGTACGGGCCCAGTCCCTGTTGGCATAGGCGAGGTGGAGGTGTGGATCCCGCCGCTGGTCACGGTCGCGGACGTGCAGGGCCTGCTGGCCGCGATGACCTCGCTGCGCCTCGTACAGACCGTCACCGCGGGCGTGGAACCGTACCGGCCCCACATGCCCGAAGGCGCGGTGCTGTGCAACGCGCGCGGCGTGCACGACGCCGGCACCGCCGAGTGGGCGGTCGGCGCGATGATCGCGGTGCTGCGGGAGTTCCCGGGCTTCGTCGACGCGCAGCGCCAGGGGGAATGGACCTACCACCACACGGACGTGCTGGCCGACTCCAAGGTGCTGATCGTCGGCTACGGCTCCATCGGCGCGGCGCTGGAACGGCGGCTCGACGGCTTCGAGGTCGAGGTCGTCCGGGTGGCCAGGAGCGCGCGTGACGGCGTGCACCCCCTCGACGAGCTGCCCGCGCTGCTGCCGGACGCCGATGTGGTGGTGCTGCTCGTGCCCGCCACGCCGGAGACGGCCGGGATGGCCGACGCCGGGTTCCTGGCCCGGATGAAGGACGGCGCGGTACTGGTCAACGCGGCGCGCGGCGGCGTCGTCGACACCGACGCGCTGGTCTCGGAGCTGAAGACCGGCAGACTGCGCGCGGCGCTCGACGTGACCGCCCCCGAACCGCTGCCGGCGGGCCACCCGCTGTGGAGTGTGCCCGGCCTGCTGATCACCCCGCACGTCGCGGGCAGCACCCCCGCGTCGGGGCGGCGCATGCTGCGCCTGATGCGCTCGCAGCTCCTCCGCTATCTGTCCGGTGAGCAGCTGAACAACATCATCACCGACGCGTATTGAGAGGATTCCGGAACGTGGCTGGCCCGTGACCTTCGGTGCGTACGGTTGCCTCTAACTGAGGCTTCCTGACTCGCTGTCAAGTGAATCTTCGGGGCAATTGGTCTGTGTGGTTATCAGATCGGTGACGACATCGTCGTTGTCACCACCCGCACACCCGCAAACGCACACACTGGCGATGTGATCGACCGGACTTCGGCGATCGCTGAGACAGTGTTCGAGACGGGATGGGCTAACGACTGTGATCCGCTGGCGTGATCCACGGGCACCACTGGCCGCCGCGGCGGCGTTCGGTGCGGCGGGGTTCGCGGCTGCGCTCCTTGCGGGCGGCCCGGCTCTGCTCACCGGCGCGATCGCCGGACTGCTCGCGGCGCTGCTCGCCGCCGCCTCACTCCTGGTCGCCTCGATCAAGCTGGGCGAGCCCGGCTCGACCGCGATGGGCGCCCGCTGGATGGGCAGCGGTGCCATCGTCTGGGCCGCCGGGGTCGGGGTCCGCCCGATCGCCGACAGTTCCAGTGTCGCGGTGAGTTTCGCGGACCTGCTCGTGCTGCTCGGCGGGGTGCTCACGGCGGGCGGGGTGCTCATCGCGGCCCGGCGCAGGCTGCCCGCCACGGTGGTGCTGCGGCACGTCACCGGCGCCTACCTGTGCGCCGCCTCGCTCTTCGTGATCGCCTGGGTGGTGCTGCTGCGGCAGGTCTACGCCGACGCCGCCGACCCGGCGATGTTCACCTTCGCCATGGTGCCGCCGATGATCACCCTGCTGGTGACCTGCGCCGTGATCCCCTCCGTCATCACGAGCAGGAGCGCGGCCTGGCCGATCGGCCTCGCGGGCATCGGGGTGCTCGCCACCACCACGGTCGCCGGAGTGGCCGCCGCGATCGCGCGTCTCACCGGCGGTGTCCCGCCGACGTGGAGCATCATGATCGCGCCCGTGGCCTACCTGCTCCTGGCCGCCGTGCCCTGGGGGCGGCGGCCGGCCGACCCGGAGGCCCGCCCGGACCGTAGCTCCATCGGCAACCTGATCGCGATGGTGCCGATGGCACTGGTCGCCGTCGCGACCTGCACGCTGCTCGTGCACCTGGCGGGCGGGCAGGCGCAGACCCCGGTCACCGGCGTCGTCGTGCTCATCGCCTCGGTGGTCCTGCTCCTGGTCATCCGGTTGTTCGTGCTCGCCGCGGCCAACATGCGGCTGCGCAGGCAGGTCTCGCTCGGCGACCGGCAGCTCAGGGAGCTGGCCGAGAGCACTGGCGACGTGGTGCTGATCTGCGACTACGAGGGCGTGGTGTACGAGATCGGCGCCGGGGTCGAGGTGACGTACGGCTACCGCCCCGAGCAGCTCGTCGGCGGGACGATCTTCGACTACATCCACCCGGAGGACGTACCCGGCATCCAGGCCGCGCTGCGCGCGATGGGCCTGGACGACGAGGGCGCCACCTCCGGCGCCTGCCTGATCGCCTGCCGCGTACGCGCGGCCGACGGCACCTGGCGGCCCACCGAGTCCGTCGCCACCCGCCACGTGGGCGGTGAGGACCAGCTACTGGTGACCATCAGGGACGTGAGCGACGAGGAGGCCCTGCGCAACCAGGTCGCCCACCTGACCTTCCACGACGGCGTCACCGGGCTGCCCAACCGCTCCTACTTCGAGGAGCGCACGCGCGAGGTGCTGTCCGGCAGGACGTCGGGCAACGTCGCGGTCATCTTCCTCGACCTCGACGGGTTCACCTCGGTCAACGACTCCGTCGGCCACGCCAGCGGCGACTACCTGCTCGGGCAGGCAGCGCGCCGGCTGCGTGGGGCCGTACGCCCCGACGACACGCTCGCCCGGTGGGGCGGCGACGAGTTCGCGGTGCTCCTGGAGACGGGCGGCGAGGCGCAAATAGCCGTCGACCTGGCCGAACGGCTGGTCAGGGCGGTCTCGCAGGAGCCGTTCCGGGTGGCCGACCGCGACGTGGCGCTCACCGCGAGCGTGGGCGTGGCCTTCGCCGAGGACGACATGCCCTCCGGCGACCTCATCCGCAACGCGGACGTGGCCATGGCCAGGGCCAAGGAGCTGGGCGGGCGCCGGGTGGAGGTGTTCGCCGCGCAGATGCACGCCGACGTGGTACGCAGGCTGGAGCTGGCGGCCGACCTGCAGCGGGCGCTGATCGAGCACCAGTTCGCCATCGAATACCAGCCGGTCGTCGACCTGGCCACCTCCCGGGTGACCGCGGTGGAGGCGCTGGTGCGGTGGTGGCGCGGCTCGGAGTTCGTGCCGCCCGACCAGTTCCTCGGCCCCGCCGAGGACACCGGCCTGATCGTGCCGCTGGGCGAGTGGATCCTGCACGAGGCGTGCCGCGAGGTGGCCGCCTGGCGGGCCTCCTCCTGGGACATCGGGCTGTCGCTCAACCTGTCGGCCCGCCAGATCACCGCGCCGCGCTTCGTCGAGACGGTCGAGGAGGCGCTCGCCGAGAGTGGGCTGCCCGCCTCCGCCCTCACCCTCGAAGTGATCGAGGAGATGCTGGTCGAGGACGCCGAGGAGACGGTCAAGCGGCTGTCGGAGCTGCGCGCCCTGGGCGTACGGCTGGCCATCGACGACTTCGGCACCGGCTACGCCTCGCTGGCGTTCCTCAGGCAGCTCCCGGTCGACATGATCAAGATCGATCCGTCGTTCGTGTCCGGGCTGGGCATGGACGAGACGCTGACCCTGCTCACCCGCACGATCGTCCGGCTCGGCCACGACCTGGGCCTCATCGTGGTGGCCGAGGGCATCGAGCGCCCCGAGCAGCTCGAACTCCTGCGGGAAATGGGCTGCACCAGAGGCCAGGGCTTCCTGGTGGCGCGGCCGATGGCGGCTCGCGGAGTGGACTCGCTGATGCGGACCAGTCTCACGGTTTGAGACATGTGTCCACGAAGTTGACACCAGGCCCTCCGGTGGGGCTAAGGTGTGGCCATGCTTCGCAGTGAGATTCTCGTAGTACTTCGCCGGCGCGCGGGCCGATAGCGAAGCACTACCGCCTGCGCGCCGCCCCAGTCCCACCTCCGGTGGATGGGGCATTTTTTATGTCCTTAAGGTGTAGCCACGCAAGGAACGAGCCGATGACCGAACGGATGACAGGTGCACAGGCCCTGGTCAGGGCGTTGGAGCACGTGGGAGTCGACACTGTGTTCGGGATTCCCGGCGGCGCCATCCTGCCCGCCTACGATCCCCTGTACGACTCGACCAAAGTCCGGCACGTGCTCGTACGGCACGAGCAGGGCGCGGGTCACGCGGCCGAGGGGTACGCGCAGGCCACCGGCAAGGTCGGGGTCTGCATGGCGACCAGCGGCCCCGGCGCGACGAACCTGGTCACGCCCATCGCCGACGCCTACATGGACTCGGTGCCGATCGTGGCGATCACCGGCCAGGTGGCCAGCGGGGCGATCGGCACGGACGCCTTCCAGGAAGCCGACATCTCCGGCATCACCATGCCGATCACCAAGCACAACTTCCTGGTCACCGATCCGCAGGACATCCCCCGCACGATCGTGGAGGCCTTCCACATCGCCTCCACGGGCCGTCCCGGTCCGGTCCTGGTCGACATCTCCAAGGACGCGTTGCAGGCCGACGCCACGTTCAGCTGGCCGCCGGTCATGCAGCTGCCCGGCTACCGGCCGGTGACCCGGCCGCACTCCAAGCAGATCCGCGAAGCCGCGAAGCTGATCGCCGAGGCCAAGCGCCCGGTGCTCTACGTGGGCGGCGGCGTGCACAAGGCGGGCGCCGCGCCCGAGCTGCTCCGGCTGGCCGAGCTCACCAACATCCCGGTCGTCACCACGCTGATGGCGCGCGGCACGTTCCCCGACAGCCATCCCCAGCACATGGGCATGCCGGGCATGCACGGCAGCGTCACGGCCGTCGGCGCGCTGCAGAAGTCCGACCTGCTCATCGGCCTGGGCGTGCGCTTCGACGACCGGGTGACCGGCCAGCTCTCGACGTTCGCGCCGCACGCGAAGGTCGTCCACGCCGACATCGACCCGGCGGAGATCTCCAAGAACCGTCACGCCGACGTGCCGATCGTGGGCGACTGCAAGGAGGTCATCACCGACCTGCTCGCCGCCTTCGAGACCGCCGGGCTGGAGGGCGACTACGCCGACTGGTGGAAGCTGCTCAACGGCATGAAGGAGACCTACCCGCTCGGCTACGAGGAGTTCGAGGACGGGTCGCTGGCCCCCCAGTACGTCATGGAGCGGCTCAGCGCCATCGCCGGGCCCGACACCTACTACGTGGCGGGCGTGGGGCAGCACCAGATGTGGGCCTCGCAGTTCATCGACTACGAGAACCCGGGCACGTTCATCAACTCCGGCGGCCTCGGTACGATGGGCTTCGCCGTGCCGGCCGCGATGGGCGCCAAGATGGGCCGGCCGGACAGCACCGTGTGGGCCATCGACGGCGACGGCTGCTTCCAGATGACCAACCAGGAGCTCGCCACCTGCGCCGTTGAGGGCGTGCCGATCAAGGTCGCGATCATCAACAACGGTAACCTCGGCATG
Organism: Nonomuraea sp. NPDC026600; assembly: GCF_040638335.1. Taxonomy (NCBI): domain Bacteria; kingdom Bacillati; phylum Actinomycetota; class Actinomycetes; order Streptosporangiales; family Streptosporangiaceae; genus Nonomuraea; species Nonomuraea sp. NPDC026600. The sequence continues at coordinate 107,319 of NZ_JBEZYD010000005.1, forward strand.
ATCCGCCAATGGCAGACGCTCTTCTATGACAAGCGCTACTCCAACTCCGACCTCCAGACGACCCGCCGGATCCCCGACTTCGTCAAACTGGCGGAGGCCTATGGTTGTGTCGGGCTGCGGTGCGAGCGACCGGAAGACGTCGACGCGACCATCAAGAAGGCCATGGAGATCAACGACGTGCCCGTCGTGGTCGACTTCGTGGTCCACCAGGACGCGATGGTCTGGCCGATGGTCGCGGCGGGCACGAGCAATGACAGCATCAAGATCGCCCGGGACATGGCGCCGAAGTGGGAGAGCGAAGATGAGTAGGCATACGCTTTCTGTGCTTGTGGAGAACAAGCCGGGCGTACTGGCGCGCGTGTCCGCGCTGTTCAGCAGGCGCGGCTTCAACATCGACTCGCTGGCCGTGGGTCCGACCGAGCACAGCGACGTCTCGCGCATGACCATCGTCGTCAGCGTCGAGGAGCTGCCGCTGGAGCAGGTCACCAAGCAGCTCAACAAGCTGGTGAACGTGCTCAAGATCGTGGAGCTCGACTCGACCCAGTCCGTGCAGCGCGAGCTCATGCTGATCAAGGTCAAGGCCGACGCCGACAGCCGCTCGCACGTGCTGGAGCTCGTCCAGCTCTTCCGCGCCCGCTGCATCGACGTGGCGGCCGACGCCGTGACCATCGAGGTCACCGGCACTCCCGACAAGCTCGAGGCCTTCGTCAAGGTGCTCGAACCCTTCGGGATCAAGGAGCTCGTCCAATCGGGCATGGTGGCCATCGGCCGCGGCGCCCGTTCCATCACCGACCGGTCCCTAAGGGCACTGGACCGTACCGCCTGAAAGGTTTATGCAAGTGACCGAGATTTACTACGACGACCAGGCCGACCTCTCGATCATCCAGGGGCGTCACGTGGCCGTGCTGGGGTACGGCAGCCAGGGCCACGCCCACGCGCTCTCCCTGCGTGACTCGGGCGTCGACGTGCGCGTCGGCCTCCCCGAGGGCTCCAAGAGCCGGGAGAAGGCCGAGAACGACGGCCTGCGCGTCCTCACGCCCTCGGAGGCGGTCGAGGAGGCGAACCTCACGATGATCCTGGCGCCGGACCACATCCAGCGCCACCTGTACGCCGACCACGTCGCACCGAACCTCGTCGAGGGCGACGCCCTGTTCTTCGGCCACGGCCTGAACATCCGCTACGGCCTCATCGAGGCCCCCGAGGGCGTCGACGTCTGCATGGTCGCCCCCAAGGGTCCCGGCCACCTGGTCCGGCGGCAGTTCGAGGCCGGGCGCGGCGTGCCGGTCCTCGTGGCGGTCGAGAAGGACGCCTCGGGCAAGGCCCTCGACCTCGCCCTCTCGTACGCCAAGGGCATCGGCGGCACCCGCGCCGGCGCGCTGCGCACCACCTTCACCGAAGAGACCGAGACCGACCTCTTCGGTGAGCAGGCCGTGCTGTGCGGCGGCGTGTCGGAGCTCATCAAGGCGGGCTTCGAGACCCTCATCGAGGCCGGCTACCAGCCCGAGGTGGCCTACTTCGAGTGCCTGCACGAGATGAAGCTCATCGTCGACCTCATGTACGAGGGCGGCATCTCGAAGATGTACTGGTCGGTGTCCGACACCGCCGAGTACGGCGGCTACACGCGTGGACCGCGCATCATCACGGACGAGACGCGCGCGGAGATGCGCCGCATCCTGGGCGAGATCCAGGACGGCACGTTCGCTCGGCAGCTCGTGGAGGAGTTCGACGGCGGCCAGAAGGAGTTCACGCGTTTCCGCGAGGAGCTGGCCGTGAACCCGATCGAGAAGACCGGCGCCAAGCTGCGCCCGATGATGAGCTGGCTCAAGGCCTAACCAAAGGTCCTCGCTACGCTCGGACTGTTTTTCTTTTGAGCTACAGGCGAGGTCCTCGTTTGAGGGCTTCGCCCGATGGCTCGGGCTGTGTTTTTTGGGGGCTCAGCGCCCCCCACAAGGGCGTGGTCCTCGCTACGCTCGGGCGTTCTGCCCGAGGGCGAGGGCTGCGCCCTCGCGCTGTCGCCAGATCTTGGCTGTTGGGGCTTCGTTCTGGTTGGGCCGCAAGAGCCCCCTCACAAGTGCTGCTGTGTCGCGAAGGGCATCGGCGCTGTCCCTCGCGGTTGGGATTGGTCCTGGTCAGGCGACACGTACCGAGTGAGGTCCGACGCTGATCGTCACATCGACATGTCCGCCGAGTGCGGCCGCATAAGCGCGGATGGTCTCCAGCCCCATCGATTCCAGGTCGCCGTTCTCGATCTGGGAAACGCGCGCTTGTGAGATGCCCAGGGCGGCTGCCACCTCGGACGGACCTGCGCACACCCGCTGTCCACCGAGCCTAAGGCTTGTTTACCGAGGCGGAACCTTCGCCTGGCTGATCCAGCGATACGGCAAGATGTGACGCATGTTCGGCTCACCCCTGTCCGCCCGGCTTGAGCGTTCCAGCCGGATCCTCGTCGCCGGCGCGGGCGGGGGCTCCGACGTGTACGCCGGGTTACCCCTCGCCCTGTCCCTTCGGGAGGCCGGCAAGGAGGTGCATCTGGCGAACCTGTCGTTCAGCCACCTCGACGCCCTCGACCTCGACGTCTGGCTGTTCGAGGACGTCGCGGAGATACGCCCGGACACCGAGGCCCGCGACTGGTACTTCCCCGAGGGCTGCCTGGCCCGCTGGCTGGCCATGCACGGCCAGCCGTCGACCGTGTACGCCTTCCCCAAGGTGGGCGTCCGCCCGCTGCGCGCCGCGTACGCCAAGCTCGCCGAGCACCTCGACCTGGACGCGATCGTCCTGGTGGACGGCGGCACCGACATCCTCATGCGCGGCGACGAGGCCGGCCTGGGCACCCCGGCCGACGACATGACGAGCCTGGCCGCCGCCCACGCCCTCGACGTCCCTGAGAAGATCGTGGCCTGCCTGGGCTTCGGCGTGGACGCCTATCACGGCGTCAACCACGTACAGGTCCTAGAGAACCTGGCAGCCCTGGAACGCGATGGCGCCTACCTGGGCGCGTTCTCCGTCTCCAGGTCCACGAAGGCGGGCGCGCTCTACCTCGACGCCGTCGCCCACGCCCAGGCCGAGCTGGCGGCCTACCCGAGCATCGTGAACGGCTCGATCGCGGCGGCCGTGCGCGGCGAGTTCGGGGACGTGCGCTTCACCGACAGGACGAAGGGCAGCGAGTTGTTCGTCAACCCGCTCATGGCCATCTACTTCGCCGTGGACCTCGACGCGCTGGCCCGGCGCTCGCTCTACCTGGACCGGCTCCGGGACACCGCGCTCATGCGCCAGGTCGTCTCCGTCATCGAGGCGTTCCGCGACGAGGTAACGCCCCGCCCGCCGAAGGCATTTCCGCATTAGAGGCTTGATTTCACAATTGCGCGCGGAGGAGGCTGCCAGCCAGGCGGTCAGCATCTATCGCTCCAGCGGTGTGGTCCAGTCCGTCGAAGCCGAGGAAGTGGAACGCTGTACCGCCTACTTGCGCACGTTCGGGAAGGTCGCACAGGTCCAGTTGCGCGCAGTTCTCGAAGGACTGGCGGACGAAGTCAACAAGCTGGGCACCCTGCCGGAGTTCCTTCTCGGGAAGCTGGCGAGGGAGCTCGGCCGGTACCCGCGATGTGACGATCACGAAGGATGTGAACAAGGGACTTTGGTTGCGGGCCAGAGGCCAGCGGTCCCTACCTCGGGGTGTGTGACCTCGGGGGAGGAGGGGTCTCGCGGCCCGAGCGTCATCAGGCCGAGTTGTCCAAGCGTTTGGCCGACGAGCTGTCCGCCGTTCGCCTGTGCCCTGATGAGTGGCTGGCTGGGCTGGGCATCGATCTCCATGAGGCGGACGCGCGTGACCGGCTGGAAGGTCTCTTCCGGCAACACGCGTACAGCCTTCTGGGTCTCGGCCAGACTGTGATCTTGGAGTTCGGTTTCTGGGCTCGAGTTGAACGTGATGAGCTGCGGTTCCGTGCTCGCGTACTTGGTGCTGCGGTCGAACTGCGCTACTTGGATGTGCCCCTCGACGAGCTGCTGCGGCGCCTGGAGGCCTGTAATGGGGCAGGCGCGCCGGACGCGGCTGTCATTACGAGGAACATGATCGAGCAATGGGCCAAGGACTTTGACCGGCCAGAATGAGCTTGCTCTCTTCGATGGGGCGCGGGTCCGGCAAGGCCAATAGCTGGCAGTTGGAACGATCCGTCGGCGTGGCACGCCGGACCTCCCTTTTTGTCATGCGCGAGAGGTTGTCCGCAAGGGCGAGAGCTGACCATATTGATTAGATCAGTTGATAAATCTCCCCGGTCCCCGGCTCGTCCCGCCCTGCGATGATCTTCGTGCATTGTCCCAAGTGGTGAAGGGGAGTCAAATATGCGTGTACGGACTGCGCTCGCGGGTGCGGGAATCGCCGCCCTGGCGGTCATCGGACTCGGTGTGCCCGCCCAGGCTGCCAGTTGGCAGCCCTACGGGGTCTACGGCAGCCACTACGCGTGTGTGGACGCCGGTCAGCAGTATGTGCGTGAGAACTTCAATGCGTACAAGTGCACCGACGTGCCCACCGGCTACATGCTCTGGCTCAAGTAGTCCTGCAACCGGCCCCCGGTGAGCCGGGGGCCGGTAGCCGGCGGCGTGGCGGTCACGGTGAGCACGTGAAGGTAGCTCAACGCCCCTGGCGTTACACACGGGCAACCGCCACCGGGCCTCGAACAGCTCCGCGACCACCTGCGGGAGACGTCCGCGCCGAGTTCCGCGCGAGACCCGGACTCCGGACCGGGCGCGTACCTGACGCGGGGCTTCCGGGTGGATGTTCAGGCTCCGGCGGGCCGGACACGGACGAGTAGTCGTACGAGCGGGAGCAGGACCAGCCAGCAGGCGACGCTCAGATAGATGTGGATCAGAGCCGCGCCGGCGCCGAGGAGGAACACCACCGGCGTTGCCAGCGTCTTGAGCTGGATCTCCCGTTGCAGGGCGGGCGAGATGTCGTCCAGCAGCGAACGGTGCTTGGCGTAGTGCCACAGAGCCGCGCTCAGGGTGCTCGGCGCGAACAAGCTGAGGCCGTAGATCAAACCAACCATGGGCGAGGAGAAATAGTTGCCGAGCAGCGCCGTGGGGAACGGAAGGAACGCGACGCCGAGCAAGTACACCAGGTTGAGCCACATCAGGATCTGGTCGTAGCGGCGGACGTGCCGGAACATCCGATGGTGGGTTATCCAATACTGGCCGATCACCAGAAAGCTGAGTACGAAGGCGAAGAACTTGGGCGCGCGCTCCCACAGGGCCGCACTCAGGTCAGCGAGGGGTTCCTCAGGGACCGACAGTTCGACGACCAGCAGCGTGATCGCGATCGCGAAGACCGCGTCACTGAAGAACGCGATTCGCTCCACCTCGGAGGCGGACTCGGAGATCTCGGGCCTGCGCCACAGCCGTGGAGGCACTGTCCGATCACCGCCCCCGTTTGTCATCGGCTGCTGGAGCATCCCAGTAAGGCCGCAGAATGCCCGCTGATCGGTGAGTCCAGCCATTCCGCTGCCCATTGATGTCGGTGTCTCCGCGCCCGCCGGCGCTGAGGCTGTCCCCCAGGGCGAGGTAGTTCTTCCACGCCATTTCGGCCTCCGCCACTGAGAAGGGACGATCGGCTTGATCTTGACGCCGGATAGGCGTGTTTGACAAGGACGTGTGAACGTCGAGGAGTCAGAACACGACGCCCGCGGTGAGCAGGACGTTGGCGTACGGGGTGAACTCGCCGGAGCGGACGGCCGCCCGCGCCGAGGCGGTGGCCTGCTTGAACTCGGTGTGCGGGACGAACCGCAGAGGGATGTTCAGCCGCGCGAACCGCTCCTGGAGCTCCTCCAGCATCGCGGGACTGCGCTGCCTGATCTCTTCGGCCAGCAGAACGCCCTCCACCTGCATCTCGTCCAGGACGGCGTCGAGCACGTCCAGAAAGCGCGGCAGGTTCTCTCTGATCGCGAGGTCGACCCGCTCCACCCCCGGTGGGATGGGCAGGCCCGCGTCGGTCACGACGATCCGGTCGGTGTGGCCGGCCTCGCAGATCACACGTGCGAGCTGGGCGTTGAGCGTTCCGCCGTTGCGCCTCATGAGGAAACTCCTTCAGGGATGAGTCTTCCTGGAGCCGTGTTGCCGGTTGGAGCTCTTTTGAAACCGTTGTCCGTTCGGCGGCGAAGTCGAGTGTCCTGGTCGGGCCATATGCGCTAATAGGGTGAGCACATGTCGCCGCTCCGGACCCGAATGGCCGCCCGCGACCTGGGCGAGCCTCATCGTGTCTCGAGCCCTCTCGAGTTGCTCTTCGATCTCACCTTCGTCGCCGCCGCGTCGCAGATCGTGGGCCGGCTCGCCCACGCGACCGAGCAGGGGCATGGCGTGGAAGCGATCGGGCCGTTCCTCATGGTCTTCTTCGCCATCTGGTGGGCGTGGATGAACTTCACGTGGTTCGCCTCCGCGTACGACACCGACGACGTGCCGTACCGCGTCATGACGCTCCTGCAGATGGCCGGCGTGCTCGTGCTCGCGGCCGGGGTGCCCGCGGCGTTCGACGGCGACTTCACCGTCGTGACGATCGGCTACCTCGTCATGCGGGTCGGGCTGGTGAGCCTGTGGTCGCGCGCGGCGGTCGCGCACCCTGAAGGACGCGCGACGGCGCTTCGCTACGCGATCGGCATCTCGCTCGTCCAGGTGCTCTGGGTGTCCAAGCTCGCGCTGCCGGGCGGCGGGCCGGTGTGGGTGTTCGTCGTGTGCGCCGTCCTCGACCTCGCGGTGCCGCCGATCGCGGAGCGTACGGGGTCGACGAGCTGGCACCCGCACCACATCGCCGAGCGGTACGGGCTGTTCACCATCATCCTGCTGGGCGAGAGCGTGCTCGCGGCCACGAACGCGGTGCAGGGCGCGGTCGCGCACGGGCTGAGTGCCGGCCTCGTCGTCATCGCGATCGCCGGTCTCGTCATCCTGTTCGCGCTGTGGTGGATCTACTTTTCCGAGCCGGCCGGCGACGGGCTTGAGGAGCGACGGCAAAGGTCGTTCTTCTGGGGCTATGGGCACTACCTGATATTCGCGGCGCTCGCCGCGCTCGGCGCGGGTCTTGAGGTCGCGGTGGCGTCGGTAGGGGAGGGGGAGCACCACATCGTGGCGGGTGCGGAGGTCGTGGTCGCCTCGGTCGCCATCCCGGTGGCCGTCATGCTCGTCCTGTTGTGGGTGCTGCACGCACCGCTGGTGAGCCGTACGGTCGTGCGGCCGGAGGCGATCGGTGTCGCGGTGGCGCTCGTGCTGCTCGCCGCGTTCATCGCGCCGAGCATCGGCGTCGCCGCGGGACTGAGCGCCATCGCCGCGGTGCTCGTGCTCTTGCTCGTGACGACGTTGGCGCGCGAGGCCCGCCGAACGCTGCCCGCATCCGCCCCATGAAGTCGGCGGCTGCGCCCCATGAAGCCAGCGGCTAGCGCGGGTCCATGCCGCGCAGCAGGAGGGCGAGCCCGCCGCGGAACTCCTCGTCCGTGGTGACGCCGTCCGAGTGTCTGGCGGTCTCGGACAGGTAGGGGAGTTCGGCGTGGTCGGCGATGACCTGGGTGCCCGGGCCCGCGAGTGGCCCGAGGTGTTCGAGCTGGATCGCCCCGACGACGTACGCGAGCAGGCAGCGCAGGGCGATCACCCGCTTCCCGCCGTCCAGCCCCGCCTCGGTGAGGATGGCGGCCAGCGTCTCTGACCAGCGCAGCACGCTCGCGGACTGGTGCCGGTGGGTGATGAGCAGCGGCACGATCCACGGATGGGCGCCCACGACGCCGCGCACCCGCTCGACCATGATCTCGATCTGTTCGTGCCAGGGCCGGGCCGTGCCGGGAGGGGTGGTGTCGACGGTGCCGAGGACGAGTTCGATGACGAGTTGTTCGAGCTCGCCGCGGTCGTCGACGTATCGGTAGAGGCCCATGGTGCTCATGCCGATCTCCTGCGCGACCGCGCGCATCGACAGCCCGGCGAGTCCGTCGCGGTCGATGACGGCGAGGGCGGCCGTGGCCAACTGGCCGGGAGTGAGTGAACGTGGGCGCGGCATGGCAGTTGACAGCGTACGGCATACGCCTATCATCGTAAGCGTATGTCGTACGCCTACAGGAGGTTCAGATGCGTGTCGTCGATGCCAGAGAGCTGACCGCGGTGTCCGGCGGGCCGGTCGCCATTCCGGACCGGGAGCGGCTGGTCCACCTCCAGTTCCGGCGGTTCGCCGGATGTCCGGTCTGCAACCTGCATCTGCGGTCCATTGCGCAGCGGCATGGCGAGATCGAGGCGGCGGGCGTCCGCGAGGTCGTGGTCTTCCACTCGCCCGCAGAAGAGCTGGCCGAGCATACGCCCGGCCTGCCGTTCCCGGTGATCGCCGATCCGGGCAAGCTGCTGTACGTCGAGTTCGGCGTGGAGTCGGCGGCCCGCTCGCTGCTCAACCCGCGCGTGTGGGGGACGATCGTCCGCGCGGTCGCACTGAGCACGTGGGGGATCCTGCGCGGTCGCGAACGCGGCCCGGCCGCCAGGCCGCACGGCGGCCGGTTCGGCCTGCCCGCCGATTTCCTGATCGGCCGGGATGGCCGGGTGCTCGCCGCCAAGTACGGCGAGCACGCCTACGACCAGTGGTCCGTCGACGAGATCCTCGACCTGGCGTCCCACGCGCCGAAACCCAGCCAAAAGTAGTCCCAGGCGTCGAAACCCAGCCAAAACTAAGGGACCCTCGTCCCGGACACCGCACGCCTCATTGACCGGCTGACGGCACCTCGACGAACGACGCCGCGAAGGAGTTGCGGGCGATCTGGTCGAGCTGTGCGTCCGTCATGCCCAGCTCGTCGCGGAGCGCCTGGTAGTTGTCCTCGACGTAACCGCCGAAGTACGCCGGATCATCGGAGTTCACCGTGACCATCAGGCCCTCGTCCAGCATCGCGGGCAGGATGTGGTCGCGCAGCGACGGCACCGTGCGCAGCCGGACGTTCGACAGCGGGCACACCGTCAGCGGGATCCGCTCCTCCCGCAGGCGGGCGACCAGCGACGGGTCCTCCATGGCGCGGATGCCGTGGTCGATCCGCTCCACCTTGAGCACGTCCAGGGCCTCCCACACGTAGTCGGGGCCGCCCTCCTCGCCGGCGTGCGCGACCCGGCGCAGGCCCTCCGAGGCCGCCATGTCGAACACCCGGCGGAACAACGCCGGCGGATGACCGACCTCCGCCGAGTCCAGCCCGACGCCGATGAAGTGCTCCCGGTACGGCAGCGCGGCCCGCAGCACCTCCTCGGCCTCCTCGGCACCCCGATCGCGCAGGAAGCACATGATCAGGGCCGCTGACACGTCGCTGTCCTTGAGGGCGGCCGACAGCCCGCCGAACACCGCCTCCAGCGACACGCCCCTGATCAGATGCGCCTGCGGGTCGAAGAAGATCTCGGCATGCCGTACGCCCTGCGCCTGCGCCCGCCTCAGGTAAGCGGTGGCGAGATCGTAGAAGTCTCGGTCGGTGCGGAGCACGGCCATGTTCTCGTAGTAGATGTCCAGGAACGACTGGAGATCGGCGAAGTCGTACCGGGCCCTGATGGCCTCCGCGTCGAAGGTCGGCAGGTCGATCCCGTTACGCCTGGCCAGCTCGACGACGAGCTCGGGTTCGAGGGTGCCTTCGATGTGCAGGTGGAGTTCCGCTTTGGGCCGCATATGATCGAGTAAACCTGACAACGCGCCGGCCACGGTATCGTGCGAACCTCCGAACTGTCACTCGTTGACCTGGCATAACATCAGATTCATGAGGCTGGCGGATCTGTTGGGGCGCGACGACCTGGGCCTCGTGCCGGTGACCGGTCACGAAGGGCTCGGCAGGGAAGTGAAACGGGCCTATCCGACGGATCTGCCCGACCCTCGGCGCTATCTGCGTTCCGGCGACCTCGTGCTGACCAGCGGGGTCTGGTACACCCAGCCGTCCGACTGCGAGACGTTCGCCGACGCGCTGTGGACGAGCGACGCCGCCGGGTTGATCGTCGGGCTGGTCGTGCTGGGGGAGCTGCCGGACGCGCTGGTCAAGGCGTGCGAACGCCGCCGGTTGCCGTTGCTCCTGGCCGCGCCCGACCAGTCGTTCGGCGCGATCACCGAGGTGGTGACCGAGGAGGCGTTCGCGGCCGAGCGGCGCAAGGACGAGCGGGCCAGGGCGCAGACGCTGCTCGACCTCCTGGGCACGCAGCGGATCGCGCCCGGCGAGGTGTCGGCCCACCTGCGGCTGCTCGGGGCCGATCCGGGGCTGCCGACCACGGCCATGGTGGTGGCCAGGACAGGCGGCACCGACGATGACGACGTGCCCGCCATCATGTACGCGCTGGACCGCAGAGGCCGGCATCTGGTCGTCGGCGGGCGGTCCGACGAGGCCATGGTGCTGGTGAACGGCAAGGTGTCGCGCCAGGCACTGACCGAGGAGTTGCGCCTGCTCGTGACCAACCGGCCGGGGATGCGGGTGGCGGCCGGGATCAGCGACGCGACCGCCAGCGTGTCGCAGCTCGGCGAGGCGCTGGAGACGGCGCGGCGCGGGATGGAGTCGGCCCGCTACGGCGAGGGGCCGGTGTCCGTCATGTCGGTCGCCGACGTCGACAGCCACGAACTCCTGCTTGCCCAGTTGCCCATGAGCGTGCGCCGCTCGTTCAGGGAGCACCTGCTCGGGCCGATCATCGAGTACGACGCCCGGCACGGCTCCGAGTTGCTGCGCACGCTCGACGTCTTCCTGGAGACGTGCGGCTCCTGGCAGCGGACGGCCGACGAGCTCTATGTGCACGTCAACACGTTGCGCTATCGCATACAGCGGATCGAGGAGCTGACCGGGCGGCGGATGTCGTCGATGCGCGACCGTACGGACCTCTATCTGGCGCTCAGGTCAGGGCAGCCGGCCCGCGACGAGCCGGCCACGTGAGACCACGGCGACGATGTTCGCCACGGCCAGGTCCGCGATCCGCTCCCACGGGCGGCCGCGCAGCACGATGAAGTCGGCCCCGAGGCCCGGCGCGATCCGGCCCACCGGCATGCCGATCGAGTCGGCGGCGTCGGAGGTGGCCGCGCGCAGCGCCTCCGAGGCGGACATGCCCAGGATCTCGGTCATGTGGACCACCTCGGCGAGCTGGTCGCCGAACTGGACGTGGTGCCCGTTGGCGTCGGTGCCCAGGACGAAGCGGACGCCCAGCCGTGCCGCCTCGGCGAGCAGCACGTTGCGCGTGGCCACCAGCTCGGCGGCCTTGGCCATGGACTCCGCGGTGACCGGGACCCGGCCGTCGGCGATGGCCTCGTTGATCAGCAGGGTCGGCGCGACGGGCGTGCGGCGGGCCGCGAGCACCTCGGCGAGGTCCCCGCTCAGCAGCGTGCCATGCTCGATCGAGTCGACGTGCTCCTCGACGGCGACGCGGATGCCGTCCTCGGAGTGGGCGTGTGAGGCGACCAGCATGCCGAGCGCGTGCGCCTCGTCGACGACGGCCCTGATCTCCTCGCGCGTGTAGTTGCGCCAGCCGTTCTTGTCGCCGATCGACAGCACGCCGCCGCTGGTGGTGAGCTTGATGCCGTCCATCCCGGCGCGGGCCCAGGTGCGTACGAGCTTGCGGCACTCGTCGGGGCCGTCGGCGGTGGGTTTGCGCTGCGGGATCGCGGGCGGCACGAACAGGTCGTTGTGCCCGGCCGTCATGCCGACCACGCCATGGACCTGGACGCGCGGGCCGGGCAGCACGCCGGCGTCGAAGGCCCGGCGCAGCGCGATCTGCGCCTCGTCCCCGGCCAGGTCGCGCAGGGTCGTCACGCCGTGGCGCATGGCCCGCTGGGCGTGGGCGACGCCGTGCAGCACCTGCTCGTCGCGGGTCGTGACGAGCGGCCAGGTGGCGAAGTCCGGCGGCGGGCCCTCGCCGGCGTAGCCGATCAGGTGTACGTGCGTGTCGACCAGGCCGGGGAGCACGCACAGGTCGTCGTACCGCTGCGTGGCGGGCCGCACCTCGCCGATCCGGTCCGGTTCCCAGCTCAGCTCGACCGGGCCCCTGAATTCGGTACCGTCCCAAAGCGGGATTCCGTCAAGTCTCATCTCATAAGCGACGCTACCGGACCCTCTCCACCGCTGGAGGGATCTACGGACCTCACCGGGCGCTCTCGTAGGGACCTACAGGGTCCGAAGCGCCGGGGCTGGGCTTTTCCCCACCTGATCATCCCACCCCATGCCGTGACCGGTTTTCCGTCACACGATGGTAATAATCACTGTATAGCTTCCTGACCTGCATGTTCATCGCCGTTCCAAGGAGAATTATGGCTACCCTCGACCGTCGCGCGTTCCTGCGGACGACAGGATTGGCCGGACTGGCGCTCGGCCTGGCCGCCTGTGGTGACGGCGGAACGTCCGGTGGGAGTGGGAGTGGGAGCGGGTTCGGCGCGGTCAAGATCCAGCTCTCCTGGAAGAAGAACGTCGAGTTCGCCGGCGAGTACTTCGCCGACAGCAAGGGCTACTACAAGGCCGCCGGGTTCTCGCAGGTGGAGCTGCTGTCGGGCGGCGGCTCCGGTACCTCGGTCGAGTCGGGCCTGACCACCGGCCGCTGCTGGATCGGCCTGTCGACGCCGACCATCACCGCGCCCGCCGTGCTCCAGGGCGCCCTGCTGAAGATCGTCGGCGCGACCTTCCAGAAGAACCCCTTCGCCATCGTCTCCCTCGGCAAGAACCCGATCCAGGACCCCAAGGACCTGGCCGGCAAGAAGATCGGCGTCCAGGACTCCAACGAGCTGGTCTGGAACGCGCTGCTCAAGGCCAACGACATCGACCCGGCGAGCCTGACGCGGGTGCCGTTCCAGTCCGACCCGTCGATGCTGACCTCCGGCCAGCTCGATGGCTATGTCGGCTTCGTCACCAGCGGCCCGGTGCGGCTGAAGATGCAGGGCGTGGACGCGGCGCACATGCTGTTCGCCGACCACGGGCTGCCGCTGGTCGCCGAGACGTTCACGGTGACGCAGGAGACGATCGACAAGGAGCGCGACAAGCTCAAGGCGTTCCTCACGGCCGAGATCAAGGGCTGGAAGGACGCCGTCGCCGACCCGGCCAAGGCGGCGGAGCTGGCCGCGAAGACGTACGGCAAGGACCAGAACCTCGACGTCGCCGAGCAGACCGAGGAGGCCAAGATGCAGAACGGCCTCGTCGTCACCCCCGACGCCAAGGCCAACGGCCTGTTCACGATGACCGCCGAGCTGATCGAGCAGAACATCGCCTCCCTCGCCAAGGCCGGGCTGACCGTCAAGGCCGAGAACCTCTTCGACCTGACGATCCTGGACGAGATCTACAAGGCCGACGCGAGCCTCAAGCTCTCATGACCGGCATCGGCATCACGGGGCTGAGCAAGACGTTCAGCAGAGGGCTGACCGCGATCGAGCACATCGACCTGGAGACGCCGAAGGGCTCGTTCCTGTCGCTGCTCGGCCCCTCGGGCTGCGGCAAGTCGACCGTGCTGCGCATCCTGGCCGGGCTCGAACAGCCCACCACCGGCGAGATCCGGGTGAACGGCGAGACTCCCGAGGAACTCCGCAGGAGCCACCACCTCGGCATCGCCTTCCAGGACTCGGCGCTGCTGGCCTGGCGCAGCGTCGCGGCCAACATCCGGCTGCCGCTGGAGGTCGCCGGGCTCAGGCCGGAGCCCGGCGTGATCGACGACCTGATCAAGCTGGTCGGCCTGCAGGGCTTCGAGAAGGCGCGGCCCGCCGAGCTGTCGGGCGGCATGCGGCAGCGCGTGTCGATCGCCCGCGCGCTGGTGGTCAAGCCCAGCGTGCTGCTGCTGGACGAGCCGTTCGGCGCCCTGGACGACATGACCCGCCAGCGGCTCAACCTGGAGCTGTTGCGCATCTGGACCGAGAAGCCCGCCACCACGCTGATGGTCACCCATGGCATCGGTGAGGCGATCTTCCTGTCGGACGTGGTGGCCGTCATGAGCCCGCGCCCGGGCCGGATCGTGGAGATGGTGAAGATCGATCTGCCGCGCCCCCGCGTGCCGGAGATGATGCGTACACCGGAGTTCCACGCCATCCACGACCACGTCAGCGACCTGCTCTTCGGGCACGGCTCGTGAAGGGGCACGGCTCGTGAAGCGGATCCACGGCCTGCTCGGCGTCGCCGTCCTGATCGCCCTGTGGTGGCTGCTCGCCGTGACGGTCTTCGCGGACGGCGGCGCGGTGCCGACGCCGTGGGCGGTTCTGGCCGGGATGGGCCGCGACGGCTGGGGCTTCTACGGCCCCAACACGACGGCCACCGTCAGCGCCGCGCTGCAGGGCTTCCTCTGGGGCAACGGCCTGGCCATCGGGGTCGCGCTGCTCGTCCTGCTCGTCCCGCGTCTGGAGGCTGTGGCGACGCAGCTCGCCGTGATCAGTTACTGCATCCCGCTGCTGGCCATCGGCCCGATCGTCCTGGTCGTCTTCGGTGGTGAGGCCGCCGTGGTGTTCCTGGCCGCCGTCTCCGTCTTCTTCACCACGCTCATCGGCGCCCTGCTCGGGCTGCGCTCCGCCGACCGGACCAGCCTCGACCTCATCGCGGTGTACGGCGGCGGCCGCCTGGCCAAGCTCCGGCACGTCCAGATCATCGCGGCGCTGCCGAGCACGTTCGCCGGGCTGAAGATCTCGGCCCCCTCCGCGCTGCTCGGCGCGATCATCGGCGAATACCTCGGCAGCAACGACCAGGGACTCGGCGTCTCCTTGATGATCTCCCAGCAGCAGTTCCAGGTCCCGCGCACGTGGGGGCTGGCGCTCGTGGCCGGCCTGGTCGCGGGCCTCGGCTACGCGGTCGTCGCGCTGGTCGCGCGCGTGGTGACACCCTGGTCCTACGGCAGAGCGAGGTCCTCCCGATGATCGGCCGCATCGTGTTGCGGGTCGTCGGCCCGCTGCTGCCCTCCGTGGTCATCGTGGTGGCGATCTGGTGGCTGTCCCTGGAGGCGTTCGGCATCAGCCCGCTGGTGGGCAAGCGTCCCCCGCAGGTCTGGGAGTACCTGTTCGGCTCGTCGGCGGCCCACCGCGACGCGGTCTTCGCCGCTCTGGGCATCACGATCAGGGACGCGGCCATCGGCTTCACCACCGGGATGGTCGCGGCGGTCGTCGTGGCGATGGCGTTCGTGCTGTTCAGGACCGTCGAGCAGACGTTCATGCCGGTCGCGATGCTGTTGCGCTCGGTGCCCCTCGTGGTGATGACGCCGCTGATCACGCTCGTCTTCGGCCGCGAACTCGTCGGCGTCGCCGTCATCGGCGGCATCGTGGTGTTCTTCCCCGCCCTGGTCAACATCGCCTTCGGGCTGCGCTCCGCCTCGCCGCAGGCCACCGACCTGGTGATGGCGTACGGGGGCGGGCGGCTGACCGTGCTGCGCAAGGTGGCCGTGCCGACGGCGATGCCCTCGGTGTTCGCCTCCGCTCGGATCTCCGTGCCCGCCTCGATCATCGGGGCGCTCATCGCGGAGTGGCTGGCGACCGGGCAGGGGATCGGGGCCGGGATCCTGCGGGCGATCGGCGGGTTCCGGTACGACGAGGTGTGGGCGGACATCGTGGTGGTCACGGCCGTGTCGATCCTGGCGTACGCGGTCGTGGGCGTCGTCGAGTCACTGGTCCTGGCCCGCTTCTCGGACACTCGCGACTGACGGCGGTGGGGCTGGAAAGGGGTGCGGGCCCGGTCGCGGTCCGCTGTGCGGGGGGAGGCGCGACCGGGCCCGCCGGATGGGAGCGCCGTGGCGTTGCGGTGGGAACCGGCGCGGTGGCGCGCCTGGTGGAGGCCCGACGCTCCCTGGCTGGGTGGGGTTCTGTGGTCTAGTGGGCGGCGAAGTCCTGAGTCCAGTAGGGGCCCTTGGCGGACTGGCCGACGCCGATATGGGTGAAGGAGCAGTTCATGATGTTGGCGCGGTGCCCGGGGCTGTTGAGCCAGGCCTGTACGACCGAGGCGGCCGTCGGCTGGCCCATGGCGATGTTCTCGCCCCAGGTGCTGATCGGCGCGAAGCCGGCCGCCGAGATGCGGTTGCCCGGGGTCCGGCCGTTCGTGGAGTCGTGCTCGAAGTAGCCCCGGGCGGCCATGTCGGCGGAGTGCCGCTCGGCCGCCGCGTGGAGCTTGGGGTCGTGGGTGAGGGGGCGGCAGCCGTTCCTGGCGCGCGCCTGGTTGGTGAGCTTGACGACCTGGTCCTCGGCGGCCGAGGCGGTGCCGGTCTTCGACGGTGCCCGCGTCTCGCAGGACAGCGCCACGGACGGCGACTGGATCGGCTTGCTCTGGTAGTCCATGGCCACGACGTAGTAGCGGCCGGGGGCGGCGCAGCGGACGCGGGCGGCGATCCGGCCGTTCAGCACGGGCTTGGATCCGCTCTTCACCGTACGATCGGGACCGGCCATGGCTCGGACGATCCGGACTCTGAGCGTGGCCTTGGCGTCACAGCCGATCCTGCCGGCCGTGCCGGTGACCATGCCCCTGGACAGGGACGGCTTGGCGGCCAGGACCC
Source organism: Nonomuraea sp. NPDC026600 (assembly GCF_040638335.1). NCBI lineage: Bacteria > Bacillati > Actinomycetota > Actinomycetes > Streptosporangiales > Streptosporangiaceae > Nonomuraea > Nonomuraea sp. NPDC026600. Next base: position 123,753 of record NZ_JBEZYD010000005.1, read on the forward strand.
GGCACGGGGCCTTCGTGCTCGCCGCCTGGGCGGTGGCGGGCGCGGGGAAGCTCAATGCCGCCAGACTTCCGAGGCAGACGAGTGCCTGGAGTTGTCCGCGCATCCTGTCCCTCCGGTGCTGCTAGATACTGCGTCGATCCCGCATTCTGGTAGGCCCGCAACGTCCATGTCACGAAAAACACTGCTATATCTGGAGTACCAGGTGACCCAATCGTAACGATGACCCCGTCGACCTCGGTAAACCTCCCATGCCACATAGGCGTCGGACGCCGAAAAAAATATGGCCGTGCGGCGTAAGGCCGCACGGCCATGGACGGACATCGCCGGCTCAGCACTCGCCGGGCGTCACCCGGGCGGTCAGCACTCGGCGGGCTTGAGCCAGGAGCACTCGAGGTCGGCCGTCGCGGTCTCACCCGTCGAGCGGAGCTGCGACACCGCGTCCACCGGCGCGGTCCGCGAGAACTGGGCGAGCCGGATGGCGATCTTGTCCTCGATGTCCTTCGGCGAGCTCGACAGGAACTGGTTGAGCATGATGGAGAACACCAGCGGCTCGCCCTCCGCGCTGTTCACATAGCCCGACAGTGACGTCACACCGGTCAGCGACCCGGTCTTGGCGTGCACGTTGTTCGCCGCGACGGTGTTGCGCATCCGGCTGCGCAGCGTGCCGCCGGTGAACCGGTCGGCGTTGCCCGCGATGGGCAGCGCGTCGTACCAGGTCTTGAACCACGGCTTGGCGCGTATGGCGCTCAGCAACTGGGCGATCGAGGTCGGCGTGAAGCCGTCGCGGCGCGAGAGGCCGGAGCCGTCACGCATGTTGAGCACCTGCACACCGTTGGCCTTGGCGAAGTCGGTGCTCACCTTGAGCCCGGCCGCCCAGGTGCCCTGGCCGGAGACCTTGCGGCCCATCGCCTTGGTCAGGATCTCGGCGTGGATGTTGTTGCTGAGCTTGAGGAAGGGCACCAGCAGCTCGCTCAGCGGCATCGACTGGTGCTCGGCCAGCGTGGCGGCGCCGGACGGAGCCGCGCCGGTGACGGTGGGGCCCGCCACGCGGACGCCGTGCTTGGCCAGCGCCTTGCGGAACAGCGACGCCACATAGCGGGTGGGGTCGTCGACGGCCACCCACTCCTGGTACGGGTCGGCCACGGTGCCGGTGATGACCACGGTGTTCGTGGCGTGCTGCCGTTCGATGAGCACGTCGGTCGTGGTGCCCACGGTGGCCTTGTTGACGATCTTCAGGTAGTCGGTCTCGGGCGTGGTCGACACCTTGACCTCGGTGCCGGAGGCCGCCACCGAGACGATCACCGAACCGGCGTCGTAGTCCCGGTCCGGGGAGGCGGTCAGCGCGGAGATCTGCGCCGCGTAGTAGGCCGTCTCGTCGTCCCAGGCCCAGTCGTTGCCGAGCCGTACGGAGTCGAACCACGTGTCGTCGGCGACCAGCTTGCCCGCGACCACCTTGATGCCCGCGGCGGCGACCTTGGCGGCCAGCGCGTCGTAGTCCTCGGCCAGCATCGTCGGGTCGCCGGTGCCGCGCAGGACCAGGTCGCCGGTCAGTACGGAGCCGAGCTTGCGCCCGCCGCTCAGCACTGTGGTGGGGAAGCGGTAGTCGAGGCCGAGCGTGTCGGCGGCGGCGGCGGAGGTGAACAGCTTGGTGTTGGACGCCGGGATCAGCAGCTTGCCGGCGTCGGTGGCGTACAGCTCGTCACCGTTGGCCGCGCTCTTGACGACCACGCCGGCCCGGCCGACGGTGAGCCGCGAGTCGGCGAGGATCTGGTTGATGTCCTGGGCCAGGTCCGCGACGCCCGCCGAGGGTTCGAGCGCGACGGCGGGTGAGGAGGGGCCGGACGCCCACGCGAGGGCCGCGACGAGCGCGCCCGCGACGAGGGATGCTGAGGTGCGCCGCATGGGGTCTCCAATGGGGACTGGGGGTCTCGCCTGGGATCATGCGGCAGCGCCCGCAGCCTGTAATCCGCAAATATCCGTATATTCGGGTCGGCTGTACGGCAGGCGCCGCCCATGGTCAGCCTGGCAGGCGGCCCTCGCTCATGAAGGACGGACGCGCTTACGAGAGCTGGCCCGCGTTCACCAGGAAGCCGCAGTCGCCGAAGGAGATCTCGTCACCCGACTTGACCTTGGCCGGCCCCACCAGCCGCCAGCCGTTCAGCCGCGTGCCGTTGAGCGAGCCCAGATCGACCAGCATCCATCCGCCGTCGTCCTCGCGCCGCAGCTCGGCGTGCACCCGTGAGACCGTCAGGTCGGACAGCACCAGGTCGCAGGCCGACCCGCGGCCGACCACGTAACGGACGCGGTGGTCGTCGGGCAGGGCCAGCCGGGGCAGGCGCGGCTTGCGCCAGGCCGCCTGGAGGCGGGTGGTGAAGTCGGAGGCGTTCGACACCGCGTCGGTCAGCCGCTGGCGGAACGTCCGGCGGCGGGGCAGGTCGGCGACCAGGTCATCGAGCTCGTGCCGGTTGCGTGCCCGCAGCGCCTGGTCCACCCGGCCGACGAAGGTGTCGTGGGAGATCCGCCCTTCGACGGCACGGTCGCGGAGCTCGTCGATCGCGCGATCGCGTTCCCCGTCGGACGCGCGGAACGGTGGATGCGTCGAGCTCATGCCCCGAGTATCGGCCTGAACCGCGTCCCCTGTCCAGAATATGCGGATCTCTTGCGTTGAGCATACTCAGTATGCATACTCAGTATCCATGTCGATCAGACACGGACTGCTCGCGTTGCTGAGCAGGGGGCCGCGTTACGGCTACCAACTCCGGGTGGAATTCGAGGCGTCGACGGGGGCGACCTGGCCGCTCAACATCGGCCAGGTCTACACGACGCTCGCCCGGATGGAACGTGACGGCCTCGTCGAGCCCGGAGGGGCCGACGAACAGGGGAGGGCCGTCTACACGGTCACCGAGGCCGGTCGGGCCGAGCTGGAGCGATGGTTCAGCACCCCCGTCGACCAGACCGACCGGCCTCGGGACGAACTGGTCATCAAGCTCGCCATGGCCGTCGCCGCCGGGGACGTCGACGTGCCGGCGGTGATCCTGGCCCAGCGCACCGCCACCATGCGCACGTTGCAGGAGCTGACCAGGGCGAAACGGGCGAACACGGATGGGTTCGCGCAGCGGCTCGTCCTCGATTCATTGATCTTTCAGGCCGAGGCGGAACAGCGCTGGCTGGACCACTGCGAGGCCGTTCTCAAGGAGAAGAGCACATGACCGTGATGAGGCTGGATGAGGTGACGCGCGCGCACGGCCAAGTGCACGCGCTCAGGGGAGTGAGCCTCGAGGTCTCCAGCGGCGAGTTGGTCGCCGTCATGGGCCCGTCGGGCTCCGGCAAGTCGACGCTGCTCAACCTCGCGGGCGGCCTTGACCGGCCGACCTCGGGCAGCGTGACGATCGAGGGCACGGACCTGGCCACCGTGACGGATCTGGCGGCGCTGCGGCGCGGCAGTGTCGGGTACGTCTTCCAGGACCTGAACCTGATCCCGTCGCTCACGGCCGCCGAGAACGTGATGTTACCGAGAGAGCTCGACGGCGTCCGCTCCCGGCAGGCCCGTGAGGAGGCGCTGGCCGTACTGGCCTCGGTGGGGGTGGACCACATGGCCGACCGCTTTCCCGAGGAGCTGTCCGGCGGGCAGCGGCAGCGCGTGGCGATCGCCAGGGCGCTGGTCGGCGAGCGGCGCCTGGTGCTGGCCGACGAGCCGACGGGCGCGCTGGACACGGCGAGCGGCGACGAGATCCTGCGGCTGCTGCGTGAACGCTGCGACGAGGGCGCGGCGGTGCTGCTGGTCACCCACGAGCCCCGCTACGCCGGGTGGGCCGACCGCGTGGTGTTCCTGCGGGACGGGGAGATCGCCGACTCGACGGCCGTGCCTTTGGAGAGCGCCCGATGAGCGCGTTCGCCGCCGCGCTGCGCATCTCCCGCAGGGACGCGCTGCGGTTCAAGGGGCGTACGGCGCTGATCATGGTGATGATCGGCCTGCCGGTGCTGCTCATCACCGGTGTGCTCACGGGGTACGCCACCATGGACGTGGACGCCCGAGAGGGGTTGACCGCCCGGCTGGGGGCGGCGGATGCGCGGATCGCCACCAGGAACCACCGGCCGCTCGAGCAGGATGTCTCTGGCACACAGTGGTGGTCAACGGCCGAGGGAGAGCCGTCCAAGACCCTGCCATGGACGCGCACGGAGGTGGCGGCGCTGGTCGATGGCCGGATCATCCCCTACGACGAAGGCTCCGTGGAGGTCCAGGTCAAGGACGGCTATGACCAGGTGAGTGCCGTCGAGGTGGACCTGCGCGACCCGATGACGCGCGGAATGCGGTCACTGAAGGAGGGCAGGTTCCCGGCGTCGCCCGGTGAAGTGGTGGTGACACCCGCGCTGCTGGAGCGAGGAGCGAAGGTAGGCGACACGATCGGCGTGACCCGGCGGAACACGCAGGTGCGTGTGGTCGGTGTGATCGAGCATCCGAACAAGCCCGCCTACGCCGAGATCATCGGCTTCCAGGGTGTGCTCCTGCTGGACAAGACGGACGGAGGCGGCACCGGCTGGCTCGCCGACACCGCCGCGCCGTTCGACTGGGCGCACGTGCGGGGGCTGAACAGACACGGGCTGCTCGTCCATTCCAGAGCCGTCATCGAGAACCCGCCCGCTGGCGTTTCCGATGGTTTCCCGGACAGCAGGCTGCCGATCAAGATCGCGCTCGCCGTCGTCTTCATCGTCATGGAGACGGTGCTGCTGGCCGGGCCCGCGTTCGCTGTGGGCCTGCGGCGGCGGCGCCGGGAGCTGGCCGTGGTCGCGGCGCAGGGCGGCTCGGGCAGGCACCTGCGGGCTATCGTGCTGGCCGACGGGCTGGTGCTCGGCGGCGCGGCGGCGCTGGTGGGGACGGTCCTCGGCGTCGGAAGCAGCCTGGCGGTGGTACGACTTGTCGCGGGGTGGTTCCGGTCGCTCGGCCCGTTCGAGGTGCCGTGGGCGAGTGTCGCGGGTGTGGCCGCGCTGGGTGTGGTCAGTGGGCTGATCGCCGCCCTCGTACCCGCCGTGCAGGCCGCGCGGCAGAGTCCCGCCCAGGTGCTGGCGGGCCGGGAGGGCGAGTTCCGCGACCGTGCGGGCCGTCCCGTGCTCGGCCTCGTGCTCGTGGTGGCCGGGCTGGTCGTGACCGCGCTGAGCCTGCGCAGTGACGGGCTGCCGGTCGTGGCGGCTCTGGGGCTGGTCGTGCTGGGGCTGGTCGCGTTGATGCCGTGGCTGGTCCGCCGCACGGCCCGGCTCGCCGTCCGCCTGCCGCTCCCGCTGCGCCTCGCGGTCCGCGACGCTTCACGCCACCGCTCCCGTACGGCCTCCGCCGCCGCAGCCGTCATGGCGGCCACGGTGGCGGCGGTCGGGTTCAGCATCGGGCTCGCCAGTAGTTCCGCGGGACAGGAGGCCGCTTACCATCCCTATGCCCCGGTCGGCAGTATCAAGATCGAAGGCGCCGACTTGGACGACAGCGGCTGGGCCAAGCTGCGGATGGCGGCCGCACGGCGACTGGGCGGGGCCCAGATGGTTCCCGGTGCGTATCCGGTGGACGCCAAGGGCCGTCGAACCTGGATCAGTCTCGGCCGCGACTGCGGCGAGCGGTGTGACGGCAGCGTCTATGGAGGCGAGGTGCCGGTTGGAGACGCGCAACTGCTCGCGTTCATCCAGGGACGGCAGGATCCGCAGGCCGCCGCGGCGCTGGCCGCGGGCAAGATCGTGGTGTTCGATCCGGAGCTCATCAAGAACGGCCTGGCGACCCTGGAGTTCACTACGCAGGAGGACGGGAGCCTGATCAAGCCCAAGCAGCTGCCCGCCGTGCTGGCGAGCGCCGCCGACCCGCGGCTCAGCGGCGGGGTGGTCCCGCCGGCCGCGCTGGCGTCCGTCGGAGTACAGGTCAAGGAGCGGCGGCTGTACGCCATGTACCGCCCCGCGAACCAGGAGCAGCTGAACCGGGATCTCTCGGCGATCAGCGGCAGGATCGACCTCTTCGTCGAGGGCGACCGGGGCGACGATCTCACACCCATGCTCTGGATATTGCTGGGCGTCGCCATGGTGCTGGTGCTCGGCGGCACGTTCGCGGCCACCGGGCTCGCCGCGGCCGACATGCGCCGCGACCTGGACACCATGACGGCGGTCGGCGCGCCGTCCCGCAGCCGGCGGCTGGTGATAGCCGGTCAGGCGGGTTACATCGCCGGGCTGGGTGCGCTGGTCGGCGTCGTGGCGGGGGCCGTGGCCGGGGTCGCGCTGTCGTGGCCGATGTCCTTCGTACCCCAGAGAGGCGGGGCGTTTCCGTTCGATCCCGGGCCTACGACGATCGCCGTCCCGTGGTTGTTCCTGGCCGCGCTCCTGCTGGGCCTGCCGCTGCTGGCCGCGCTGGTGGCCGGGTTGTCCGCCAGGACGCGGCTCGTCCTGGCCCGCCGCCTGACGTAAAGGCGTACCTCCCGTCCGACGACCGCGGTCCGCCTGAGGCGGGCCGCGGTCGCTCGTGTCCGGGTGGCGCTAGTCGATCACGTCCGCGCAGACCACGTGGGCGCCGATCTCGATCATCCGTTGCTCGCTGCGCGAGTCCGCCACCCGGGCCATGAGGATGGGCGCCCCGCTCGCCGCGAACTGCGGCAGCCGGGCGCGGGTCCCGCGGTGCAGGTCGCGGACCACGTCCTCGGCGGCCGACATGTGCACCTTCACGTGCAGCATGATCCCCGTCGCCCCCGAGGCGGTGCGCGCCTCGGAGATCCAGACGTGGTGCACGAGCGGGTAGTCCATCAGCAGGTTCCCGATCGCCAGCCGCAGGGCGGGCAGGATCGGGTGCGTGCACCGCCGGTAGCCGGGGTCGACCTGCTGCATGGGCCCCGACAGGTGCGGTCGCGGCGCCGGGATCCACGGCAGCGCGGGGGCGTCCGCCGAGGGCGGTGCCACCTGCGCGAGCGCGGCTCCCCGTGACACCGTGGCCATCGCGCCCGTCGCGTACGCGGCGGGGACGGCTCCCGACAACACCGGATGAGGCCCCGATCGCGTCGAGGCGAGGAAGCGCTGCAGGTCGTCGATGGGCACGGCCGCAGCAGCGGGCCCCGCCGCGTCGATCACGATCTCCCGCACGCCGGTGACGCGCTGGATGTCGAGGATCGTGTCCGGATCGCAGGCGGAGAGGGAGTGACTGCCACGGTGCCGGGCGTACGTAGCCGCGCCCGTGTATCCGAGCAGCACTCTGTCGCCGGCCTGGGTCGTACCCAGGACGACTGAACGGTCTGGTCGCACTGCCACCAGAACCCCACCATCAGCGAGCGCCGCCAGCAGGCGATGTGGACTGCCATGCTGGGCGAGCACGTCGGCAAGCGCAGGATTCCCGATGCTCATATGACGAACCATAGGTAGTCGGTCACGGCTTATCAGGCTAATAGCCAAGAATTCCCCCGATCAAGACAAAGATGCGAGCAGTCTGGATGAGTTTGCGGGACGCGGGGTATGGCGGCGGCTGTCTCAGATCCTGGGTCCCTCGTGAACACATTCACAAGCGCGGATAGACTCGGAGCGATCCGAGGGGCCCGGAGACGTGTCCCTCAATGCCCGCCCGCCTGCCCCTAAGGATCCACTTCCATGAGCAAGCCCGTCGTACTGGTCGCAGAGGAGCTGTCCGAGGCAGGCCTCGCCGTACTCGCCAACGATTTCGAGGTCCGCCACACCGACGGCGCCGACCGCGCGCAACTCCTGCCCGCGCTCGCCGACGTGGACGCGCTCATCGTCCGCTCCGCCACGCAGGTCGACGCCGAGGCCATCGCCGCGGCGCCCAAGCTGCGCGTGGTCGCCCGGGCCGGTGTCGGTCTCGACAACGTCGACGTCGAGGCTGCCACCAAGGCCGGTGTGATGGTGGTCAACGCCCCGACCTCCAACATCACCAGCGCCGCCGAGCAGACCATCGCGCTCATCCTGGCCAGCGCCCGCAACACGGCTCAGGCGCACGCCGCGCTGAAGAACGGCGAGTGGAAGCGGTCCAAGTACACCGGTGTCGAGCTCGACGAGAAGGTCGTCGGCATCCTCGGCCTGGGCAAGATCGGCCAGCTCGTGGCGCAGCGCCTGCAGCCGTTCGGCGTCGAGCTGATCGCCTACGACCCCTACCTGCCGCCGGCCCGCGCCGACCAGATGGGCGTCAAGCTGGTCAGCCTCGAAGAGGTCATCAAGCAGGCCGACTTCATCACCGTGCACCTGCCCAAGTCCAAGGAGACGCTCGGGCTCATCGGTGACAAGGAGCTGCACGAGGTCAAGCCGTCGGTGCGGATCGTCAACGTGGCCCGCGGCGGCATCGTGGACGAGGGCGCGCTCTACTCGGCGATCAAGGAGGGTCGCGTCGCCGGGGCCGGCATCGACGTGTTCTCCAAGGAGCCCTGCACCGACAGCCCGCTGTTCGAGCTCGACCAGGTCGTCGTCACGCCGCACCTGGGCGCCTCCACCCACGAGGCCCAGGAGAAGGCCGGCACCCAGGTCGCGCGGAGCGTCAAGCTCGCCCTCGCCGGCGAGTTCGTGCCCGACGCGGTGAACGTCCAGGGCGGAGCGGTCGCCGAGGACGTCAAGCCGGGCCTGCCGCTGGCCGAGAAGCTGGGCCGCGTCTTCACCGCGCTGGCGGGCGAGGTCGCCACCAGGCTCGACGTCGAGGTGCGCGGCGAGATCGCCGCGCAGGACGTGCGGGTCCTCGAGCTGGCCGCGCTCAAGGGCATCTTCACCGACGTGGTCGAGGACTCGGTCACGTACGTGAACGCGCCGCTCCTCGCCAAGGACCGCGGGATCTCCGTCAACCTGGTGACCAGCGCCGACAGCCCCGACTGGCGCAACGTGGTCAGCGTGCGCGGCGTGCTCGCCGACGGCCGCCGCGTCTCGGTCTCGGGCACGCTGTCCGGCCCGCGGCAGATCACGAAGATCGTCGAGGTCAACGGCTACGAGATGGAGATCGAGCCGACCGCGCACCTGTCGTTCTTCACCTACGCCGACCGGCCCGGCATCGTCGGCGTCGTCGGCCGCCTCCTCGGCGAGCACGGCATCAACATCGCCTCGATGCAGGTGGCCCGCGACACCAAGGGCGGCAACGCGCTGATCGCGCTGACGGTCGACTCGGCCATCCCGGCCGAGGTGGTCGAGCAGATCATCACCGAGATCGGCGCCGACAGCGGCCGCTCGGTCGACCTGGAGGACTGACCTGCCCCGTTCCAGGACAAACGGCTGCCGCTCTCGCGGCAGCCGTTTTTCTGTCTCAGGATGCGAGATAGTAGGACGTCCAACGAGACAGCCAAACTACCGCCAGGTATTCTTTCGAAAGATGCGCCAGGTTCTCGTACTTCTTACCTGCCGCGGCGGGGCCTGTTAGGGCAGGTCGACGACTCGCCGCGGTGTGCGGCGTCGCGTCGGCCGGTAAGCCCCTTCGTCCGGTCCGCGATCCGGACCCCACGAGCTCAGGCCCGGTCGGATTCGTGACCGGGATCCGACTGCACAGTACGACGCCCCGCGAAACGAGATGAGACACCCATGTACGAGATGTATGCCTGGAACGCCACCGACGAGACCGAGGACGAGGCGACCGAGGCCCTGCAGACCGCCCTGGACCGCAGGGACAACGGCGGCGCCCCTCAGAACTCCAGCCGGTAGAAGACGGCCATCCTCCCGAACCGTGGCACGACCTTGGCGATCCCCGCCGAGAACCGGTGCGACGCCGAAAGGCGGCCGTAGCCGGGCAGGTCGAAAGCGCTCAGCGCGGTGACGAGGCGCAGCTTCGGGCTGATCGACAGCAGGTCGTCCGGCCCGTCGATGCCCCAGCGCATCGTGGCCTCGGCCTTCCTGAGCGGTTTGTTGATCGCCTGCAGGCGCAGGCCGAAGGGGCTGACCGCGTCGAAGACGAACTGGCCGCCCGGGAACCGGTCGACGATCGCCCTGACCAGCGCCCGGCCGCCCGGCGGATCGAGGTAGTAGAACAGGCCCTCGGCGATGACCAGCACCGGCTTGCCCGCGGGCACCTGGTCCAGCCAGCCGAGGTCGGTGACCGACGTGCCGATGGTCCTGTGCTCCTCCGGATACAGCCGCCGGCGCAGGTCGATGACGTCGGGATAGTCCACGTCATACCAGTCGACGCCCGGCGGCGGCGCCAGGCGGTAGACCCGCGTGTCGAGGCCGCAGCCCAGATGCAGCACGGTCGCTTCGGCATGCCGGGAGAGGAACTCCCTGGCCCAGCCGTCCAGGAAGCGGGCCCTGAGCGCGACCGAGCCGGCGTTGCGGCGGTCCATGCCGGTCTGGCGGAAGTCGTGGTCGATGCGCTCGACGGTCGCCGCCGCCATGCGATCGTCGAGGATGGGACGCGGTGATCGGGCGTCCAGTGCCCTGCCGTACAGGGTGGCGAGGAGCGTGGCCTTCTCAGCGGCCAGGTGCACCTTCTCGGGGGCCATGTTCCTTAAGCTACACCTATTTCACAAACTCATGAAGACTGTGAAGCGGCGTGGGCGAGTGCCAGCGCGCCGAGCAGCGGGGCGTCGTCGGTGAACCGCGCCGGACGTATCTCCGGCGGGAAGGGTACGGCCCGGCGCAGCTCGGCCGTCAGGCGCGGCATGATCAGGTCCGCCGCGCCCATCATGCCGCCGCCGACCACCAGGCACTCGGGGTCGAACGTCGCGCACAGGTTCGCCACGCTCATGGCCAGCAGCCCGAGCGCCTCGTCCACCAGTCCGGCGACATCGGGAGTGCCGTCAGAGACATCGGCGGCGAAGAGGGCGAACAGGTCGGCCGCCGTGGTCTCGCGGCCGAGCAGGGCCGTGCCCCGGGCCGCGAGCGCGGCTCCGGAGACCCGCTCCTCCAGGGGCACATGCCCGTCGGCGAAGGCGGGCTCGCCCGGGATGGCCTGAAGGTAGCCGATCTCGCCCGCCGCGCCGTGCGCCCCGGACACCACCTGGCCGTTCACCACCAGCGCCGCCGCCAGGCCGGTGCCCAGGTTCAGGTAGACGCCCGCCGACACGCCGCGCAGCGCTCCCCAGCGCAGTTCGGCCGCCGCTGCCGCCTTCACGTCGTTGTCGATCGCCACCGGGATCGCGCCGTACTCCTCCCGCAGCAGCCTGGGCAGCTCCAGCCCCTCCCAGCCGGGCACGTTCGGCGCCAGCCGGACCCGGCCGTCACGGATGACGCCGCACGTCGAGAAACCCACCGCGGCCGGCGCGCCGTCCAGGCCCCTGGCCGCCGCGAGCGCCCGTTCGAGCGTGCCGGAGCCGGTGTCGAGCCGGATCCGTTCGGCGATCTCCGGTCCGTCGGAGCTGGACACGCCGACGGCGACCTTCGTGCCACCCACGTCGATGCCCAGCACCCGGCTCACTGGGCGGCCCCCCGGCGGGCCAGCGAGTCGATCGCCACGGCCAGGGCCAGGACCGCGGCCGTCACCATGAACCGTACGGAGGAGTCGACGCTCAACAGGTACATGCCGCTGGTGATCGACTGGATGACCAGCACCCCGAGCAGCGCGTCATAGGCGCGCCCACGGCCGCCGAACAGCGAGGTGCCGCCGATGACCGCCGCGGCGATCGCCATGAGCAGGATGTCGCTGCCACCGGACTGCTGGTTGACCGCCGACAGCCGGCTGGCCGCCAGGATGCCCCCGGCCGCCGCCAGCGTGGAGGCCAGCATGAACGCCAGGATCCTGATCCGCGTCACGTTGATCCCGGCCCGCCTGGCCGCCTCCGCGTTGCCCCCCACGGCGTACACATGCCTGCCGAACGCGGTATGCCGGAGCACGAGATCGAACACCACGACCAGCGCGCCGAAGATGATCAGCAGGAGCGGCACGCCCCGGTCGGCCGACATGATGAGCACGCCCGCCGCGAGCAGTACGGCCAGCCCGCCCGTCCTGACCAGCAGCCACCACAGCGGTGTGATGGGCAGCCCGGCGGCCAGCCTGAGGCGCCGGGTGACCAGCGCCGCGCCGCCCGAGACGAGCACCAGGCCCGCCACCAGCAGCCACGACAGCCAGGACGGCAGCCAGGTGTCGCTCAGCTTCGAGATGAACCCGGTGAACGGCAGGTTGATCGTGCCGCCCTGCCGCAGCAGGAAGAGCAGCAGCCCGAGCCAGCCCATCAGCCCGGCCAGCGTGACCACGAACGACGGCATCCGCAGCTTGGTGAACATCAGCCCATGGATCAGCCCGATCCCCGCCCCGGCGGCCAGTGCGATCAGGATGGCCGCCAGCGCGCTCCAGCCCTGCTTGACGTGCATGATCGTCATGATCGTCGCGCAGAGGCCGCTGACCGAGCCCGCCGACAGGTCGATCTCGCCGAGCAGCAGCACCATGATGATGCCCAGCGATATCGTGCCGGTCGCGGCCATCTGGAGGGCCAGGTTGGTGAGGTTCTCCGGCGCGAGGAAGCGGTCGTTGAGCGCGCTGAAGACGATCGCGATCGCCACCAGCCCGCCGACGACCGGCCACGCGCCGACGTCACCCTGTCTCAGCCGCTCGACCGCGACCTTCGGTGTGTAGGGCTTGCGCGCCAGTGTGTCGGTCATCGCCCTGCCCCTGTGATCGCGGCCACGATCTCCTCCTGCGTGGTGTCGGCCGTACCGAACTCACCGGCGTTGCGTCCCAGGCGCAGGACGACCACGCGGTCGCTCACCTCCCGTACGTCGGCCAGGTTGTGTGAGATGACCAGGACCGCGAGCCCGCGTTCGCGTAGCCGTCCGATCAGCGCGAGCACCTGGGCCGTCTGCTCCACGCCGAGTGCGGCGGTGGGCTCGTCCAGGATGACCAGCCGCGGCTCGCCGATCAGCGCCCTGGCGATCGCCACGGACTGGCGCTGGCCGCCCGACAGCATGGCGACCGGCACCCTGATGTCCCTGATGCGTACGTCGAGCTGTTCGAGCAGGTCGCGGGTGGCGCGTTCCATCGCGATGTGGCGCAGCAGCGTCCAGCGGCGGCGTTCCGTACCGAGGAACAGGTTGGCCACCACGTCCAGGTTCTCGCAGAGCGCGAGATCCTGGTAGACGGTCGAGACGCCGAGCGCCTGCGCGTCGTGCGGGTTGGTGATCCTGACCGGCGTGCCGTCGAGCGTGATCGTGCCCTCGTCGGGGACGACCACCCCCGAGATGGTCTTGACCAGCGTGGACTTGCCGGCGCCGTTGTCGCCCATGAGGGCGGTGACCTCGCCGGGGCGCAGGTTGAGGCTCGCGCCGTCGAGAGCCTGGACCGCGCCGTAGCGCTTGGAGATGCCTGTCGCGGAGAGCATTTACTGAATGCCCGCCTTGGCGCAGGCGGCCTTGACCTCGGCGGTGCAGATCTGGTCGGCCGTGTAGAACTTGTCCTTCACGATCGTGTCCTTGACCTTGTCCGCGGTGACGGCGATGGGGTCGAGGAGGAAGGCCGGGATGTCGACGGTGCCGTTGTTGACCTTGCTGGTCGCGGCGGGCTGCTCGCCCTTGGCCACGGCCACGGCCAGCTCGGCGGACTTCTCCGCCTCAGCCCTGATGTCCAGATATATGGTCATGTACTGCTCGCCGGTGAGGATGCGCTGCACGGCGGCCAGTTCGGCGTCCTGCCCGGTGATCGGCGGCAGTTCCTTGTAGCCCGCGCGCTTCATGGCGGCGATCGCGCCGCCGGCCATGCCGTCGTTGGCCGACAGCACGCCCACGATGTTGTCCCGGCCGATGGCGGTGATCGCCTGCTCCATCTGCTGCTGGGCCTTGTCGGGGCTCCAGTCGGGCGTGTCGAACTCCCTGCCGACCTTGACCTTGCCGTCCAGGACGCTCTTGGCGCCCTTCTTGTAGTCGGCCGAGCTGGGGTCGGTGGGCGCGCCGTGGATCTCCACGATCTGGCCCTTGGCCGTCGTGCCCTTGGCGTTCATCGCGTCGAGCAGGGCCTGGCCCTGCATCTCGCCGACGCGGACGTTGTTGAACGACACGTAGTACGCGTAGTCGATGCCGGAGATCAGCCGGTCGTAGGCGATCACCGGGATCTTCTTCTGCTTGGCCTGGTTGACCAGCGGGGCCACCGCGTTGGCGTCGACCGCGTCGAGCACCAGGACGTTCGCGCCCTGGGTGAGGGCCGCCTCTACCTGTTGCTGCTGCTTGGCGGCGTCCTGCTCGGCGTTGCTGTAGAGGATCTTGCAGTCGGCGCAGAGCTCTTTGACCTTCGCCTCGAACAGCGGCCGGTCGAACGCCTCATATCGCGTGGTCTTGGACTCGGGCAGGAAGAGGGCGATCGTCTTCGGAGCGGCCCTGGCGCTCGCGGTGGCGCCCTTGTCGGTGTTGGTGTTGGCGGAGTTACCGCAGGCGGCGGCGGCCAACAAGACCGCCGCGGCCGGGATCAGTCGCCATGCTCGGTCCATCGCACATCTTCCTCTCGGGTGGGCGCGCCCCGCTGTTTGGTAAGAAAGCTAGTTTACTACTAGGGCCGTTGGCTAGAGTTTGGCGCGAGGAGGCTGGAGATGCGAGGTGGGCTGGGTAATCCGCGGCTGCTGCGGGTGCTGAACGAGCGTCGGCTGCTCGACCAGCTCCACGCGAACGGCCCGGCGTCACGGGCCGATCTGGCCAAGATCACCGGACTGTCGAAGCCGACGGTCTCGGCGGCGCTGGCCGGCCTGGAGGAAGACGGGCTGGTGCACCTGGTCGGCGAGGTGTCGGGCCGTCCTGGCCCGGTGACCTCGCTCTACGACATGAACGCGGCCTCCACCCACGTGGCGGGCATCGACATCGGCCGCGACTGGATCCGCGTCGCCGTGGCGGACCTGCGCGGTGCGTTCGCGGGCCGCTGCGACGGGCGCAACACCGCCCGCGACTCGGCCGAGCTGGCGATCCTCGTGGACGAGCTGTGCCGCGCCGCGGCCAGGGAGGCGGAGCTGGAGTGGTCCGCGATCGCCTGCGCGGTGGTCGGCTCGCCCGGCGTCTACGACCCGGCCCAGGGCCGCCTGGACTTCGCGCCCAACCTCCCCGGCCCGCCTGACCTGGCGGGTCGCCTCAGGTCGGCCCTCGAGGTCGAGCTGATCATCGAGAACGACATCAACCTGGCGGCGGTCGGTGAGCACACGTACGGGGAGGGGCGCGGCAAGTCCAACTTCGCCCTGGTCTCCATCGGTACGGGCGTCGGGATGGGCATCGTCATCAACGGCGAGCTCTACGTAGGCGCCAGAGGAGCGGCGGGAGAGGTCTCCTACGTCCCCACGGACTCGCCCCCCACGGATGACGCCCTGGCCCACGGCGCCACGGAGACGGTGACCGCCGCTCCCGGCGTGGTCCGCGCGGCCAGGGCGGCCGGGCTGGACCTGGAGACGGCCAAGGCCGTCTTCGCGGTGGCGGCGGACGGCGACCCGGCGGCCCGCTCGGTGGTGGAGGCGGAAGGCCGCCGCATCGGCGGTCTCCTGGTGGCGGTGGCGGCGGTCCTGGATCCGGAGGTCATCGTCCTGAGCGGTGGAGTGGGCCGTAACCTGGACCTCCTCGGCGCGGCGATAGAGGACCGGATCGCGGAACTGGGCCCACTGCGGCCGGTGGTGGTGGCCAGCGCTCTGGGAGACAGCGGAGTACTGCTGGGCGCGGTGGCCCATGCCAGGACCAGGGCCTGGGACCTCATCTTCGACGCCAGACGCGGCTGACTCTCTCTTGTCCAAGAGGTGAGATAGAATGCTCGACAGTCGAGACGAGCGGGTAAGGTACGCACATGGAGTCGCGGAATATTCGCCTGGCCGTCATCCCCGGAGACGGCATCGGCACCGAAGTCGTCGCTGAGGGGCTGAAGGTCCTGGAGGCCGTCGGGACCAAGATCGAGACCACCCACTACGACCTGGGTGCCGCACGCTATCACCGCACGGGCGAGACGCTGCCCGACGCCGTGCTCGAAGAGCTGCGCGGTTATGACGCGATCCTGCTCGGCGCCGTGGGCGACCCCAGCGTGCCGCCCGGCGTCCTGGAGCGCGACCTGCTGCTCCGCCTCCGCTTCGCGTTCGACCACTACGTCAACCTGCGCCCGGTCAAGCTCTTCCCCGGCGTCGAGACCCGGCTGGCCGACACGCCCACCGAGAACATCGACATGGTCGTCGTCCGCGAGGGCACCGAGGGCCTCTACGCGGGCACCGGCGGCGTCATGCGCCGTGGCACCCCGTACGAGATCGCCACCCAGGAGTCGCTCAACACCGCCTACGGTGTCGAGCGCGTGGTCCGCTACGCCTTCGAGAAGGCCAAGTCCCGCCCGCGCAAGAAGCTGACACTCGTCCACAAGACGAACGTCCTCACCTACGCCGGCGACCTCTGGCAGCGCACGGTCAACCGCGTGGCGGAGGAATACCCCGAGGTCACCACCGACTACAGCCACATCGACGCGGCCTCGATGTTCTTCGTGAGCCAGCCCGAGCGGTTCGACGTCATCGTCACCGACAACCTCTTCGGCGACATCATCACCGACCTCGGCGCGGCGATCGCCGGCGGCATCGGCCTGGCGGCCAGCGGCAACATCAACCCCGAGCGCACCGCGCCCAGCATGTTCGAGCCGGTGCACGGCAGCGCCCCCGACATCGCCGGGCAGGGCAAGGCCGACCCGACCGCGACGATCCTGTCGGTCGCCATGCTCCTGGAGCACCTCGGCCTGTCCACCGAGGCGGCCAGGGTCGAGCAGGCCGTCGCCGACGACATCGTCGAGCGCCTGGCCGGTTGGGCCGGCCGTACGACACACGAGATCGGTGACGACATCACCGCGCGAGTATCGAGCTAGGGCCGCCCAGCTCCCCAAAGCGCCTGGCGGTCCGCACACGGACCGCGAGGCGCTTTTTCGCGTCTAAACGGCTAAAGCACCCCATTAGCCGCTTGCAATCCCATATAGCGAGACAATAGGAAGTACAGGCTGCTCTAAGCAGTGAATGTCCAGAGCCGTAGAGTCTGTCCAGAACCGTAGAGAGAAGGACCTCCGTCATGACCATCGCTCAGAAGCTCAGCTTCGACGTGCAGCTATCCGACCACGCTCGCACTGCGGCCGAGCGGGAGCAGGTACTGGCGAACCCCGGGTTCGGGCAGACCTTCACCGACCACATGATCTCGATCGACTACACCGAGGGCGAGGGCTGGCACGACGCCCGTCTTGAGCCGTACGGGCCGCTCTCGCTCGACCCGGCCACCTCGGTGTTCCACTACGCGCAGGAGCTGTTCGAGGGGCTCAAGGCGTACCGCCAGGTCAACGGCTCGATCGCGACCTTCCGCCCGTACGCCAACGCCGCCCGCTTCAACACCTCGGCCGAGCGCATGGCGATGCCCTCGCTTCCGGAAGAGGCGTTCGTCGAGTCGCTCGAACTCCTCGTCCAGACCGACAAGGAGTGGGTCCCCACCACCGAGGGCCACAGCCTCTACCTGCGCCCGTTCATCATCGCGACCCAGGTCGGCCTCGGCGTCAACTACCCGTCCCGCTCCTACCGGTACATGGTCATCGCCTCCCCGGCGGCCTCCTACTTCACCGGCGGCGTCAAGCCCGTCTCCGTCTGGCTCTCCACCGAGTACACCCGCGCCGCGCCCGGCGGCACCGGCTTCGCCAAGTGTGGCGGCAACTACGCCGCCGCCTTCGTCGCCCAGCGGCAGGCCGTCGAGCAGGGCTGCGACCAGGTGGTGTGGCTGGACGCGCACGAGCACCGGTACGTCGAGGAGATGGGCGGGATGAACCTGTTCTTCGTCTTCGGCGACAAACTGGTCACCCCCGCGCTGACCGGCACCCTGCTGCCCGGAATCACCCGCGACTCCATCCTGTCCCTCGCCGCCGACCTCGGCCTGGAGGCTTCGGAACGCCTCATCTCGACGGACGAGTGGCAGGCAGGCTGCGAGTCGGGGGAACTCACGGAGGTGTTCGCCTGCGGGACGGCGGCGGTGGTCACGCCGGTCGGCTCGGTCAAGGGCACGGACCGGGCATGGACGGTGGGGGACGGCACGCCTGGGGAAGTGACCATGCGGATCCGTGAGGAACTGGTGGGCATCCAGTACGGCTCCCGCCCCGACACCCACAGCTGGATCCACAAGATCAGCTAACCCGTCCTTCGGGCGTCCTTTTCCAGCCCCCTGAAAGGGCCTTCGCTTCGCTCCGGGCGTCTTTCGCCAACCCACCCGTTACCCATTTGGGTGGTTGACCGTTTGACGCCCGCCCTTCACAAAGGGCTCACAATCGGCGCTTCGCGCCCTGGAAGCTCGACGCTCTTCCTTTGGGCGCTAACGCGCACTGCAAGGCCCTCCGCTTCGCTCCGGACGTCCTCACAGGCGGGCTACCGCCCGCCTCCTGGAGGACCTCGCTCCGCTCGGACTGCCTTCCCGAACGCTTCGCCGGGTTGGCCGGTTGGAATACTTGGGTTGCCCTGGCAGGAGGCCCATGGCAGTTCCTCCAGCCGTGTCACCCTGGGTGTTGAGCGACAAGTTTTCTGCCAGCGGAAACGACAGGTTCTTGGCCGCGACTGTCACCTCGTGCGCGGCATCCTCGTCGCGGCCCGGGCGTTGGTAGGCGTAGCCGAGCTGGAGATGCAGCGCCGAGGCCAATGCCGGATCCTCTTCCTGGTCAACCAGTTCCAGAGTCTCGGTCGGGCTCTCCCGCGCCTGTTCCCAGGCTCAGCGGGAAGGAGACGACCTGATCCTGGCGATCAAGGCGGAGTCGATCGGAAGACTGAGCGGGACAGTTCGTTCTGGCGGACTCCACGAGGTTTCTGTCCACGCCGTCGTTGAGCGAATCACTTGCGGAGCACGCGGGCATCCTTGAGATCTGGCCCTTTGCCCCAGAGGAGCTTGGCGGAAGGGGCGAATCCTTCCCCTCTCTGACGGAGAGCCAGCGGAAGTGTCGGACGCGTGGGGCACACTGGTGTGTATGAACGCTCAGCATGGTGCTCCCTTCAGCTATGCGGATATCCGGCCGTATGTGGTTGCCGAATCGCTAGATGAGCTGCGTGGCCCGGTGCACGGCGTGATGACTCTCCCGCACGAGCTGGCGTGGAGCGGTCGTCGTAGGTTCGATCTGGATGATCCCTATGACCTCGGTGCCTTCTACAAGATTGTGCTGGAGGAAGGGCGTCAGGAGCATTTGCGCGCCCTGCTCAATGGTGAGGTGCTACAGCGTCGCTGGAGTGAGTTCCTGCCCGCTCGGCGGGTCCGGGCGCTATGGGAGAAGCGGTTTCCCGAGTTGCGTCGGGCCGCTGCCTGATGGATCCGTTGCAGGAGCGGCTTGCACGTATCGGGCTGGAGGTGGCCGCCCAACACGGATTCGTCCTCGGCGGCGGTCATGCGGTGCAGTTGCACGGCATGGGTGCGCGTCCTTCCGAGGACATCGACCTGTTCACGCCGCAGCGCGGGACTCCGGAACAGGTCGAACAAGTGGTCGTCGACGCGTACTGCAGGGAGGGCTTCCAGGTCGAGGTATGGCTGCGTACGCCTGATCTGGTGCAGATGGAGGTCAGCGATGCTACCGGGCACAGCTGCAAGGTAGATCTGGGGGTGTTCTGGCAAGCACGCTCCCCGGTGATGTTGGCGATAGGTCCGGTGCTGCACCCTGACGATGCGGTGGCCGGCAAGATGGACGCGCTGTTCAACAGGTGGGCGCCCCGAGATTTCCTGGATATCGAAGCGATCTTGTGCAGCGGCCGCTACACCCGAGACCAGCTCTTGGCAGTCGCCGAAGAACACAATCCCGGGTTCGACAGGTCTATGTTCGCCGAAGCACTGTCGTATCTCGAGCGGGTCCCTGATCGAGACTTCCTCGCGTATGGCGTGACATCGGAACGTGTCGAGGCGATGCGCGAGCGCCTGGACGAGTGGCGACGCTCACTCTCCCCGGCGTCGGAATGATCGCCTCCGACCTCAATGCCGTCCACCTGTAACAAGCAGTCCACAGTGGGCTCAGCCCAACGCCAGCGTCCGCATCAGACCTTGCCAACTTGGCTGCTCAGCGAGAGTCAGCCCTCCACCGGCCAACTCTCACGATCGGCAACGAAGCTGCCCCGTTGGGGCAAGGTCATCACCCACCCCTCGTCCCGCAGCAGAGCCACGGCCTGGCGGGCCGTATCGCGCGCAACCCCGTGATTTCGCACCATCTCCGACTCCGATGGGATCCGATCGCGTGGCCCTAGCGCACCATCCTTGATCTGCTCTCGGATGATCGCCGCCACCTGTTGATAGATCGGCGTCGGATCGAACCTATCCACTTCCACAAGGCCGACGTTAGGTACGTTGCCTACGGCTAGCATATGGGCAACGTCCTAGACGAGGTAGACAAGATGGCTTTAGGGTGAGCTCATGACTTGGGTCTACCACAGCATCCATGCCGAGCCCGCAGAGCCCGATCATGAGAAGCTTGCGCTCTGCGCACGCGACGCCGACAAGCTGGAGTGTCTCCTGCAAGCCGTTGAGTATCGCGAGCAGGGACACCAGAACGTGCAGCCGTGGATCGACAGCTCTCTTGCCGCGCTCAAGACCGCGACCGGGAAGCGGCTCGCCGAGGAGGCTCTTCGTACGGGGACTCTGGAGTGGATGACCCGCGTCCTCAACGGCGACTGAGCGACAAGACAAAGGGCCTCCGCTGTCTGGAGGCCCATGGCGCGGTGAAGCCGGGCCTTACCGGGCCTCGCCGCATAGCAGCGCGCGCCCATGCCAAGCTCGGCGGCTCCGGGAAACGTGCGAACACCCAGCACGGCAGTCGGAGAACGTGATCTGCGGCTGGTGACCTTCCAACGCGTAAAGGGGATGAACCTCTCCAGGTTCGGTGCAAAGCTGGGCTCGTGATCGACACGCAAACGGTGGTCCTGGTCGAGGGAGCCAGTGATAAGTCGGCCATCGAGGCGTTGGCCGAGCGCCGTGGCCGGAACCTGGCGGCCGAAGGCATCTCCCTTGTGGCGATGGGCGGTGCCACGAACATCGGGACGTATCTCGGCAGGTTTGGCGCTCCTGGTCGCAATCTCCGGCTGGCCGGTCTGTGCGACGTCGGGGAGGAAGGCGACTTCCGGCGGGCTCTTGAGCGCGCCGGCCTTGGATCCAATCTCAGCCGACGCGATCTGGAGGCGCTCGGATTCTTCGTGTGCGTCGCTGACCTGGAAGACGAGCTGATCCGCGCCCTCGGTACCGCCACGGTTGAGCGCGTTGTCGATGCTGAGGGCGAGCTCCGCTCATTTCGCACGCTCCAGAAGCAACCCGCATGGCGCGGGAGCGCCACTCACGACCAGCTGCGCCGGTTCATGGGATCAGGCAGTGGCCGCAAGATCCGCTACTCTGGCCCGCTCGTCGCGGCACTCGATCTCGATCGCGTGCCGCAGCCGCTGGATATGCTGCTGGCCCACCTATCGGGGTAGCCGGAGATAGAGATTTTGTCATCGCCGAGTGGGGCGGATTCGTTGGTGGAACCAGCTCGCGCGGGCTAGGTGGCGTCGTCGGCAGCTGTGCCAGCGCAGGCTGTACCGGTAGGGATTGCTAGGTTGACCAGGCGTTTTACCTCTGTAACGGTGAGGGGAATCAGCCCGGATCGGCGGGTGAGGTCTGGTTGGGGGCGGTGGTGAACCGCCTCTGGTGGTGCGTGCCCGCGCGGCGGTGATGGTACAGACAGCCAGGGCGGCCATGGACAGCACCAGGTGGCGCAGCAGCGCCGGGTAGGTTCTGACCTGAGAGTGGTCCAGCCCGAAGGCGTCTCCGACTCCGAGGGCATCGGGTGGAGGACTCGAACCCCGGCGCCGGTGATCCACGGAGTGTGGCCCTCGTCGTCGGCCGCGCACCCTCAGTCTCCCCCAGGCCCCAGGCCCCAGGCACTCTGCCGGGCGTCACGTTCGTCGTCTCAAACGTCGGTCGTGGCCCGTGGTCTGTCGGTTTTTTGGCCCGTCAAATGTCGGTTGGCTCTCTGCGATCTGTCGGTTTTTTGTACCGTCAAATGTCGGTTGGGCTCTACGCTGGTCTGGATCGTCGCAGGAAGGAGCTGCCATGTCTGAGTTGGTTTCACGCCAGCTAACCGGCCATGCCGAGGAGTTCCTCGACGCCTTCAGAGTGGTGATCGTCAATGGGCCGAGGCAGTCAGGCAAGACCACCCTGCTTCAACAGCTCAACAGGGGAGGAGCGGGGACCTATCTCACCCTGGATGACGGCCCGTTGAGAGCGGCCGCGCAGGCCGACCCCGCTGCCTTCATCGCGGACGGGTCGCGTCCGATGATGATCGACGAGATTCAGCGGGGAGGAGACGACCTGATCCTGGCGATCAAGGCGGAGGTCGATCGGAAGAGCGAGCGGGGGCAGTTCGTTCTGGCGGGTTCCACGAGGTTTCTGTCGACGCCGTCGTTGAGCGAATCACTTGCGGGGCGCGCGGGCATCCTTGAGATCTGGCCCTTTGCCCAGGAGGAGCTTGCCGGGAAGGGCGAATCCTTTCTTGTGACGGCCTTCAACGATCCTGGTGCGTTGCGCTCTTCGTCGCCCAGCGACTACAGCCGAAGGGACTACTTCGAACTGGTCTGTCGAGGGTTCTATCCGGAGGCAGTCGCGATGAGATCGGAGTTCACCCGAGACAGGTGGTACCGGACCTACGTTCAGTCGGTCATCGACACCGACATCAGGGAGATGGCGAGAGTCGATGAGCCGAGCAATCTCCGGCAACTTCTCAACATCGCCGCGGCGAATACGGCCCAAGAACCGAACATGGTCAAGATCGGCAGTGATCTCCAACTCCATCGGAGCACGGTCAACCGTTACGTCGGCTTGCTGGAGACAGTTTTTCTGATCCGTCAGGTTCCAGCATGGTCTCGGAACCTTGTGGCTCGGTCGATTCGCCGTCCCAAGCTTCACGTCACCGATACCGGCCTCGCCGCTCATCTGATCGGCGTCGACGCGGATGGCCTGGCTGCCAGGGTCTCGCCTGCGCGGGGCCCTCTTATCGAGTCGTTCATCGTCAATGAGATCGCGAAGCAGGCAACCTGGGCGCCGTTTCGAGTCGGACTCCATCACTGGAGGGTCAGCCAGGGCGCTGAGGTTGACCTCGTACTTGAACGAAACAATGGGCGGATCGTCGGTGTGGAGGCCAAAGCCACCGACTCTGTCAACCAGGACGATTTTCAGGGCCTTGTAGCTCTGCGTGAGAGTCTCGGCGAAGACTTCATTCACGGTTTCGTCTTCTACACAGGGGTGAGGTCCCTGTCCTTCGGAGACCGGCTGACAGCGCTGCCCCTCAGCGCCCTCTGGGACAGGTAGCACTCCGGACTGACCTGCGCAGCGCTCACGACTCCCGGTGCTCGCCCCGATCCTGGACCGCCTGAACGACCTGAGGCCGCTGCCCGACGACAGCGTCGTGCACTTGGACGTCGGCTACGACCCGGACAAGACCCGCGCTCTGCTCGACGAACGCGGTCTGCATGGCCGCATCGCGCGCAAGGATGAGAAGGTGCCGATCCAGTCGAGCCGACGCGGGCACGTCGAACGGACCACGCCTGGCAGAACGCCTTTGGCCAGGCGTCCAGCAGGGAATCGGGCGGCCATGTCAGCGATCTTGTCCTGGGGCAGATGACTCTCCATCCCGCCAGCAATGACGAGAGTGGGCGCGTTGACTTGCGGGATCTCGACCCGCCAGGCCGGATCGGGTGCGTTCAACTGCTCTACGATCGCCGGCCGCCATCGATCAAGCATTGATCGTCCACGTTGTTGAAAGTAGCGGCGGCGGCGATACGGGGACAGGCCTCTCTTCTGATCACAGAGCGTGGCAACTCCACGATCGCCATGACCTGCGCCTGCCTTGCCTCTGGGGCTTCCATCGCGCCTATCCGCGCGGCCTGAGCGCGCGAGTCGCTGCCCCATGAGGATGATCATTTCCCGCAGGATCATGGCCTCGTGATGCTCGGACAAGGGGCGTACGACGGGCATCCAACCTTCCGGTGCGGCAGGGCTCTGACGCCGCTGTTGTTACCGGAAGGGTGGTCGTACGCCGCCAGGGCACCCGCGACGGGCACTGAGTCCAGGATGCTCCTTACCGTGGGGTGGTGGGTGCGGGGGCCGGGCGTACGGCGATGGATTGGCTCCGCGGGCTCTCCCCACCCGTAAGGAACGGTGATTTCGGGGCCTCCTTCAGCGTGCCGCCGGATCCGATCTCGAACGCGGCCACCTCGTTGGTGTCCCGGATGGCGGCGAAGACGTCCCGGCCGTCCGGTGTGATCGCGACCGCCGCGACCTCGGCGTGGTCAGGAGTGGGGGCGGGGGAGTCGGCGGTTGGCCTGAGCGAGCCGTTCGCGAGGATCGTGAAGCCGAGCAGGCCGCCGGGGGGCGAGTCGGTGTCGGAGTCGTTGCCGACGACGTACAGGTGCTGCCCGTCGGGCGTGACCTTGAGGCCGACCGGGAATTCGGCTGCGGGGAACGGCGATCCGGGCACGGGGGTCAGCGAGCCGTCCGCGCCGCGCCGGAACCCCCACACGTTCTGCGGCTCCACCGAGGTCACATACACGAAGGCGCCGTCCGGGCTGATCGCGATCCCGTAGTTGGCCGGCCCGACCTTCGCCACGTCCTGCGCGGGTCCGAGCGTGCCGTCGAAGCGCACGGCGAATCTGGTGATGACCCGCGGCGGGCTGTCGGCGGTCTCGTCCGTGTCGGCGTACGAGAGGTAGAGGAAGCGCCCGTCGGGAGACAGCACTGTCTGTTTGGGATGGTCTGAGGTGGTCTTGAAGTCGCCGAGTTTGGTGGGTGTCCCGTCCGGGCCGATCCGGTACGCCGAGATCGTCGCGTCGGCGGTGTTGGTCACGTACAGGGTGCGCCCGTTCGGGGAGATGGTCGCCCCCCACGGCTCGTCGCCGGTCTTGACGATCCGCGGGTCCGGCTGGAGCGCGCCCCGCGCCCCCACACGGAACACCGAGAGCGTGTCGGAGTCGCTGTTGACGACGTACGCGGTGGCCCCGTCCGGGGTGAGGGCGATGCCCCGGGGGGTCTCGCCGCCGGTGGAGACAGGCTTGTCGAGGAGCGTGAGGGTGGCCCTCGGGCCGATCGCCAGGGAGGAGACATTGCCGGAGCCCGCGTTCGTGACGTAGACCACGCCGCCGGACGGCGGCAAGACTGGTCCCGCGGCGGCTTGGACAGGGGCAGGGAAGGGGACGGCGAGCAGCGCGGCGGCAAGGACGGCACCGCCTACTCGCGTGGACAACCGGATGGACACGGGTGACACGACTGACTCCTCAGGATTCAGGGATCTTGATCGATGGGCCTACACCTGATGGGCGTGCCATCCCGTTCCATCTGTCCCTGCGGAGTTGGTTCGACGCCCACTACCGCTCAGGCGTCGGTGGTGGCCCGTGGTCTGCCGGTTTTTCGCACCGTTACTTCGTGAGGGTGGCTCACGCAGGGTTCGGCAGGCGCAGCGATTCAAGCTTGGCGGGATCGGCCACGATCGCGATGGCGGTGATCCGGTCGTCGGTGACCGTGAACGAGATGATGGAGAGTGGGGTTCCGTCCTCGCGCCAGGAGACGTACCCGGGAAGGCCGTTGACGAGCACCGCCTGATGTCGTGCGACTTGGCTGGAGACCATCCGCGCGCCGGCGGCGACCGCGGTGGCGCCGAGGGTGACGACCACCCCATCGGGGATGTCGACGGTCAGCTTCACGTCCGGGTCGAGTACGCGCAGCAGCGCTTCGAAATCGCCGCCCTGGGCTGCCGCGCGGAAGGCTTGGATGACTTCTCGTTGTTCTCGTGCGACGACCGTCGGCCGTTCGGTCGCCTGTACCTTCTTGCGGGCGCGGCTGGCGATCATCTTGGTGGCGTCGGCGGACTTGCCGAGGATCTGGCCGATCTCGGCGAACGGCACCGCGAACAGGTCGTGCAGCACGAACGCCAGCCGCTCGCTCGGCCCGAGCGAGTCCAGGACGACGAGCAGCGCGAGCCCCACCGCGTCGGCGAGCGCCACGTGTTCCTCGGGTTCAGCGCCGTCGTCGACCGTTACCAAGAGCCCAGGAAGCCCGTCGCCGTAGGCCGCCTCGGGGCGGGTCTGGCGTGACCGCAGGACATCCAGGCTGATCCTGCCGACCACCGTGGTCAGCCAGCCCGCCAGGTTGTCGATGGTCGTCGCGTCCTGGCGGGCGAGCCGCATCCAGGCCTCCTGGACTACGTCCTCGGCGTCGGCGTGCGATCCGAGCACGCGGTAGGCGACCGCGCGCAGCCGGTCGCGCTGGGCCTCGAACGCCTCGGCCACCAGGTCTGTCCGGCTGTTGTCGGTCATCTTGTCATCGTCCTCGGATCTGCTTGCTCATGGGTTATCGTCGCGCCCTCTACGGGCGGTCAGCCATCAGCACGGTTTGGGCGGCGCTGCTGGCGGAGCGAGATCCGGTTGCCGTCTGGATCCACTGCCTCGATGCGAACGCCGAACGGGTAGTCCTCCGGTTCGGGCCGATCGAAGGTCACGCCTCGTTGGCGAAGTACCTCGAAGTCCTTCCTCAGGTCGTCCGACTCGAGGAAGAGCGGACCGGGGTCGAGGCCCGGCCGCTTGTCGATCGGTTGCCCCACGGCCGGCTCATGCGACCAGAGGATGATCTCGACCGGACTGCCGGCAACGCCCACAGTGAGGAAGCGTCCTTCCGGCCCCGGGTAGTCGATGCGCTTCTCCAGGCCGAGCCCTTCGGTGTAGAACTCCAGCGCACGGTCCTGATCGGTGACATAGACCGTCACGTACATAATGTTCGTCAGCACCCTGGTCTCCCATCCATGTGTTGGTCCTACGGCCGGTTGCATACGCGGCCGTCGCCTGTATGACGGGTGCCGGCGCCTGAAGGTATCGAATGGACGCCGCCTGAAGGCTTCGAAGAGCGCCGGCCTGCCTGAAGACAGTCGCGTACCGGCAGGTCGTGAGTCGCATCCCGTGGGGCGCACGCTGTCACGGGTATCGGCGAGAAATCGTGAAGTCGCCAGGACCAAGACCTTCAGGCGGCCTCTGGTTGGGCCTCGTCGGCCGGTCGTTCGACGAACTTGCCGCCCTTGAACTTGGCACCGGCGCAGGGCCACGAGTTGAGGGGCGTTCACCGCCCGCCAGCGGGACGAACGGCTCCGTGCCGAGCACGCGCTGCTCGTCGTGGAGATCGTTTCTCCCGGCTCCGAGACGCAGGACACGACCGACAAACTCGGGGAGTATGCCAAGGCCGGCATTCCGCACTACTGGATCGTCCGGCTCGATCGCGCCGGTGTGTCGATCATCGAACGGTACCGGCTGGATCGGGCATCGATGCTTTACAAGCACATCGGCACCTTCATGAAGGACGAGTCCGGCGACGTTCCCAGCGTCAGCAACCCGATCCCTATGGTGATCGACTGGTCAGAACTGCAGTTCTGAGCAAGCCCACATGATCCCTTCAAGGGCCCGGTCTCTCGGAGACGTCAAGGTGCGAGTCTCGCGGAGATTACCGACCATGCGCCGGTGAGCGCGTGGTCCACCATGTCAGCGGTCGAACCAGCGTGTTGCCGAAGGCGTGAGCAGCATGACGACAACCGCCAGCGGGAAGAGCGTGCTGGGGGCGATCAGCTTGATCCAGCTGAGGTCGCCGTCGATCGCGGTCATGATGAGGTAACCACCGGCGGCGACCACTTCGACGGCGATGGTGCCCCAGCGCACCGGCTTCCTTCGGGAAGACCAGCGGGATAATAGCCAACCCATGAGCGCAGTGATCACGGCGCTGTAGAGGGGCATCAGGAGGAACGGGCCGCTGAAGGCAAATGCGGCGGCAGTGCCGATCATGATGGCGAGCCCCACGAGACTGAAGGCCACCTCGAGGGTCATGATGAACCTGGCGGCTCGCATGGCGGCCGGCATGCGCTCGGCCTGGATCGCATCCGTCACACGATCATTCTGCCGTGTGGCGGGCATATGCGGAGTGTCTCCCCTAAACAATCGAGTATCTCGAGCTGCGGCCGTGGGTCGACAGCTCTCGTGCCGCGCCGATACGGCTCACGTGGTCGCTGTACTGCACGGCACCTACGCCTGATCATCAGACCGCCGGTCGGTGGCCGGCCAGAATCGCGACAACGGTCTGTCGCCACAGACGTCCCTTGCGCGGCGAGGCCGGTTGCCCCCCGCTCAGGCTGAGGGAGGACAACCGGCAGGTTCGCTGAGCGCCTACGCGGCCGGCGCCGGGCCCATCGCGATGAACGAGAAGTCCCGGTCCGCCTGCTTGCCGTCACTGCCACCGGTGGTGACGCGGAAGCGGTCCGTGGAGATGGCGATGACGACGGCGTTGTCCCGCGTGTCTCCGCCGGTGCTGCTCATGTTGCCGGGGTACATCTGTGTCGCGACGACGGACGGCCACTGCGGGAACGCCACGTCGAACAGGACCGTGTAGACACCCGTACCAACACGGTCCACCTTGAAGCCGGTCCCCGAGTAGATCGTCGAGCCGTTGCTGCCGACACAGCCCCACACTGATCTGTCAGCCATGTTGATCACCTTCTCTTCCTGTTGGTTTCCTGGTGGAAACGCGGACTTGATGGATGTGGACAGGCACGAGGTTCTGGGTCGCTCGGCAGGCGAGGGGGCGGACGCTACCCCGGCCCGTCCCGGCTCACCTGCTGCGCTTCAGTCCCCTGATGGCCTATCATGTTAGGCAACATGTAGCGCAACGTTGTTGCCTTATATGTAGTGTTAGCGAGGACTGGGCATGCGTCAAGAGGTCTTCGGAAGACTTCTCGACAGGTGTCCAAACGATCGCGCAGATGGAGAAACAGCGATGACATCGCGACCCGATAGCACCCCACGCCACACCCGTAATCCGCGAGGTGCGGGCGACCGCCTACGGCAGGATCTGATCACTGCGGCCAACCGCCTGCTGGAGGACGGCGCCACTCACGAATCGCTGTCCTTGCGGGCTGTCGCCCGAGAGGTCGGGATCGCCGCGACCAGCGTCTATCTACACTTCCCGGACAAGATGTCGCTGCTGCTGGCCGTCTATCAGCGGCACTTCGTCGAGCTGATCCACCACATCGACCAGGCCATCGCCCGGCATACCGACCCCGTGGCCCGGCTGCGCGCGGCTGCGGCGGCCTATTGCGAGTTCGCCGACGATCACCCTGACGTCTATCGCGTGATGTTCACGGTGCCCAGCGTGCCCGAACTGCCCCGCGCGATCTCCGACGACCAGCGACCCGGCGCCGCCGCCATCGAGTCCGTCCATGAAGTCATCAAGGACTGCATCGAGGCCGGCCGCATGCCCCGCACCGACCCCTACGCGGCGACGCTGTGCCTGTGGGCCGCCCTCCACGGGATCATCACGCTGCGAGCGGCCCGCCCTTACGTTCCATGGCCTCCCCTGGACACTCTCATCGACACCCTCCTGGCCAGTTGTATCGGCGCCACCTGAGCGAAGTGTCCGTTCTGGGAGATCAGGTCAGCGGCGGTGGCTTCAACCGCCGAACGCCTCTTGCTTGATCTGCTCGAACTGCGCGCCCATCGCCTCGGCCAGCGCGTTCGCCCCCGACAGCGGCCGCACCATGACGGTCAGGTCGTCGATGAGGCCGTCGTCGTCGAAGTGCAGGAAGTCGCAGCCGTGGACCTGCTTGCCGTTCACCGTCGCCCGGAACACCAGCGCGAGGTCACGGCCGTCCGCGTCGGCGATCTCCCGGACGTAGTGGAAGTCCTCGAACACCCGCGAGACGCCACGGAGGATCGCCGCCGTGAGCGCCTTGCCCGGATACGGCTGGTACGCGACCGGGCTGGTGAACACGATGTTCTCGGCGAGCAGTGCCTCGATCGCCGCCATGTCATGGGCCTCGACGGCCTGACGGAACGCATGCATGCCTACCCCTACTCAATTAGTTGACTATACGCGCTTGACAGTAGCTCCAACGTGCAACGTCGTCCAGAGAACAGGGTGCCGTCACCCGCCATATAGGCCATGACCTCGGGAAACAGCTTCCCACTCCCAGCCCGGCGAGTGTCCGTTAGGGATCTTCTTATTGGACCTTGATCGCATTACACTCACGTCCATGACCGCGACCATGATCGAGTTGGACGATGGTGCGCAGCTTCGTACGTGGACCGCGGGCTCGGTGATTCCGCGGAGATTTCCCGTGGTCATGGTGCACGGCGGTCCAGGAGCCCCCGACTGTTTCGCCCCGGTCGCCGACATCATCGACGACTTGTGCCTGGCGGATCGTCCTGGGAGGGAGAGCACACGATCGTCCGCCGCAGTGGAGAGGCAGACCCAAAGGGCTAATTGACGGATCTACGGGTGCCACCGGAATACGGCAGAAGCGGGCCGCAGTACCGCGAGTCGAATGACAACCTAGCGGCGCGATCTCGAAGCAGTGTGAATCAGGAGGCGCGACATGGCCAGAATCGCCTACGACGACCAGACCGCGGCAGCGTACAAGGCGGTCCGTGAGATTCCCCGAGACGGGCTCGAAGAATGGCGTGAAGCGATACGACGTCACCTCAGCCCGTCGCCCGGGATGACCGTGGCCGACATCGGCGCGGGGACCGGCGCGTTCTCCACCGCCTTCAGCGACTGGTTCGGCCTCAGCGTCCTCGCGGTCGAACCGTCGGCGGCGATGCGGGCCCAGATTCCGCGCCGCCCGGGCATCCAGGTGGTGGAGGGCGACGCCGGCGCACTCCCGTTCCCGGACGGCTCGGTGGACGGCGCCTGGATGTCCCTCATGATCCACCACATCCCCGACATGGAAGCCGCCGCGCGAGAAATCCGCCGCGTTCTGCGCCCGGGCGCTCCCGTTCTGATCCGGCAGGGATATCCGGACAGGCCCTATATGACGCGCACCTTTCCCTGGGAGTTCTTTCCCGAGACCGTCCGGACGACCGATACCTTTCCCTCCCTTGAGCAGACGTGCCAGGCGTTCACCTCCGCGGGATTCCGCCGCGACGCGCTTGAGCCGGTCCCCGAGACAATGTTCAGCCTTGCCGAGTTCCTCGCCCAGGTGGATGTCTTCCGCCGCTCCGCCACCATCATGCGCGGCCTCACGGAGGAGGAGTTCCAGCGGGGCAAGGAACAACTCCGCCGCGCTGTGCAGGACGCCGAGCGGACACCCAGCCCGGAACCCAGAGCCAATTGGCTTGACCTCCTGGTTCTGCGCTGACAGCCGACGATCAGTACGTTCGTCATGCCGATGACGATGCCCACAGGCTCCCTCAGGGGCGCAGTCCGTGGAACAGCTCTACCCGGGCGCGGTGGTATTCGACGTCCGCCTCGTCGTGCGTCACCCCCGAGCGGACGGCCTTGTGGAAGTAGGCATGCTCCCTGCGGAGCTTGTGCCTGACGAGCTGAGCGAGCGACTCCTCGTCCAGGCGGGCGGCCGTGCCGCCCGCCTGGTGGTAAGCAGCCACGAACTCCTCGCTCGGCCCGGCCAGGTCGTCGCCCCATTCCAGGGCGGCGGCGGCCAGCTCCAGCTCAGGGGCGCCGACGAAGGTCTCGTCCCAATCGAGAACCGCCACTATCCGGCCGTCCCTGGCCAGCGTGTTGCCGGTGTAGTAGTCGCCGTGCAGGGGGTGACGCATGGGGTGCTCAGCGTGGAAGGCGGCCAGCCAGCGGTCCAGGTCGGGGTCGTCCAGCTCGGCGGCGTCCTGGGGCGGATCGCCGTACAGGCCGGACTCCTGGAAGGCGGGCACCGGGCGCGGGCCGGGGCGGATGACGTGCCCGTCGAGGCGGTAGGCGGCGGATTCCTCTCCGCCGTGCAACCGCTCACCCTCTCCCGTGACGCCCCAGGTCAGAGCCACGGCTTCGCGGATCTCACGGGTAAGGGGCGTCTTGACGTAGATCATCCCGCCAGCCTACGTGCTTCCGTTCGGCGGCAGATGCGCCAAGGTCGGGGCGTGGTCTCGCGGTTGCTGCCGATCTTGACGGCACCCCAGGACAAGTAGGCGTCGATAGTCGCATCGTTGATTAGGAACCGGGATGGTTAATCAATCCGGCGATATCGTTGTCAGATGTCGTTGCGTCACGCGGTGATGGTCGCGCTCCTGGAGGGCGAAGCGTCCGGATACGACCTGGCCAAGGGGTTCGACGCGTCGGTGGCCAACTTCTGGATGGCCACACCCCAGCAGCTGTACCGGGAGCTGGACAGGATGCGGGCCGACGGCCTGGTCCAGGCACGTGTCGTCGAGCAGGAACGCCGCCCCAACAAGCGACTGTTCTCGCTGACCGAGACCGGACACCGTGTGCTGCGCGAATTCACCGCCACGCCACCCCGCCCGGGCGCGATCCGCGACGAGCTGATGGTCAAGGTCCAAGCTGTGGACGCCGGCGACGCCGAGGCCGTGCGGGCCGCCATCGGGGAACGCATGGACTGGGCCGAAGCCAAGATCGCTCGATACGAACGGCTACGCGCCCGGTTGCTGAACGGCCGCAGCGAGGAGGAGTACCTGGCGGATGCCGACCGCATCGGCCCTTATCTGACCCTGATGCGCGGCCTGGCCTTCGAACGCGAGAACCACCGGTGGGGCGAGTGGGCCCTGGCCGTACTGAAGCAGCGCTCAACCGCCACCACCTGAAGCCCCCGAACGCGGCTCTGCCACGGCTACGAAAAGCGCCTTACCGATGGGGTACGTGGCGACCGGCTTCGCGGGGGACTTCAACCGGCCGACCAGGGCGATCATGGGCCTGCTGGGAAAGCTGGCCGCCGCTCCGCCCGCCAAGGCGATCGCGCCCATCGTCGGCTTGGTCGACCAGCCGCCCGCTTCGCCGGTGAGCGCCTTCAAGGGCCGCAAGGAGATCACCCGGCCGGTCGATCCGGCCGACGCGCGCAAGCTGCACGAGAGCACCGCCCGCCTGCTCGCCGAGCTTGGCATCCCGTCGAGCGCTTGATCAAGGCTCCAGCAGGCGGCGCGGGCCCGGGCCCTGCTGGGCGAGGGCGTCGCCGGGATTGACCAGGGCGCACTGCTCGAACGACAGGCACCCGCACCCGATGCACTCCGTGAACCGGTCGCGCATCCGTTCCATCCGCTCGATGCGCAGGTTGATCTCCTCGCTCCAGCACTCCGACGCCCGGATCCAGAACTCCCGGGTCGGCTGGACGCCCTCCGGCAGCAGGTCCAGCACGCCGCCGATCACCGACAGCGGTATGCCGACGCTCTGGGACGCCCGGATGAACGCCACCCGCCGCAGCGTGGTGCGGTGATAGCGACGCTGGTTGCCGGTGGTCCGGCGGCTGTCGATGAGCCCCTGCCGCTCGTAGAAGCGCAGCGCGGAGGCGGGTACGCCGCTGCGCTCGGACAGCTCACCGATGGTCAGTTCCTTGGCGATCGCTTCGGGCACGCTCCGAGCCTAGCCCGAGGTATAGGCCTAGTTCTGGGCTGTGGGGCGGACGACGATGTCCCCCACATCGACGCCGTCCGGCTGCTCGATGGCGAAGGCGACGGCGCGGGCCACCGCGTCCGGTGAGATCGCGATCTTGGTCATCTGGTCGGAGATCTGGGCCTTCACCTCCGGACTCATGTGCTCGGCGAAGTCCGTCCTGACGATGCCCGGCGAGACGACGGTCACGCGCAGGCTGTCACCGGCCTCCTGGCGCAGGCCCTCGGAGATGGTGCGTACGGCGTTCTTCGTCCCGGCGTACACCGGCTGGAGCGGAACGATGCGCAGGCCCGAGGTGGACAGGATGTTGATGAAGTGCCCGAAACCCTGTTCCCGGAAGACGGGCAGGGCCGCGGCGATGCCGTACAGGACGCCTTTGAGGTTGACGTCGATCATCTCCTCCCAGTCCTCGACGCGGAGGTCGTCCAGAGGGGAGATCAAGCCGATCCCGGCATTGCCGATGAGGACATCGATCTTGCCGAAGCGTTCACGGGCCAGCCCGACGAGGCCGGCCAGGTCCTCGCGTCGCTTCACGTCCGTGTGAGCCCAGGCGGCTTCACCGCCAGCCTTTTCGATGCGGGCGGCCAGCGCCTCAAGACGCTCCGTACGGCGTGCCCCGAGGACGACTTTCGCGCCGCGCTCGGCGAGCAGCAGCGCGGTCGCCTCGCCGATGCCGCTGCCGGCGCCTGTGATCGCCACGACCTTGCCTTCGATACCCGACATGATGGGCGGTCCTTCCAGAAAGTGTCCTACAGTGAAAGTGGAGGCGCCGCCACTTCGTCCCACCCTAAGTGGCGGCGCCTCCACTTAGCAAACAGGGGGAGAGCGGCTGATGGCCCGAGACGCAGAACGTCCGCTGAGGGCTGACGCCCAGCGCAACCGGGACAAGATCCTGGTCACCGCGGTGCGTGTGTTCACCGAAGAGGGGCTGGACGCGCACTTCGAGCGCATCGCCAAGGAAGCGGGCGTGGGAACCGGCACGCTCTATCGCAACTTCCCGACCCGGGAGATCCTGATCGAGGCGGCCTACCGCAACGAAGTGGCCCGGCTGTGCGACGCCGTCCCCGAGCTCCTGGCGACCATGCCGCCACGTGCGGCGCTACGCGCCTGGACGCGCCGCTTCATCGATTACGCCGCCGCCAAGCTGGGTATGGCCGACGCCCTGCGAGCCGTCGTCGCCTCGGGAACCAACCCCTACGCCCGCAGCCGCGAGCTGATTCAGGCCGCCCTCACCTCGCTCATGGACGCCTGCGTGGCCGCCGGCGAGATCCGGTCCGACATCAGCGCGAGCGACATGTTCGCCGCGCTCGCCGGCATCGCCCTCACCTCGGCGGAGCCCGAGCAGCGAGAGCAGGCCGAACGCCTCCTCGACCTCACCCTGGACGGGCTGATGCGGCTCCCCGAAAGCTGATGGCCCCGCCCGCGGCCGGACGCCTCCGGCCGCGCCTGGAACGACTCCTAGTTCCGGCGGATCAGGGTGAGTCCGTCGGCGATCGGCAGGATGACCACGGTGACCCGGGGGTCCTCCCGCACCAGGTCGTTGAACTCCCGCATCCCCACGGTCCCCGGATCCGACGCGGCCGGGTCGGCCACCCGCCCGCTCCACAGCGTGTTGTCCACCATGAGCAGGCCGCCCGGCCGCAGCCGGTCGATCAGCAGCTCGTAGTACGCCGGGTAGTTCCCCTTGTCGGCGTCGAGGAAGGCCAGGTCGATGGGCTGCTGGAAGGCGGCGAGCGTCTCCAGCGCCGGACCCAGGGTCAGGGTGATGCGGTCGGCCACGCCGGCCTTCTCCCAGTAGCGGCGGGCAATGGACGTCCACTCGTCGCTGACGTCGAAGCAGTGCAGCTTGCCGCCGGACAGGCCTCTGGCGATGGACAGCGACGAGTATCCGGTGAACGTACCCACCTCGACCGCCACCTCCGGCGCGGTGAGCTGGGTGATCATCGTGAGGAACACACCCTGGTCGGCCGTGATCTGCATGCCCGCGCTGTCGCCCGTCGCCGCGAGCGTCTCGGCGATCAGTTGCTCCAGCAGGGGGTCGGGGTGGCTGGAGTGGTCAACGATGTAGCGGGCCACGGCGGGGTCGAGAAATTCAGATTTCATGATTCTTATTCCCAACGGGCATCGGAGCGGCTCAGGCCGGTCGGCCGGCCGCAATGCGGAAATACATAATCCCCGATGTTTAAAGACATAAAACGTCCGATAAGTCAAACGGGTACCCTTGCGGGGTGGGTGAAACGGCGACCAGGGCGAGGGGCCTAGGGGCGACCGGGAAGGCTGCTCCGCGCGGGCGTATCGCCAAACGAGAAGCGATCATGACCGCTGCAATGAGGGTGTTCGTCCGGGACGGTTACTCGGGTGCGAGCATCGAAACCATCGCCGCTGAAGCGGCGGTATCCAAACAGACCATCTACAACCATCTGGGCGACAAGCAGCGCTTGTTCGAGTCCCTGATCGACGAGAACTTCGATCAGGTCAATGCCCAGCAATTCGCCATGATCGAGACTTTTCCCGATCGTCCGGCGAACCTCATGGCGGAGCTGACGGCGTTCGCCGGGGATCTCATGCGTGGCTGTCTCATGGACGAGCGGGCGCGAGCCTTACGCACACTCGTCCAGGCAGAGGGATCCCGGCGTCCCGAGATCGCCAGGCAGTGGCGGCAACGTGGCCAGGACCAGCTCGCAGGGTCCCTGGCCGCCAGGTTCGCCAGGCTGGCGCTGGCCGGAAAGCTCTCCATGGTCGACCCTGACCAGGCGGCGCGTGACTTCCTGGCGTTGATCACGTATGACGCCCAGGTCGGCTGGACCATCGGTGACGCGACGATGCGAGACGACGAACTCGACGCCTCCATCGCCGCCGGGGTCCGCACGTTCATGCGCGCGTACGGCAACGGCAACGGCAGTAACGGCAACGGCAACGGGAACGGAAACGGCAACCACCATCACAACGGCAACGGCAACGGCTCGCCCGGAGGCTGAATGATGCCCGCCCGCTCTCTTCGGGTAAGGTCTCGGCGATCAATGAGCTAAGGGCGGGCAAATGAACAAGAGGTTGGCGGCCGTCGTGGCCGCGGGCACGACGCTCGTTGTGCTGCTGACTGTCGTGGCGTTCTCCGAGCCAGGCAGGTCGGTGGCACAGGGAGTGCGGCTGACCCGGCAACCCGACGGTTCCATGGTGCTCGCGGACAGGGGCGGAGACGCCCCTGTGCTCGACCTCTTCGAGGACTTCGACTGTCCTGTCTGCAAGGAGCTGCACACCAGGGTCAACGCGACGATCGAGCGGCTGGCCAAGGAGGGCAAGGTCAAGGTCGTCTTCCATCCGGTGACGGTCTTCGAGGACGAGCCCATGCGGTCCAACTCCGTCCGCGCCGCGGCCGCCGCCCGCTGCGTGCCGGAGGAGAGCTGGCTGGCGTTCAGGGATGAGCTGTACGCCATGCAGCCCTCGCCGCACGGGCTGGCGTCAGGGTTCGGCGTGCAGGACCTGGCCGAGGCGGCCAGGAAGGTCGGCGCGTCCGTCGACCAGTGCGTGACCTCGCAGTCGTACGCCGACGAGCACCTGCGGGAGAGCGCGAAGGTACAGATCGAGGGGACGCCTACCCTGCTCCTCGACGGCGAGCTGCTGGGCAACGAGGCCTTCGACCCGGCAACCCTGGAGCGGGCCATCACCGGAGGCTTGGGCGTCACCGTCTGAGCAGCGTCACCGTCTGAGCAGCGTCACCGTCTGAGCAGCGTCGCCGTCCCCAAAACGTCCCAAAGACTGAGACCGGTGTGCCGACCAGTGGATAGGTGTGGCAGACTCGCAGGCACCATGTTCTACGGTCTGCTCATTATCAGCAGGCGCGCTGGCTGACAAAGGGACACCGCCAGCGCGCAGACCTCTCACGTCCGTGAGGGGTCTTTTTGTTTTCCAGGGAGACGACACCATGGCCGACGACCGCTTTCACGTGTATGACACGACGCTGCGTGACGGCGCACAGCAGGAGGGCCTCACCCTCACCGTCGCCGACAAACTCGCCGTCGCGCGGCAGCTGGACGGCCTGGGCGTCGGCTTCATCGAAGGGGGCTGGCCAGGAGCCAACCCCAAGGACACAGAGTTCTTCAGGCGCGCTCAAACAGAGCTCGACCTGAAGCACGCGCAGCTCGCCGCGTTCGGTGCGACCCGCCGAGCAGGTGTGAAGGCAGCCGACGACCCGTTGGTGGCCGCCTTGCGCGAATCCGGCGCGCCGGTCGTGACCCTTGTCGCCAAGAGCCACGACCGGCACGTGGAGCTGGCCCTCCGCACGACTCTCCAGGAGAACCTCGCGATGATCCGCGACACGGTCTCCCACCTTCGTGCGGGGGGACAGCGAGTCTTCCTCGACGCCGAGCACTTCTTCGACGGCTACAAGTCCAACCCAGCCTACGCGCTGGAGGTTCTGCGTACCGCTGCCGAGGCGGGCGCCGCCGTCATCGCCCTGTGCGACACCAATGGCGGCATGCTCCCCGACGAGCTGGCCGACATCGTCTACGCCGCCGCCCAGACCAGCGCCCGCGTCGGCATCCACTGCCACGACGACACCGGCTGCGCGGTCGCCAACACGCTGGCCGCCGTCAAGGCCGGCGCCACGCACGTGCAGGGCTGCGCCAACGGGTACGGCGAGCGGTCCGGCAACGCCAACCTGTTCACCGTGGTCGCGAACCTCCAGCTCAAGCGGGGCTTCGACCTGGTGCCGCAGGAGTCGCTCGCCGACATGACGCGCATCGCCCACGCGATCACCGAGGTCACCAACGTCACGCCCAACTCCCACGCGCCCTACGTCGGCATGTCGGCGTTCGCGCACAAGGCCGGGCTGCACGCCAGCGCCATCAAGGTCGACCCGAACCTCTACCAGCACATCGACCCCGCCCAGGTCGGCAACGACATGCGCATGCTGGTCTCCGACATGGCCGGCCGCGCCTCGGTCGAGCTCAAGGGCCGCGAGCTGGGCTACGAACTCACCCCCGAAGCCACCAAGACGCTGGTCGGCCGGGTCAAGGACCTGGAGTCGAAGGGCTTCACGTTCGAGGCCGCCGACGCCTCCTTCGAGCTGCTGCTGCGTGACACCGTCCACGGCGAGCGCACGCGCCACTTCGAGGTCGAGTCGTGGCGGGTGATCGTCGAGCGGGCCAAGGGCGGCGAGCTGGTCAGCGAGGCCACGGTCAAGCTGCACGCCAAGGGCGAGCGCATCGTCGCCACCGGCGAGGGCAACGGCCCGGTCAACGCCCTCGACCGGGCGGTACGCCTGGCGCTGGAGAAGCTCTACCCCGAGCTGGCCAGGCTGGAGCTCATCGACTACAAGGTGCGCATCCTCGAAGGCACCCACGGCACCGACGCCATAACCCGCGTGCTCATCACTTCCAGCGACGACACAGCCGAGTGGTCCACGGTCGGCGTCGCCGAGAACATCATCGACGCCTCCTGGCAGGCGCTGGAGCAGGCGGTGACGTACGGCCTGCTCCGCGCGGGCCACGAGGCCGGCTAGCCGCTCGGCTAGAGCAGACCGGCGGGGAAGGTCAGGCCCTGGACCTTGACCTTCCCTCCCGAACAGGACACCTTCGGCGAATCGGTGTCCGGCACGATGACGGTCAGCAGCGACTTGGCCGCAGGGGAGACGACCACGTTCGTCGGCAGCTTCGACAGGTACGTCGGCGACACCCAGCCCAGCTTCCCGCCCCGCTGCACCTTCTGCCCGCCCACCGGCTTGCAGCCCGCGAGCTGGACCAGCGTGACCCTGAATTTCCCGTCGCCCAGCACGACCCGGCCGCCGCCGTTGGAGATCACCTTGAGCGACGGGGCGAACCGCCACAGGTTCGTCACCTTCTTGCCGCCGGACGCGGTGTCGAGCACCGCCATCACGTCCTGGCCGTGGTTCACCAGCACCGATCGGGTACGGCTCGCGCCATAGGCCTTGTCGGTCAGCCGGAAGGACTGCCGGTCCTTGCCGTACGACGACTTGATCAGCTTGCTGGCCGTGCGCGGGCGGAAGCGCCCGCCCACCACGGACGGCACGTTGTGCGCCTCGGGGGAGAGCGTCCAGTAGCGGTAGGAGCTCTTCTCGTAGGAGTTGAAGCCGCCGTCGACCAGGATGTCGCGGCCCTGCGCGTAGTAGGTCACGCCCAGGTGGTCCTCATGGCCGTGGAACTTCAGGCCGGGGCCGAACCTGATCGAGTAGAAGGCGGATTCGGGCTTGCCCCAGTCCGTCCGGCCGTACACGTAGCCGGCCTTGTAGACCTTGACCTTCTCCTTGGGCGTGCCGGTCTCCATGTTGGGCTCGACCACGGCGCTGCCGTCGCCGATCGGCACCATGAAGCCGTTGGGCTGCGTGGAGTGGGCGACGAACGCCTTGAGCGCGTCGGCCCGCTTGGTGATCTCGCCGGGCACCTTGCGGCCGCAGTCCTTCATGTTGGTCATCGCGACCATGAGCCTGCTGTGCACGTAGACGGCGTAGCGCGGCGCCTGCTCCATGAGCGCGCCCTGGGAGTCGACGTCGAGCTTGACCGTGCCGGTCAGCCGCTTGACGGCCAGGCTCGTCCAGTCCTTGCGGCCGTAGCGGCAGCCGATGCCCATGAGCGCGATGTCCTGGTCGATCCCGTGATTGTGGCCCTTCTTGTACAGCCGCGAGTCGGACAGGAGCTTGGCGTGCTCGGCCAGCGTCCGCTTCAGCCAGGCGTCTTTCACGTGCATGCTCAGGCAGACCAGCGCCTGGGAACGGAGTGAGACCGGGTGGTCCTTCCAGGCGTACGACGGGGTGCCGCGGGCGCCGCGCCGGTTGTGGTCGGCCCAGTCCTTGGTGATCTCCTTGGCCCGGTCGAGGTAGCGCTCCTCGCCGCTGTTCTCGTACGCGACGACCAGCGTGCCCATCCAGCGCAGCGACTGGAAGACGAACTCCCACGAACGGTTGTGGTACGGGCTCATGGCCCAGTTGATCTTCGTGCCGATCTTCACCGGAGGCTGCTCGACCAAAGGCAGCTCACCCCGCATGACCTCGTCCGCCGTGGGCGTACCGGGCAGCCAGTCGCCCTGGCACTGCGCGGTGCGCTTCACCGACGTGTCGGCGTGCGCTGTGCTCACCAGCCCGCTGAGAACGAGCATGAGAGCGAGGGGGATCGCAAGGCGGCGCACGCCGGTTCCTTCCGGGCAAAAAGATGGGGGCGGAACATGCTGACCGAATCTCGATCA
This sequence comes from Nonomuraea sp. NPDC026600, assembly GCF_040638335.1. Taxonomy (NCBI): domain Bacteria; kingdom Bacillati; phylum Actinomycetota; class Actinomycetes; order Streptosporangiales; family Streptosporangiaceae; genus Nonomuraea; species Nonomuraea sp. NPDC026600. The sequence goes on from NZ_JBEZYD010000005.1 coordinate 164,175, forward strand.
ACTGGTCAAGTTGGGTGCCGGATCGTTAGCGGCTCGATGCGGCTCGGTTTCCGGACCGGTCAATTCACGACATCCTGGGCGCATGAGATTCGACGACATCGTGATCCCGGACAGCGCCGCCTGCCGGGGTGCCCATGAGGTGGCGACCAGGTATCACTCGCCCTCGCTGCTCAACCACTCCGTCCGCGCCTACCTGTGGGCGGCGGCCTACGCGGGGCTGCACGAGATCGCGTTCGACGCCGAACTCCTCTACGTGTCGTCGATGCTGCACGACATCGGGCTGACCGCGGAGTTCGACAGCCACACGGTGCCGTTCGAGGAGGCGGGCGGGCACGTGGCCTGGGCGTTCGCCGCCGGAGCCGGGTGGCCGGTCGAGCGCAGGGTACGGGCCGCCGAGGTGATCATCCGCCACATGTGGGACGAGGTGCCGCTGGCGGAGGACCCCGAGGGGCACCTGCTGGAGCTCTCGACCGGCATGGACATCTCGGGCCGCCGTACCGAGGAGATCCCCCCGGAACTGCGGCAGGAGGTGCTCGCCCGCCACCCTCGGCTGGAGATCGCCAAGGAGTTCGCGGCCTGCGTGACGGACCAGGGCACGCGCAAGCCGTCCAGCCTCGCGGCCGGGTTCGTCCGGGCGGGCATCACGGACCGCCTCGCCAACAACCCGCTGGACGCCTGACGCTTCAGCGAGCGGCTTCGGCCTCAGCCTCAGCGGCCTCAGCGGACGACGCGGTGTGAGGTCGGGGCGGGTTCCAGGGTCACGTGGGCCACCGCCGGTACGCGATCCGCCTCCAGCGCGCTGCGCATGTGCGGGATCGCCACGCCCGCCAGGTGGTCCCTGAGCTCGCTCATCGACGCCTGCTCGTCCGCCACCAGGCGCAGCCGTACCATCAGCCGGTCGCGGGAACCTCCCAGGTCGGCCCCGGCGTTCAGCACGGCGGGACTGGTCGCGACGTCCGCCGCGACCGCGGCGGCCATGCCCTTCGCGGTGACGTCGGTCACGCCCCCGGGACCGGTCTCCATCCGCAGCGAGTCGCGGCTGTCGCGGCGCCCCTGAACGAACAGCCAGCGCAGCCCGAGCAGCGCCACGATCACGGCCACCAGCGCGACTACCCACCAGATCCACGGGCTCGTGGCCACGAGGAACAGTCGCACGGGACGGTCCGCGATCGCCGTTCCCGCCGCGCTTCGCCCGAACACCCCCATGCCGCGCGCCAGCGCGCAGCCGCCGAGTACGGCGAGCACGATGCCGGTCAGGGCCAGGCCCCACCGGTTGCCGCGGCTGGTTCTGCGGTTCACTTGCGCTCCCTCATGTTGACCTTCACCTGGTACGGCTCGACGGGGTTCAGCGCCGCGATCCTCGACAGCACCATCGCCCGTACGGCCTCGCCGAACCGCTCCCGATCCCACCCGGTGGTGGTGGCGGTGACGGCGGCGGTACGGCCGCGGACCGAGGCGCGGGCCGAGTGCACGCCCGGAACCTCTTCGGCGGCGTGCGCCAGCGCCCTGGCGAAGCTCTTGCGCCGCATGCCGATGATCAGGTCCGCGTCTCCGGTACGTACCGGGATCAAGCGCGGCCTTCCGGGCATCAGCGCGGTCACCACCAGCGCCAGCCCGATCAGCGTGACCAGCGCGGCGCCGAGCAGGAACAGCGGGTCATTCCACGGAGTCGACGCCGCCCAGATCAGCAGCCGATCCAGGCGTACCCACCCCAGCGGCCGCCCGGCCAGCGCCGAGACCGTCTCGGCGGCGACCACCGCGCCCAGCACGGTGAGCAGCGCGGCCACCACGACGGCGGGCACGGTCCGGCGCGGCCGGAACGCCCGCACCGCCGCACGATCGGCCCCCCGGCCGGAGGCGCCGGTCGCTGTGCGGCCGTCTGTCGTCCGGCCAAGCTCACCGGCCGGCGGCGCGTCCGTCGCCCGGTCGGCGAGGCTCGTCACCGGCTCATCCGCTCGGTGCGCACCGGTGCTCATGACGAAACCCCCCGCGGTCCCTCACGCGAGGTCTCTTGCGGTCCCTCCTGCGGCGTCTCTCGTGATACCTCCCACGTGGGCGCTTGTGGGGCCGTGAACTCGGTCATCGTGACGTCCACGCGTGACACCCGCAGGCCCGTCAGCGCGGCGACTCTGGCCGCCACGTGGTTCCTGATCTGGCCGGCCACCGCACGCAGGGGCGTCGGATAGGCCACGGACACGGTCAGCCCGATCTCGACGCCGTCGTCACGCACCGTGGCGCTCGCCGGGCGCGTCCTGCGCAGCCCGCCGCGCTCGCTCACCTCGCGTACCCCGGCCACCTCACGCGCGGCGCAGCCGGCGATCTTGCCCGCCACGCGGGCCGCGACCTCGGTACGGCCACGCCGCTCGGGTGGTACCGGAGCGGGGCGCTGCTCCGGTACCACCACGACGGCCGTCTCGGACGCGGGCAGGTCGGTGGTCATCTGCGCCTCACGGTGAGGTTCGACAGGTTCACCTCGCCGCCCTCCATGATGCGGCCCACCAGGAGCCCGACCGCGCCCAGTACGACCACGAGCAGGAAGGCGCCGAGCCCGCCGAATGCTCCGACGATGCCCAGCACCATGCCTACCGACATGCCGATCACGGGCAGCCACGAGATCTTGTTCATGAGGTCTCCTTCACCGCGTCCTCGGGTGCCGGCACTGTGTCTTCGGGCACCACGTCGTCGATCCGGATGTTCACCAGACGGTCCCCGGCCAGGTCGGCCACCGCCCGCCGTACCTCTTCGGCCGTTTCGGGGAGGGGGCGGTCGAGTCGCGCCACGATGGCGATGTTCACCTCGCGCTCGTCCGCGGACACGCCCGTGAGGCGCTCGCCGGGCAGATAGGTCGCCACCGCGCCGAAGAGACCGCCTGACAGCCCGGCCACTCCCGCACAGGCGACGGCCCGCTCGCCGATCAGCCGGACCTCGGTCACCTGAGCGCCGGCCGCCTCATCGCCTATTACCGCCGCTTCGGTCCCCTGGGCTCCGGCCACCTGAGCACCGGTCGACTGAGGGTCGGTCGGCGGAGCGCCGCTCGCCCGGGCGCCGGTCATCGGACTCTGGGCTCCCGCTCCGTGCCACCCGTGTCGGCCGTGCCGCTCGTACCGCCGATCTCCCTCGCGGGTGTGTCCCGCATGGGGAGGTGGACGTCGTCGACCCTGATGTTCACCTCGGTGACCTCGAGCCCGCACATGCGCTCGATCGCGTTGATGACGTTCCTGCGCACGGCCGCGGCCAGTTCGGGGATCGCGATGCCGTACTCGGCGACCAGGTCGAGGTCCGCGGCGGCCTGCCGTTCGCCCACCTCTACCGAGACGCCCTGGGCGACACTCTTGTCACCGCCGACCATGCCGCGCATGGTGCCGAACGCCCTCGCGGCGCCGGCGCCCATGTCGTAGACGCCCGGCACCTCGCGTGCCGAGAGCCCGGCGATCTTCGCTACGACCACGTCGTCGATGGTGGTGGTGCCCTTGTCGCTCATCAGTGAGCCGGCCGGGCTGTCCTCCATCGTCCTGGCCCGCGGTACGGTGCCCTGCTGATTGACTACCGTGTCAGCCACGATCCGTCACCTCCCGACACTCGATGTGCTCTTAAAAGTCCCCGTAACCTCCAGTCAACTGACGATGCGTGGCAAAACGGACTTTAGGTGCTTTTGTGACCGATTTATTAGGCGGGCGGAGCGCGGGACGGCGGCGATAGCCTTGTCAGGTGCGTATAGCGAGGTTCTCCACAGGCGAAGGCGTGTCGTTCGGCGTGGTCGAGGGTGGCCCAGGTGAGGAGTTCGTGTCCGCGATCTCCGGCCACCCGTTCGGGGACGTTCAGTTCACCGGCGAGCGCTACCCGCTGTCCCAAGTCCGGCTGCTGGCCCCGATGCTGCCCAGCAAAGTGGTGGCCATCGGCAGAAACTACGCCGAGCACGCCCGCGAGCTGGGCAACGAGGTCCCCGACGAGCCGCTCATCTTCATCAAGCCGTCCACCTCCGTGATCGGCCACAGCGAGCCGATCGCCTACCCGACGACGCTGTCTCACCGCGTCGACTACGAAGGCGAGCTGGCCGTGGTGATCGGCAGGCTCTGCCGCGAGGTGCCGGTCGAGCGGGCCAAGGACGTCATCTTCGGCTACACCTGCGCCAACGACGTCACCGCCCGCGACCTGCAGAAGAAGGACGTCCAGTTCACCAGGGCCAAGGGCTTCGACACCTTCTGCCCGCTCGGGCCGTGGATCCAGACCGACCTCGACCCCTCCGACCTGGCGCTCACGACGACGGTCAACGGAGAAGTGCGGCAGAGCGGCCGCACCAACCAGCTCATCCACGACATCCCCGCGCTGGTCGCCTACGTCAGCGCGGTCATGACGCTGATCCCCGGCGACGTGATCCTCACCGGCACTCCGGCGGGCGTCGGCCCGGTCGAGGTCGGTGACGAGGTCAGCGTCGGCATCGAAGGCATCGGCACTCTGACGAACAAGGTGGTCTCCCGTGACTGATCTACGGGTGCGTTTCGCCCCGTCGCCTACCGGCATGTTCCACGTCGGCGGCGCCCGCACGGCGCTGTTCAACTGGGCGCTGGCCGAACAGTCCGGCGGCCGCTTCGTGCTACGCGTCGAGGACACCGACGCGACGCGCAACCGCCCCGAGTGGACCGAGGGCATCATCTCGGCGCTCGACTGGATCGGCATCAACGGCACCAACCCGGTGTTCGAGGGCCCCTACTTCCAGTCGGCCTACGAGCCGCAGCACCGCGAGGCCGTGGCCAAGCTGCTCGCCGACGGCAAGGCGTACTTCTGCGACTGCACCCGCGAGACGCTCGTCGCCCGCACCGGCTCCGAGCACAAGGGTTATGACGGTTTCTGCCGTGACCGGGGTCTGACCGAGGGCGCCGTCCGCTTCCGTACCTCCGACGAGGGTGTCACCGTCGTCGAGGACGTCATCAGGGGCCGGGTGGAGTTCCCCAACGACGCCCAGGAGGACTTCGTCATCGCCCGCACCGACGGCTCGCCGCTGTACGTGCTGGCCAACGCGGTCGACGACATCACCCAGCGCATCACCCACGTGGTACGCGGTGAGGAGCACCTGGGCAACGCGGCCAAGCAGCAGCTCCTGTGGCCCGCGCTCGGCGCCAACCCGCCGGTCTGGGCGCACCTGCCGGTGATCGTCAACGAGCAGCGCAAGAAGCTGTCCAAGCGCCGCGACAAGGTGGCGCTGGAGGACTACCGCGACGACGGCTACCTGGCCGAGGCCATGGTCAACTACCTCATGCTGCTCGGCTGGGGTCCCGGCGACGACCGCGAGATCATGCCGTGGGCGGAGATGGTGCCGCTGTTCAAGCTGGCGGACGTCAACTCCGCCAGCGCCTTCTTCGACGAGAAGAAGCTGCGGGCCTTCAACGGCGAGTACATCCGCGCCCTGCCCGTCGAGACGTTCGAGGAGCGCTGCTCGCCGTACCTCGAGGACGACTGGGACCGGGAGATGTTCAGCAAGGTCACAGGGCTGGCGCAGACCCGCATCGCCGTGCTGTCCGAGATCAGGCAGAACGTCGACTTCCTCTTCCTGGACGAGCCCGTGTTCGACGAGGCCTCCTGGGACAAGGGGATGAAGAACTCCCCGGTGGAGATCCTCAGCGGTTACCTGGAGCGCCTGGAGACCGTCAACTGGGATCCCGAGTCCCTCAAGGAGGCGCTGGAGCAGGTCGGCACCTCCCACAGCCTCAAGCTCGGCAAGGCCCAGGCGCCCGTGCGCGTCGCCGTCACGGGCCGGACGGTGGGTCTGCCGCTGTTCGAGTCGATCGAGGTGCTGGGCCGCGAGCGTACCGAGGAGCGAATCCGCGCCGCACTGACCCGACTCCAGGGCTGACCGCCTGGGCTCCAGAGGTGACGACCGAGGCTTTCGGGCCGGCCGCCGGAGCTCCAGAGGCGACCGCTGAGGCATCAGAAGCGACCGCCGGGGCTCCGGGACCGGCTGTCGCTCCGGCGCCGATCGCGAGGCCGAGGCTGATGGCCGCTCCGGCGGCCATCGACAGCCACACGCCCGTGACGCCGAGCCACGCGCTCAGCGCGTAGGCCAGGGGCAGTTGTACGGCGAATCCGGCCAGCGTGGCCGCCAGCAGGCGGCTGCCCCGGCCGGTCGCCTGGAGCACCCCGCCCACGGCGATCAGCCCGCCGAAGGGCACCAGGTAGAGCGGCATCCACCGCAGGAAGCTCACAGCGGGGCCGACGTCGGCGGCGAACAACCCGGCGACGGGCACGGCCACCACATTGAGCACGACCGCCACCACCGCTCCCGCGCCCAGGCCCATCCAGAGTGGCGAGCCGGTGGCCTCGAACCTGGCCACACCGATCATCGCCGCCTGGCGCAGGGCGTAGAAGACCATCACCCCGGCGAGCATGACCTTCTGCCCGCCGCCGTAACCCGCCAGCTCCGCCGTGCCGAACCCGGCCACGATCCCCACCAGCGCCATACCCACAAGAGCACGAGCCAGGAAATCTCCGGACATGGGAAGCCCGGTCCGCAAGACCTCCCCAGCGAGCAGGCCATCGCCTTCCCTGGCGAGTAGACCACCGCCTCCCGCCGCGAGTGGGTCGCCACCCTCTCCGCCGAGCCGGCCATCGCCTGAGTCGCGCGGTGTCAGTCGTACCAAGGTGCGGAGAGAGATCGCCAGTGTGACGGTCCGCGCGATCACCGTGGCCAGCGCGGCACCCTGGACGCCCAGGTCGAGGCCGTAGATGAACAGCGGGTCCAAGGTGACCACCAGCGCACTGCAGACGAGCGCGTTGCGCATGGGAACCCGTGTGTTGCCCAGGCCCTTGACGATGCCGTCCGCGATCGTCTGGGCGAAGTACACCGGCAGGCCGCCGAGCGAGACCAGCAGGAAACCGGCCGTCAGCTCGTAGTCTCCGGCGAAGAGCGCGGCCAGTGGCTCGCGGAGCAGCACTCCGGGCACCGCGATCGCGATCGCGAACACAGCCCACAGCAGCCAGCCGGTCCTGATCACGGGGGAGAGTGGCGCGCGGCCGTCGCGGCGGCCGATCAGCACGGTGACACCTGTCGGGACGGCCAGGAACAGGCCGTAGGCCAGGTATTCGACGGTGGTCGACACGGTGACCGCCGCGATGGCCGGCTCGCCCAGGCCGGCGACCCAGAGCAGGTCGATCACCCCGACCGCGACCACAGCGGTGAGCAGCTCGATGTAGACGGGGAGAGCGCGCCTGATCATCTTTTATGCCTCGCTTCGTTATACATCGAATAGAGGTATAGCGTTACGATGCATCCCATGGCAAGTGGCGGTGACCTGAGTCTCACCATCTTGGGGTTTCTGCACGAGCGGCCGATGCACGGCTACGAGCTCAAAGCGCGTCTCGCCGCGCTGAGCGGGCACCTGCGGCCGGTGAGTGACGGCGCCCTCTACCCGGCCATCGCCAGGCTGGAGGGCAAGGGGCTGGTCGAGCGGCACGAGGAGGCGGGGGCGGCGGCGGCACGCCGGCAGGTGCTGACGATCACTTCGGCGGGGCGTGAGGAGTTGCTGCGGCGGTTGTGTGAGCCGGCCGATCTGGAGATCAGCGACCAGGCGAGGTTCTTCGCGCTGCTGACGTTCCTGTCGGCGCTACCCGACCCCGCCGACCAGGCCGTCGTGCTGCGTCGCCGGCTGGCCTTCCTGGAGGCGCCGGCGAGCTTCTTCTACGAGGGCGGGCGGCCGGTGCGGGCGCGCGACGAGCCCGACCCCTACCGGCGCGGCATGCTGGTGATCGCCCGCGCCGCGAGCCGTGCCGAGCAGGACTGGCTCAGGCAGCGCCTCGACGAACTGCCGGCCCCCAGGGACACGACACCGCCACGCCCCTGAGCGGCGCCCTGCCGCGACTGACCCGCACGCCTCTTGAACCCCGCACGCCCCTTGAACTCGCACACCCCTTGAACCCGCACACCCCCTGACCCGCACGCCCCTGCCCGGCGCCCCTGAGTCGCGCGCCAGGCGAAGAGCGCCGGCCAAGGGGCGCCGGCCAAGGGCAGTGGGTGTCAGAGCAGGCCGCGGCGCTCCAGGAGCGGCCGGATGCTCGGCTCGCGACCGCGGAAGTTGCGGAACGCGGTCAGCGCGTCGAGGCTCCCGCCCTTGGACAGCAGCTCGCGGCGGAAGTGGTCGCCGTTCGCCCGCTCCAGCCCGCCGTTCTCCTTGAACCACTCGACGCTCTCGGCGTCGAGCACCTCGCTCCAGATGTAGGAGTAGTAGCCGGCGCTGTAGCCCCCGGCGAAGATGTGCGCGAAGTAGTTGGTCCGGTAGCGCGGCCGGACCGTCGGGAGGGCGATCCCGGCCGTCTCCAGGGCCGCGGACTCGAACACCTCGGCGTCGGCCACCGCCTCACCCGCGGCCAGCTTGTGCCAGGTCCAGTCGAGGAGTGTCGCGGCCAGGTATTCGACGGTCATGAAGCCCTGGTTGAACTTCTCCGCGGCCTTCATCTTCTCCACCAGCTCGGCGGGCATCGGCTCGCCCGTCTCGTGGTGCTTGGCGTAGTTGGCCAGGATCTCCGGCCAGGTCGCCCACATCTCGTTGACCTGGGACGGGTACTCGACGAAGTCACGCGGCACGCTGGTGCCCGACACACGGGGGAAGCGCACCTCGGAGAACAACCCGTGCAGCGCGTGCCCGAACTCGTGGAAGGCCGTGTTGACCTCGTCGTACGTCAGCAGCGTCGGCCCGGCGGCCGGCTTGGTGATGTTGAGGTTGTTCATCACGACCGGCTTCTCGCCGAACAGGCCCGACTGGTCGACCAGGTTGTTCATCCACGCGCCGCCACGCTTGTTGGAGCGGGCGTACGGGTCGAGCAGGAACAGGCCGAGCGGGCCGCCGTCCTCGTTGAACACCTCGTAGACGCGTACGTCCTCGTGGTAGCCCTTCAGATCGAGCCGCTCGGTGAACGTGACGCCGTAGAGCCGGGTCGCCGCGTGGAGCACGCCGTCCCGGTAGACGCGCCACAGCTCGAAGTAGGGCCGCATCGCCCCGGCGTCGAAGTCGTAGCGGGCCTGGCGCACCTTCTCCGAGTAGTAGGACCAGTCCCACGGCTCGATCGCGAACCCGGCCTGCTCGGCGAGCGCCTCCGCCTCCTTCTTGGCATTGCGTACGGCCGGCCCGACGAGCTGCCCCAGCATGGCCTCGACCGCCTCCACGGTCTTGGCCGTCTGGTCGGCGACCGTGTAGGCGGCGTGGCTGGGGAAGCCCAGCAGCGCGGCCCGCTCGGCCCGCAGCGTCGCCGTCCTGATCGCCAGCTCGAAGTTGCGCGGCGCCCGCTCCACGCTCAGCGTGTAGAGCCTGCGGCGCACGTCACGGTCGGTGAGCTGGGCCAGCCCCGGCTGGTTGGTGTAGTTGAGCAGCGGAAGGACGTAGCGCCCGTCCTTCCGCAACGACTGGATCGTGGCCTCGTCGAAGCCGTCGAGGTCCTTGGCGTCGTCGACGACCAGCGCGGACTCGCTCAGCGCCCTCAGCAGGTTCTGGGCGAACTCGGTGGACAGCCGGGACAGGTCCTCGTTGAGCCGCCTGAGCTCGCTCTGCTCGGCCTCCGACAGGTCGGCGCCGGCCCTGATGAAGTCCTCGCGGTATTTCTCCAGCAGCCACGACTCCTCGGGGTCGTCGGTGGCCACCCGCTTGATGCGGGCCCAGAGCGCGCGGTTGAGCCGGATGGCGTCACTGTGCTTGGCCAGCGCGGGCGAGATCTGCTTCTCCAGCTCCAGGACGCCCTCGGTGGAGTTGGAGGAGACGATGCTGAAGAAGGCCGTGGACACGCGCTCCAGGATGCGCCCGGAACGCTCCAGTGCGGCGATCGTGTTGTCGAAGGTGGGCGGCTCGCTACTGTCCGCGATCGCCTCCACCTCGGCCAGCCCCTCCGCCATCCCGCGCTCGAACGCCGGGAGGTAGTGCTCCTCGCGGATCTCCTCGAAGGGCGGCAGTTGGTACGGCAGGTTGCTGGGGGCGAAGAAGGGGTTCTCTGGCAACGCTTGGGCTCCTCCACGTGGCGCTTTGTCCCCCTCAGCTTGGCACGGCCGGGCCTCTCCTGCCCCCCGGAGGAAGGCGGTTCGGCAATCGTTTTGGTCTTGCACCCCAAGCTGGGCTATTCTTTCGGACGTCGCCTTAACGCGCCCCACGGGGTTCGGGCCGGTGGGGTATGGTGTAATTGGCAGCACGACTGATTCTGGTTCAGTTAGTCTAGGTTCGAGTCCTGGTACCCCAGCGTTCAACGGATGTCTCGCAGAGACATCCGTTTTTTGCTTATGGATGAGTTCCGGATCCGGCGAGGGTTGTTCCCCGCCTTCGTGGCCCCGCTCCTGATGCCCCTCGTGCTCTTCTTCCCGGTATGCCTGCTGCTCGGCGCCATCCTGACGGGCAGCTCGGTCGCCGGAGTGCTGATCGGCCTCCTCGGTGTCGGCGCGCTCGTCGGCGTGCTGGCGGTCAAGCACCACCGGATGGTGGCGGGCACCGTCGTGCGTTTCTCCCCGCAGGGCGTGGAGCTGGAGGACACCTACGGCTTCCGCCTCCGGCTGGAATGGGCGCGGATGGACCGCATTGACGTCGTGGAGAGCCGCATGGCCAGTCCCCGCACGATCGGGCGCCTCGGCGGCGTCCGGGTGCGTGCCGGCGCTCTGCGGTCCGCCGGGCTGATCGGCTGGGGCACCCGAGAGGTGCCTCCGCGTGTGCCCCGCTGGATGCGGGCGCAGCTCGCCGGGGTGCCCGTCGATCCGCGGACCGGCCTCCAGCGGCTCGGCATCCCGCTCGGCGCCATCGACCCGCTCTGGGAGCGTGGCCCGATGGGCGACTGGGTCCGCCGCCAAAGGCCCGATCTGCTGGCCTGATAGTGGTTTGGAGGTGCTCCGAGGGTGCGGTAGAGTTACCTGCGTTGCCGGGGGAACCTGGCACCATCGCTTGTGGACAGGGTCCCGTCGTCTAGTGGCCCAGGACGCCGCCCTCTCAAGGCGGTAGCGCCGGTTCGAATCCGGTCGGGACTACCACTGTCACAAGCTCACGAAGGTCCCGTCGTCTAGTGGCCCAGGACGCCGCCCTCTCAAGGCGGTAGCGCCGGTTCGAATCCGGTCGGGACTACATTTGTTCACCGCTCTCGGTCGCGCATCGCGCCGAGGGCTTTTTTTGTTGGCCCGGCTCGGGGGACAGAACTCCGTCGAACACGCGGATGGCGCCGCTCCAGTAGCTGGAGCGGCGCCATCCGGATGGCTGCCTAGGAGTTGGAGCGGGCCTTGAACAGCGCCCGCCGCGCCGCCTTGGCGACCTGCTTGTCGGGGTGGACCTGCGAGATCAGGTCGAGCAGCTCTTCGACGTGCGCGTGCGGGATCTTCCAGATCACTTCGAGCAGGTTGTTGAGCAGCTCGGGCCCGATGTCCCGCAGGCTGCCGATGAACTCCGACCGGCCCAGCCCGGCCGAGATCGTCCACATGTCGAGGATCAGCCAGTGGGTGTCGTCCTGCGTCGGCTCCGGCGCGTCCTCCACCTCGAGCTGGCTCAGGTGCGTGGCCGCGTACGGGCGTAGCGACGACTGCTTCAGCGCTTCCTGCCAGGCCGGGATGGCCGCCTCGCCGAGTGTGCCGACCACGCTGGCCGCCTGCACCCGGATGAGCGCGTCGGACTCGTCCTGGGCGGCGGCCTCCAGCAGCTCCTCGGCCGCCTTGCCCGGCTCGCGCAGCCGCATCCAGTCGGCGAACTCGGCGTCGGCCTCCTCCTCCGGCAGCTCGGCGCTGAGCGCGAGCAGCTCGTGGGCGCTCATCGAGTCGATGGCCGGGCGCGCGTCGACCTCGATGTCGGAGTCGTCGACCAGGTGGACGATGCCCTCGGTGCCGAGCGGCGTGAGGCTGGCCGTCCGGCCGTCGACCTCCACCATGCCGTAGCCGGCCAGCCAGGCGATCGCCCCGGCGAGCGGGTCGCCCGCCGCCTCCCAGGCGTCGGAGCCCAGCTCGTCGAGCTCGGCGGCGGCCTCGGACAGCTCCTGGCCGAGCTCGTCGAGGTCGCGGGAACCGCCCCCGAGGAGCAGCCTGACCAGCACGCCCCGCGTGAGGCCCGCCAGGGCCATGGTGAGGTCCTCGTCGGGCAGCTCGGGGTCGCCGTAGTCGACGGAGTGCAGACCGAGCATCCAGGCGTCGAGCACGTCCTCGTCGTCGTCGAACGGCCACTCGGACGTGTCGTCCTGGACGCCCACGGTGTTGGCGTCACCCGGCTCCAGGAACTCCAGGTCGACGGCGAGGTTCCAGACGTTCCACAGTTGCGGGACGTCCTCGGCGAGCGAGCCGTCGGTCTCCGGCCTGGGCAGCCCGACGGCCGCCAGCGCCTCGGCCACCTCGTCGTCGGAGAGCAGGGTGTCTTCCCCCACCCGGCGTCCCGAACCCACCCACAGCGCCAGGTCGCGGGCCTGGGCGACCAGCGGCACGGCGCGTGCGGCCGTGGCCAGTTCGGAGTCGGGGCGCAGCCTGATCGTGTCGAGGTCGGCCAGAGCGTCGGCGAACGGCTCGAAGTCGCCCAGGTCGCCGATCTCCTCCTCCTCGTCGTCGTCACCTTCGGCGTCGTCGTCCAGGAGGTCCTCCATCAGCTCGACGAAGTCGTCCTCGACGTCGTCGAGCTCGGCCTGCAGGTCGGAGAGGGAGTCCGAACCCTCGGTGAGCCGTCCGGTCTGGGAGAGGAACGTCAGGTACGCGTCGACGGCGGGGAGCATCCCGTCGGCGGCGGCGTCGGGGTCCTCCACGACCTTGGGCATGCGGTCGAGCAGCAGGTTGCGCAGGTCGGCACGCTTCCACGTGCCGAGATCCTGGGAGAAGGCGAGGCGGTGCCAAAGCGCCGCTGGCCCCACGAGCTCGGGGTCGCTCTCGGGCGCGTTGGCTTGCGCCCAGATGATGAACTCTTCGAGCAGGGGTCGCAGCTCAGTGGCGGCTACCTCGATGCGATCTGTCACGCACTCAGGCTAGTGCGCCCGCGAGGCACTCGGCTCCCCAAATAAGCGCTTTTGCTGATCATGACGTGCGGCGCATGGCCTCAGTGATGCGCTCAGCCGCTGCCATCACGGGCACGGCGTGCAGCCGGCCTGGGGCTCTCGTCAGCCGTTCGATGGGTCCCGAAACCGAGACCGCCGCGATGACCTTGCCGCCGCTGCCCCTTATCGGCGCGGAAACGCTGGCCACTCCTTGCTCGCGCTCGCCGACGCTGTGCGCCCAGCCCCTGCGCCGCACCGACGCCAGCGTGGCCGCGGTGAACTTGGCCCCGCGCAGCCCCCGGTGCAGGCGGTCGGGCTCCTCCCACGCCAGCAGGATCTGGGCGGCGGAACCCGCCGTCATCGGCAACGCCGAGCCCACGGGCACGGTGTCGCGCAACCCGCTGGACCGTTCGGCCGCGGCCACGCAGACCCGCTCGTCACCCTGACGCCGGTAGAGCTGCGCGCTCTCGCCGGTCAGGTCGCGCAGTTGCATTAACACGGGCGCGGCCACCGCGAGCAACCGGTCCTCGCCCGCCGCGGTGGACAACTCCGAAAGCCGCGGGCCGAGCACGAACCTGCCCTGCGTGTCACGGGTCACGATGCGGTGATGCTCGAGTGCGACGGCGAGCCGGTGGGCCGTGGGTCTGGCCAGGCCGGTGGCCTGGACCAGCTGAGCCAGCGAAGCGGGACCCGCTTCGAGGGCATTGAGTACCAGAACGGCCTTGTCCAGTACGCCGACTCCGCTAGAGTTGTCCATACACCGATACTGCCGTCTCGACATATGAGAAGGCAAGTCGGAGGACTCTCCCGCGAGGGAGCGCGATGGTGAGCATCGCATCAACCAGGAGGAGATCATGGCCCGCACATTGGCGGAGAAGGTCTGGGAGCAGCATGTCGTGCGCCGCGCCGACGGCGAACCCGACCTCCTCTACATCGACCTGCACCTCATTCACGAGGTGACCAGCCCGCAGGCGTTCGACGGTCTCCGTCTCGCCGGCCGGCCCGTGCGCAGGCCTGAGCTCACCATCGCCACCGAAGACCACAACGTGCCGACCGTGCTCGGCCCGATCTCCGACCCGGTGTCCAAGACCCAGGTCGAGACGCTGCGCAAGAACGCCGCCGAGTTCGGCATCCGGCTCTACCCCATGGGCGACGCTGGCCAGGGCGTGGTCCACATCATCGGCCCGCAGTTCGGCCTGACCCAGCCGGGCATGACGATCGTCTGCGGTGACTCCCACACCTCCACGCACGGCGCGTTCGGCGGCATCGCGTTCGGCATCGGCACCTCCGAGGTCGAGCACGTGCTGGCCACCCAGACGCTGCCGGCCTACCGGCCGAAGACGATGGCCATCGAGGTCACGGGCGAGCTGCCCGTCGGCGTCACGGCCAAGGACCTGATCCTGGCCATCATCGCCAAGATCGGCACCGGCGGCGGCCAGGGTTACATCGTCGAATACCGCGGCGAGGCCATCCGCGAGCTCTCCATGGAGGGCCGCATGACGGTCTGCAACATGTCGATCGAGGCCGGCGCCCGCGCGGGCCTGATCGCGCCCGACGAGACCACGTTCGCCTACCTCAAGGGCCGCCGGCACGCGCCGACCGGCGAGGCGTGGGACCAGGCCGTCGAATACTGGAAGTCGCTGCGCACCGACGACGACGCCGTGTTCGACCAGGTGGTCGAGATCGACGCCACGACGCTCACGCCGTATGTCACCTGGGGCACGAACCCGGGCCAGGGCCTGCCGCTGAACGCGTCCGTGCCCGATCCCCAGGACTTCGCCGACCCGACCGCGCGGTCGTCGGCCGAGCGGGCACTGGAATACATGGGCCTCACGGCGGGCACGCCGCTGCGCGAGATCGAGGTCGACACGGTCTTCGTCGGCTCGTGCACCAACGGCCGCATCGAGGACCTGCGCGCTGCCGCCGAGATCCTGCGCGGCCGCCAGGTCACCACCCGCACGCTGATCGTGCCCGGTTCGATGATGGTCAAGGCCCAGGCCGAGCAGGAGGGCCTGCACGAGGTGTTCAAGGCCGCCGGCGCCGAGTGGCGCGAGGCGGGCTGCTCGATGTGCCTCGGCATGAACCCCGACACGCTCCAGCCGGGCGAGCGCAGCGCCTCCACCTCCAACCGCAACTTCGAGGGCCGTCAGGGCAAGGGTGGCCGCACCCATCTGGTGTCGCCGCAGGTCGCCGCCGCGACCGCCGTCACCGGCCATCTGACCGCCCCCGCCGACCTCGTTTAGGAGAGCCTTCCGATGGACGCCTTCACCACCCACACCGGTACGGCGGTGCCGCTGCGCCGCAGCAACGTCGACACCGACCAGATCATCCCGGCCGTCTGGCTCAAGCAGGTCAGCAGGACCGGGTTCGAGAGGGGCCTGTTCGCCGCCTGGCGCGAGGACCCGACGTTCGTGCTCAACGACCCGTCCTATACCGGCGGCTCGATCCTCGTCTCGGGTCCCGACTTCGGCACCGGCTCCTCGCGCGAGCACGCCGTGTGGGCGCTGCAGCAGTACGGCTTCCGCGCCGTGATCGCCGCCAGGTTCGGCGACATCTTCCGCAACAACTCCACCAAGATGGGCCTGCTCCCCGTCATCCTGCCGGGTGACAAGGTCGAGGCGCTGCAGGCGGCCGTCGAGGCGGAGCCGGGGCTGGAGGTGACCGTCGACCTCGCGGATCGCCAGGTCCGCTGGGCCGACGAGGCCGTCGGTTTCGAGATCGACGACTACACCCGCTGGCGCCTCATGGAGGGCCTCGACGACATCGGACTGACCCTGCGTCATGCCGAGGATGTGGCGGCGTACGAGAATGGTCGGCAGCCATGGCTGCCGACGACCGTCTAGAAGACGACGCACTGGCGCGGCGGCTGCGCGAAGCGCACCGCCGCGTCCGCATGCTGCCCGCCGCCGAAAAGGAACGGCTGGCCCGCCGTTACGTCGCGATCTGCGATCTGGCCAAGCGGGATCCGGAAAGGGCGGCGGCCCGCCTCGAGGCGTTTCTCGCCGCGCTCGACAGCGATTTCGACACGCCACGCGCACCCGAAAACACGCTCGGTGATTGAGTTCGCTCGCGATCCCGCCTACTTTCGAGCGCGTAAGGGGTTTCTACGTAGAACTCATGAGCTGGAACCCCGAGCCGTAACTGGGGGAGCAGAACTTTATGAACAAGCGAGAACTCGTCGATGCCATCGCAGAGCGGGTGGGCGACAGGAAAACGGCCACGGAGGCCGTGAACGCGATCATCGACGCCGTCCAGAAGGCGGTCGCCGGCGGGGACAAGGTCTCGATCACCGGCTTCGGTGCTTTCGAGATGGTCCACAAGCCGGCCAGGAGCGCTCGCAATCCGTCAACGGGTGCCGAAATCCGGGTCGCGGAGAGCTGGGGACCCAAGTTCCGTCCGGGCTCGGACTTCAAGGAACTGGTGAACGTCGGCGGCAAGAAGCTCGCGAAGAAGAAGTAGGCAAAGAGGCAGCCGGGCGCCCGGTCCCCTTCGTGGGGCCGGGCGTTTCCTTATGCGGGGAGCGGAAAGGTCGACAGCGTTATGTAGGTGATCTCGTCATCCGTCATCGCGAGGCGAACCCGCTGCCCTGAGCGCAGCAGCCGCAGCGGCCCCGCGTCGAAGGCGGGCGTGCCGAACTCCAGCACGGTCCCGTCATCGAGGAAGACCGAGCCGGAACGCGTCACCGGATCGAAACTGCGTACCGTCGCCTGCATGCCGACCAGCGTAAACGGTGGGGGTCCGCGCGGCGAGGGCGTCACGAAGGCGGCCACAGCTCGGCGACCACCGCCGCGGTGTGCCGCCCCAGCCCCAGGGCGATGGCGGCACGCAGGTCGTCGGGGGTGTCCACGTCGCGCCTGACCGAGTCGATGCCCTCCGGGCACAGCTCCTTGGCGCCGCCGGCCAGGTGCTTGGCCCGCGACTCCCCGCCGAAGCGCGGCGTGAACGGGCGGCCCGGTCGTACCCCGTAGAAGGTGGTGCCGACGTCGAGCGCGTCGGGCACGAAGGACTGGTCGAACTCGGCGGCGCAGGCTAGCGCGGTGGCCAGCTCAGGCGGGCGCAGGGCGGGCAGGTCGGCCTGCAGGGCGCCGACCGCGTCGCCGGGCGCGACCCGTACGGCGTGCGCCGCGCCCGTACGCAGGGCGGTGTTGAGGCCACGGTCCGGGTCGTGCACCACCTCGGCGCCCAGCGCGGTCAGCGGCCCGGCGGCGGCCGGGTCGGCGGTCACCACGATTACCCGGGCCACCAGCGGGCAGGAGAGCGCCGCCGCGACGGTGTCGCAGGCGACGGCGACGGCCAGCCGGGTGCGGTGGGGGCCCGTGGCGGCCGCCAGCCGCGTCTTGGCCGCGACCAGCGTTTTCACCGGAATGACCAGTGACCAGCGGATGCTCATAGGGTTAAGCATCGCGCCTCGACATCCCATGCGGCCAACCGGGAGACTTGGGGCGCAGACCGTAGGAGGAGATCATGAGCCGCCCCACGCGCCCATCGCGTTTCTGGGAGACCCTGGCCGTAGTGATCGTGAAACCACTGTCATGGCTCCTGATCAAGAAGGACTGGCGCAGGGGCGAGCGCGTCCCCCGCACCGGCGGCGTGATCATCGCGGCGAACCACCTCTCCTGGACCGACCCCGTCCTGCTGTCGCACTTCCTCTACAACAACGGTCGCTGGCCGGTCATCCTGGCCAAGTCCGTGCTGTTCAAGGTGCCGCTCCTCGGCCACGCCATCCGCTCCCTGCGGGCCATCCCCGTCGAGCGGGGCAGCAACGAGGCGGCCAAGTCGCTGCGCGAGTCGTCGGAGCGGTTGAAGGACGGCGCCGCGATCTTCTTCTATCCCGAGGGCACCTGCACCCGGGATCCCGACCTGTGGCCGATGGTCGGCAAGACGGGCGCGGCGCGACTGGCCCTGGCCAGTGGCGCGCCGGTGATCCCGGTGGCCCACTGGGGCGCGCAAGAGCTGCTGCCTTATGGGCACAAACGGCTCAGGCTGTTCCCGCGCAAGACGTTCCACGTGATGGTGGGCCCGCAGGTCGACCTGTCGGCCTACTCCGGCAAGCCGCCGGAGGCCGAGGTGTTGCGCGCGGCCACCCACGACATCATGATGGCGATCACCGCGCAGCTCGCCGAGCTGCGCGCAGAGAAGGCCCCTGAGGCCCCCTACGACCCCGCCGGGCGGTGACGGCATGACGAAGGTGGCCGTGTTCGGCACCGGTTCGTGGGGCACCACGTTCGCGATGATCCTGGCCGAGGCCGGCAACCGGACCGTGCTGTGGGGGCGGCGGCCTGGGCTGGTCGCGGCGATCGAGCGCAGCCACACCAACCTCGACTATCTGCCCGGCGTGGCGCTGCCCACCTCGCTGCGCGCGACGACCGACCCGGCCGAGGCGCTCGACGGCGCCGACTTCGTGGTGCTCGCCGTGCCGTCCCAGTCGCTGCGGCCCAACCTGGCCGCCTGGCGCGAGCACATCCCGCGTGACGCGGTCCTGGTCAGCCTGATGAAGGGCATCGAGCTCGGCACGACCAAGCGGATGAGCGAGGTCATCCGCGAGGTGGCGGGGGTGCCCGAGGACCGGGTCGCCGTCGTCTCGGGCCCCAACCTGGCCAAGGAGATCGCCCAGCGCCAGCCCGCCGCCACCGTCGTGGCCAGTGCGGACGAGGGCGTCGCCGCGCGGCTGCAGGACGTCTGTCACCTGCCGCCGTGGTTCCGCCCCTACACCAACACCGACGTGGTCGGTGTCGAGCTGGGCGGCGCGGTCAAGAACGTGATCGCGCTGGCCGTCGGTGTGGCCGCGGGCATGGGGATGGGCGACAACGTCGGCGCCATGCTGATGACCAGGGGACTGGCCGAGATCTCCCGGCTGGGCGCGGCGCTCGGGGCCGACCCGCACACGTTCGCCGGACTGGCCGGGATGGGCGACCTGGTGGCCACCTGCACCTCGCCGCTGTCGCGCAACCGCACGTTCGGCGAGAACCTGGGCCGCGGCATGACGCTCGCCGAGGTCATCGCCGCCACCAAGCAGACCGCCGAGGGCGTCAAGTCCTGCGAGTCCGTGCTCGAACTGGCCAGGAAGCACGACGTGGAGATGCCGATCACCGAGGTCGTGGTGGGCGTGGTCCATGACGGCATGTCGCCGAGCGAGGCCGGGATGCTGCTCATGTCCCGCTCGCCCAAGCCCGAGCGTTATGGCGTTTGAGGACGTGACCGCGCGCTTGACTCGCTGTCCTGGGTACGCGCCGGTAGATTCGGACCTCATGAGCAAGCCACGCGTCGCCGTCGTTTTCGGAGGTCGCAATTCCGAGCATGCCGTATCCCTCATGGGAGCCGGCAGCGTGCTGGAGGCGATCGACAGGAGCAAGTACGAGGTGATCCCCATCGGGATCGCCCAGGACGGCAGGTGGGTGCTGGCCGCGGCAGACCAGCGGTTCGCCATCGAGGCCGGCGAGCTGCCCGCCGTCGACACCACCGGCGCGGCCCTGGCGCTGCCGTCCGGCGGCAACTCTCTGGTGGCCTACGACCCGGGCAGCATCCCCGTCGAGCTGGGCGACGTCGACGTGGTCTTCCCCGTCATGCACGGCCCGTTCGCCGAGGACGGCACGATCCAGGGCCTGCTGGAGATGGCCGGGGTGCGCTACGTCGGCTCCGGCGTGCTGGCCAGTGCGGTGGGCATGGACAAGGCCCACATGAAGACGGTCATGGCCGCCGCCGGGCTGCCGATCGGGCGTTATGTGGTGGTGCGCGAGCGTGACTGGCGGCTCGACCGGGACCGGGTGCTGAAGGAGGCCGAGGGGCTCGGCTGGCCGGTGTTCGTCAAGCCGGCCAGGGCCGGGTCGTCCCAGGGCATCTCCAAGGCGCACGACCGGGCCTCGCTGGAGCGGGCCGTCGAGTTCGCCCGCGAGCACGACCCCAAGGTGCTCATCGAGGCCGCCATCGAGGGGCGCGAGATCGAGTGCGCGGTGCTCGAATCGCTCGGCGACGAGCCCGCGATCGCGTCGACGCCCGGCGAGGTCAGGGTCCAGGGCGGTCAGGAGTTCTTCGACTTCGAGGCCAAGTACTACCCCGACCAGATGTCGCTCACCGTGCCCGCCGACCTGCCGGAGGCGGTGGCCGAGGAGCTGCGGGCGATGGCCGTGCGCGCGTTCGAGGCGCTCGACTGTGAGGGGCTGTCGCGGGTCGACTTCTTCTACACGCCCGAGGGGGAGCTGATCTTCAACGAGATCAACACCATGCCCGGGTTCACCTCGTTGTCGGTGGCGCCGCAGCTGTGGGCCGCTTCGGGGCTGTCATACCCGGCGCTGGTCGACAGGCTCATCCAGCTCGCGCTGAACCGCTCACCCGGGTTGCGCTGACATCTTGCCGATCGGCCCCGACAGGTCCGCGAGGACCGAAGGGGCCACGTGTGTGCCCGCGATCGTGACCTCGACGTAGGCGGGGTCCGCGATCGCGGTGTACAGGGTCGGCCGGTCGGGGTCGGCGAACCAGCCCACACCGTCGATCTCCTGCAACGTGTCGGTCGGCGCCATCCGCGCGGGGCGCGGCACACCGCAGCGGAGCGCGATCTCCGCCTCCCCCCAGACCGCCACGTACGGCGACGCGGGCGTGGACTCACCGCGTGGGGCGCCGTCGAGCGTCTTGGGCAGCCGTCCGGCCAGGCTCACGCAGGCCGCCGCCGCCTCGGCCGGTGGCGTGGGCGGCTCCACTCGTACGGCACCGCCGCACCCGGCGAGGGTCAGCAGGGCGAGCAGGACAGTGGCGCGGCGCATGAAATAGATTTACCTCAGATGTGCACGATCGGGCACGTCAGAGTGCGGGTGATGCCCTCCACGGCCTGAATCTGGGCGACCACCAGCTTGCCCAGGTCGTCGACGTTGCCGGCCTCCGCGCGCACGATCACGTCGTAGGGGCCGGTGACGTCCTCAGCCTGCGTGACTCCCGGGATGCGGGAAATCTCGTGGGCCACGCTCGCGGCCTTGCCGACCTCGGTCTGAATAAGGATGTAGGCCTGCACCATTACGTCCTCCCGGGCGATTCGATCACGCCGAAGGGCCACCGTACCCTGTGCGCGTAAGGAGGTGCGTCATCACAGTCGGAGATCTCGGCGAATTCGGAGCGGTGTCTCGTATTTCCGGAAGATTGCCGCAAGGTGCGACGGTGCTGCTCGGTCCCGGCGACGACGCCGCAATGGTCAGCGCGCCCGACGGGCGCGTCGTGGTGTCTACAGATCTGCTACTCGAGGGTAGGCACTTTCGCCGCGATTGGTCCAGCGGGTACGACGTAGGGCGTAAAGCCGCAGCTCAGAATCTTGCCGACGTGGCTGCCATGGGGGCCGTGCCGACCTCCATCGTGGTCGGCCTGGGGATGCCCCCGGACCTGCCCGTCGAGTGGCTCGACGCGCTCGCCGACGGGTTCCGCGACGAGTGCGCGGTGGTGGGGGCGAGTGTCGTCGGCGGCGACATCGCGCGCAGCGAGCTGGTGGTCATCGCGGTGACCGCGCTCGGCGACCTGGGCGGCCGACCACCGGTGACCCGGTCTGGCGCGCGGCCGGGGCAGGTGGTGGCCGTGGCCGGCCGTCTCGGGTACGCGGCCGCGGGGCTGGCGCTGCTGGAGTCCGGGTGGGCGGCTTCGGAGGGGACACCCCTCCCCTCGGCGCAGGAGGCGCTCTGGGAGGCCGTGGGCGCGCATCGGCGCCCGTGCCCGCCCTACTCCGCGGGACCCGAGGCGGCGGAGCTGGGGGCCGGCGCGATGCTCGACGTGAGTGACGGGCTGCTCCAGGACCTCGGGCACATCGCGGCGGCCAGTGGCGTGCGCGTCGAGCTGGACCCGGCCGCGTTCGTCGTGGGGGAGCCGGTGGCGGCGGCGGCCAAGGAGCTGGGGGCCGATCCGCTGGACTGGATCCTCGGTGGGGGCGAGGATCACGCGCTCGCGGCGGTGTTCCCCGCCGAGGTGGCGCTCCCGCCTTCGTGGCGGATCGTGGGAGGCATCATCGCAGGTCAGGGCGTGGTCGTCCGAGGCCGTGAAACTGGTCATGCCGGATGGGATCACTTTGCGTGACATTCTGCCGCGATTTGTGTAAGGTTTGGCGGATTTGGGGTGTGACTACCGGGAATGCTGGGACAAAGCCGTAGTAAAGGTGTTATGAAGATTGGCGGCCACTGTAACCGGCAGAAAGGGCAGCCATATGGGCCGCCACGGCACAGGTGGATCCGACGACGAGGATGAATGGGGGAATGAGGACTCCGACGACATTCAGTTGGACCTCAGGTCTACCACCGACCCCGCCGCGAGGTGGGCCGCCGTCCCGGATCCGACCGCCAAGAGCGCCTTCTGGGGCCCGGACGAGCAAAGGGCCGAGCCACCAGGCTGGCCCTCGCCGCCGGACCAGGTGGAGGTAACAGGTCAGTGGGCGCCGATGCCGAAACGGGAAGGCGGACCGGCCCCGGCTGGACCGGTCCCGGTCGGACCGGCTCCCGGCGTACGGCCCGACCCGTTCGAGACGACGGGCGCGTTCGCGCCGCCGCCGCGGTCGAAGGCCGCGGGCAGGCCCCCGGAGTCGTCCGCCGAACCCTCGAGCGTGTTCACGCGCCAGGACGGCCCCGCAGGAGGCTTCACCCGGCCCGAGGGGGCTCCGAGCGCGTTCATGCGTCCTGAGGACTCCTTCACGCGGCCTGAAGGGGCGTTCCCGCGGCCCGTAGGGCCCCCTGGGGGGCCGGGCGCGTTCCCGGAAGGGCCTACCGAGACCACGGGGGCCTTCCTGCCGCCCGAAGGCGTGTTCAACCAGCCGCAGCAGCCCCCAGCGGGCGGCGCCGGTGGGTCCAACCGCCAGGAGGGGCCGTTCGAGACGACCGGCGCCTTCACGCGTCCGGAGTGGGACGATCCTGGCCGGCCACCGGGCCCCGCGTGGGAGCCCTCCTCGAACGAGACGCGTGACTTCAACGAGCCGTTCGGCGCCACCCAGGTCTTCGGCTCGAACGAGGCGTTCGGGCCGCCGCCGAACGAGCCGCCCGCGCCGGGCGACATCAAGGTGTACGGCGCGCCGACCATGGTCGACGCGCCCACGCCCGCCTGGGCGGACAGCGGTAATAACGCCGACAACAACTTCCTCGGCTCGGGCTGGTCGTCGGACGAGCCGCTCGACGAGCCCGAGCCGCGCCGGCGCCGTGGCCGCAAGAAGCAGGCCGCCGGCCCCGACGTGCTCGCCGCACCACCCAGTGGCGGGCGGGGCAAGGTGGCGCTGCTCTCGGTCGCCGCCGTGGCCGTCGTCCTGGGCGGCACCGTCGCCGGCGTCAAGTTCATGAGCTCCTCGGACGACCCGGCCAAGTGCGCAGGCACCACCTGCGCCGCCGTACAGGTCTCCAACCAGCCCGGCCCGAAGGTCACCGAGTCGGCCCCGGATGAGGAGCCCACGGAGGAGCCCTCCGACGAGCCGACCGAGGAGAAGACCAAGGCCGCCGACACCCCGAAGCCGTCGGCCACGGTCAACGTGCGCACGCCGCGCCGTAGCGCCTCACCGACACCGACGCCGACCAAGACGAAGACGAAGGAGCCGGTCAGGCCCACGAGGGAGCCGGTCGAGACGAGTCCCACGGAAAGCCCCACGGAGGAGCCGACCGACGAGTCCACGACGATCACCGACCCCGCCACGGGCGCCCCCGTGGATCCCCAGACCTCTGTCACGCCGCCCGCGGGCGGCCAGTCGGTGAGCCTGAACTTCGACGTGGTCAACCAGGGGCTCGTGGGCTACACCGCGCACCTGGACGTCGTCAACGCCTCCGCGGAGGCGCTGCCGTCGCTCACGGTCTCCCTGCCCATTCGCGGCCGGGTGCTGGAGGTGACGGGCGCCGGGTGGACCCAGGACGGCGATCAGCTGATCATCGATCTGTCCCAGTCGCTCGACACGGGCGGCTCCACCCAGCTGACGATCTCGGCCACGGGCCGCGGCGCCGCACCGGCGAACTGCGGCCTGGTCGGCGGGGAGTGCGCCGTCAACTAATCGGCCAGATGGTTGGATGGGCGATATGACCGTTACGACCCCTCCACGCGTGCTGACCGTCGCCGGATCCGACTCCGGCGGCGGCGCGGGCATCCAGGCCGACCTCAAGACCATGCTCGCTCTGGGCGTCCACGGCATGAGCGTCATCGCCGCGGTGACCGCCCAGAACTCGCTGGGCGTCCAGGGCTACTGGGAGCTGCCGCCCGAGGCCGTACGGGCGCAGCTCGACTCGGTGCTCGGCGACATCGGTGCGCAGTCGGTCAAGACCGGCATGCTGGCCTCGCCGGGACTGGTCGAGGTCGTGGCGGAGGTGCTCGGCTCGTACCCGGCGCCGGTGGTGGTCGATCCGGTGGGCGTCTCCAAGCACGGGGACCCGCTGCTGGCGCCCGAGGCCGTCGAGACGGTCAGGACGCGGCTGCTGCCGGTCGCCACCGTCGTCACGCCCAACCTGTGGGAGGTCGAGCAGCTCACCTCGGTCAAGGTCGAGGACGAGCACGGCCTGCGCCGCGCCGCGGACGCCATCCTGGAGCTGGGCCCCACCTGGGCCCTGATCAAGGGCGGCCACCTGCCCGGCGAGCCCGTGGACCTGCTCACGGACGGCACGAGCGAGTATCGCTTCTCCGCCCCGCGCCTGGACAACCGGCACACGCACGGCACGGGCTGCACGCTCGCCTCGGCGATCGCCGCCCGCCTCGCGCTGGGGGACGACGTGCCGACGGCGGTGGGGAAGGCGAAGGAGTATGTGACGGGCGCCATCGCCAGTGGCTTCCCGCTCGGCGACGGCATCGGCCCGGTCGACCACGCCTGGCGCTGGCGCTGAGTCCGCCCCCGCCGTGCTCGACACCGAACATGGCGAAAGCCCGCCGCTCGGAATCGAGCAGGCGGGCTTTGGCGAAAGTCGGAACCGGCTAGCGGGTGACCTTGCCGGCCTTGATGCACGAGGTGCACACGTTGAGCTTCTTCGGCGTGCCGCCGATGACCGCGCGGACCGTCTGAATGTTGGGGTTCCAACGACGACGGGTGCGGCGGTGCGAGTGGGACACGTTGTTGCCGAAGGTCGGCCCCTTGCGGCAGACATCGCAGACGGAAGCCACGGTATCGCTCCTTAAAACAGTCGATGTGTAGCCCTGTCCGCTTGATGCTTTCCGGGCGAAGGGCATGCCGGGACACCCGGCCAGCCAGACGAGAATATCCGATCCGCACCACTGGGCGCGAACCCAAGCACTAGACGGGCCCAAATGCGGCGATATTCTCCTCCATGAACGGTAGCGCATGCTGGGAGGTCGGAGCGCGCAGATGGAGGTTCTCGACCCGCCCGCCGTACGCCGCTGGGCCCGCCTGGCCACCGACGCGCTGGGCGGCGCCAGGGCGGAGATCGACGCGCTCAACGTGTTCCCGGTCGCGGACGGCGACACCGGCACCAACCTGCACCTGACCATGCTCTCCGCGGCCGAGGCGGTCGAGGCGCTGCCCGACGACGTGGACGCCGCGGTGATGTGGCAGACGCTCTCGTACGGCGCGCTGATCGGCGCCCGGGGCAACTCGGGGGTCATCGTCAGCCAGGCGCTGCGCGGGCTCGCGGAGGTGCTGAAGGACGGCTCAGACCTGCGCGCCGGGCTGCTGCGCGCGGCCATCCTGGCCAGGGAGGCCGTGGCCAGGCCGGTCGAGGGCACCGTGCTGAGCGTGCTGGAGGCCGCGGCGCGGGCCGTGCAGGAGGTGACCGGAGACCTCGCGGCGGTCGCGCGGCGGGCGGCCGGGGCGGCGCGCGCGGCGCTGCGGCGCACGCCCGAGCAGCTCGACGTGCTGGCCCGCAGCGGCGTCGTGGACGCGGGCGGCGCCGGGCTGGCGATCATCCTGGAGTCGCTCGAACGGGTGATCACCGACTCCCGCAGCGACCGCTACGACGTGCCCGCGCCGACCGCGCGGATCTCGCCGATGACCGAGGTGGGCGCCGGCTACGAGGTGATGTACCTGCTCGACGCCGGCGACGAGGCGGTGGCCAAACTGCGCGAGGAGCTCGACGCGATGGGCGACTCGCTCGTGGTGGTCGGCGGCGGGGGCCTGTGGAACGTCCACGTCCATGTCGGCGAGGCCGGTCCCGCGGTCGAGGCGGCGCTGCGCGCGGGCCGGCCGTACCGGATCAGGATCACCTACCTGGCCGAGCGTACGCACCGAGCCAGCGCGGGCAGGGGAGTGGTGTCGGTCGCGGCGGGCGACGGGATCGCGGCGCTGTTCGAGGAGTGCGGCGCGGTGGTGGTGCGCCGGGACCCCGGTACGCGGCCCACGCTGCCCGCGATGCTGGCCGCCATCCGGGAGGCGGGCAGCGAGGTGGCGGTGCTGCCGAACGACGAGGGCGCCCGGGCGGTGGCGACCGCGGCGGCCGAGATCGCCCGCGAGGACGGCGTCGTGGTCAGCGTGCTGCCCACCAGGGCGACCGTGCAGGGCCTGGCCGCGCTGGCCGTACACGATCCGCTGCGCCGCTTCGACGACGACGTGGTGGCCATGACCGACGCGGCCGGGCACACGCGCCACGGCCACCTGGTGGTGGCCGACCGCGAGGCGGTCACCAGCGCGGGCGTGTGCCGCCCCGGCGACGTGCTCGGGCTGATCGACGGCGACGTGTCGGTGATCGGCGCGACGCTGGAGGACGTGGCCACGCTCGTCGTGGACCGGATGGTGGCGGGCGGCGGCGAACTGGTCACCCTGGTCACGGGCGCCGACGCGCCGGTACGGCTGGCCGGACACGTCGAAGCGCACCTCGGGGCCATCAGGCCCGACGTGGACCTGGTCGTCTACGACGGAGAACAGGGCGGTTACCCGCTGCTCATCGGTGTCGAATGATTCCTGTCGGCCGCAGGCGGTAGAACATAGTCCCGTGAGCCGTTTCGACGAGCCCCTGACGAAAGCGCTCGACCCCAAGACCGCCAAGCTGCTGCACAGCGTGCTCGGCCTGGAGACGGTCGGCGACCTGCTGCGCCACTACCCACGCCGCTACGCCGAGCGCGGGGAGCTGACCTCGCTCGACGCGCTGGAGGTCGACGAGCACGTCACCGTGGTGGGCGAGGTCACCAGGCTGATGCGCAAGCCCATGCGCAACCGCGGCGGCACCTGGCTGGAGGCCGAGGTCGTCGACGGCGGGCGCAACAAGATCTACCTGGCCTTCTTCGGCAAGGGCTCGCACGTGGCCGAGTCGCGGCTCAAGCCCGGGCGGCGCGGCATGTTCGCCGGGAAGGTGGGCCTGTTCGGGTCCAGGACCAGCCCGCGCTGGCAGCTCTCGCATCCGGAGTTCGAGCTGTTCGAGGAGGGTGAGGCGAGCGCGGAGGACTTCGCGGCGGCGCCCGTCCCGATCTATCCGGCGGGCAAGGACCTGACGCCGTGGGCGATCAGGCGGGCGATCGGCGTGGTCCTCGACACGCTCGGGCCCCTCGACGATCCGCTGCCCGCCTCGCTGCGGGCCCGTCGCGGGCTGGAGGAGCTGGGCGAGGCGCTGGTGGCCATCCACCGGCCGAAGGACTTCGCCGACATGCGGCGGGCGCGCGAGCGGCTGAAGTTCGACGAGGCGTTCGTCCTGCAAGCCGTGCTGCTGCAGCGCAGGCAGGCGGCGACCGCGTGGCCCGCCAAGCCGCGCCCCCGGCGCGCCGGCGGCCTGCTGGCCGACTTCGACGGGCGGCTGCCGTTCACGCTGACCGAGGGGCAGGCGCTCGTCGGCGAGGAGATCGCCGCCGACCTGGCGCTGGAGCACCCCATGCACCGGCTGCTGCAGGGCGAGGTGGGCGCGGGCAAGACCGTGGTCGCGCTGCGCGCGATGCTGCAGGTGGTCGACGCGGACGGCCAGGCCGTGCTGCTGGCGCCCACCGAGGTGCTGGCCCAGCAGCACCACCGCTCGATCAGCGGCATGCTGGGCGACCTCGCGCAGGGCGGCATGTTCGGCGGCACGGCGGTCACCCTGCTCACCGGCTCCATGGGCGCCGCCGCGCGCAGGTCCGCGCTGCTCGACGCCGCGTCCGGCACCGCGGGCATCGTCGTGGGCACGCACGCCCTGCTCCAGGAGCACGTCCAGTTCGCCGACCTGGGGCTGGTCGTGGTCGACGAGCAGCACCGGTTCGGCGTGGAGCAGCGTGACGCGCTGCGCGAGAAGGCCGGCGGCGGCCGTCCGCACGTGCTGGTCATGACCGCCACCCCGATCCCGCGTACGGTCGCCATGACGGTCTTCGGCGACCTGGAGGTCTCGACGCTGTCGCAACTGCCCTCGGGGCGGGCGCCCATCACCACCCACGTCGTGCCCGCCGCCGAGAAGCCGCACTTCCTGGAGCGCACCTGGGAGCGGGTCCGCGAGGAGGTGGCACTCGGCAGGCAGGCCTACATCGTCTGCCCCCGCATCGGCGATCTGGAGGGCGACGAGGGGGACCTGGAGGCGCCGCCGGCGTCCGACGAGGAGCGGCGCCCGCCGCTGGCCGTCCTCGACGTGGCCGAGCTGCTCTCCGAGGGGCCCTTCCACGATCTCCGGCTGGGCGTCCTGCACGGCAAGCTCCCACCGGAGGAGAAGGACGCGATCATGCGCGCCTTCACCCGCGGCGAGCTCGACGTCCTCGTCGCCACCACGGTCATCGAGGTCGGCGTGGACGTGCCCAACGCCTCAGTAATGATCATCATGGACGCCGACCGCTTCGGCGTCTCCCAGCTCCACCAACTCCGGGGCAGAGTGGGCCGCGGCGGCCTCCCCGGCCTCTGCCTCCTGATCTCCGACTTCCCCGAGGGCACCCCCGCCCGAGCCCGCCTGTCAGCCGTGGCGGCCACCCTGGACGGCTTCGAGCTGTCCCGCGTAGACCTCGAACAACGCAGAGAGGGCGACGTCCTAGGAGCCGCCCAATCAGGCAAACGCTCGTCCTTGAAGCTGCTCCAGCTCCTCCGCGACGAAGACGTCATAGAAACGGCAAGAGAAGACGCTTGGTCTCTCCTGACAGACGACCCGGGCCTGACCTCAAACGACGCCCTGCGCGCGGAGATAGACCGCCTACTGGCAGACGAAAAAGCGGAGTACCTGGAGAAGACCTGATGCGTACGGCGCCGCGGAGAAGCCACGGAATCTGAGCAAGAATCGCACGTAACGGTGCCCGGCCATGTGCAGGCTCAGTGGCCGTTTTCCTGGAGGCCCTCAGCCACGTATGGCGGGTGGCGGCCAACCCGGCCGTGCCGTAACAAAGAAAAAAGCCCTTGATCTTGATGTTGAGATCCCAGCCGCGGGGACGGCCTCCCCCCGAATGCCGTCCCCGGCTGGGCCCACCCTCGGGTCAGGTGCCGAGGGAACCGGCGTGCGGAAGGGCTCACGATCACGCCGGTCGGCCTTCAACTGGGTCACCTTGAAGGCCGCAGGACCCATCATGCGAGACCCTCCGCGCGTTGGGAATCACCCTTGCGTACTCGAGGCCGACACTTGTCCACTCTTGACCTGCGTGGACATGCGGAACAATGGTCCGCATGACTCGGATCATCGCGGGGAGCGCGGGTGGCAGGCGGTTGGCCGTGCCGCCGGGGCGCGGGACGAGACCGACCAGTGACAGGGCGCGAGAAGGGATCTTCTTGACCCTCGACTCCCTGCACGGGCTGGAAGGGGCCCGGGTGATCGACCTGTACGCGGGTTCGGGGGCCGTCGGGCTGGAGGCGCTGTCGCGGGGGGCGGACTGCGCGGTGCTCGTGGAGTCCGACCCGAGGGCCGTCCGGACGATCAAGGCGAACGTCGAGGCGCTGGCGCTGGACGGGGCCCGGGTGGTGGCCGACAAGGTGGAGCGGTTCCTGGCGAAACCCGAGGACGGCGGATACGGGATAGTTTTCGCGGATCCGCCCTATGCCGTCACTGACAGTGAGGTCACGCGTGTGCTGGAGTCCCTGCGCGACAACGGCTGGTTGGCCGATGGGGCTTTCGTGGCGTTCGAGCGGGAAAGCAGGGGAAAAGCCCTCATGTGGCCTGAAGGCTACGTTGAGGAGAGGGTCCGTCGCTACGGCGAAGCGTCCGTTTGGTACGGTCGCGCCGCCGGGAACCCGTAGACCTGGGGAGGCGTTTTGCGCCGCGTTGTCTGCCCGGGGTCGTTCGACCCCATCACCAACGGCCACCTCGACATCATCGGCCGGGCTGCCCGGCTGTACGACGAGGTGACCGTGGCAGTGCTCATCAACCTCGAGAAGAGCGGCCTGTTCACGGTCGACGAGCGGATCGAGGTCCTGCACACCGTGACCAAGGAGTACTCGAACGTCAAGGTGCGGAAGTTCCACGGCCTGCTCGTGGACTTCTGCAAGCAGAACGACATCCCCGCGATCGTCAAGGGGATCAGGGTGGTCAGCGACTTCGACTACGAACTGCAGATGGCCCAGCTCAACTATCGGTTGTCCGGGGTCGAGACGCTGTTCATGCCGACGAATCCCGAATACTCCTTCCTGTCCTCCAGCCGGGTCAAGGAGATCGCCCGATACGGTGGTGACGTGTCCGGATTGGTGCCTGACCTGGTCCACAAGCTCCTCATCGAGCGGCTCAGGAGCTGACGCCAACCTGGTATCCTTTCATTTCGGCCTTGTACGACGGCGATAATTTCGCCATGCCTAGCGAGAGCAGATGACTCAGCACCTCAACCCCCGCTCCCCTTGGGTGATCTCCACTCACGACCTGGGTAGGCGACCGGGTTCGATGAAGCGGATGACCCTGTCCCTCCCGGCACCGGTGGATCTCGGCGTCAACATGATCGGTGTCCCCAAGGACGCCGAAGTCGAGCTGGATCTCCGGCTCGAAGCAGTGATGGAAGGCGTGCTCGTCTCGGGCACGGTGCACGCCCCGCTCGCCGGGGAGTGCGGGCGGTGCCTGGACCCGGTCACCTCGGAGATCGAGGTCGACCTGCAGGAGCTGTTCTTCTACTCCGACGAGGACGCCTCGGAGGAGGATTCACTGCTCGACGGCGAGCTGCTCGACCTCGAGCCGACGTTCCGCGACGCGGCGGTGCTCGCACTGCCGCTGAGTCCCGTCTGCGGCGAAGACTGCGCGGGCCTCTGCACGGAATGCGGGGTCAAGCTGGCCGAGGCCGGCGACGGCCACCGGCACGAGAAGATCGACGCCCGATGGGCGTCGTTGCAAGGTCTGGTTACCGAGAACGATAACGATCAGGAGAAGTGACGTGGCCGTCCCGAAGCGAAAGATGTCGCGGAGCAACACCCGCGCCCGTCGCTCCCAGTGGAAGACGACTGCTGTCGCCCTGGTGAGCTGCCCGCAGTGCCGTTCGCCGAAGCAGCCGCACATCGCGTGCCCGACCTGCGGCACCTACAACCGCCGTCAGGTGATCGAGCCGTCCGCCTGATCGCACCGCCTGGTGAGCGGACCGTTACCGCTCAAAGGGTTGACGCACTGCCGACCGGGTGCCATGGTGCCCCGGTCGGCGTTACCGTCTGATGCGTGCGGTGGCGGTTCGCCCGCGGCCGTGGTGGACGCCGGGGTCTAGTCCCCCCGACGCCCACCACGTTTTCGGGCATCTTCCGCAGCCGTTGCGCCTTGTGAAGATGTCCGAGGAGGAAGTCACGTGGGCGCAGGTCCTAAGCCGGTGGCCGTCGAGGTCGCCAGAGAAGAGCTGGAGCGGGTGCTGCTGGTCGGCCTCGGTGCCGACATCCTGGAGCGGGCGCTGACCCACCGCTCCTACGCGTACGAGAACGGCGGCCTGCCCACCAACGAGCGCCTGGAGTTCCTCGGCGACTCGGTGCTCGGCCTCGTCGTGACCGACACCCTCTACCGCAACCACCCCGACCTGCCCGAAGGGCAGCTGGCCAAGCTGCGGGCCGCGGTGGTCAACATGCGTGCCCTGGCCGATGTGGCCCGCACGCTCGGCCTGGGCCGGTTCCTGCGGCTCGGCAGGGGCGAGGAGGGCACGGGCGGCCGCGACAAGTCGTCGATCCTGGCCGACACGCTGGAGGCGCTGATCGGCGCCGTCTACGTCGACAAGGGCCTCGACGAGGCGTTCCGGGCCGTGCACCTGCTGTTCGATCCGCTGATCGTCCGTTCGGCGTCACTGGGCGCCGGCCTCGACTGGAAGACCTCGCTGCAGGAGCTCACCGCCTCCGAGACGCTCGGCGTGCCCGAATACCACGTCGAGGAGAGCGGCCCCGACCACGCCAAGTCCTTCACCGCCGAGGTGCGCGTGGGCGGCGAGTCCTACGGCTCGGGCAACGGACGCAGCAAGAAGGAGGCCGAGCAGCAGGCGGCCGAGGCGGCGTGGACCCGCATCAGGGCCCGCCGCGAGCAGCGCGAGAGCCAGCCGGCGGGCTAGGTGCCAGAGCTTCCGGAGGTCGAGGTCGTCCGCCGCGGCCTCGCCGAATGGGTGTCCGGCCGGGAGATCGCCTCGGCCGAGGTGCTCCATCCCCGCGCCACCAGACGCCACCTGCCGGGCGCGGAGGAGTTCTCCGCGCGCCTGAGAGAGCGCACGGTGCTCTCGGCGGAGCGTCGCGGCAAATACCTGTGGCTGCCGCTCTCGGGCGACGAGGAGGCGCTCCTGGCCCATCTGGGCATGAGCGGCCAGTTGCTCATCGTGCCGCCCGACTCGCCGCTGGAGAAGCATCTGCGAGTGCGGCTCAGCTTCACCGACGGCGGCTCCGATCTCCGCTTCGTGGACCAGCGAACGTTCGGCCACGTCATGCTGACCCCTCTGGTCGAGGGCATTCCCGCGCCCATCGCGCACATCGCCCCCGATCCGTTCGAGGAGTCGTTCGACGCCGACGCGTTCGCGACGAACCTCCGCAAGAAGAAGACCGAGATCAAACGGGCCCTGCTCGACCAGTCATTGATCAGCGGCGTCGGCAACATCTACGCCGACGAGGCCCTGTGGCTGGCGAAACTCCACTGGGCACGACCCACCCAGGCCCTCACGCGCCCCAAGATCGCCGAGCTCCTGGCCGCCGTCCGCCAGGTCATGGGCGCCGCCCTCCTGCAGGGCGGGACGTCCTTCGACAGCCTCTACGTCAACGTCAACGGGGAGAGCGGCTACTTCGAGCGCTCCCTGGAGGTCTACGGCAGACGTGACCAGCCCTGCTCCCGCTGCGGCACCCCGATCAGGCGCGACCCGTTCATGAACCGCTCGTCCTACAGCTGCCCGACCTGCCAGCGAAAGCCCCGCTGAGCGAGCCCGGAGGACACGCCCGGCCCCCTGTCTGGAGAATGGGGGTACGGCGCCCGGCCCGCCGCGCCGCGAGCCCCGTGCGGCGGTCACGGAGCCGCAAAGGAAAAAGGGGAGATCCCATGGTGAGGCTGACGGTGTGGGTGAGGGGGAGGGTGCAGGGCGTGGGCTTCCGATGGTGGACGCGCGCGCGAGCGCTGGAGCTCGGACTCACGGGGTGGGCGAGGAACACTCCCGACGGCCGGGTGGAAGTCGTGATGGAAGGCCCTGAAGAGGCCTGCGTCAAGCTCCTAGGGCTGCTCAGAGGTTGCGACACGCCGGGCAGAGTTGATGGAGTGGTGGAACGTTGGAGTGAAGCCCGAGGTAGTTTGGGTGGGTTTGTAGAGCGGTGAGGGGTTTCGTTTAACCGCCCAAATAGGGTATAGTTGTATGTCGGGAGTGCCCGGGGGATGGTCTACGCGGTTCGTTCGACTTGACCGCCCTCACTGCCGGTGCGACTCTTGTTAGGTACCACGCGCACCCCTCCCGCGGAATAAGAAGTGCGCGAACCAGTCTGGTCACTCAGCGTGGAGGACCCTTTACCATGGCGAAGGCTCTACTCGGCCACGTCGGCGGTCCTGACCCTCGAATGGTCTCGGAGATGCGCCGTCTGCAACAGCGTATCCGGGATTTGGAGGCAGAACTCATCCGACTCCAGGCCACGAATGACGCTCTTGCGGCGCAAACCCGCGACGAGGCGTTCAGCCGTATGCAAGAGCGCGAGCCGGCACTTACCTAAAGGTGCCGGAGCGCACGACCCAGGGACGTCTCGAAGAGGCGTCCCTTGTTATTTTGCGAATATTCGGCGAACTTTGTCCCTCCTTTGTCCAACCGGCGCGGCCCGACTGCACACGCCCTCGCGGGGCAGTGAAGGCCAGTAGGCTTTTCCAGGTCGGTTCACGGAGAAGGGGGCGTGGTCTTGTATCTGAAGACCCTCACCCTGCGCGGCTTCAAGTCGTTCGCCTCCGCGACCGCCCTGCGCTTCGAGCCCGGCATCACCTGCGTCGTGGGCCCCAACGGCTCCGGCAAGTCCAACGTCGTCGACGCCCTGGCCTGGGTCATGGGCGAGCACAGCGCCAAGTCGCTGCGCGGCGGCAAGATGGAGGACGTCATCTTCGCCGGCACCTCCTCCAGGCCGCCGCTCGGCCGGGCCGAGGTGGCGCTGACCATCGACAACTCCGACGGTGCGCTGCCGATCGACTACACCGAGGTCACGATCAGCCGCCTGATGTTCAGGTCGGGCCAGAGCGAATACGCCATCAACGGCGACACCTGCCGCCTGCTCGACATCCAGGAGCTGCTGTCCGACTCGGGCATCGGCCGCGAGATGCATGTCATCGTCGGCCAGGGCCAGCTCGACGCCGTGCTGCACGCGGGCCCCGAAGACCGGCGCGCGTTCATCGAAGAGGCCGCGGGCGTGCTCAAGCACCGCAAGCGCAAGGAGAAGGCCCTCCGCAAGCTCGACGCGATGCAGGCCAACCTCACCCGCGTCCAGGACCTCGCCACCGAGCTGCGCCGCCAGCTCAAGCCGCTCGGCCGCCAGGCGGAGATCGCCCGCAAGGCCGCCGTCATCCAGGCGGACCTGCGTGACGCCCGGCTGCGCCTGCTGGCCGACGACGTGTGCGTCCTGCGCGTGACCCTGCAGCGCGAGGCGGCCGACGAGGCGGCGATCCTGGCCCGGCGCACCAAGGTGGAGTCCGAGCTGGCCGAGGGCCAGCAGCGCGAGGCCGCCCTGGAGACGGCCGAGGCCGAGGCCCAGCCCCGGCTGACCGCCGCCCAGGAGACCTACTTCCGGCTCTCCTCCCTGCGCGAACGCATCACCGGCCTCGAACAACTGGCCGCCGAGCGGCACCGGCACGCGCTCGACGCGGCCGCCATCGAGCGGCGCGGGCGCGATCCGGAGGAGCTCGAACGCGAGGCGGCCGAGGCCCGCGAGCACGAGCTGATCCTCCAGGCCGAGCTGGAGCACGCCCAGGACCTGCTGGAAGAGGCGGTCCAGCGGCGCGCCGAGGCCGAGGCCGAGCTGAGCGCCGAGGAGCAGCGGCTCGCCATGGCCTCCCGGGCCGCCGCCGACCGGCGCGAGGGCCTGGCCAAACTGCGCGGCCAGGTCGATTCCGTACGCAGCCGGGCGCGCGCCGCCGAAGACGAGATCGGCCGCCTCACGCGCGCCGTGACCGAGGCCGCCGGGCGGGAGCGCCAGGCCCGTGAAGACCTGGAGTCGCGGCGGCTGGAGGAGCCCGCCGTCGATCCCGCGCTGGCCGCGGAGCTGGCCGCCGCCCAGGCGCTGGTCGACGAGGCCAAGGCGGCGGCCGACGAGGCCCGCGCCGCCGTCGAGCAGGCCAAGTCCGCGCTCGACGCGCCGCGAACCGCCCTCCAGGCCGCCAGATCGGGCATCTCCACGGCTCGCGCCACCGACCAGAAGGCCCAGCAGACGGTGGCCGCCCTCCGGGCCCGCTGCGAGGCCCTTGAGCTCGGCCTGGCCAAGGGCGACGGCGGTGCGGCCCTCCTGGAGACCGACCTGGCCGGGGTGCTCGGCCCCCTGGCGGCATCGATGCAGGTCACCCCGGGCGCCGAGCCGGCCGTAGCGGCCGTCCTCGGGCCGATCGCCGACGCCATCGCCGTCAAGACGGTGGACACGGCAATCGGCGCGCTGGAGCTGCTCCGCGTCAAGGAGGCGGGCCAGGCGACGCTCCTGGTGGCGCACACCCATGGCCAGCCCGCGCTGGCGCGGCTCGATGGGCAGGCCGCAGCGGCGCGTCTCGACGGGCAGGCCGCAGTGGTGAGTCCCGATGGGCGGACCGCGGATCGGGTCCTGGGGGCGGCGCCGCAGGGAAGTCGGTGGGTCGCCGCGCTGGTGACGGTGCCCGCGCATCTCAGGGCCGCCCTGGACCACGTCCTGGCCGGCGTCGTCGTCGTGGACGACCTCGGTGCCGCCCGCGCGATCGTGGACCGCCATCCCGAGCTGCGCGCCGTGACCAGGGGCGGCGACCTCGTCGGCGCTCATCTGGCCAGCGGCGGCTCCGAGGGCGGCACCTCCGTGCTGCAGGTGCGGGCGGCGCTCGACGACGCCATCGCGGACCTGGAGGAGGCCGAGGGCAGGGCCGAGGAGACCGCCGCCGCCCTCGACGAGGCCGCCGCCGCCGAGCAGGCCGCGCAGCTGGCCCTGGAGTCGGCCCAGACCCACGTCAACGAGGCGCAGTCCGCCGCGGGCACCGCCCAGACCGGGGTCAACACCGCCCAGAGCACGCTCGACCAGGTCAGGGCCAGGCAGCGCGAGGCCGACCAGCGCAACGCCGCGGCGGCCAAGCGGCTGGCCCAGCTCGAAGCAGCCGCCGACGCGGCCCGCGACGAGGCCCAGCGCCTCGCCAAGAACGTCACGACGGCCGAGGAGTCCCGCGCCGAGGGCCTGGAGGAGCTGGCCGAGCTGGAGATCCGGCTGGCCGAGGCCGAGTACGCGCGGGAGCTGGAGACCGAGCCGACCACCGAGCTCCGCGACGACCTGGCCGGCACCTGCCAGGTCGCCAGGCAGCGCGAGATGGAGACCCGCCTGCAGGTCCGCACCGCCGAAGAGCGGGTCAAGGGCATCGAGGGCCGGGCCGACGGCCTGATCAGGGCCGCCCAGCGCGAGCGCCACGAACGCGCCGAGGCCGCCGCCCAGCGAGCCAGGCGCCGCCGGCAGGCGACGGTGGCCGAGGCCGTGAGCAAGGGCGCCAAGCAGGTGCTCAGGGCCCTGGGGGCGTCCATCCAGGTCGCCGCCCGCGAACGCGACGAGGCCGACCTGGCCCGCGTCGCGATCGACGCCGAGCTCAAGCAGGTGCGCCTGCACGTACGCGAGCTCGGCCAGGAGCTCGACAGGCTGGTCAACCGGGTCCACGGCAGCGAGGTCGCCCGCACCGAGCAGCGCCTGCGCCTCGAACAGCTCCAGCAGCGCGCCCTGGAGGAGTTCGGCGTCGAGCCGGAGTCACTGATCTCCGAGTACGGCCCGGAGGCCCCGGTCCCCGGCGACCCGCCCATCCCCTACGTACGCGAGGAGCAGGAGAAGCGGGCCAAGATCGCCGAGAGACAGATGAACCAGCTCGGCAAGGTCAACCCGCTCGCGCTGGAGGAGTTCGCGGCGCTGGAGGAGCGGCACGCCTTCCTCAACTCGCAGCTCGAAGACCTCAAGAAGACCCGGCGCGACCTGATGCTGGTGGTCAAGGAGGTCGACGACCGGGTGGAGCAGATGTTCACCTCGGCTTACGAGGACGTGGCGCGGGAGTTCGAGCAGATCTTCACCCGGGTGTTCCCCGGCGGCGACGGCCGTCTGGTGCTGACCGAGCCCACCGACATGCTGACCACCGGCATCGAGGTCGAGGCCAGGCCGCCCGGCAAGAAGGTCAAGCGGCTGTCGCTGCTGTCGGGCGGTGAGCGGTCGCTGACCGCGGTGGCGTTCCTGATCTCCATCTTCAAGGCGCGGCCCTCCCCGTTCTACGTGATGGACGAGGTCGAAGCGGCCCTCGACGACACCAACACGCAGCGCCTGCTGAGGCTTTTCGAAGAGCTGCGGCAGAGTTCGCAGCTGATCGTCATCACCCACAACAAGCGGACGATGGAGATCGCCGACGCCCTCTACGGCGTGTCGATGCGCGGCGACGGCGTCACTCAGGTGGTCAGCCAGCGGCTCCGGGAGCGCGAGTCCGCCTGACCCCGTCCCCGGCCCCATGGGCCCCGACCGCGCGGCGCGGGTCATCAGCATGCCGGTCGATCTGGAAAACTGACCTGTTGTGGATGGTTATCTCGGCGTCATAGTGATCGTGGTCGTCGTCGCCCTGTTGGCGGCCGGCGGCCTTTTCCTGCTCCTCAGGCCGGGTGGCAAGGCCGCGCCCCCGGTCGAGCCGCCCCAGACGCCCACGCTCCCCGAGCAGCGTCCGGCGCCCAGCGTGGAGGAGGGTGAGGGGGCGACCACCACGCTCCCGCCTCCGGCGCCAGCTGTTGTCGTCACGCCCGAGATCGTGCCAGAGATCGAGGTGCCGCCGCCGTCCGCCGGCCGGATGGTGCGGCTGCGGTCCCGGCTGGCCCGCTCGCAGAGCGCGCTCGGGCGCGGCCTGCTGGAGCTGCTGTCCCGTGACCGCCTCGACGACGACGTCTGGGACGAGATCGAGGAGAGCCTGATCACCGCCGACGTCGGCGTGGCGCCGACGCGCGCCATGGTCGAGGAGCTGCGCACGAAGGTCAAGGTCCTCGGCAGCCGTACCCCGGCGGAGGTGCGCGAGCTGCTCAGGGAGCAACTGCTCGCCCAGATCAACCCCGACCTGGACCGTACGCTGCACGTCCAGAAGCACGGCGAGCGGCCCGCCGT
This sequence comes from Nonomuraea sp. NPDC026600, assembly GCF_040638335.1. Classification (NCBI taxonomy): domain Bacteria; kingdom Bacillati; phylum Actinomycetota; class Actinomycetes; order Streptosporangiales; family Streptosporangiaceae; genus Nonomuraea; species Nonomuraea sp. NPDC026600. The sequence goes on from NZ_JBEZYD010000005.1 coordinate 202,627, forward strand.
CGTGCTCGTCGTGGGCGTCAACGGCACCGGCAAGACCACCACCACGGGCAAGCTGGCCCGCTCGCTGGTCGGTGACGGGAAGAAGGTCGTGCTCGGCGCGGCGGACACCTTCCGGGCCGCGGCCGCCGACCAGCTCCAGACCTGGGGCGACCGGGTCGGCGCCGACGTCGTGCGCGGGCCCGAGGGCGGCGATCCCGCCTCGGTCGCCTTCGACGCCACGGCCAGGGGCATCGAGGAGAAGGTCGACGTCGTCATCATCGACACCGCCGGCCGCCTGCACACCAAGACCGGCCTCATGGACGAGCTGGGCAAGGTCAAGCGGGTCATCGAGAAGAAGGCCACGGTTGACGAGGTGCTCCTCGTCCTCGACGCCACCACCGGCCAGAACGGGATGCGGCAGGCCCAGGTGTTCGCCGAGGTCGTCAACATCACCGGCATCGCGCTGACCAAGCTCGACGGCACGGCCAAGGGCGGCATCGTCATCTCGGTCCAGCGTGAGCTGGGGGTTCCGGTCAAGCTGGCGGGCCTCGGAGAGGGGCCCGACGACCTGGCGCCGTTCGATCCGGAGGTCTTCGTCGACGCGATTCTCGGCGACGAAAACGGCAAATGAAATGGAAATGCGGCTTACCAGGGAATGGGTTGTTGTTTGACCAAGGTCGTGTTGATATTGAGCGGTCCTCAGCTATAGATCGAAATGAGCACCCATGAAGAAGGTAGTCGTCCACAGACCCGGGACCGTCAAACTGACCGGCGCAGCGACGCCGAAGCACGCCGCCTGATCTGTCATCGGGCTGGGCCGGTGTCTGGGTGGAGACTCCGGCCTCGGCGGGTGATCCGGGGACGACTTTGACAGAGATCACACTTGACGCCGATCGCCGGCGCAACGGTCCCTACACGCTCGCGGCCGATCTCCTCGGCCTCCTGATCCCGGAGGCGGCGCCGGAGCTGGTCGCCGCGCACGACATCGAGATCCTGGCCGCGGCTCCCGGCCTGCGTGCCTCGGTCCCGGCCGGCCGTGTCTCGCCGATGGACCGGTTGCCGCAGGACGAGCGCATCCTGGTGCCGGGCCGGCTGCGTACGCTCCGGCTGGCCAACGGGCTCGCCGAGTTCGTCCGTGATCACCTGAGAGCCCGTGGTCCGCTGGCCGTGCGGGTGACGAACGCCCATGAGGCGGACCCGACGGACACCGAGCTGGTGGCCGTCCTACGTCGCCGGGTGCCCGCCGAACTGCTCACAATCGCCCTTGAGGGCCCCGCGTTCGTGGTGCCGGGCCCGAGCGGGGTGCCCGTACGGGACGTGGATCTCGACCGTTACCGCGACGAGGGGTTCCATCACGCCATGGCCGAGGCCGGTGCGGCGCTGCTGCCCACGCTGGCGGAGGACGGCGAGGAGTGGTGGCGGCTGCTGCACCGCACGACCACCGCGCTGGCCGCCCTCGACCGGGAGGAGGAGGCACGCGCCCTGCTCGACCGCGCCAGGCGGGTGAGCGCTCACCCGAAACACCGCGCCACCGCCGCCTACGCCACCGCGATGCTGCTGGTCAGGCACCACGACCCGGGCGAACGCGACCCGGAGGAGGCGATGGCCTGGATCAACGAGGCGGTCGCCCTGACCTCGCTGCTGCCCGACCGCCGCGAGCGCGCCTTCCACCTGGGGTTCGACCTCAACGGCAAGGCGCTCATCGAGGTACGCAGGGGCAACACCGAGGTCGCGCTGCGGCTCGTCCAGCAGGCCGTCGAGCTGGCCGAGCGTGACCTGGAGCCCGGCAGGCACCCGGTGCACAAGGCTGTCCTGCGCGCCAACCGCGCCCAGCTGACCGCCCTGATGGGCGATGCCGAAGGCGCGCTGGCCGACCTCGGCGCGGTCATCGCGGCCGACCCCGGATACGCCGACCCCTACCTCGACCGGGGCAATCTGCTGCACCGGCTCGGCCGCCTGGAGGAGGCGCTGGCCGACTACGAGACGGCCATGCGGGTGGGGCCGCCCTTCCCCGAGCCGTACTACAACCGTTCGGAGATCCGCTACGCCCGGGGAGACCTCGCGGGCGCGCTGGCCGACCTCGACCACGCGATCGAGCTCGATCCCGGCTTCACCGACGCCTACGTCAACAGGGCCGGGCTGCTCGTGGCGCTGGACGAGCTGGACAGGGCCAGGGCCGACGCCGAGCGCGACCTGGACAACCCGTACCTGCTGTGTGTGCTCGGCCAGGTCGAGGCCGCGCAGGGGAAACGGGTGAAGGCCCGCAAGGCGTATGACTCGGCGCTGCGCCGCGACCCCCGGCTGGCGGCGGTCTGGGCCGGGCGCGGGGCGCTGGCGTTCGAGGAGGGCGACCACGAGACGTCCATCGCCGACCTCACCCGGGCGATCGAGCTGGAGGAGAGCGCGGAGGCCCTGTTCAACCGGTCGCTCGCCCTGCGCATGGCCGGGCGTTCGGAGCGCGCGCGGGCGGACCTGCGGCGGGCGCGCGAGCTGGCGCCGGACGATGAGGAGGTACGCCGGGCGCTGGCCGAACTCGGCTGAACCTGGAGAAACCGTCAGCGGTGTGTGCCGATGGGGATGACGAGCGGGGTGCCCGCCACCGGGTCGGCGATGATCTTGGCGTCCAGCTCGAACACCTCCCGCATCAGCTCCTCCGTCAGCACCTCGTGGGGGTCGCCGGCGGCCACCACCCGGCCGTCCCGCATGGCCACCAGCCGGTCGGCGTAGCGGGCCGCCAGGTTGAGGTCGTGCAGCACCATGACGATGGTCCGGCTCGCCTCCCGGTGCAGGTGCCGTACCAGCTCCAGGACCTCCACCTGGTGCGCGAGGTCCAGGAACGTGGTCGGCTCGTCGAGCAGCAGCAGGTCGGTGCCCTGGGCCAGCGCCATGGAGATCCAGGCCCGCTGCCGCTGACCGCCCGAGAGCTCGTCCAGGGGACGTTCCGCCAGGTCCGCCAGGCCGGTCATGGCCAGTGCCTCGCCCACGGCCGCCTCGTCGTCCGACGACCACTGCCGGTACCACGTCTGGTGCGGGTGCCTGCCCCTGGCGACCAGGTCGGCGACCGTCAGGCCCTCCGGCGCGATGGGCGCCTGCGGCAGCACGCCGAGGATCTTGGCCACCTCGCGGGTGGGGATCCGGTCGATGCGCTTGCCGTCGAGCAGTACCTCGCCGCCCTGCGGCCGGAGCAGGCGGCCGAGGGCGCGCAGCAGGGTGGACTTGCCGCAGCCGTTCGGGCCGATGATCGTGGTGACCGTGCCCGCCTCGATGCCGAGGTCGAGGCCGTCCACGATGGTGCGATCTCCGTACCCGAGCTTGACGTCGACGGCCTGGAGCCTCATTTGCGCGCCTTCCAGATCAAGTGAATGAGGTACGGGGCGCCGAGGACCGCGGTCACGACGCCGACGGGGAGTTCGATGGGGGAGAAGACGGTGCGGGCGATCAGGTCGGCGACGGCGGTCAGCACGGCGCCTGTCATCGCCGACGACAGCAGCGGCGGCTGGCCGGAGCGGGTGAGCCGGAGCGCGATCTGCGGCGCGGCCAGCGCGACGAACGCGATCGGGCCCGCCGAGGCCGTCGCGACGGCGGCGAGGAGCACCGCGGCGAGGATCATCAGCGCCCGCGCCGGGTTCATCCGCACGCCGAGCGCGGTGACCGTGTCGTCGCCGAAGCGCAGCGCGTCGAGCGAGCGGGTGCCGAGCAGCGTGAGCGGCACGAGTACGGCCAGCGCGAGCGCCACGGGCACCACGTGCTCCCAGCCCCGGCCGTTGAGCGAGCCGCTGATCCAGACCATGGCCCTGCCGGTGTCGTTCACGTCGCCGACGGTCAGCAGCCAGTACTTGACGTTGGTGAACACGGCGGCCACGCCGATGCCGACCAGGACCAGCCGGTAGCCGTCGAGCCCGCGCCGCCAGGCCAGCGCGTACACGATCGCGGCGCCCCCCAGGCCACCGAGCAGGGCCAGGGCGGGGATGCCGAGGGTCGCGAGCAGCCCGCTGGTCCCGCCGTAGGCGCTGCCGCTGGCCACCACGCCGGCCACGACCGTGACGGAGGCGCCGGTGGTGACGCCGAGGATCTCGGGGCTGGCCAGCGGGTTGCGCGCGATGGACTGGATGATCGCGCCGGACAGCGCCAGCGCCGCGCCCACCAGGGCGCCGGTCAGCGCGCGCGGCAGGCGGAGCTCCATGATCACGAAGTGGTTGGCGCTGTTGACGTCGAACGTGCCGCCCAGCACCTCGGCCACGCTCATCCGGATGTCGCCGATGCGCATGTTCAGGGCCATGAGCAGGCCGAGGAGCACCAGACCGCCGAGGGTCACGGCGACGCCGCGCAGCCGTACCTGCCAGGACAGGCCCGCCACCCGCAGCGGGAACGTCGTCATCACAGCCGCACCGGCTTCCTGCGGCGGACCAGGACGACGAAGAAGGGGGCGCCGAGCAGCGCGAGCACCACACCGACCTCCAGCTCGCCCGGCGGGGCGACGACGCGGCCGATCACGTCGGCGAGCAGCAGCAGCGCCGCGCCGATCAGCCCGGAGTAGGGCAGCAGCCACCGATGGTCGGTGCCGGACAGCGGGCGGGCCAGGTGCGGCACGATCAGCCCGACGAACGCGAGCGACCCGCAGGCGGCGACCGAGGCGCCGGAGAGCAGGGTGACGGCGGCGACGCCGACGGTCCGGGTGAGCGCGATGTTCTGGCCCAGGCTGCGGGCGACGTCCTCGCCGAGGGACAGGGCGTTCAGCCCTGGGGCGTTGACCATCGCCAGCAGCAGGCCGGCCAGGATGAACGGCAGCACCTGCCAGACCACGTCGGAGCCGCGGGCGGCGATGGAGCCGGCCTGCCAGAACCTGAACACGTCCATCGCCTGCTCGTCCAGGAGCACGATGGCCGAGGTCAGCGCGTACAGGAAGGCGCTCACGGCGGTGCCCGCCAGGGCGAGCGTGACCGGCGTCGGGCCGCCGCGCCCGCCGACCATGCCGAGCGCGAACACGCCGACGCTGGCGATCAGGGCACCGGCCAGGCCGAACCAGATGTAGGCCAGCAGGCTGGAGGTGCCCAGCAGGATGATCGAGGCCACCATCGCGAACGCCGCGCCCTGCGTGACGCCGAGCAGTCCGGGGTCGGCGAGCGGGTTGCGGGTGTGGCCCTGCATGAGCGCGCCCGCGACGCCCAGTGCCAGCCCGGCCAGGACGCCGAGCACGGTCCTGGGGACGCGCAGCGAGCGGATGACGATGTCGTTCTCGGTGCCGCTCGGGGCGGTCAGCGCGTGCCAGGCGTCGGCCGGTGGCACGGACTTGGCGCCGATCGTGATGCTCAGCACCATGCCGATCAGGACGGCTCCGAGCAGGACCAGGAGTAAGGAGAGCCGCCGATGCTGAACGCCGTGCGGGCGCGGCGCCACAGCGGTAGCGGTCACGCGTCTCCTCCTCAAGCATTGCCCGACCTTGGTGAAGTATGTCAGGTTAGGCAGGGCTAACCTAATTTAGGGTTGCCTAAGATTTGCGAAAGGGATCAGATGAGACCGTTGCGTGCACTGATGGGGGCCGTCCTCGTGGCGGCGCTCGCCGCCTGTGGTTCGACGCCCGCCGCGCAGAAGCTGACGGAACCGTTTCGGATCATCAAGCACGCGATGGGCGAGACCACGATCCCGGCCCAGCCCAAGCGGGTGGTGGCCCTGGACCAGAGCTTCGTCGACGCGGTGCTGACGCTGCGCACGCCGGTGGTCGGCTACACCACCTACCGGTCCATCGACACGAAGCTCCCGGATTATCTGGGCTCCGTCGCCGCCGAGTACGGCAAGGAGGCCACCCCGGTCGGCACCCTGGAGCAGCCCAGCCTGGAGAAGATCATGGCGCTCAAGCCCGATCTCATCGTCTCGGCCAAGGTCCGCCACGAGGCCCTCTACGACAAGCTGTCCAAGATCGCCCCGACCGTCTTCAGCGAGACCACCGGCGCCATCTGGAAGGACAACGTCCGGCTCATGGGGCAGGCCCTGGGCAAGGAGCAGCTCGCCGACACCACGGTCAAGTCGTACGAGGAGCGGGCCGCGAAGATCGGCGCCGAGATCAAGGCGAAGGACGGGAAGCTGCCGACCATCTCCGTCGTCAGGTTCGCCGGTGAGCCGACGACCCGGCTGTACGTCGAGACGTCCTATTCGGGCATTGTGCTGAAGGACATCGGCTTCCCGCGCCCGGAGGGCCAGCCCACACCCACCAAGCAGGGCTCGATCGCGGTGGACGTGAGCCAGGAGCGCATCGGCGACCTGGACGCGGACCAGATTTTTGTGGCGACATATGCGGACCCGTCGGCTGAGGCGTCCAAGGAGAAGTTCGTCGGCAACCCGCTGTGGGGAAAGCTCAAGGGAGAAAAGCGCGAGGTCAGTGACGTGACCTGGATGACCGCGGTCGGCATCCAGGGCGCCCACGCGATCCTCGACGACGTGGCGAAGTTCTTCGCCGTCGATTCCGCCAGGACCGTCTCCTGAGAGATCAGCCCGCCGACAGGAACGTCCGCAGGTCTTCCAGGTGCGGGGCGAGGTCCAGGCCCTGGGCGGCCAGCCAGTCCTGGTCGCAGTAGGTGCCCCGGTAGCGCTCGCCCCCGTCGCAGATCAGGGTGACGATGCTGCCCTGGGCGCCGGCCGCGCGCATTTCGCGGATCAGGTCCACGCAGGCGGCCACGTTCGTGCCGGTGGAGCCGCCCACGTCGCGGCCCGTCACCTCGCGGACCCAGTGCATGGCGGCGATCGACCGGGCATCCGGTACGGCGATCATGCGGTCGATGACCATCGGCTGGAACGAGGGTTCCACCCTCGGCCGGCCGATGCCCTCGATGCGGGAGCCCCGGGCGGTGACGGACGTGTCACCCGACACCCAGCTCGGGTAGAAGGCGGAGCCCTCCGGGTCGGCCACCGCGAGGCGCGTGGGGTGGCGGCGGTAGCGGATGTAGCGGCCGATCGTCGAGGAGGTGCCGCCCGTGCCCGCGCCCACCACGATCCAGGTAGGCTCAGGGTGAGGTTCCATGGCCATCTGGGCATAGATGGACTCGGCGATGTTGTTGTTGCCCCGCCAGTCCGTGGCCCGCTCGGCGTAGGTGAACTGGTCCATGAAGTGGCCGTTCGTCTCGGCCGCCAGGCGACGGGACTCGTCATAGATGGTGCCCGGGTCGTCGACCAGGTGACACTTGCCGCCGTAGAACTCGATCAGCGCGATCTTCTCCGGTGAGGTGGAGACGGGCATCACCGCGATGAAGGACAGCCCGAGGAGCCGGGCGAAATAGGCCTCGCTGACCGCGGTCGAGCCGCTCGACGCCTCGACGATCGTGGTGGCCGGGCCGATCCAGCCGTTGGCCAGGCCGTACAGGAAAAGAGATCGGGCGAGCCGGTGTTTGAGTGAACCGGTGGGGTGTACTGACTCGTCTTTCAAGTAGAGGTTTACGCCCCAGTGCGGGGGAAGCGGAAAGACATGGAGGTGCGTATCGCAACTCCGGTTGGCGTCGGCTTCGACCCTGCGGATGGCCTCCGTCACCCAGAGTCGTGCCTCCATGTCATGACGGTCCACAGAGTCCATCTCCATACGCTATCCCATGTGACTCTGACCACATTAATCGTGAAATTGGGGGTATAGTGTTATGCTAATGAGACTGGTCCGGCCGTGGACGTGATGACGCACGCCGCGAGCACGTGGGCCGTTCACCTCCCTGACCTGGCGGAACCGTTAACGCAGCCCTTACGTGGGGTTTGCGAAACTGTTACCAAGGTCAGCGGCTTGGCCGAGACGGGGGATACAGCGCAAGGGGGAATGATTTGATCACCATGACCGATGAGCAGCGACAAGACTGGTTCGAACGCGATGTCGTGCCCGTGACGTCGCAGCTGTTCGCCTCCGCCATGCGTCTGACCCGTAACTCCGCCGACGCAGAGGACCTGGTCCAGGAGACCGTGGCCAAGGCGTATACCTCGTACCACCAGTTCCGCGAGGGCACCAACCTCAAGGCTTGGCTCCACCGGATCCTCACCAACAACTTCATCAACGACTATCGCAAGAAGCAGCGCTCGCCGAAGCTGGCGGCCGCCGAGGAGATCGAGGACTGGCAGCTGCACGCCGCCGAGTCCCACAGCTCGACCGGCCTGAAGTCGGCCGAGACCGAGGCGATCGAACGGCTGCCCGACAACGTCGTGATGAACGCGCTGCGCTCCCTGCCGGAGGACTTCCGCGTCGCCGTCTACCTGGCCGACGTCGAGGGGTTCGCCTACAAGGAGATCGCCGAGCGCATGGGCACGCCGATCGGCACGGTCATGTCCCGGTTGCACCGGGGCCGCCGTCAGCTGCGCGGCATGCTCGAGGGCTACGCCCGCGAAGAGGGCGCGGTACGCGTCCCGGCTCAGAGCGCTGCATAGCCGTCCAACCCCATATGGAGCCGCACGCGGAGTGTTCCGTCCTCAGCCCGTAGGTCGACGAAGTCGCAGAGCTGACGGCTGATCCAGAGCCCGTATCCTCGAGAGGATTCGGGCTCTGGTGGTATGTAGCCCGGCAAGGGGTCATCCAGCGCGCCGCCCGGGTCGGCGATCTCGCAGACCATCTCCCCTCCGCTCACCCACATCCTGATCAGGCCGTGGCCGGCGCCGTGCTCGACGCTGTTCGCGGCGATCTCGGAGACGCTGAGCACCAGGGAGCCGATGAGGTTCACGTCCATCCCCGCGGCGCTGGCGTAGTCGCGGACCGTGTGCCTGAGCCCCTTGATCCCCTGCGCGGTGAAGCTCACCGTCGCCACCTGGCCGCTCGGCGCGGGCAGCGGCGCCAGGTCGCCGTTCAGCACCAGCTCGTGCGGGCGGACGAAGCCCGTGCTGACCCTCTCGCCGCCGGCCTCGAGCAGCAGGGGATGGTTCACCGGCTGATACTCCAGCGCCGCCGCCGGGACCGTCCGCGGGTCGTAGAGGCACAGGACGACGGCACCGGCGTCCTCCAGGGCGGCGTTCAGCACCGACTCGTAGCGGATCCACTCGCGGATCTCGCGCTCGCCGCGGTCCCGCCAGGTGGTCTCGCCGACGACGAGCGTGCGCCGCCCCCGGGTGTACTCGTGGTAGGCGGCCAGCGTGCGGTGCGGGTGGATGTACCAGGTGCGGGAGTCCCTGCGGTCGATCTGCCCGGCCTCGTCGCCGAGCGCCTCTTCGAGCAGCCGGAGCTTCCCGGCCGAGGTCACCACGAGCACCCGCCTGTCGTCGGCGAGCGCCGCGCGCACGCGGGGCACGATCAGTGAGAGAAAGGCGTCATCCGAGTCGTAGGGCACCGCGACGTGCTTGAACGGCTCGGGGGCTGGAGGTGCCCGATCGGGGCGCACGGCCGAAACGTAACAAGCGCGTGCAATCTACGCAACGGCTGCGAGCGCCGCCGCGCCCGGCGGCGGAATCGGCGCGCCAAGCGACGGCGCCGAACGACCGCGCCAAACAACCGCGTCAGGCGACAGCGACGAGCGCCACAGCGCCGAGTGCGCACGCGACGCCCGCCACCTGGATCGCGTGCAGCCGCTCGCCGAGCACCTGCCTGGCCAGCAGCAGCGTGCTCGCCGGGTAGAGGGACACCAGCACCGCCACCAGGCTCAGCAGGCCCTCCTGCTTGGCCAGCAGGTACAGCACGTTGGCCAGCATGTCGAGCACGCCCGCCGCGACGATGATGTGCAGCGACCCGCCGCCCGGCTTCAGCGTGCGCCGCGTCGCCACCGCGAGGAGCACCACCAGCGCCACCGAGGACAGCCGGGCTCCCACCAGAGGCCACAGCCCGCCCTCGTCGGGAGCCAGGGCGAGCATGATGAAGAACCCGCCGAACCCGGCCCCCGCGGCCAGGGCGGTGAGCACCGAGCCCATCGAGCCGCTCTTCCCGGCGGAGCCGCCCTGGCTCACCAGGAGCACGGAGCCGAGGGCCAGTACCACCCCGACCAGCGCCACGGGCTCGGGACGCTCGCCGGCCGTCAGGCCGTACAGGACGGGGAGCGCCGCCGACGTGACCGCGGTCGTGGGCGCCACCACCGACATGACGCCGGTGGCGAGCGCCCGGTAGAAGAGCACCAGCCCGGTTACGCCCGCCACGCCCGCGCCCAGCCCCCAGAGCATCGCCCCCTCACTGAGCCGGCCGGGAAGCATGGGCAGCACGACGAGGATCACGGCCAGGCCGGCGAGCTGCGACAGCGCCACGACCGAGAGCACGCGCGATCGCCGGGTGGCCAGGCCGCCGAAGAAGTCGGCCGTGCCATAGACCATCGCGCAGGCCGTCGCGAGGATCACCGCAGTCATGTTCTACCGTCCAGTTCATCAGATTGCACTATTAGTACATCCTATTGGGTGCAACATAGTGCAAATCACATTCACTAGACTGCACCGCATGGAGGATCCGGAGACGATCACGCAGGCCATCGCGAACAACGTGCGCGCCCAGCGCGCGCACCGCGGGCTCACGCTCGACGCGCTGGCCGCCAGGTCGGGAGTGAGCAGGGGCATGCTGGTCCAGGTCGAGCAGAGCCGGACCAACCCCAGTGTGTCCACTCTCACCCGGATCGCCTCCGCGCTGGGCGTGACCGTGGCCCGGCTGGTGGAGGTCTCCGACGTGCCGGTGGTGCGGATCGTCGAGAAGGCGGACGTGGTCACCTTCGACCAGGGCGAGGTGCAGGCGAAGCTGCTCGTCGGGGCCGACGCGCCGATGATCCTCGAACTGTGGGACTGGCGGCTGGGGCCCGGCCAGCACCACGACGGCGACGCCCATCCGCCGGGCACCCGCGAGATGCTGACCGTCCTGGCGGGCGAGCTGACGCTCACGGTGTACGGCAGGAGCTACGTGGTCAAGACCGACGCCGCCGTGCTCTTCACCGCGGACAGACCCCACCGCTACGCCAACCAGGGGCCCGAGGAGCTTCGGCTGGTCATGGTCGTGGCCGAGCCCAGGGAGGCGCCCGACCAATAACGCCGAACGCCCTCCGGATCACCTTCTGGAGTTTCATGATTACTCCATGTCCTTGACGGCTGAGGCCGGATGGTGGGTACATCCCGGTGTGTGCGACGAAACGTCAGCTGGGGGTGGCGCGTGACCGAGGGGCGCACTGCGACGGAGAAGCTCCACGCGGAGCTACACGGTCTCGGCGTCACCAGCGCCTACGAGGTAGGCGACGACGCCACCGTCTCGGTGTGGATCGGCCTGGTCGTGCATTACAAGGACGGGTTTTACCGCTGGCAGGAAGGAGCGGTGCGACGTCGGCATTTGGGTACGGATCCGGTTGGTTGCGCTATACGAGTGGCGCGTCGCTACACCGAACTCCAGGCGGATATCCCACTGTGGTGGGATGACCTGGCCAAGGAGTTGCGGGGGAACCCGGCGCAGGGATATCCGTAACCCCGCCGGACGTTCTCGGAGGGCGGCATGCGGGCGTGGGCTCTGTCGCTGGCACTGCTGATCATGGTGGGATGCGGCACCCAACCGGTGATCCACCCCCAGTTGGCCCGCCCCCAGGCGCCCATCGACCCCAAAACGCTGGCCAAGCGGCTCGAGGCCATGCAGCCCGGCTGGCCGGCCGCCCGCAGGATCGACTGCGGGCACCAGAAGTGCGTCGCGCTCACCTTCGACGACGGGCCAGGCCCCTACACCGGCAAGCTGCTGGACCTGCTGCGCGCCCGGAACGTCAGGGCCACGTTCTTCGTCCTGGGGGAGATGGTCGCCGCCGACCGGGGCGGCCACCTGGTGCGCCGCATCGTGACCGAGGGGCACGAGCTGGGCAACCATTCGTGGAGCCATCCCCCGCTCACCGGATTGCCGGACCAGGGGCTGCGCTTCCAGCTGAGGCACACGAACGAGCTGGTGGAGCGGGTGACCGGGGTCCGGATGCGGGTGATGCGCCCGCCGTACGGGGAGACGAACCACCGGGTGGCCGCCGAAGCGGGTCGCGAGGGGCTGGCGCAGATCCTGTGGAGCATCGACACCCTGGACTGGCGCGACCCGGTGCCCGCCATCGTGGCCAGGCGCGCGAGCAAGGCGACGGCGGGGGCGATCGTGCTGATGCACGACGTCCACCGGACCACCGTCCAGGCCGTCCCGACCCTGCTGGACGCGCTGGAGAAGAAGGGCTGCACGCTGGTGACCATCTCGGAGCTGTACGGCAGGACTCCCGTACCGGGCCGGACGTACATGGGCCGATGAAGCCGCCCCGGTCGAGCGGCGCGTCAACCGTCGCCCGGCCGTGGCACTCTTGAGGGCATGGGGTTCACCGGTTTTCCCGACGAGGCTTTCCTGTTCTACGAGGGCCTTGAGGCGGACAACAGCAAGACGTACTTCACCCGGCACAAGCACCTCTACGAGGAGGCGGTGCGGGCGCCGATGCTCGCCCTCACCGGCGAGCTGGCCGCCGAGTTCGGGGAGGCCCAGCTGTTCCGCCCCTACCGCGACGTCCGCTTCGCCAAGGACAAGTCGCCCTACAAGACCCACCAGGGCGCCTTCGTGGATCTCACGCCCGGCATCGGCCTCTACCTCCAGCTCGGCGCCGACGGCGTCTACGCGGCCGGCGGCATCTACACCCAGGCGTCCGACCAGGTGGCCCGCTACCGCGCCGCGGCCGACGAGGACCTCACGGGCAAGCCGCTGGCGGACATGGTGACCGCCCTCCAGGCCGAAGGCTTCGTCATCGGCGGCGACCGGCTCAAGACCCGGCCCCGTGGCATTCCGGAGGACCATCCGCGCCTCGACCTGCTGCGCCACAGGTCCCTCTACGCGGGCCGCCAGTGGGAGCCCGAGCCGTGGGTGCACACCGCCGAGGTCCTCGACCGGGTCCGCGACACCTGGCGCGCCTTCGGGCCCCTGGTGGACTGGCTCTGCGCCCACGTACGGGCCAGCGAGCAGCCCCGCCGCTGACCGCCCGACCATGGGAAGCGAACAGGCCGTGACGACCGTCACGGCGCCGGGCACCCCCGAGCCTGGCGGCCGGACGCGCCGCGACCGCGTCACGCTGGCGGCGATCACCGCCACGGCGGCCGCCCTCTACACCACCCTCTCCCTGACCAGGCTGGCGAACTTCAAGGCCGGCGCCTACGACCTGGTGATCTTCGACCAGGCCGTCCGCTCCTATGCGCAGTTCCGCCTGCCCATAGCCATCGTCAAGGGCGTCCACAACGGCTTCGGCCCCGGCTTCTCCACCCTCGGCGATCACTGGTCGCCCATCCTGGCCCTCCTGGCCCCTCTGTACTGGCTGTTCGACGGCCCGAAGACGCTCCTGGTCGCCCAGGCGGTGCTGCTGGCCGCGGCGGCGATCCCGCTGTGGGTGTTCACGCGGCGGGCCCTCGGGCCGGGCGCCGCGCACCTCGTCGCAGTGGCCTACACGCTCTCGTGGCCCGTGGTGGAGACCGTGGCGTTCGACTTCCACGAGGCGGCGTTCGCGCCCCTGCTCACCGCCGTGCTGCTCGAACGCCGTCAGGCGGGCAGGCGCGGCGCCGTGGTACTGGCCGCCCTGGCGCTGCTGTGCGTCAAGGAGGACATGGGACTGCTGGTGGCGGGGTTCGGGACGGTCCTGCTCGCCCAGCGCGGCTGGCGCCTTCTGGGCGGCGCGTTCGTGGTGGGCGGGGCGGCCTACACGTGGCTGGCCTCGCAGGTGCTCATCCCGCTGTTCGGGGGACGGTCGGACTACTACTGGGCGTACGGCGCGCTCGGGCCGGACATGGGGGGCGTCGCGCGCACCGCCCTGACCGATCCGCTGGCCGTGCTGGCCCAGCTCGGCAGCCCGCCGGTCAAGCTCGTCACGCTGGCCCTGCTGCTCGGCGTCACGCTGATGGCGGCGCCGCTCTCGCCGCTGCTGATCATGGCGGTGCCGCTGCTCGCCGAGAGGATGCTGGCCAGCTCGTTCCCCAACTGGTGGGTGCCCGGCTACCACTACAACGCCTTCATCGTGGTGGTGGTCTTCGCGGCCGGCGTCGACGGTGTCCAGCGGCTGCGCTCCCGCGGCGGGGACCGGCTGCCCCGGGTCTGGGCCTTGGGGGTGGTCGGCGTCGCCCTGGCCTCCGTGCCGTTCTTCTCCCTGGCCGACCTCGCCGACCTCGACTCCTACCGGCACGACGCCCGCGAGCGGGCCGCGGCCGCCGCCGTCGCCGTGGTGCCCGACGGGGCGCTCGTGGAGGCGGCCAACAACCTGGCGCCGGCCCTGTCCGGGCGGAGCAGGGTGCTGCTGTGGGACCGTACGCACCGCGGGGCCCCGTGGGTCGTGGCCGACGTGGGGCGGCGGATCTTCCCGTTCACGAACGTGACAGAACAGCGGGACCGCGTCCGGGTCCTGGTCGGCAGTGGCTACCAGGTGCGCTTCTCCCAGGACGGCTACGTGGTCCTGGCGGCTACGGGCCGGACGACGACGACACCTGGTCTCCCTTGAGGATGCGGTCCACGGTCTGGCCCGCCGCCGACGTCGCCGCCGTGGTGCCCGCCGCGATGACGACGGCCAGCAGCGGCGTGGCCAGGCTGCGTACGCTGCGGATGTTGCGCACCCGCGCCCACGGCTCCCCGGCCAGATGCATGATGCGCCATTCCCAGTACAACCCGAGCCCGATGCAGACCAGCGCCACCTCGCCCACCACGATGGCCATGACCTGCACCTTGTCCGCCACCCCGACGTCCGGCTCGAACAGCGTCGGCAGGTACGCCGACAGCTCCGTGACCAACGCCGCCGCCATCAGGTGGAGCGCCTTGGTCATCGGCTGGGTGCCCCGGATGCGCGGATAGAAGTACCCGAACAGGAAGCCGAAGGCGGGCAGGGTGAGCAGGTAACGGGAGTCGAACACGAAGCTGCTCAGGTCGGCCCCCGACGGCCAGCCGTACACGAGCACGAAAGGCGTGCTGAGCAGCAGGCTGATCACGAACGCGTACACCCCGTTGTGCCAGGGCGTGCAGCCGGCGGCGGTGGCGAGGGCCGTCTCGGGGTGCCGCCCGTGCTCGTGCAGCGCGGCTTCCAGCTCGAGCCGCCGCGTGTCGAACTCGGTCATCGACAGCTCGCCGGAGCCCAGCTTGCCCCGGCCGATGCGATAGAGCTCCTGCTCGGAGATGAGCAGCAGCCGCTTGTGCAGGGCGGCCCTGACCAGTTGCCGGTGCTCCTCGGTGGAGGTGGGCTCGACGACGGCCGGGTGGGGGCGTACGAGCAGCCAGCGGGCCGTCACCCAGGCGGCGATCGAGGTGATCGTCAGCTGGGGCAGCGCCACGTTGACGTCGGTGAGCGTGGTGCTCCCGCGAGGGGTGAGGTAGAGCACCATCAGGCAGACGATCACTGTGGCGTTCGTCGCCGGGTGGTCGAGCGCGGCCAGCGAGCCACCGAGCCGCCTGAGCCGGAGCACCAGCAGCGCGAACGCCAGCAGCAACAACCCGAGCACCCCGCGGACGAGCGGGTCGAGCGGCAGGATGCCGATCTTCGGCAGGTTCGACACGTCCGTCGCGGTGGGGGGCAGGTTCCACGACCCGGCGTCCAGCCACTCCGTCGGCCACCCCTGCACCAGCAGGCTCACGAGCAGGGCGCCCACGACCGCCGTGCGGGTCCACATCTTGGTGGCCACCGCGATGGCGGAGATCGGGATCATCGCCCAGCCGAGGGCCAGCACCAGCCGGATGCTGTCCGGCGGGTACACCCCGGTCAGCAGCGCCCGGCCCCACAGCGCCAGCGCCAGCAGGCCGATCGCCGCCTCGGCCGCCAGCACCGCCAGCCGTACGATCACCACGCGGACCCCCAGGTCCACGCTGAACACCACCGCCGCCGCCGCGGCCGCCACGGCCGCGACCACGGAGCCGACCAGCAGCGTCTGGCCGGGCAACTGCTGATGCAGCCACGACCAGGACAGCATGCCGATGCCGACCAGGCAGCCGAGCCCGGTCACGACGAGCATGTCGCGGGTGGTCCACGGCGGGCTGGTCGGCAGGGCCCGGCTCGCGTGCCGCGCCGTGAGCGCCGGCACCGCGAGGAACAGGGCCACGTACGCCACGGGCCGCCAGCTCGGGGCCAGGAGGGGGAGCAGCACCAGGGGCGCGATCAGGGCGAGCCCCATGACGAGCTCGCGGTTGCGCTGCCGGTTCCACCAGGCCATGCCGAGCGAGCGCACCAGGAAGGCGACCAGCGCGAGCGCGGTGAGCACGCCGAGCCCGGCCGTCCACGAGAAGTCGTTCTCCTCCATCGCGTCCGGGAACCCGTAGGAGTCCTGGGCCAGCGTCGCGCGCACCAGATACGACCCGACGGTGAACTGCAGGAGCTCCTGCTCCTCCCGGTCGGGCTTGATGCTTTCGGACTGGAGCACGGTCCACTCGCCCGGCAGCAGGCTGATCGTGCGCTGCTCCACGAGGAGCGGCTTGGCGCTGGGCGCGTTGAAGTCGAGCGTCATCAGCGCGCCGGGCGCGAACTGGCGCAGCAACGTCACCCGGAACTCGGCCGTCGTCAGCCCGTCCTTCGTGGTGAGGAGCGGCGCCGGCCGTGTGGTCGGGGCCAGTGCGGCGCCGCTCACCTTGATCGCCCCGAACCCCTTGTCGGTGAACCGCCGGATCCCCTCGGGGAAGCTGCCGCCCTGCCGCAGCGCCTCGACCAGCTTGTCGGCCTCGTTCATGCGCAGCCGGTGCACGATGGTCACTTTCACCTGGCGCTGCCGCTCGTCGAGCCGGCCCTCGGGCACGGCGCGTAGATCACTCGCCCCGGCCCCGGTCACCCGGACCTCGGTCGTGGCCTGCCGTTCGTGATCTACGCGCGGATCGTTCTGGACCAACTCCCACGGATCGGGCACAGCGGCGTCCGCGGCCCGCGCGGCCTGCGGCACGGGCCTGGCCGCCACCGTGCACCAGACAATCGCTCCCGCCGAGACCATCGCCAGCCCGAACGCGATGAACATCCGGAGCTTCCCCACAGTGTGGATGATTCACTCGCGGAGGGAGTTGTTCCATCCAGTCCGGTCACGGTGTGGTCACACCTGACTTTCAACCCTGAATCGCAGTCAGGGCCGAAGGATCAGGCGCGCTTGGCGCGAGCGGCGGAGCGGCCACGCGAGGAGGCGTCGAGGACCACCTTGCGGATGCGTACGTGGTCCGGGGTGATCTCCACGCACTCGTCCTCGCGGATGAACTCCAGGGCCTGCTCCAGGGACAGGTTGCGCGGCGGGATCACCTTCTCGGTCTCCTCGCTCGTGGAGGAGCGCATGTTGCTGAGCTTCTTCTCCTTGGTGATGTTGACGTCCATGTCGTCGGACCGGGAGTTCTCGCCGACGATCATGCCCTCGTAGACCTCGGTGGTCGCTGACACGAACAGCGTGCCCCGCTCCTGCAGGTTGAGCATGGCGAAGGCGGTCACGGGACCGGAGCGGTCGGCCACCAGGGAGCCGTTGTTGCGGGTGCGCAGCTCGCCGAACCACGGCTCGTAGGAGTCGAAGACGTGGTGCACCAGGCCGGTGCCGCGCGTCTCGGTGAGGAACTCGGTGCGGAAGCCGATCAGGCCGCGCGCCGGCACCACGAACTCCATCCGGATCCAGCCGGTGCCGTGGTTGGTCATGTGCTCCATGCGGCCCTTGCGGACGGCGAGGAGTTGCGTGATCGCGCCCAGGTATTCCTCCGGGCAGTCGACCGTGAGGCGCTCGACCGGCTCGTGCACCTTGCCGTCGATGAGCTTGGTGACCACCTGCGGCTTGCCGACGGTCAGCTCGTAGCCCTCGCGGCGCATCTGCTCGACCAGGATGGCCAGCGCCAGCTCACCGCGGCCCTGCACCTCCCAGGAGTCGGGCCGTTCGGTGGGGAGCACGCGCAGCGACACGTTGCCGACGAGCTCCTTCTCCAGGCGGTCCTTGACCATGCGGGCGGTGACCTTCGTGCCCTTGACCCGGCCGACCAGCGGCGAGGTGTTGGTGCCGATGGTCATCGAGATGGCGGGCTCGTCGACCGTGATGAGGGGCAGCGGACGCGGGTCCTCGGGGTCGGCCAGCGTCTCGCCGATCATGATCTCGGGGATGCCGGCGATCGCGATGATGTCGCCGGGACCCGCCTCCTCGGCCGGCTTGCGCTCCAGGGCCTCGGTCATGAGCAGCTCGGTGATCTTGACCCGCTGGATCGTGCCGTCGGTACGGCACCAGGCCACCTGCTGGCCCTTGCGCAGCACGCCCTGGTGGATCCGGCAGAGCGCGATGCGACCCAGGTAGGAGGAGGCGTCGAGGTTGGTGACGTGGGCCTGCAGCGGGGCGTTGGGGTCGTAGGTGGGCGCCGGGATCGTCGACTTGATGATGTCGAAGAGCGGCTCCAGGTCCTCGGCGTCGGGCATGCCGCCGTCCTCGGGACGGTTCATGGAGGCGCGCCCCGCCTTGGCCGAGGCGTAGATGATCGGGAAGTCGATCTGCTCCTCGGTCGCGTCGAGGTCCATGAAGAGCTCGTAGACCTCGTCCACGACCTCCTTGATGCGCGCGTCGGGCCGGTCGACCTTGTTGATGCAGAGGATGACCGGCATCTTGGCGCCGAACGCCTTACGCAGCACGAAGCGGGTCTGCGGCAGCGGCCCCTCCGACGCGTCGACCAGCAGCACGACACCGTCGACCATCGACAGACCGCGCTCCACCTCGCCGCCGAAGTCGGCGTGGCCCGGAGTGTCGATGATGTTGATGGTCATGCCGCCGTGACTTACGGCGGTGTTCTTCGCGAGAATGGTGATGCCCTTCTCGCGCTCGAGGTCGTTGGAGTCCATGACACGGTCGTCGACGTCCTGGTTGGCGCGGAACGCCCCGGACTGCCAGAGCATGGCGTCGACCAGTGTGGTCTTGCCATGGTCGACGTGCGCGATGATCGCGATGTTCCGCAGGTCGTCGCGGCTGTTCAAAGGCATGATGACGTCTCGCTCTGTGATCGTGGGGGCGACCGCGCGAAGTCGCGGCGTTATAAGTCTAGTTGATCCCCTCTGATGGCAGGAGCGGGACGAGGTGATGCCTGGCGTAAGCGCGGGTTTCGTCGTCGCTGTCCAGAGGTATCGCGCTGTCCGGAGTGAGCACGAACGACAGCGCGATGCGGATGAACATCTCGGCCACCGCCTCCGCGTCCGGGGTGTCGAGGTGGGCGGCGAGATACTCCCTGGCGACCGCGAGATAGCCGCCCGCCTCCAGCGTCAGGTGCGGCAGGATCGTCTCGGGCTCGGTCACCAGCAGCCGGCTCAGCAACGGATGCCCGCGCACCAGGCGCAGCGTGACCGCGAACCCCTCCGTCACCCGGTCGGCCATGGTCGGCAGCGGCCCGACCGCCTGCTCGAAGGCGCGCAGGAACCGGTGGAGCTCGCGCAGGATCACGCCCTGGATGAGGTCGCTCTTGCGGGAGAAGCGCCGGTAGACGGTGATCCGCGACAGGCCCGCCTGCCGGGCCACGTCGTCGACGGTCAGGCGGCGCAGGCCGTGCTCCAGCATCCGCGCGTAGGCCGCGTCGAGGATGCGCTCCGTGGAGGTCGCCTCGGTGGAGTCGTCCCGCATGGATCAAGACTATGGGCGGTTCTCCCGAGCGCCGTACGTACATAGCGGGTTGCACAATTCTGCGCATGTCCCGACGGACCCGGATGCCTACATTGGCGGCATGACCTGGACAGAGCTGGTGCTGGGCGCCTCTCCCGTACAGGGCGAGCAGCCTGCGGTGAGCGACGTCAGAACCGGAGAGGTGCTGTCGTACTCCGCGTTCGCGCGGAAGGTCACGCACGCGGCGGCGGGGCTGCGCCGCCACGGTCTCCGTTACGGCGACCGCGTGATCGTCGACATGCCGCTCGGGGCGGGGTTCGCCGTCGCCGTCCACTCTGTCGCCTGGTCCGGTGGGGTGGCGGTGCTCGGGGACTCCGGCACGGCCCGCATGATGATCGCCCAGCGCGGCTATGACCCGCTCGCGGTGGACGTGCAGAAGGTCTTCACCTTCGAGCCGACGCCGGGGGAGCTCTCGTTCAGCGACCTGCTGGGCGAGCGGACGGTCGAGTTCGGCCCGCTGGCCGGCCCCGCGCTGAGCGTCGACGGCGAACACGTCTACGACCACGACGAGCTGGCGACGGACCTGCGCAAGCTGTCGTCACGGCTGCTGGTCAGCGAGGACGATGTCGTGCTCGCGGCGGTCAGCGATCCGCTCAAAGGACTGCGGGTGCTCGACCTGGCGCTGATGTCGGGCGCCCACGTGATCATCGCTCACGAGCCGAGCCTGATCGGCTGCCGCGTGCTCGCCCACGAGCACGAGGCCACCCTCGTGGTCGCGCCGAACGAGGTGGTCAGACGCCTGTTCGGTGATCCGACGTTGCGGGTTGTGGACGAAAGGGCCGTCGTCAGCTCGCTCACCCGGTGAAATCTGCGACACTGTGGGAGAGTGTGATCCTTCCGCGACGCAGGGTGACCACAATGTCCGAGCCCCCCAGGCATAATCTTCCAGCCGAGCCCAACAGGTTCGTGGGTCGCGAGCGCGACGTCGACGACCTGTGCGGGCTGCTGGGCGAGACCCGCGTGGTCACCCTGTGCGGGGTCGGCGGCATCGGCAAGACCCGGCTGGCCCTGCGGGTCGCCGCCCGCCTGGTGCCCTCCTATCCGGGCGGCGTGTGGCTGGTCGAGCTGGCCAGGCTCACCCGGGGCGAGCTGATCCTTCAGGAGATCGGCCACGCCCTCGGCATCCACGAAGAGGGCGCCCGCCCGCTGCTCGACACGGTGACGGCCCGCCTGCGCGACACGCACGCCCTGCTGCTGCTCGACAACTGCGAGCACCTGGTCGACCAGTGCGCGGAAGTGGCCGCCGAGCTCGTCGCGGCGTGCCGCGGTCTCGGCATCCTGGCCACCAGCCGCGAGCCGCTGCGCATCGCCAGCGAGCTGGTCTGGCGGGTGCCGCCGCTCGACCTGCCCGACGAGCGGCATCCCGACGCCGAGTCCGTGCTGCTCTTCGTCGACCGCGCCGCCGCCGCGGGCACCAGGCTGAGCCAGGCGAGCCGGTCCGACGTCGTACGGCTGTGCCGGGCACTCGACGGGCTGCCGCTCGCGCTGGAGCTGGCCGCGGCCCGCACCAGCCTGCTCAGCCCCGGGCAGATCGTCGACCGGATCGACGGCCGCTTCTCGCTGCTCACCACCGGCGGCCGTACGGCTCCGCCCCGGCAGCGCACGCTGCTGGCCGCGGTCGAATGGAGCTACGACCTGCTGTCGGCCAAGGAACAGGTGCTGCTGCGCAGATTGTCGGTATTCGCCGGGTCCTTCGACCTCGACCTGGCCGAGCAGATCTGCGCCGACCGCCCCATCTCCGAGGCCGAGATCGTCGACCTGCTCGGCGCCCTGGTCGACAAGTCCCTCGTGCTGTGCGACGAGGAACGCAGGCGCTACCGGCTGCTGGAGACCATCAAGCACTACGCGGCCGAACGGCTGGCGGAGGCGGCCGAGCGCGAGGTGCTGCGCGACCGGCACCTGGAGGTGCTGTGCGAGCTGCAGCTCCGCCACTTCGCCACGGAGATGGTCGAGCCCGACCTGCCGTGGCCGGTGCGGCTGGCCGCGCTGACCGCCAGCCGGAGCCTGGTCGACGACCAGCGGGCCGCGCTCGACTGGGCGATCGCCTCCGGTAACGCGCCGCTGGGCCTGCGCCTGTGCGCCTACAGCACCAGCCTGCTCCCGGTCAGCAGCGCCAACCCGGCCGAGATCGTCGGCTGGGTCGAGCGGCTGCTGGCACTCGACCTGACCCAGGTGTCCGACGAGCAGATCGCGCACGCCCAGGCGTACCTCGCCTATGGGCTGGAGGGCCGTGACGAGCTGGCCCGCTCGCTGGAGTACGCCAGGGCCAGCCTGGCGGGCCTGGGCGACGACAACGTCTTCACCAGCTGCGTCATGCACAGCCTGATCGTCACGGTGCTGCTGCGCATGGGACTGGCCGACGAGGCGCTGCACCACGCCGAGACCGGCCTGGCCGTGGCCACCGCCTCCGGCGACCAGTGGAACCAGGCGGCCGGGCTGGCCGGGCTGTCGGCGGTGGCGCTCACCCGCGGCCGGTTGCGCGAGGCGCAGTGCCATGGTGAGGAGGCCCTGGCCAAGGCGCGCCAGCACGGGCACCGCTGGCTGCTGGCCAGGACCGCGACGCAGCTCGGCGCGGTCGCCGAGGCGCGCGGCGACCTGGTGAAGGCACTGGCCCAGTACGAACTGGCGGTCCCGTGGCTGGAGGAGCTGAACGGCACCATCGAGCTGGCCCGCTGCCTGGCCAGGATCGGCCGGGTCGCGGCGCTGCTGCACGAGTTCGAGGTGGCCAGGGAACGGCTGGCCGCGAGCCTGTCGCTGAGCAGGCTGACCGGGCAGCGCCAGAGCGTGGCCCGCTGCCTCGTGGGCCTGTCGGTGCTGGCGGAGGCCGAAGGCGACCTGGAGAGCTCCGTGCTGGCCGCCGCCTCGGCCACCGCGCTCCGCGAGTCGATGGGCCAGCTCTCCGCGACGAGCCGCATCGAGGAGCTGCTCACCCGTGCCCGCGGCAAGCTCGGCGAGAGCCGCACCGCCGCGCTCTGGTCGCGGGGCAGGACGATGAGCCCCGACGACGCCGCCCGCCAGGTCCTCGCGGGCGAACGGCCGGTCCAGGTGGGTCCCATGGCGGCCGAGCCCGTCAGGCACTCGCTGCTGACCGCCCGCGAGCAGGAGATCGCGGCCCTGCTGACCAGAGGCCTGTCCAACCGGGCCATCGCCGAGGAACTCGTCATCAGCCCCGCCACCGTGGCCAGGCACATCGCCAACATCATGGAGAAGCTCGGCTACACCTCGCGCGCTCAGATCGCGGTGTGGGCCGCCGAACAACCGCGGAGTTCTGCATAGCGATCTGCATATTCCGCCCCATGTGTGCATGAGATGCCCTCCATAGCGTGGGCGGCATGGAGGAGCGCATCGTGATGGTGGACTCTGGCACCGGTCTGTGTCTCACCGAGGGGCAACTGGACGAGAGGTCGGCCGCCGCGAGCGTCCAGCTGCGCCGCCGGGGCGTGCGCGCGGGCGACACGGTGCTCATCTGCCTGACCGTCGGTCCCGATCTGCTCGTGGCGACCGACGCGGTGATAGCCGCCGGCGGGATCGTCTGGCCGATCCCGCCGGAGCTCGACGCGGGCCGGCTGCGAGATCGGATCATCGCCAGCCGGGCCCGTCTGATGATCTCCGACCTGCCGCAGGCGATGGACGCGGCGAAAGAGTCATGGGTCCGCATAGTGGTGAGTGTCGCGGACCTTCACTCATAACCGGCCAGTCGCGAACTGTGCACGGAAAGTGATCGCGCCAGGCGGCGAACCAAGGGAGACTGTGAGGGAGTGTGATCCTCCCGCCAACACTTGGACCTACCTCATGACTGCGCAAGTCCAGCACAACCTCCCCGCCGAACCGAACCGTTTCGTCGGACGGGCACGCGACGTGGCCGAGCTGTGCGCGCTGGTCCGCGGTGAGCGCGTGGTCACGCTCAGCGGAGTGGGCGGCATCGGCAAGACCCGCCTGTCGCTGCGGGTCGCGGCCACGGCGCTGCCCGGCTTCACCGACGGCGTGTGGCTGGTCCAGCTCGCCCGCGTCAGCGACCCCGAGCTGATCGTGAAGGAGATGGCCGACGTGCTCGGCGTCCGGGAGGAGGGCTCCGAGCGGCTGCTCGACGGCCTCCGGGTCCGGCTGCGCGGCACCAGGACGCTGCTCCTCCTCGACAACTGCGAGCACCTCGTCGAACCGTGCGCCGAGCTGGTCGCCGGCCTGATCGCCGACTGCCCCGAGCTGAGATTCCTGCTCACCAGCCGCGAGCCGCTGCGCATCCCCGGCGAGCTGATCTGGCGGGTGCCGCCGCTCGACCTGCCCGACGAGTGCCATCCCGACGCCGAGTCCGTGCTGTTCTTCGTCGAGCGGGCGGCCGCGGCCGGAGCCCGCGCGGTGACCGACAGCATGCCCGACGTCATCCGGCTGTGCCGGGCGCTCGACGGGCTGCCGCTCGCGCTGGAGCTGGCCGCGGCCCGCAGCAGCCTGCTCAGCCCCGGCCGGATCGCCGACCGGATCGGCGACCGCTTCCGGCTGCTGACCACCGGCGACCGCACCGCCCACGCCCGCCAGCGCACGCTGCTGGCCACGGTCGAGTGGAGCCACGACCTGCTCGACCACAAGGAACGCGTGCTGCTGCGCCGGCTGTCGGTGTTCGCCGGGCGCTTCGACCTCGACCTGGCCGAGCAGGTGTGCGCCGACGGCGGCCTCCTGCGCGGCAGCGAGGTGCTCGACGTGCTCAGCGGCCTGGTCGACAAGTCGCTGGTGCTCCACCACGGCGACGGCGGCCGCTACCACCTGCTGGACACCATCAGGCACTACGCCGCCGAGCGGCTGCGCGAGGCCGGCGAGGAGGCACGGCTGCGCGGCGGCCACCTCCAGGTGATCTGCGCCGAGATGGAGCGCTGTTACGAGGCCGGTTCGCTCGGCCGCCGGCTGTCGTGGCCGGCCCGCGCCGTGCACTTCGCCAGGGGCCGCACGCTGCTCGACGACTGCCGGGCGGCGATCGACTGGGCCGTCGAGTCCGGCAGCGCCGAGCTGGGGCTGCGCCTGGCCCGCGCGGCGCTGGCCATCCTCGCGGTGCGCGGCGACCTGAGGGAGAGCATCGGCTGGTACGAGCGGCTGCTGGATCTCGATCTGTCCGACGTGCCCGCCGACCTGATCGGCGTGGCCAAGGGCGGCCTCGCCTTCGGGCTCGAAACGCGCGACGAGCTGGACCGGGCCGCCGGGCTCCTCGAGGAGAGCATCGAGGAGCAGAAGCGGCACCCCTACACGCACTGGCTCGGCGTCACCTACGGCGTGGCCCTGACCGTCTTCTTCCGCACCGGCCAGAGCGACACCGCCCTGCGCCACCTGCGCGAGCTCGAAGCGGCGGCCGCCGGGCATGACGACCTGTTCAACCTGACGACCGCCCGCATCGCCCGGCTCAACCTGGCGCTGTTCCAGGGGCAGCCGCGCCAGGCCCAGCGGTTCGGCGAGGAGGCGCTGGCGCTGGCCATGGAGTCCGGCCACCACTGGACCCTCGCCAGGGCCCTGACCCACCTGGGCGCGGTGGCCGAGGCGAGGGGCGATCTGGAGGCCGCCATGCGGCACCACGCGGCGGCGCTGCCCATCCTCGAGGAGCTGGACAACCGGGTCGAGCTGGCCCGCTGCCAGGCCAAGGTCGGCAGGGTGGCGGCCCGGCTGCACGACTTCCCCGCCGCCCGGCGCAGCCTGGCCGCCAGCCTGGTGCTGAGCAGGCAGACCGGCCGGCGCAGCGGCGTCGTCCGGGCGCTGGTCGCCCTGTCCGTCCTGGCGCAGGCCGAGGGCGATCTCGACGGGGCGGTCCTCGCCGCCGCGGCGGCGAGCGCGCTGCGCGAGTCGATCGGCCAGCACGACGCCCCGGCCCGCACCCAGGAGCTGCTCTCGCTGGCCCGTGACAAGCTCGGCGAGGGGCGCGTGGCGCTGCTCTGGGCGAGCGGCACCGAACAGGAGCCCGGCGCGGTCGCCCGGCGGATCCTCGACCGGACCTCCGATGGCCGCACGTCCGATGGCCGCACGTCCGATGGCTGGACGTCCGATGCCGCTGACCTCCATGAGCCTGCCGTCCTGAGCCCTTCCCTGTCCGCCTCCCTGTTCGTGTCCTTGTCGGGCCCGGCCGTCCGCGAGCTGCGCAACGCGACGCTGACGGTGCGCGAGCGGGAGATCGCCGGGCTGCTCACCGAGGGCCTGAGCAACCGGGCCGTCGCGGCGCAACTGGTGATCAGCCCCGCGACGGTCGCCCGGCACGTCGCCAACATCATGGAGAAGCTCGGCTTCGGCTCGCGCGCCCAGATCGCGGTCTGGGCAGCCGAACACGGCCTCGACAACCGGTGACCATAAGCTCGGCGGCATGCCGCTCGCCCCGAACTTCCCGGTCATGCTCCGCACCGAGGACGGCGTCCGCATAGACGCCGCGCACACGCCCTCCGCCCGCTTCGGCCTGGGCATCGTGGTGGCGCACGGGTTCACCGGCGGGTGGCGGGACCGTGCCACGAGGCGCATCGTGCACGTGCTGAGCGGTTATGGCGGCGTGGTCGCGTTCGACTTCCGCGGGCACGGGCGTTCCGGTGGCGAGTCCACCGTGGGCGACAAGGAGATCCTCGACGTCGAGGCCGCCGTGCGGTACGCGCGGGTGATCGGCTATCCCAAGGTCGCCGTGGTCGGCTTCTCCATGGGCGCCGCCGTGGCCGTACGGCACGCCGGGCTGCTCGGCGGTGTCGACGCGGTGGTCTCGGTGAGCGGCCCGGCGCGCTGGCACTACCGCGGCACCAAGCCGATGCGCCAGGTGCACTGGGCCATCGAGCAGCCGATCGGCAGATGGGCGGCCAGGATGGCCAAGCACACCAGGATCGCCCGGGGCCGGTGGGACCCGATCCCGGCGCCGCCTCACGAGGCCGCCGCGCTGATCTCCCCGACGCCGCTGCTGATCGTCCACGGCGACGCCGACGGGTTCTTCCCGCTCGAGCACGCGTACCAGCTCTACGAGGGCGCGCGCGAGCCCAAGCGGCTCTGGGTCGAGCGGGGATACGGCCACGCGGAGTCCGCGGCCGGCCCGGAACTCATTCGTCGCATCGGAAAGTGGATCGGTTCGAACCTTTCCTGAGTAATAGACGTCTATCTAGGGCGGATGGAAGAAAGCCGCCGGGAGAAAGTCCTTGGGGAAGGAAACCGCCGAGGCGGTGGCCTTAGGACATACTTCGTGGAGTAGCGGGTTTCGCACCTAGCGTTGCGGGGGCGCGCTGGGTGTACATCCTGCGAAAAGGGGCTCCGGTACGTACCGGAGCCCCTTTTTCTCAGCCCAGGCGCGCGATCGACTTGTACTCCAGGTAGCTGTTGAGGCCCTCGGGGCCCAGCTCGCGGCCCACGCCGCTGGCCTTGTAGCCGCCGAAGGGGGCGTTCGACTCCAGCATGAAGCAGTTGACCCCGTAGGTGCCGGCGCGGACCTGGCGGGCCACGTCCATGCCGTGGTCGGCGTCGGCGGTCCAGACGGTGCCGGCCAGGCCGTAGTCGCTGTCGTTGGCGATGCGGATCGCGTCCGCCTCGTCCTCGTACGGGATCACCGCCAGCACCGGGCCGAAGATCTCCTCGCGGGCGATGCGCATCTCGTTGGTGACGCCCGCGAAGACGGTCGGGGCGACGTACCAGCCGTGGTCCATCGGCCGGTCCAGGCCGCCGACGACGACCTTGGCGCCCTCGTCCATGCCGGCCTTGATGTAGCCCTCGACGCGCTCCTGCTGCCGCTTGGCGACCAGCGGGCCGATGCCCGTGCCGGGGTCGGCAGGGTCGCCGACGGGCTGGGAGGTGACCATGTTCGCGACCGCGTCCACGACCTCGTCGTAGCGGCTCCGGGAGGCCAGGATGCGGGTCTGGGCGACGCACGCCTGGCCGTTGTTCATCAGCGAGGCGATCGCCAGCATGCCCATGCTGCCCGGCAGGTCCGCGTCGTCGAGGATGATCGCCGCCGACTTGCCGCCGAGCTCCAGGCTGACCCGCTTGAGCTGCTCGCCGCAGATGGCGGCGATGCGGCGGCCCGCGGCGGTCGAGCCGGTGAAGGCCACCTTGTCCACGCCCAGGTGGGAGACCAGGTGCTCGCCGGCCTCGCGGCCCGCGGCCACGATGTTGAGCACGCCAGCCGGGATCCCGGCCTCGGCCACCATCTCGGCCAGCAGGTACGCGTCGAGCGGCGTCTCCGGCGCGGGCTTGAGCACGATCGTACAGCCGGCCAGCAGCGCGGGCGCGATCTTCGTCATCGCGACGAACTGCGGGACGTTCCACGGCACCACGGCCGCCACCACGCCCACCGGCTCCCGCCGCACGGTCGTCGGCCCGAACAGGCCGGGCCGCTGCTCCTCCTGGGCGAACGTCTTGCCGAAGTCGGCGTAGTACTGCAGCATGCCGAGGGGCTGCGGCGCCTGCGCCAGTTGGGAGAAGGTGATCGGCGAGCCCATCTCCTCCGTGATGAGCGCGGCCATCTCGCCCTGCCGGGCGGCGTAGATCTCGGCCAGCCTGCCGATCACCTCGGCCCGCTCGGCGAACGTCATGCGCGGCCACGGGCCGTGGTCGAACGCCTGCCGCGCCGCGGCCACCGCGCGTTCCATGTCCTCAGCGGTGCCGTCGGGCACGCGGCCGATGACCTCTTCCGTGTGGGGGGAGATGACATCGATGGTTCCGGTCCCCGCCGGGGCCACCCATTCGCCCCCGATGAACAGCGTGTCGTGCTGGCGCATGTCGTGAGCCTCCTTCTTGACCGAATGCTTGCTTGCCAAAGAGTGCCTCAAGCTGACCGAACCATGTTCTGTCCACGCGCGCAAGAGGGGTCCGGCACGCGTCCCCGCGTGTCGGACCCCTCCGCCCGATCAGCCGAGCAGGTGCCGCAAGGACCGCTTGATCAGGTCCGTGCGCATGGCCTGGGTCGTCAGGCTCTCGACGCCGAACCCGAGGTAGACGGTGTCCTTGGTGGTGATGCCGCCGCCCTCCTCGAACACCTGGTCCGTACGGGCCCAGTTGTTGATCGAGGGCGAGGTGCCGGCGGGCGGCGGCGCCACGGTCCAGCCGCTCAGGTCGGACTCGAACGAGGTCTGCTCCGCCGTCGCGCCGTTCAGCGTGACGGTGAAGTCGTCGAGGAAGACGCCCGCGCCCTGGGTGCTCCAGTCGCTGACGTACGAGAGCGACAGCTCCACCTGCTCGCCCGCATAGGGGGTCAGATCGACCTTCCACTGCTGCCAGCCGGCCGAGTTGCCCGTGGCCGCGTTCCACGAGCCGGAGGTGCCGGTCGGCTCGCAGCCCGGCCCCTGGTAGCGCTGGGTGAACGGATGGATCGCGCGCCAGCCCTCGCCGCCGCTGGGCGGGTCGCAGCTGCTGCCCGTGCTCTGCGTGGTGTGACCGTTGACGTCCGGCAGCGTGGTCCAGTCGTCCCCGCCCACGGTGTGCGCCTCGACCGTGAAGAAGTCCCAATCGGTCTCGGTGTCGTAGGAGGTCCAGAACGACAGGTCGCCGCCGGCCTTGCCGGTCAGGTCGACGGTCTTGGTCAGCCGCTTCCAGGAGACGTCGGCGATGCCGCTGTAGACGTCCCAGGAGCCGGTGTGCGGGTCGAACGGCCCGCCCGGCCGGGCCCACTTGACGGGCGCGGCGCCGGCGAACCGCGGGAACCGGCCGGGCGGCAG
Source organism: Nonomuraea sp. NPDC026600 (assembly GCF_040638335.1). Taxonomy (NCBI): domain Bacteria; kingdom Bacillati; phylum Actinomycetota; class Actinomycetes; order Streptosporangiales; family Streptosporangiaceae; genus Nonomuraea; species Nonomuraea sp. NPDC026600. The sequence continues at coordinate 231,753 of NZ_JBEZYD010000005.1, forward strand.
GATCGCCGACGTCGCCACGAACGAGTTGGTGTGGCCCGGCTCCAGTGTGCCGTGGAAGCCCTGGAACCGGCCGCTCGCGCCGTCGAGCGCGAACGGTGCGCCCGTGGCCGGGTCGGTGCCCGAGTCGTCGAAGAAGACGTACGCGCCCAGCCAGTACTGCTGGAAGTCGTTGAACACCTGGATGCACGGCGGGTCGTCGGGATCCGCGCACTCGGATTGGGCCGGCTGGTCGGGCTGGTAGTAGTACGCGCCGTTGTTGTTGGCCGCGTACGACGGGTACTTGCCCGCGTGCAGGAGCTTGCCGCCCTCGTTCAGGTAGTCGCGCACGGCCAGCTCGGTGTCGACGCCGCCCTTGGAGGTGGTGCCGGGCACCTGGCCGACCGATCTGGGGATGATGTCGTCGCCCGTCTCCCAGACCACCGCCGTGTAGTGGCTGAGCACGCCGAGCGGGTGGGGAGCCTTGAGGCCCATCCTGTCCATGTCGTAGACGTCGGAGCTGTAACCGGCCTCGTCGAGTGCCTTGACGTAGTCGTCGGCGTACTTGGCCTCGGTCACGCCCTGGACGGGGCTGAGGCCCGTGACGTCCTCGGTGGCCAGCACCAGCACCTTGCCGCCGATGTCGGCGGCGACCTGGTAGGTGAAGTCCGCGCTCCTCTTGCCGATCGAGCTGAACCAGACCTTGACCTTGTCACCCGGCCGGGTGCCGGTGATCTTGCCGCGCAGCCAGTGGTAGTAGGCGTTGTAGCCCTTGCCGTAGCGCTCGCCGCCCCGCCATTCGCCGGTCGGCACGGTCTTGGTCCTGCCGCCGTTGACCTGGTAGTTCAGGAAGACCGGGCCGAGCTTGCGCTTGGCGTCCACCTGGACCACCTGGTCCCTGCCGTAGCTGACCTCGAACGGGTCGAGCACCAGGTCGGCCGGCGCGTTGCCGAGGTGGTTGACCGGCTCGGACCAGTTGGTGGCCGACTTGGCCACGTCCATGGCGAACGGGATGTTCTTCGCGAACTCCGCCTGCACCAGCGCCTCGTCGTCGGGGAAGACGAACCCGCAGCCGTCGCAGCCCTCGTCGAGCTCCGGCGTCCAGGCCAGGGTGCCGTACGTGCTGTGCGCGTGGTCGGTCGTCTCGCCGTTGGTCGTGTACAGCTCGGCGCCCAGGTCGGGGTCGAAGCCCGGGATGGCCGGTTTGGCGTCGTTGCCGGAGATGGCCTCGTAGATCGGGTTGTCCGCGGTCTTGGTGGCGACCTGCCAGCCCATCGGGTAGAGCAGCAGCGGGCCGAAGGAGTGGTAGTTCACCTGGGCCTTGAACCTGATCCGCCGGAGCAGCCCGTCCAGCGCCCTGGTCTCGGGCTCACTGGCGGGCCCCGTGCCGCGGTAGGTCTCGCTGCTCGGGATCGAGGAGGAGCCCTCCTCGTCGTAGTGGAAGTTGGTGGCGTAGTTCCGGTTCGGGTCGACGCCGTCGCCGGTGGTGATCTGCCCGTCGCCGTTGTTGTCGCGCAGGTTCTTGCGCCACAGGCGGTTGCCCTCGGTGAAGGTGAAGTCGTAGCCGTCGGGGTTGGCGACCGGCACGAACCAGAGCTCGGTCCTGTTCAGCAGGTCCCTGAGCGAGGTTCTGTTGGCGATCACGTACTTCAGCAGCCGCAGGTCGACCTCGGTGGAGATCCACTCGCGGGCGTGCTGCGTCGCCGAGTACAGCGTCGCCGGCTTGGCGCCGTCGGGCAGCACCCTGGCCAGCGTGCTGACCTTGACGGCGAGGATGTCCCGGCCCTTCAGCGACTTGCCGAGGGACTCGATCTTCACGAGGTCCTTGTTCGCGTTGGCGATGGCCTTGAGCTGGTCGGCGATCCCGCCGGGCGCGGAGTAGGACCTCCAGACGGTGTAGCCGCCGGCGGCCTGCGCCTTGGCCGCCTCCAACTGGCTCTGGCCCTGCGGATTGCGTACGGGCTCCGGCTGGAAGCCGAGCTTGCGCAGGCCGTCGAGGTCGGTCTGGGCGGCGGTCACCTCGACGTGTTCCGTGCCGCCCCGGGCGTCCTGTTGAACGACGTCGAAGCCCTTCTCCCTGAGCGCCTGGCCGGTGCCGGGAGTGCTCTCGAGCTGGTAGAGCTCGATCCTGTCACGGGGAGGTAATGGGTCCACCGTGGCCTGGGCTTCCAGGGCGACGAGGGAGGTACCGAGGCCGAGGATGACGGCCGTGGACAGGGCCAGTAATCGAGACACGGGTCTGCCCCTTCGCAGAGACGAGTTTCGTCGCCATCTCAGACCGATCCGCCGCCCCCGGCAAGGCCCAATCTTTATCTCCGGCTTAGATCGGACAATCAGCTCGATAGTTCGCCAAGGGGGCGCGACTTGTGGCGTTCAGGTGACAGCCTTCAAGATCATCTTCTATAGTTTCGCTCCGTCTATGAGGGGAGGGCAGACGTGAAAATCAGTCGCTTCGCCCTATTCGCCATCGTCTTGGCGGGGCTGTTCGCGTTCCCTCTCCCGGCCTTCGGCGATCCCAACCCGGCCGAGCTGCGCAAGCTGACCAAGCAGGCGTCCCAGCTCAACGAGCTCTATCGGGGCCAGATCCAGAGCCTGGAAGAGGTCCGGATCCAGGCGAAGAAGGCCACCGACAACTCCGGCGACCTGGAGGCCCGGCTCGCCGATGCCAAGGCCGACGTGACGTCGATCGCCCAGAACGCCTACATGATGGGCCCGATCGACGGCACCCAGCTCTTCAGCCCGACGGTCGACCCGTACACCGCGCTCGGCCAGGCGGCGAACATGACCTACCTGGCCAACGAGCGCATCAGCAAGATGCGGGGCATCCAGACGTTGATCGACAAGTCGAAGGACGCCAAGCGGGCCGCCGCCAACAAGATCGAAAAGCTCCGGAAAGAGATCAAGGAGATGCAGGGCAAGCGCCGCGAGATCGAGCGGCTGCTCGCCAAGTTCGGCTTCCAGCAGCCGGGCGGCTCCTCGGGGCTCACGCCGCGCCTGATCGCGGTACGTGCGCAGATCATGCAGAACTTCCCCATGCCGTACGGCGTGGGCTGCCTGCGTCCCGGTGACCCCGGCGAGCACGGCAAGGGCCGGGCCTGCGACTTCATGATGTCGAGCGGCGGCAGGGCGGCCTCCGGGGCCGACGCCGACCGGGGCGACGCGCTGGCCGAGTGGCTGATCAAGAATGGGCCCCGGATCGGCGTGATGTACATCATCTGGAAGCAGCGCTACTACGACATCCGGTCAGGCGGCGGCTGGGATCCCATGTCGGACCGGGGCGGCGTCACCGCCAACCACTACGACCACGTGCACGTGTCGGTCTTCTAGGGGCTCTGGGGCTTCGCGGCGGTCAGGCGGTCGCGCAGCCAGGCGTACGACGCCTTCGGGGTGCGGCGCAGCGTGTCGAAGTCCACGTGCACCAGGCCGAAGCGCTGGTGGTAGCCCTCGGCCCACTCGAAGTTGTCCAGCAGCGACCAGACGAAGTAGCCCCGCACGTCGACGCCCGCCGCCGCCTGCTCGACCGCCGTGATGTGGCCGTCGAGGAAGGCGATGCGGCCCTGGTCGTCGATCGTGCCGTCCGGGCCGGGGAGGTCCTCCTGGGAGCAGCCGTTCTCGGTGACGTACACCGGCGGGAGCGCGGCGCCGTACCTGGCGTGCAGGCCCGTCAGGAGCTCGCGCAGGCCGTCGGGGACGACCGGCCAGCCGAAGGCGGTCGTGGGGTAGCCGGTGATGCCGAGATCGGTGAAGGGCAGGGCGTCGTCCGCGGGCGCGCCGATGCGGGTGGGGTTGTAGTAGTTGATGCCCAGGCCGTCCAGGGGCGTGGAGATGACGGCCAGGTCGCCGTCGCGGACCACGTCGTCCAGGGCGCCGATGGCCTTCAGGTCCGGATACTCGCCCAGCAGGATCGGGTCGTTGAACAGGCGGTTGTGCAGGGTGTCGTACGCGTCGGCCGCGGCCAGGTCCTCGGCCGACCCGGAGGCGGGCCAGACCGGGGTGCAGTTGTTCGTGATCAGCACCTGCCGCGCCCCGGCCGCGCGCAACGCCTGTACGGCCAGGCCGTGGCCGAGCAGTTGGTGATGGGCGACGGGCAGGGCGTCGAACAGCAGGGCCTGGCCGGGGGCGTGGACGCCCATGCCGTACCCGAAGGCCATGTGCACGAACGGCTCGTTCAGCGTGATCCACATGGGGACGCGGTCGGCGAGGCGCTCGGCCACTACCGCCGCGTATTCGGCGAAGTAGTAGGAAATATCGCGGTTCATCCATCCGCCGAGGTCCTGCAGCGCCTGCGGCAGGTCCCAGTGGAACAGGGTCGGCACCGGCGCGATCCCCGCCGCCAGCAGTCCGTCGACCAGCCGGTCGTAGAAGTCCAGGCCCCTCGGCTCCACCTGGCCCGTGCCGAGCGGCAGCACCCGTGACCAGGCGATCGAGAAGCGGTAGGCGTTGACGCCGAGGTCCGCCATGAGCGCGACGTCCTCGGGCCAGCGGTGGTAGTGGTCGCACGCGACGTCACCGGTGTGCCCGTCGCGGGTACGGCCCGGCTCATGGGTGAAGGTGTCCCAGATGGAGGCACCCCTGCCGTCATCCTTGACGGCGCCCTCGATCTGGTAAGCGGCAGTGGCCGTACCCCACAGGAACATATCCGCTCCTTAGCGATTATCCGAGTGCCACTCATGTTAACTGGTGGAGGACTCCGGAACCCTACCTGGCGGTAATACGCCAAGATGGGGGGCATGACGAGTACCCTGCGCCGGCGTCCAGCCCAACGCCGCAGCGTGGAGCGAGTCGAACGGATGCTCGACGAGTGCGCACACCTGCTCGACGAGGTCGGTTACGAGGCACTGACCACCAAAGAGGTCGCGCGCCGGGCCGAGGTGCCGATAGGCACGTTCTACCAGTTCTTCTCCGACAAGCAGGGCCTGGTGCGAGCGCTGGCCCTGCGCAACCTCGACGCCTTCCTCCACCGCATCACCGAACGCCTCACCGAACGGATCGCGGAGGCCGACCTCGACCACTGGACCGACCTGGTCGACCTGTCCATCGACGAGTTCGTCGCGATGAAGCGGACCGTCCCGGGGTTCGCGGTGGTCGACTTCGGGGAGGTGCTGGTGGCGCCGGGCGGGCCGGCGATCGAGGGCACCAACCGGATGCTCGACGCGGCGCTGGAGAACAACGTCGTCGTCGCCGACCGGCTGCGGGCGCTCACGCTCGACCTGCTCGACGCGCCTACCGGGCCGGGGTTCGACCGGGCCCTGCTGGTGGCGGTCGAGGCGGCGGACGCGGTGCTCAAGCTGGCGTTCCGGGTGTGCTCCGACGGCGATTCCGACCTGATCGTCGAGTGCAAGCAACTGGTCCACCGCTACCTGGCCAACCACCTGCCCTGACCGTCCTGCCCGCCGGGCGGGTGTCAGACCGCTAGCGGGCGCGGCGGGTGCTCTGGAGGATGTCCTCGACCAGCCACAGACCGCCGCCCGCCAGCATCAGCCGTCCCTGCGGCTCCCCACGGGAGCGCTCCCGCGAATCCCGCGGCGACGGCCACAGCCGTCTCAGCGACAAGCGCGGCCGATCGCCGGGCCGTGGTGCCGGGCTCGGGCTCAGCACGCCGCGTCCATCCGGGCACCCCAATACACATCGATGTAGTCCGTCCTTAATCTCTGCGGGCTGCCCTCGGCGAACCGGTCCAGGATGGCGAAGCTGTCCTTCTCGTCGGCGGTGGTGCCGAGCGCGATGTTCATGGCCACGACTGTGGAAGCTGGAGTGCGATCCATGTCAAGTCGTGGGATCGGTTGACCTGGAGTGGGCTCCAGGTGCGATGCTTCTGCCGTGAGCGTCTACACACCCGCGGAAGTGGTCGAGGAGACCGGCTTCACCCTGGACACGTTGCGCTATTACGAGAAGATCGGCCTGCTCGAACCCGTCGGCCGTAACGCGGCCGGGCAGCGCAGGTTCAGCGAGCAGGACGTGGGCTGGCTCGGCACGATCCGGTGCCTGCGCGACACCGGCATGCCGATCGCCGAGATGCTCCGCTTCGCCGCTCTGGTCCGCGCGGGCGATCACACGATCCCGGACCGGGTCAAGCTCCTGGAGGAGCATGACGGCCGCGTCCGGGAGCAGATCGCCAACCTCACCGAGCGGCAGCGCTACATCCAGAACAAGATTTCCTACTACCGCAGAGTCGTCTAGCCCTGCCTTGGGGGTCCGGTTGTTAGACCGGGACCATGGCCGGACCCAGGGCGAGACGGATCAACATCCCGCTGCGCCGCGTCGCGCGGATGTGCGCGGCGCTGCTGTTCGTGCTGCTGGCCGACGTCACGCTCATCCAGGGGTTCGGGACGCGGGGGCTCAACGCCGATCCGCGCAACCAGCGCTCGGTCATCGCCAGGTTCGACCATCCGCGCGGCGACATCCTCACGTACGAGGGCGCGATCATCGCCACGAACCGGAAGACGGACGGCGAGCCGTACGCATATCGCCGCGTCTACACCGACGGCGAACGGTACGCGCCCGTGACCGGGGAGGCGTCGCTCAACCGGACCACGGGCATCGAGCAGGCCGCGGACGGCGTGCTGTCCGGCGACGACCCGAGGATCCGGGTCCGCTCGCTGGTCAGGCACGGCAGTGCCCAGGGCGCCGCCGTCCGGCTGACGATCAGCGAGCGCGCGCAGTGGGCCGCCTACGAGGGACTCAGGGCGGCGGGCCGGCCGGGCGCCGCGGTCGCCATCAACCCGGCGACCGGCGCGATCCTCGCCCTGGCCAGCTACCCGTCGTACGACCCGAACGCCTACACCACCACCGACCCCGCCGAACTGGCCGAGACGGACCGGCGCCTGCGCGGTGACCCCGGCAGGCCGCTGCTCAACCGGGCGGTGAACCAGAGCTACCCGCCGGGCTCCGCGTTCAAGCTGGTCACCGCGGCCGCCGCGCTGTCGTCGGGCGAGTACACCCCCACCTCGCGGGTCGACGCCCCTGCCCGGCTGCGGTTCCCCGGCGGCACGGTGACCGGCCTGCCCGGCTCCGGGCTCTGCGGACAGGCCCATCCGACGCTGCCGGACGCCTTCCGAGCCTCCTGCGACGCCGCCTTCGCCGGCATCGGCCTCCAACTGGGGCAGGACATCCTGCGCGACCAGGCGGAGGCATTCGGTTTCAACGCCGGCGACCTCACCATCCCGTTGCGGGTCACCGCCAGCACCTATCCCCTGAACATGGACCGGGCCCAGACCGCCCTGTCGGCCATCGGCCGGTACCACGACCGGGCCACTCCGCTGATGATCGCCATGCTGTCGGCCGCCGTCGCCAACCACGGCGTCCTCATGCGCCCGTACCTGGTGGAGGACGTACGCCTTCCCGACGGCTCGCTCATCGACCGGGCCAACCCGACGCCGTACCGGGTGGCCATGCCGGCCACCCTGGCCAGGCAGCTCACGTCGATGATGCTCACGGCGCCCGGCGCCGGCGGCTCCGGGACGGCGGCCTCGATCCCGGGGGTGGCGGTGGCGGCCAAGACGGGGGCGGGGGAGGATCACGCGCTGTTCACGGGGTTCGCCCCGGCGGATCGGCCGGAGGTGGCCGTGGGCGTGGTCGTGGAACACGCCGCTCCGTCAGCCGCCGCCCCCATCGCCCGCGCCGTCCTGGAGGCCGCTCTTTCCTAGCGGGTGGTTGATGGCCTGAGCGGTCTTGCAGGGGTGCATAGCCCATGCACATACCTCTCTACACATCACCGCCTTCACGCGATTACATCCTCGAATGGCCATCTCGACGCATGCGGCGTCCGGTCCGTTTGCCTAGCGTTCTGCATGTGATCGGCCACTTAGTGTGGTGGCCGGATCCGCCGGGGCGTCGCGTGTCCACGCGGAGCTTGGCCTCCTCGGAGGGGTGGGGGCCGGTTCCGGACGCGTGACAGCGGGCTCGAGCCGCGCAGGGCTCGGGCCCGCCCACCGCCGGCCGATCGCCGCGCGCTCGTCGGCTGCGTATGCGGACCTGTTATCAGCACATGCCTTGACGGCTCCAAGTGCGAAGTGGGTTGATTGCCCTACTGACAACGTTGTCAACCTTCACCACTCGGGGTTTCGAAGGGACGGTATGCGATGCGACGACGGTGGTTGGCGGCCGTCGCCATCACTATGGCGAGCGTGCTCGGCCTGGCCGGCTGCGGTGGTAGCGGCAGCGGCGGAACGGCGAGCCCGCAGGCCACGGGTGGCGGCGAGAAGAAGCAGGTCGAGGTGTTCTCCTGGTGGACAGGGCCGGGTGAGGCAGACGGCCTGAAGGCCATGCGGGCGATCTTCGAGAAGGAGAACCCGAACTACACCTTCTTCGACGCGGCGGTCGCGGGTGGCTCCGGCGACAAGGCCAAGGCGTTGCTGCAGTCGAAGCTGCAGGCGGACACCCCGCCGGACACCTTCCAGGGTCACGCGGGCGCCGAGCTGCAGGGCTACATCAAGGCGGGTGACCTGGAGGACCTCAACTCCCTCTACGACGAGCTGAAACTGAAGGACGTCTTCCCCTCCCAGCTCATCGACCAGATCAGCGTGGACGGCAAGATCTACTCGGTGCCGGTCAACATCCACCGGTCGAACGTGCTGTGGTTCAACCCGAAGGTGCTGAAGGACGCGGGGATCGCGGCCGCGCCCAAGTCGGTCGACGAGTTCATCGCCGACCTCGGCAAGGTCAAGGCCAAGGGCAAGATCCCGCTGTCCATCGGCTCGGAGTGGACCGTGGTGCACCTCATGGAGAGCGTGCTGCTCGGCTCGCTCGGCACCGACGCCTACAACGCCCTGTTCAAGCCGGGCGCCAACTGGGGCAGCCCCGAGGTGAAGAAGGCGCTGGACAGCTTCAAGACGATCATGACGTACGCGGGCGACCCGCAGGACGACTGGCAGCCCGCGGCCAAGCAGGTGGCCGACGGCGAGGCCGCGTTCAACATCATGGGCGACTGGGCCTACGGCTACTTCCACAACCCGCCCGACGGCGGCCTGGGCAAGAAGTCGAAGGAGGACTTCGACTGGGCGCCCTCTCCCGGCACCGAGGGCACCTACCTGTGGCTGTCGGACAGCTTCACGCTCCCCAAGGGCGCGAAGAACCGTGAAGGGGCCCTCGCCTGGCTCAAGGTCGCGGCCAGCAAGGAGGGGCAGGACGCCTTCAACCCGAAGAAGGGCTCCATCCCCGCCCGCAAGGACGCCGACCAGTCGCTCTACACCGACTACCTGGCGGACGCGCTGAAGGACTGGTCGAGCAACAAGCTGGCCGGCTCCATCCAGCACGGCGTGTCGGTGAACCAGCCGTGGCTGGCCTCGATCACCGAGGCGGTCGGCCTGTTCATCGGCAGCAAGGACGTCGCGGCCCTGCAGAAGGGGCTCGCGGACGCCGCGACGGCCAACGCGCAGTAAGTTCAGTCACCTGGGTACGGCAGGCGTTCGCGCCTGCCGTACTTCTTGGAGGGGATGTTGTGAGGCGGGCACGCACCTGGCTGCCTGGGTTACTCCTCGTCACGCCGTCCATCGTCGCGATCGGCGTGTTCGTGTACGGCATGCTGGGCTGGAACTTCCGGCTGGCCATGACCGACAAGCACGACGAGGTGTCCGAGGGCAAGTTCGTCGGGCTGAAGAACTTCATCGACATCTGGGACCTGCCTCGATGGCACCTCTCGGTGCAGCACACGATCATGTTCACGCTCGTGTTCGTGCTGGGTGCGCTGGTGCTCGGCTGGTTCCTGGCGTTTCTCATGGAGAAGGGGATCAGGGGCGAGGGGACGTTCCGGGCCATCTACCTGTTCCCGATGGCCATCTCGTTCGTCGCGACCGGCATCGTGTGGCGGTGGCTGATGAACTCGGGGATGGAGCAGCGGGCGGTCGGGCTGAACCGGCTGTTCGACTGGATCGGGCTGCCGCAGTGGCAGTGGTTCCGGGATCCGGACTGGGGGATGGCCGCGATGGCCCTCCCGGCAGTCTGGCAAATGTCCGGATATGTCATGGCACTGTTCCTGGCGGGGTTCCGCGGCGTGCCGGAGGAGCTGCGCGAGGCGGCGCGTGTCGACGGGTGCAACGAGTGGGGTGTCTACCGGTACGTCGTGCTGCCGATGCTCCGGCCTGTGACGCTGTCGGCGCTGATCATCCTCGGGCACATCTCGCTCAAGGTGTTCGACCTGATCGTGGCGGTGTCGGGCAAGCAGATCATCACCGACGTGCCCGCCGTGTTCATGTGGGTGGCGGTGTTCGACTCCCACGATCCGGCCAAGGGCGCCACGATCGCCTCGTACATCGTGCTCAGCGTGGCCATCTTCGTCATCCCGTACCTGATCTGGTCCGTACGTAAGGAGAGGCGTTCATGACCGCGGTCATCGGGCGCAAACGGGTGTCCTCCGGGGTGCGCCTCGCCCTGCTGATCGCCTTCGTGGTGATCTTCCTGATCCCGATCTACGTCCTCCTGGTCACCAGCTTCAAGCCGCTCACCGAGGCGGATCCGGGCCAGGCGTGGAACCTGCCGCGGACCTGGACCTTCGAGGCGTGGCGCGTGGCGTGGGAGAAGCTGGCCCCCGGCCTGTGGAACTCCGTCCTGCTGGCCGTGCCGGGCTCGTTGCTGTCCTGCGTGCTCGGCTCCCTGAACGGCTACGTGCTGTCGAAATGGCGTTTCCCGGGTGCGGACCTGCTGTTCACGCTGTTCCTGTTCGGCATGTTCATCCCGTACCAGGGCGTGATGATTCCGCTGGTGCAGCTCTTGGTGAACCTCAACGAGCTGACCGGGCTGCAGGGTGTCTTCTACGGCGGTATTCCGGGGTTGACGCTGGCGCACGTGGTCTACGGCATCCCGATCTGCACGCTGATCTTCCGCAACTACTACGTCACCATCCCCGACGAGCTCATCGAGGCGTCGCGGGTGGACGGCGCGGGGATGCTGCGCACGTACTGGTCGGTGGTGCTGCCGGTGTCCACGCCGGCGATCGCGGTGGTGATCATCTGGCAGTTCACCTCGATGTGGAACGACTTCCTGTTCGCCGTCTTCCTCACCGGGCCGACGAGCTGGCCGACGACCGTGATGCTCAACAACATCGCCGGCGCCCAGGCCACCCCGTACAGCCAGCAGATGGCGGCGGCCATCCTGGCGTCGGTGCCGACGATGCTGATCTACGTGTTGCTCGGCCGGTTCTTCATGCGCGGGCTGATGGCCGGCGCGCTCAAGGGATGAGCGCGGCCGGGTTCGCCCAGTGCTTGAGGGGCTCCTTGCGGACGTAGCGGGCCACGTCCCCGGCGACGATCGTGGCGGCGTTCATGGCCGTCTCCTTGCTGGCGCCGGCCAGGTGGGGGGTCATGATCAGGTTCGGGGTCGTGAGGAGCCGCGACCCCGCCGGGATGGGCTCCTCGGGGAAGACGTCCGTCGCGGCGCCGAACAGGTGGCCCGAGTCCAGCGCGTCGCACAGGGCGTCGTAGTCGAGCAGCGAGCCGCGCGCGCAGTTGACGATGACGGACCCGGCGGGCATCGCGGCGATCTGCGGTGCGCCGATCATGCCGATGGTCTCGGGCGTGGCCCGCGCGTGCAGGGAGAGGAACCGGGAGCGTTCGAGCAGCTCAGCCAACTCCACCTGTCCTGAAATTTCCACGTATGGGTCGTAGACCAGGACCTCCGCCCCGAAGCCCTCCAGCATGCGGGCCACCCGGCGGCCGATCGCGCCGTAGCCGATCAGGCCCGCCGTGGAGCCCTCCAGCTCGGGCCCGACGTTGTCATAGGTGTAGTAGTCGCCCCGCCAGACGCCTCCCGCCAGGTCGGCGTGCGTCTGGGGGATGCGGCGGGTGGCGGCCAGGAGCATGGCCAGCGTGTGCTCGGCGGTGGCCACGGCGTTGCGTCCCGGCGCGAACGTGACCGCGACCCCGGCCTCGGAGGCCGCGTCCAGGTTGGCGTTGACCGGGCCGCCCCGGCTCACACAGAACAGCTTGAGCTCCGGGCACGCGTCCAGCACCCGCTTCGTCAGGGGGGCCATCTGGGTCACGCAGACCTCGACACCGCGCAGCGCCTCGATCAGCTCGTCCTCCACGTCGGACGCCTCATCGACCTCGCCCACCCGGCCGAACGGCACCTCCGGCCACGGCAGCGTGAGCTCGCGGATCTCCACGTCACCGGGAACCTCGCGCCTGATGGCGTCGATGAAGAGGCGGTTCTGGACGAAGTGGTCGCCGGCGGCGAGGACTCGGATGGTCAACGAAGAGCTCCAATCGGGGAGTTGTACCGCAGGATCGCCACCTGGCCGTCCCGCGGGCGGATCTCTGTGATGGCACAGTTGTCCAGGCGCGGGAAGAGCCGCCGGTACTCACCCAGCGGCACGCCCATGAGCCGGCACAGCGCGATCCTGATGACGGTCGTGTGCGCGACGACCATCACCCGGCCGTCCGGATGGGCCGCGGCGATGTCCCGCAGGCACTCGGTGAACCGGTCGGCCGCCAGCTTCGGGTCCTCGCCGCCCGGCAGCGGGCTCGCGGCGGGGTCGGCCTCGAAGGCGGCACGGGCCTCGGGGAACCGTTCGCGCATCTCCGCGGCGGTCAACCCCTCGCCCTGGCCGAAGTCGAGCTCCCGCAGCCGGTCGTCCATCCGCAGCTCGACGCCCGCCGTCTTGGCGCTGGCGGCGGCGGTGAGCCGCGCCCGGCTCAGCGTGGACGCCCAGACGGCCGACAGCCCGGCCCGGCCGGCCCAGGAGGCCAGCTGCCCGGCCTGGTCGTGGCCGCGCGGGGTCAGCTCGATGTCGCTGAGCCCGGCGTAACGGTTCTCGGCGTGCCAGACGGACTCGCCGTGGCGCACCAGTGCGATGTCGGTCATGGTGCGGTCCTCTCACGGGCGTGGCCGGCGGCGCTCCCGGGCAGCCAGCCGCGTCCTTCCAGTTCGGCGACAAAGCGTAGATAGGCCTCGTCCAGGCGGGGCCCGGCGGGGTCCACGACCTCGCGGGTGCGGATCATCCGGGCCGGGTCGCCCGTGTCTCCCGCCGCGAGTACGGCCATGCCGAGCGCGGGCTCGGCGTTCTCCCGCAGCGTGACGGGACGCCCCAGGACGTCGGCGCGTAGCTGGGTCCAGTAGGCGCTCTTGGTGGCCCCGCCGGTCAGCACGATCTCGCCGTCCACCGGGGCACCCAGCAGGTCGAGGTAGTCGAAGCAGAGCCGCTCGACGAACGCCGCGCCGCGCAGGATCGCCACGTAGCGCTCGACGTCGTCGGCGGGATGACCGAGCGTGAACCCCTCGGCCTCGGGGGCGACGAACGGGAACCGTTCTCCGCGCGACACGAGCGGATAGGTGACGGCCAGCTCGCCGGTGGTCCCGGTGGTCCCGGGGGTGGCACGGCCGGTGGTGGCGAGGGCGGCGGTGCGGCTGAAGCGGGTGGCGGCCTGGGCGCTGAGCGCGTCGAGGTCGCGGCCCGCGAACTCGCGGGTCAGCACCCCCGCGCCCGTGCTCGACGCGCCGCCCGGCAGCCACGAGCCGTCCGGCGCGCGGTGCGAGTAGACCACGCCCAGCGGGTCGTGGATCAGCTCTCTGGTCACGCCCTTGAGCACGAGGGTGGTGCCCATGACGGAGTTCCAGCTCCCTGGCGTCATGGCTCCCGCGCCGAGCTGCGCCGCGCACCCGTCCGTGGTCCCGGCGATCACCGGGGTGCCGGCCGGGATGCCGGTGATCGCGGCCGCCTCGGCGCAGACCGTGCCGAGCGTGGTGCCCGGGCGTACGACGTCGGGCAGCGTCCCGGTGGGCACGCCCAGCGCGTCTAACACGTCGTACGGCCACCGCTCGTCGATCAGGTCCACGCCGGTCTTGAGCGCGTTGCCCAGGTCGGTGGCCACCGCACGCCCGACCAGGCGCCGGTTCACGAAGTCGTTCTGATGGGCCGGCCGCGCACCGGGCGGGGCGTCACGCAGCAGCCACAGCAGCTTGGGGAGCGCCCAGTTGGCCTGCATGCGCTGGTAGCCCAGCCGTTCCCAGACGGCCGCCCCGACCGCGTTGACCCGCTCCACCTCGGCCGTCGCCCGCCGGTCGTCGTACATCAGCCCGGGGGTCAGCGCCTGCCCGTCAGGGCCGGTGAGCAGGATCGTGCCGGAGGTCGCGGCCACGGCGACCCCGCGGATCCGCTCCGGCGGCACGTCGCGCAGCGCCTCGGTGGTGGCGGCGGCGAGCTCGCGCCACCACTGCTCCGGGTCCTGCTCGTGCCGGGGCCCGTCACGGTGGCTGGTCAGCGGCCTGCTGGCCGAGCCGAGCAGCTCACCGCCGTCCGTGACGGCCATCGCCCGGACGCTCTGCGTGCCCAGGTCCACCCCGATCCAGACGCTCATGTACGACCTCGCATCTCCGCGAGCAGCGGCCACGATCGGGCGCTGGTCTCGCGCAGGGCCAGGAAGTCCCGGTAGGCGGTGTCGTACGCGCCGGGCTCGGGGCGTACGGCGTCGCGTAGCCGTACGTACCGGCTCGCCGCGGACTCGACGCTCGTGGCCGCGCCGGTGGCGACCAGGCCGACCAGGTAGGCACCCCGGGCGCCGACCTCGGCGTCGGCCGATCTGAGGACCGGCAGGCCGGTGACGTCGGAGATCATCCGCAGCCAGAGCGCGCTGGCCGAGCCGCCGCCGCACACCCGCAGCTCGTGCGGCCGGTCACCGGAGGCGGCCAGGCAGTCCTGGATGACGAGCGTGAGTCCTTCGAGCACGGCGCGGGCGACGTGCTCGCGCCCGTGCTCGAAGGACAGGCCGAGGAAGGCGCCTCGGGCCAGCGGATCGGAGAACGGCGCGCGCTCGCCGGCGGGGGAGAAGTACGGCTGGAACGACAGCCCGCCCGCGCCCGGCGGACCGGTGGCGGCGAGCTCGCCCAGCTCGGCCGGGCCGTCCAGGCCGAGCAGGCGGCAGGCCCACTGGAGGACCTCGGTCCCGGCGAAGGTGGGGAAGGCGCGCAGGTAGCCGCCGGGCATCGCGATCGTGATGCCGACGGGCTCGCCGTCCAGGTCGGGCCGCTCGACGACGGTCTCCGTGCAGAGGGTGGTGCCCAGGATGCTGCACGCCTGGCCGGCGCCCACGGTGCCGGCGCCGAGCGCGGTGGCGGCGATGTCGTAGGGCGCCATCACGACCGGCGTCCCGGCGGGCAGCCCGAGCAGTTCGGCGGCCTCGCGCGTCAGCCCGCCCACCCGGCGGGTGTCGTCGCGGAGCTCGGGCAGCAGGTGTTCGGCCCATTCCAGGCCGAACATGGCCAGCAGGGCAGGGGAGTAGGCGCGGGTGCGCAGGTCCATGAAGGGGGCCGAGCCGTCGGACTCGTCGGCGGCGAACTCTCCGGTCATCCGGGAGAAGATCCAGCCGCCGCACGACAGGTTGGCGGCCGAGCGGGCCAGCCGGTCGGGGTCGTGCTCGTTCAGCCAGGTCAGGATCGCGTGGGGGAGCCCGGAGGCGGCGGAGGAGCCGTTGACGCGGAAGGCGTCGGCGGCCAGGCCCGAGCGGTTCCAGCCGTCGACCGTCGCGGCGGCCCGGCCGTCGTTCCACAGGATCGCCGGACCGGTGGGCCGGCCCGACGCGTCGACCAGCCAGCAGCCGTCGCCCTGGGCGGTCACGGCGAGGAAGTCGGGCGCGGAGCCGAGCTGGGCGGCGACGCCGCGGACCGTGTGCGCGACCGCCTCCCAGACGGAGTCCATGTCCTGCTCGGCCTGGCCAGGGGCGGGCCGGGAGACGCTGGTGGCGTGCCGGACGACGGCCGCCTCGGCGCCCGTCTCGTCGTAGCCCACTGCCTTGATGACCGTGGTCCCCGCGTCGACGCAGATGACCGCCATCAGGCTCGTCCGTGGGAGGTCCGCGACTTGCGGGCGATCGAGTCGACGACCACCGCGAGCAGCAGGACGATGCCCGTGACCATGAACCGGATGGAGGAGTCGAGGTTGAGCAGCGTCAGCCCGCTGGAGATCGACTGGATGACGATGATGCCGAGCAGCGCGCCGAAGGCGGTGCCGCGCCCGCCGAACAGGCTCGTCCCGCCGATCACGGCCGCGGCGATGGCGTTGAGGTTGACGTCGCCCGCGCCGCTGCTCTGGTTCGCCGCCGCCAGCCGGGCCGCGGCGAGGATGCCGCCCACCGCCGCGAACGACGAGCAGAGCACGAAGACCGAGGTGTAGACGGCCTTGACGTTGATGCCCGCCCGGCGCGCGGCCTCCACGTTGCCGCCGACCGCGTAGACGGCCCGGCCCCACTTGGTACGCGACAGCATGTAGTGCATGATCAGCACGAGGGCCACGAAGAAGACGAACATCCAGCCCACGCCGCGGGTCTGCCCGAGGTAGTAGACCACGAAGGCCAGCACGGCCAGCAGCGCCACGCTCCTGATGATCAGCGTGGACAGGCTCCTGGACGACAGCCCGGCGCGCCGCCGCTCCTGGGCGTGCAGGTAGCCGCTGGCGAACAGCCAGATGGCCGCGATCACCGCGAAGCAGTACGACAGCCACGGCGGCACGAAGTCGAGCTGCGCGAAGTTCACCAGGGCCGAGTCGAACGGCAGGTTGATCGAGCCCTTGCTGCCCAGCACGTAGAGCTGCAGCCCGAGGAAGGCCAGCAGCCCGGCCATCGTGATGACGAAACTCGGCACCCCGAACCGGTTGAACAACTGCGCGTACAGCCAGCCGATCACCGCGCCCATGATGACCGCGGCCAGGATGGCCAGCCACACCGGCAGCCCGTTGCTGACGAACAGGACGGCGAGCACGGCTCCCGCCAGGCCGCTGACCGAGCCGACCGACAGGTCGATCTGGCCGACCAGCAGCACGCAGACGATGCCCAGCGCGATGATGCCGACCGCGGCCGACTCCAGCGTGAGGTTCACCAGGTTCGCGCTGGACAGGAAGATCGGGTTGAGGATCTGCAGCACCGTCCAGATGACGATGAGCCCCACCACGACGGGGATCACGCCGAGGTCGCCGCCGCGGGCCCGCTCGACCACGTCGGCGATCGCGCCGCGCAGCCCTTCGCGCCCGCTCAGCCGCTCGTCCTGGCGATCCGTGGTGAGCGTGCTGTTCATGAGGGGAGCCCTTCCTTGCGGCGCGCCTGGCGCTGGGAGACCGCATTGTCGGTGGCGCCGGTGATGGCGGCGATGATCTCTTCGGTGGAGACCGCGCCCACGTCGAACACCCCGTTGTTGCGGCCGAGCCGGAGCACCGCCACGGTGTCGGCCACGGCCTGCACGTCGGCCATGTTGTGGCTGATCATGATGACGCCGAGGCCGTTCTCGCGGAGCCGCTCGACCAGGTTGAGCACCTCCGCCGTCTGGGCGACGCCCAGGGCGGCGGTCGGCTCGTCGAGGATGATCACCTTGGGGTCGCCGAGCAGCGACCTGGCGATGGCCACCGTCTGCCGCTGGCCGCCGGAGAGCGCGGCGACCGGCACGCGGACGCTGGGGATCTTCGCCGAGAGCTGGCGGAGCAGCTCCCAGGAGCGGGTCTCCATCGCCACGTCGTTCAGCCGGAGCGGGCGGACCTCCTGACCCAGGAACAGGTTCTGGATCACGTTGAGGTTCTCGCACAGCGCGAGGTCCTGGAACACGGTGGCGATGCCGAGCTTGTGCGCCGCCGCCGGCGTCGGGATCTCGACCTCCCGCGACTCGAACGTGATCGTTCCCGAATCGGGCGGGTGCACCCCCGACAGGATCTTGACCAGCGTCGACTTGCCCGCGCCGTTGTCGCCGACGATGGCCATGACCTGCCCTTCCGCGACATCGAGCTCGATGTCGGTCAGCGCGGCGACCGCTCCGAACGTCTTGCTGATCCCCCGCAGGGACAGAACGCTGTCCGCTTGCTCTGTAGGCGACAAGACGGCTCCTCCCTCGCCCTACTCGATGAGCCTTACTTGACGCCGAGTTCGGCGCAGCCCTTGGCGTACTCGGCGGTGCACGCGTCGGCGGCCTTCATGATGCCGCTCTGGAACAGCACCTCATTGATGTTCTCCTTGGTCACGACCGTGGGGACGAACAGCTGTGAGGGCGTGTTGTAGAGCGTGGTCTTGCCGGCGGGCTTCTGGCCCTGCATGAACTGGTAGGCGACGTCGGCCGACGCCTCCGCCACGATCTTGATCGGCTTGGAGATCGTGTTGTACTGGTCGCCCGCGATGATCCGCTGGGCGGCGGCCAGCTCGGCGTCGTTGCCCGTGACCGGCGGCACCTTCACACCGGCCGCCTTGAACGCGGCGATCGCGCCGCCGCCGGTGCCGTCGTTGGCCGCGACCACGCCGACGATCTGGTCCTTGAACTGCGTGATCTGGCCGCTGACCCAGGTCTGCGCCTTCTCCGGCTGCCAGTCGGGGGTGTCGTACTCGGCCAGCAGCTTGAAGCCGCTCGGGTCGATCGCGCTGTGGATGCCCTTCTTGATCAGGCCGGCCGCCGCGTCCGTGGGCGAGCCGTTGACCTCCAGGATGCCGCCCTTGGCGTTCTCCTTCTTGAGGTGGTCGACCAGGGACTGGGCGATCATGTTGCCGATCTTCTCGTTGTCGAACGAGATGTAGTAGTCGGCGGGCGTGGCCGGGACCGGCCGGTCGTAGGCGATGACCGGGATCTTCTGTGACTGCGCCGTCTTGACGATCGTGGCCGCGGCGGCCGAGTCGACCGGGTCGATCACGATGGCCTTGACGCCCTGAGCCATCGCCGAGTTGGCCTGTTGCTGCTGCTTGGCGGCGTCGGAGTCGGCGTTCTGGTAGATGACCGTGCAGCTCGGGCAGAGCTGCTTCATCTTGGCCTCGAAGAGCGGCTTGTCGGCCAGCTCGTACCTGGTGGAGGCGAGGTCGGGCATGAGGAAGGCCACCTTGGCGTTCTCCGCGCCGCCACCGCTGTTGCTGCTGCTGGAGCCGGTGTCACCGCCGGTGGAACCGGAGCCGCAGGCGGCCAGCGCCGACCCTGCGATGACGACAACCGCGGCGAACGCGGAGGTCCGCATCTGAACTCTCTTCACGGGTTCTTTCCTCACTCACTACGTCCTCACGGACTCGCTGATCGCGTCGCTCCCCCGAAACGCCACGGGAGACATGCCGCTCACAACCGGCCACGTCCTGTGGTGCGGCTCACGCTAGCGCGAGTTCAGAATAATTGTCCAGCAAAAATGTTCAGGGCCTTCGCCTGGGTTTGGTCAAGAACTGGGCGTCTGCCGGTCGCCTGCCGTTTGTGGGGTGTTCGTCAGGAACGCCGGGCCGCCGCGAGGAGTCCTTCGGCGGTCAGGACGTCGGTGACCAACTGGTTGAAGTAGCCGCCCCGGGCGCCCGCGATGATGGACAGCACCTTCTCGGCGCCCACCGCGACCGCGATCGACGACGGGATGCGGCGTAGTTCGTGCAGGCCGGGGGCCACCAGGCGCTCGCTGCCCGGGTAGGAGACCGGCTCTCCCGCGCGGTTGTACACGCGCATGCAGACGTCGCCCACGGCCTCGCGCAGGCTCTCCGCGTCACGCGGCATGAACGCGGGCACGACCTGCCGCATCAGCGGCGCGGAGCCGACGCCGACGATGGCGCACTTGGCGTGCGCCCACAGGTCCATGACCTTGCGCACCGACGGCTCGTGCTGGAGGGAGTAGAACAGTTCGGGCCCCGGCAGCGCGGGCGCGTACAGGTAGCTGGGCACGCCGCTGACGCGTTCGGCCAGGATGCGGGTGGTCTCGTTGGTCTGGAACCACGGCTGCGGCTCCTCCTGGCCGCCCACGGCCGGCGCGATCGTGACGCCGGGGAACTGCCCGAGGCCCTCGCGCGCGCACTCGTACACCGTGCTGCCGGACGAGACCAGCACCACGTCGCCCGACTCCAGCCCGACCCCGGCCAGGGCGCGGGCCAGCCCGGGGGCCAGCCAGGGACCCAGCGCCGGGCCGCTGACCTTGGGGACCAGGTGCACGCGCTTCAACTGCAGCGCCTCGGCCACCTCGGCGGCCAGGGGCCCTTCCTCAAGGGTGGCGGGCCGGTGCACCCTGATCTCGACGATGCCCTGCCTGCGGGCCTCGGTGAGCAGCCGGCTCACGGTCGCCCTGCTGACGCCCAGCCGCTTGGCGATGTCGGCTTGGGTGGCGTCGTCGAGGTAGTACTGCGTCGCTGCCGCGTACATCAGATCGTGCGGGAAACGGGCCTGCGCCTCCGGCGCGTCCTCGGCGGCCTTCATGCACGCACTCCCTCAGCCTGAACACTTGTGCTGGACGGATGTGACTATACCTTCGCACTCTCCGGCCGAGCGGCCAACGAGTCCGTCGAACAAAAATCGGCCGCATCCGTTGGACGGGTGGGCACGTCGTTACGGCGCAGGCGGACATCACGGCCCCTGGCCGGTGTTTCCGGTGACGAGCGCGTCGCCGAGTGCGGTGCGGGCGTACAGGACGGTGCGGCCTGTGCGGGTGCCCGTGATGAGGCCGGTGCCGCGCAGGGCGGCCAGGTGGCCGCCTGTGGTGCCGAGGCTGTGCCCGAGCAGGGCGGCGAGGTGGGTGGTGGTGGCGGGCACGGCGAGTTCGGCGAGGATGCGGGCGCGGGTGCGGCCGATCAGCACCGCCAGGTCCGCTCCGGTCGCGGGCGGCTCGGCGGCCGTGCCACGGGCCGGGTACGTGAGCGCGTACGGCCACGCGTCCTCCAGGTAGGCGCCCACGGCGGGCACGAACGCCGACGGCAGGAACAACAGCCCCTTGCCGCCCAGCCGGTGCAGCTCCTCGCCCTTGCCCATCCGGACCTCGATGTACCCGTCGCCGTGCCACCGGACCTGCTCGCTCAGGTCGTCGAGCGCCGCCGCCCAGCCGTACGCCGCCAGCCGGCCCGCCCGCTGCACCACGTCGCGTTCCAGGATCGCCTGGAAGCGCGGCCACTCCTTGGACAGGATCTCCGTCCACAGCGCCTCGTAGGCGTCGGCCAGCACCTGGACGACGCCGGGGCCGAGCAGCAGCGCCCTGGTCCACTCCGGCACGGGCGGCCGGCAGGCCAGGACCGCGGCGATCTCGGCGTGCGCCTGCCCGACCGGCGTCGTGCGCATGGCGGCCAGCTCGATCTCGAACGGCACGCTCATCCCGGCGGGTGGCGGGGCGATGAAGTCGACGTTGCCGCTGCCCTTGTTGCCGGTGATCGCCGCCAGGGCGCGCAGGGCCGGGTGGCGGCCGACGAGCTCTTTGTATGGTTCGCGCCACCTGTCCGCCCAGCGCCGATGCGCGCCCGCCGCGGTGCGGCCTTCGATCACCCACTGCGCGTGCATGGTCTCGATCAGCGGCGAGATGGCGAACCTGCTGGCCACCACGTCCTGCGGCGTGACCTCGATCCTGAACACCTTTCGTTTATATCCGAAAGTGTCGCCTCTGCCGGGAGTGTTCCCGCAGCATCGTGTCCGGCGGTCCCGAGACCTCCCTCCGGGATCGCCCTTTCTACGTGGGGGTGCGGGTTGACGGAGCGTGGAGCCACCTTCGGGCAGGTGTTCGCGGTGCGGGAGTTCCGGGTGCTGTTCGGCA
The DNA here is from genome assembly GCF_040638335.1 of Nonomuraea sp. NPDC026600. Taxonomy (NCBI): domain Bacteria; kingdom Bacillati; phylum Actinomycetota; class Actinomycetes; order Streptosporangiales; family Streptosporangiaceae; genus Nonomuraea; species Nonomuraea sp. NPDC026600. The sequence goes on from NZ_JBEZYD010000005.1 coordinate 253,147, forward strand.
GCTTCGCGCTGCTGATCTCCGGTGACTCGATCAAGATGCTGGCGCTGTCGGTGCTGGTGTACGCGGAGACGGGGTCGCCCGGGCTCTCGGCCGCGGCGTACATGGCCGGGTGGCTGCCGTACATCGTGGGCGGGATGTTCCTGCTCTCCCTGGCCGACCGGTTGCCGCCTCGGGCGGTGATGGTCGTGGGGGAACTGGTCAGGGTGGTGGTCTGCCTGCTGCTGGCCTTCGCCGGGTTGCCGGTGCCGGTGATGCTCGGGCTGGTGCTGGTGACGGGGCTGTTCTCGCCGGTGTTCGGGGCGGCGCGGAGTGCGTTGCTGCCTGACGTGCTGCCTGGGGACGCGTTCGTGCTGGCCCGGTCGCTGATGGGGGTCACGTCGGCGAGCGCCCAGATCGTGGGGCTCGCCGTCGGGGGCGCCTTCCTGGCGATGGCGGGGCCGCGCGGGGCGCTGGCGGTCACGGCGGCGCTCTCGGTGGTGGCCGCTTTGGTGCTGCGGTACGGCCTGCCGTACCGGCCCGCCCGAGGCACGGCTGCTCCGGAGGCGGTTGGGAGTGTGGTGCGGGGTGGGGCTGTGCGGGTGACGTTGCGGGTGAATCGGTTGCTGCTGGTCGATCGGCGGGTGCGGGGGCTGATGTTGGCGAGTTGGTTGCCGTGTATGTGCCTGGCGGGGGCCGAGGCGATGATCGTGCCCTATCTGGGTGGGCAGGGGCAGGCGGGGGTGGTGCTGGCGTTGGCGGCTGGTGGGATGGCGGTCGGTGAGTTCGGTGTGGGGCGGTTCGCGGCTCCGGCGCTCAGGGAGCGGTTGTCGCTGCCGCTGGCGGTGCTGATCGGGCTGCCGTGGCTGGCCTTCCTGGCGGCGCCCGGCGTGGCGTGGGCGGCGGTGATCGCTGCCGTGGCCGCCGTCGGCGTGGCCTACCAGCTCGGGTTGCAGCGGCGCTTCGTCGAGTCGGTGCCGGAGGAGGTGCGCGGGCAGGCGTTCGGGCTGCTGTCGGCCGGCCTGATGACCGGGCAGGCGATCGGCGCGGCGGCGATCGGCGCCCTGGGCGAGGCGATCGGCCCGGGACCGGCCATCGCCGCGGCGGGCCTCGCGGGCGTCCTCGTCGCCCTGGCCCTGTCCGGCGTACTACGCCCGGACACCGGCCTCACCTCCGTCCGTCCTTTCGCAGGAGACGTTCGTCCCGATGTCGCCCCAGAGGTCACGGAGACAGTTCGCCCGAGCCCCGGGGGATGAGGCGCACCGGTAGCTGGACGTGCTCCGCCGGCCCGCCGTCCCCGGCCAGGCGGCGGAACAGCAGTTCGGCGGCCACCCGTCCCATCCCGGCCGGGTCCTGTGCCACCACCGTCACCCCGGGCGTCAGCAGGTCGGCCAGTTCGAAGTCGTCGAACCCGACCAGCCCCATCCGCCGCCCGCCGAGCGCCCGCAGCGCGGTCACGGTGAGACGGCCGTTGCCGGTGAACAGGGCGGTCGGCGGCGAGTCGAGTGCCAGCATGCGTTCCAGGTCCGTACGGACCGTCTCGGGCGTGGGGGCGCGCATCGCCACCAGCCGGGGGTCGAAGAGCGGGCCGAGGGCCGAGCGGTAACCCGCCAGCCGTTCGGCCGCGGTGAAGATCGACGGATGGTCGCCGAGCATGGCGATCCGGCGGTGGCCGTGCGCCAGGAGGTGGCCGACGGCCTCCCTGGCGCCGCCCGCGTTGTCGCTGAGCACGGTGTCGACGTCCAGCCCGGGCCCGGGCGGCCGGTCCACGAACACCGCGGGCGTCCCGGCGTCGAGCTCGGGACGCAGGTAGGAGTGGTCGTCACCGGCGGGCACCACGATCAGACCGTCGACCCGGCGGGCGCAGAACGTGCGCACCAGCTCCCGCTCCCTGGCCGGCTTCTCGCCGGACGAGCCGCTCAGCAGCAGGCAGCCCTCAACGATGACCACGTCCTCGACCGCCCGGCTCAGCCCCGCGTAGAACGGGTCGGCGACGTCCTCGATGACCAGCCCGACGGTCGAGGTGCGGCCCCTGCGCAGCACTCGGGCGCTCTCGTTGCGGCTGTAGCCCAGCCGCTCGATGGCCTCACGCACCCGTTCGGCCGTCGCCGGATTGACGCCCGGCTCGCCGTTCACGACGCGCGAGACCGTCTTGAGCGCCACGCCGGCGGCCAAGGCGACGTCCTTCATCGTCGGTCTCACTCTTGGATCCTTTCCCAAGTAGGACGGCCAGACAACGTTGTCAGGGCGTTATGCGAGAGTAGGGGTTCTATGTCGCTGAGATCCGCACTGCTCGTCGCCGGGTTCGTGCTGGCCGCGCTGAACCTGCGGCCCGCGATCGCCGGGATCTCCCCGCTCCTCGACGAGACTATGAAGGACGTCGGCCTCACGCCCGCCGGCGGCGGCGGGATCACCACGGTCATGGTGGTCTGCCTGGGCGTGTTCGGGCCGATCGCGCCGCTGCTCGCGCGCCGGATCGGGCTGGATCGTACGTTACTCGCCGGGCTCCTCGTGCTGGCCGCCGGCGTGGTGCTGCGCGGCCTCGACGGCGTCCCCACCCTGTACGCGGGCGCGGCGATCGCGGCCATCGCCATCGCCGTGATGAACGTGGCCATGCCCGGCATCACCAAGCAGTACTTCCCCGACCGGATCAGCCTGATGACCGGCGTCTACAGCTCCGCGATCGCGGGCGGCGCCGCGACCGCATCGGCGCTGGTGATCCCCGTCGAGCACGCCACGGGCTACGGTTGGCGCGGCGTGTCGGCGCTGATGGCCGTACCCGCGCTACTGGCCGCGTTACTGTGGCTGCCCCAGACGCTGCGCGGGCAGGCGGGGCCGCAGAACGGGCCGCGGCCGTTCGGGATGGTGCTGCGCAGCCGGGTGACCTGGTACGTGACCGCGTTGATGGGCCTGCAGTCGTTCACCTTCTACGTGATGCTGGCCTGGCTGCCGACGATCTTCCACGACGCCGGGCTGCCCGCCGACCAGGGCGGCTACCTGCTCAGCGTGACGAACCTGGTCCAGGTGGGCACCACGCTCGCCGTGCCGATCCTGGCCGGGCGGCGGCCGTCGCAGGTGCCGTTCGTGATCGGGGCCGGGCTGATGACCGTGGCCGGATACCTCGGCATGCTGCTGGCCCCGGTCGCCGCGCCGTGGCTGTGGATGGTCGTGCTCGGCATCGGGCAGGGCGCCTCGTTCGCGCTGGCGCTGCTGCTGATCGCGCTGCGTGCGCCCGACCCGGCGTCGGTGACCGCGCTCTCGTCGGTCGCGCAGTCGGTGGGGTACGCGGTGGCCGCGCTGGGGCCGGTGCTGTTCGGGCTGCTCAGGCAGGTGTCCGGCGGGTGGACGGTGCCCTTGCTGGCGGGGCTCGGCGTGCTGGGGGCGCAGTTGCTGGCCGGCTGGTTCGCCGGGCGTCCTGCTACGTTGGGCAAGGCTTACCTGTAGCGGAGGGACTCACGTGCTGACCGAGGCGCTCCAGCGTCTGGCCGACGGGCGCGGCGGGGTGATCGGGGTCGAACCGGGCCTGGTCATCGAGCCCGACGAGACCTGGACGGCCGCCTCGGAGCTGCTGCGGCCGCCGTACACACTGCTGGGGGAGCTGGTCGAGGAGACGGCGGCGCGCTGGAACGCCCCTCGCCACGTCGGCGCCGCGCTGTTCTGGAAGACCTACGGCTACTGGCACACGATGCCGATGGCGCTCGGCTGGGCGCTCGACGGGCGGGTGCCGATCATGCGGCTGGCCGACACGTACTTCAAGGTGTCCGGGGCGGGCGTGACGATCGCGGCCACGCGCGTGAGCTGGGGGTCCGGCGCCGCGCCGATCAGGGACGCGCTGGCCGAGTCGCAGGAGCCGCTCGTACGGGTGATCAGCCGGATGGTCAAGGTGGGTGAGCGGACGCTCTGGGGTTCGACCGCGGAGGCGTTCGCCCACCCGTTGACGCAGTTCGTGACGGGTGACTACATGGCGCTGCTGGCCGAGATCGGCAAGCCGGTCGACGGGCTGATCGAGCCCGCCGACGACGGCTACTTCCGCCGGACCTGCTGCTTGTGGATCGCGCTGCCCGACGTGGAGCCCTGCGCGAGCTGCTGCGTGCTCAGGCCCTCAGCACACCGTTCCTAGACCACCACGGCGTCGTCCATGGGACGCAGCTCGTCGGCGTAGCTGACCGAGACGCGGCGCATGACGCCGGTGTCGTCGATGGAGTACTGGCCCAGCCGCCACAGCGGCGGCGAGTAGGCGTGGATCGAGACGCTGTTGTCCACGGCCCCGTTGAGCCGGTGGATGTGGTCCGGGCCGAACGAGAACGACTGGCCCTCCGTCACCACGGTCTCCAGGTGCTCGCCGCCGATGCGCGGATTGCATTCGGCCAGCGCGCCCTGCACCACGTGGACCGCGCCGGAGGAGATGTCGTGGTCGTGCCAGCCCGTGTCGTCCTCGGGCCGCCAGCACAGGAGCCAGACGTCGACGTACGCGTCACGGTAGAGCGAGGCGTAGTGCCGACCGCCGTCGGCGGGGAACTCCACCTGCTCCCGCCACTCGGCCGGGTTGGCGGCCAGCTCGTTCACCAGCTCGCGCAGCTCACGCCGGTCCAGTGTGCGCTCCGGGAGCCGAGCACAGGCACCCCCGTCCTGGGTTTGATTCGTGCCGGTGTGTTCGAGGATTTGCTCGCTCACTTACGGGTCTCCTTTCGGCTGAGTAGACGACGGGGATTGGTGACCCGGATGGCGTGGGCGGCTGCCTCGCCGAGGCCCGGGTCGGGTGCGGTGGCATAGGGGGCGTCGGAGCCGTTGACGACGACGTCGACGCCGAGCTCGCGGACGATCGCGTCGATCGCGCGCGGGCCGTATGAGGAGGTCTCCACGAAGCAGCCGGGGTCCACCAGGCCCCGGCCCGTGCCGCCCCTCGCGATCAGTCGCTCCGAGTGGAGCGGGGCCAGCCCGGCCAGCAGCGCGAAGCACACGCGCAGCCGGGGGTGGCGCGGCCTGACGACCGCGTGGAAGTAGTGCCAGGACGCGTGCATCTGCTGGACGTAGGGCACCAGCGCGGGCCACCAGGACGGCGTGCCGGGCTCGGCCGCGGCCGGGCCCGGATGGATGAACAGCGGCAGGTCCCGCTCCGTGAGCACGTCCAGCAGGCGGTCGTCGGGCAGGGCCGTCGCCGGGATCTGCAGCCCGGCGAACCCGCGGTCGAGGTCCTTGGCCAGGCGCTCGGGGTCGGGCTCGCTGTGGCAGGTCGAGGCCCACGCGCCGAACGGCTCGGGCAGCGCGAGCGCGCCCTCGTGATAGGCGTCGAGCAGTGGCCACGCCTCCTCCGGAGGCAGGAACTCGATGCCGAGCGGGCTGGACAGCGAGACCAGGGCCAGCTCCAGCCCGGTGACGTCCCGGTTCTCGTGGTCGGCGGGGTCGACCTCGTAGGGCGGCTCGCCGTCGAGGATCAACGTCCAGCCGTCGAGGTACGGAGAGGCGGTCCGGCCGCGGAGCGCTTCGACGAACGAACGGGTCCACAGATGCTGATGAATGTCGATGCTCACGACCACACCTCCCTCTATTTCCTACTAGTATTACGGGTAAACCTATCACGCTGGTGATTCGAGCTTGTGAAGCGATTCAGTGATACGGTTCAGTGAATCGCTTCACAAGACAAATGTCAACGGTCGGCCGCTTGCCCCCGGATATGGACGAACCACGCCAGCGGCCCCTTCGGCATGCGAGCTTCTGTCGGTGGCACGCAATAGGCTGGCTTAATGCCACGGAAGAGAGCGACAATCCGGGAAGTGGCCCAGGCGACCGGTCTGTCGCCGGCCGCTGTCTCCTACGCGCTGCGTGGCATGCAGGTCTCGGAGGAGACCATGGAGCGCGTACGCGCCGCCGCGGCCGAGCTGGGCTACGAGGCCGACCCCATCGCCAGGGCTCTGGCCAGCGGGCGCACCAACATGATCGGGCTGCTCTGCGGCTCCCTCGAAGACCTCTGGCAGCAGTCACTGGCCGTCGGCATCAGCAGGGGCCTGCGGGAGAAGGACCGCTACGCGCTGATCCTCGACGCGGTCGGCGACCCGGCCCGCGAGCGAGCCCTCGCCCAGCAACTGCGCTACCAGCGCGTCGACGGCATGATCGTGCAGCCCATCGATCCGGCGGCGCCGTTCTGGGCGGACCTGTGCGAGTCGCTGCCGGTGGTGGCGATCGGCGACTCACTCGCCGGCACCGCCGGCGAAGTGGTCTTCGACAACCGCCGCGGCGTCAGCGTCGCCCTCGAACATCTCCACGCCATGGGCCACCGGCGGATCACCGTCCTGACGCCGACCATGACCAGCACCCCCGACCGCCCGGCCGACGTGCTCGTCACCGCCGAAGCCGACCGCCTCGGTCTCGACATCGTGGTGGCCACCGCGCCCCACAGCCTGGCGGCGGCCACCGAGGCGGCCCACCGCACCCTGGACGCCGACCGGCCGAGCGCGGTGTTCTGCTTCGCCGACTCGATCGCCTATGGCGTCTACGCGGCGGCGGCCGAGCTGGGGTTGTCGATCCCGGGCGACGTCTCGGTCATGGGCTACGACAACCACCCGATGTCGGGCCTGATCACGCCTGGGCTCACGACAGTGGACTGGGACATCGACGGCATCGTGCGGGCGGCCGTGCGCCTCATGTCGGCGGCGGCCGACGGAGGGGCACGGCGCCGCCGGGTCGTGCAACAGCCGACGCTCCGCGAACGCGGCTCGGTGGGCAGGGCGCCGAAGTAAGAAATTGTTTGGAGATCAACGCACGTACGGCGTCGAGATCATCCGAGAGGGGCCGGTCGGGGACGTCGGAGGCTCTGGTGGCGGCGAGGCGCTCGCAGGCGAGCACGATCTCCAGCGGCTCCACGCAGCGCAGCGCATAGCGCGCGGCCTGCGTCGCGAACCCCGCGTGGTCCTCGGTCCCCCGGGAGATGACGACGGTCCCGGCCGTGACCGGGTTCGCGAGGTGGCGCAGCTCGGCCAGCGCGTCCTGGGCCACGTACTCCAGGACCATCGCCCCCGACCCGCCCGGCCGCGCCGCCAGGAACGGCAGCCGCCCCGTGTAGGCGGGCTCCATGAGCGTGGCCAGCCGGGCCGTGCTGAGCTGGGCCGTCGGCACCAGCGCCGCGCGCAGCGCGTCGAGCGCCAGCGCGACCGGGGCCGAGTGGAAGTTGCCGTTGTGCCAGGCCAGCGAGTTGGCGATGAGCGGGTTCTCGGCGGCGGCGTTCAGGTCGGTCTCGACGGCCCGCTCGGCGCGGTCGAGCGCGTCCAGCGCGGCACCGTGCACCTGGGCGAAGGCGCGGTAGCCGTACGGGTCCTGGATGCGGGCGGCGAACTCCCGCGAGAGCAGCCCGCGCAGGCGGGCGGCCGCGGCGGCCTGGCCGGGGTGCGGCCGGGCCTCCTGGACGACGGCGGCCAGCGGCTCGGCCGAGGCGGACACCGCGACGAAGCTGAACGCCGCCACGTCGACGGCGGCGTCCAGCAGGACGCGCAGCCGATGTACGGCGATGGCGGCGTCGGCCAGCGTCGCGGCCCCGGAGCTGAGGAACGGTGCCGCGTCCCCGGACGCCAGCGGATATCGGGGCACGTTCGCCGTCGGTCCCTGCCAGGACATCTCCCCCAGCAGGCAGAGCGCGGTGGTGGCGAGAGCCGTCAGATCGCCGGTGCCGATGGCGCCGTAGGTGCGGATCGGGGGAGTGAAGCCGTCGTTGATCGCCCCCGCCAGCACCGGCAGCACGCCCGGATCGACGCCCGAGCCGCCCGCCAGCAACTGGTTGAGCCGGACCACCAGCATCGCCCTGGCCCGTTCGGGCGCGACGAGTGGCCCCGCCCCGCCCGCGTGGCTGCGTAGCAGGTCGAGCCCGCCCCCCTCCACACCCACGTCCTTGTTGGCCCCGACTCCGGTGCTCTGCCCGTAGACGGGCCCGGTCAGCTCCTGGGCCGCCCCCCACGCCGCCCGGGCCCGATCCAGTGAGGAGATCGTGACCCGGGCCGCGCCGTACGCCACCGCATGGACCTGCGCGCAGGTCAGCCCGGCACCGTCGAGTTCCATCGAGCTCAATCGTTGTCGGGGATGAACAGGCCGAGCAGCCAGCTGACCACGCTGATGATGATCGCGCCCCAGAAGGCGGCCGGATAGAAGTTGCTGACATGGAAGGGGATGTCGAGCTGATCGGAGATCCAGCTCGTCAGCAGCAGCATGGCCGCGTTGATGACGAGCAGGAACAGCCCCAGCGTCAGCACGATCAGGGCACAGCCGAGCCCCTTGACGATCGGCTTCACGATGGCGTTGATGATGCCGAAGATCAGGGCGACGATGAGCAGGGTGCCCCAGTAGGTGGGGGTGTTCTGCGGGCCGGTGATCTGGATGCCATCGATGAACTGGATGGCGACCCAGAGGGCGACCGCGGCCGCGAGGGTTCTGATGATGAATCTCACGCTGGTTGATCCTCCCATTACCTATCGGTGCTCCGATAGAGGCTCACCGTGATGACCGGATATGTGTATTCCGGCCACGCACTGTGATAGGCGTTATCGATGGGCAACGATGGGCAGAGACGTGCGGGGGAGGGGAGCGCGATGGAGTCCGAGGGTTTCGAATCGCTGTCGGCCAGCGAATTGCACGACCGTGCGGTCAGTTATGCCGTGCGCCACGGCGATCTGGGTTTCCTGTGGAACCTGCTGAGGGTGATCCCGGCGGCGGAGGCCGCCAGCGGTCACGACACAGAGACCGCCAACGACCTCAGCCGGGTGTCCGCGTTGCTCAGCGATGCCCTCGCGGCAGGCGAAGGCGAGCTCGGCGAGGCGCTGCGACCGGTCTACCTTGAATACCTGAGCAAACATCCCGACGCCTGACCGCGCTTGGCCTCGTCTCAGCCCGCCAGCCGGGTTTCGGCGCCGCCGTAGTGGGCGAAGCCGGGCGTGCTGAGCTCCTGCCCGTCACGGCTGATGATCATGGTCTGGTACTGCTCGGCCTCCGCGAGTTCCATGGCGAAGCGCCTGGCCAGCACCGGGCCCATGGCGTACATCGCGGTGGCGTAGGCGTCGGCGGCGCCCAGGTCGGGGCCGAGCACGGTGACCGAGCCGAGCTTGTCCTGCTTGACGCCGGTGCGCGGGTCGACGACGTTCGCGCCGCCCGAGGTGGCGATGCCCATGTCGTGGGTGAAGACGACTTTGCGTACCAGGCCGGTGCGCGGGTCACGGACGCCGACGTGCCAGCGCTTGCCTGGGGCGGCCGAGCCGCGCACCCTGACGTCCCCGCCGGCGGTGATGCGGTGATCGACGGCACCCGCACTGCCCAGCGCGCGGGAGAGCCGTTCGAGCGCCCAGCCCTTGATGTAGCCCGAGGTGTCGATGACGCCGTTGATCCGGGATTCGAACCAGCCGCCGGTGGCCTCGCTGAGCTCGTCGCAGCGGTGCAGCACCTCGATGAGCTCCGGGATCTGCCTGATGGTCCCGCCGCGGTTCAGCCGGCTGATCTGGCTGTCCTCCCTGGCGGGGTTGAACGTCTCGTCCACCCAGCGCAGCCAGGCGAAGGCGTCATCGAGTACGGGAGCCAGCTCCCGCCGCGGCAGAGCCGTACGGATATCCACGCTGACGGGTATGCCCATGACCATCTCGACACGGGCGCTTCCGGGGAAAGTCGTCACCTTGCCTCCTTGTTCGCAGCAACCGTCCCACGGCGCGCGTAATGCCTTGTTAAACCAACGGCTTACGTTTGAAACTGGTTGTCTTGACCTGCGCTTTCGGTACGGACAGGCGGGTGAGGGCGCCCCGGACGTACCGCTGGAAGGGCCGCGGGCCGGCGACGATCACCGTGCGTTCGGCGATGTCGGGCACCTGACGGCTCAGCCCCGAGGCGCTGAGCCGCTCCTTGGCCCGGGGGTCGTGTTCCCGACCGGCGACGACCACCAGGCCGTGCTCGGCCTCCAGCTCGCGTAGCTCGTCGGTCACCCGGTCGGTCCGGTAGACGGTCACCGTGTCGCCCGTGTGGGTGGCGAGCAGGTCGCGCAGCCCAGCGGGTTCGAGGTCGGCGAGGATGAGCAGGGAGCCTCTGGTCGTGGCCCGGACGCCGTAGTGCCAGACGGCCATCACGGCCGCGATGCCGTACAGGAGGAGGGAGCCGGTGCGGCTCGCGGTGGTCACGTACGCGGTGGAGCTGAGCTGGTGTGTCACCAGCACCGTGCCCACCAGGTACCCGGCCAGGCGCAGGCGCCGCCTGGCCGGCTCCGACCGGAGGAGTTCCGGCGCCTTGACCGACAGCAGGCCGAGCGCCACCAGCAACCCGGCGACGGCCCACGCGGACGGACGCCACGGGTACCCGAACCCCGGCTGGATCGCACCGAACTCGGCGACCGCGACACCGCACCAGAACACGATGAGGGCCTGATTCGCCTTTGCCTCGCTAGCCATGGGATAGACGATGCGCGCCGAACATGAGAGCCATCTGAGTAGTGTCTGAAACATGGCTAACGTACGTGTTGAGCGGACCGAAGATGGCGGATTCCTGGCCACGAACGCCCGTGGCGCGGAGGTGCGGATCGGGGGCGGCGAGGAGGAGGGCGTGTTCACGCCCGTCGAGTTGCTGCTCGCGGCGGTGGGCGGGTGCAACATCGTGACGGTGGAGCCGCTGACCGCAAAGCGCGGGCAAAGGCTGATCCGCCTGGCGATGACCGTCGAATCGGCGAAGATCGAGCCGAACCTGCTGGGTCCCGTCACGGTGACCTACGACGTCGAAGTCCCCTCTGAGCAGGCGGAAGAGGTCTTTCGGGCGGTGGCGGAGCGGGTGCACGCGAAGTACTGCACGGTCAGTCGTTCCCTCCAGGAGGGGACGTCGGTCCGTTTGGAGATCCCTTAGCCGGATTAGGCGGACATTCGACCCCGCTATGGCATGTTCGTTGCATTCGCCTCGGTAGTGTCGAGGCAGGTCAAGAGTCCTGCGACTGACTTGCAGACTTTTACCGAAGCGGACGCGGAGGGGGACCGCTGTTCGCAGTGCGGGACCGCCGACGTTTTTGGGGGAAATCGTCGGCCTGGACCGCCCTCGGTCGGGGCCGGACAGTTGGGGGACTGTCCGGCCCCGATTCATGCGTATTGTTCGGTTCTGTGACAAAGGTCCTCATTGACTGCGATCCCGGTATCGACGACGCGCTCGCCCTGGCGCTGGTAGCGGGCACCCCGGCCCTGGAACTGGTCGGCATAACCACGGTCGGCGGCAACGTCGACCTCGCGCTGACCACGGCCAACGCGCTGGCGCTCAGGGAGTTCCTCGACCTCGGCGACGTCCCGGTCGTTCCGGGCAGCGCGGGCGCTCTGGTGCGCCACACGGTCCGCGCCGCCGACATCCACGGCCTGTCCGGCCTGGGCGACGCCGCCCTCCCACCGGCCACCCGCCCCGTTTCCGACGGCCACGCGGTGGACTTCATCGTGGAGACCCTGCGGGCCGCCCCGGGCGAGATCACGCTGGTCGCCATCGGCCCACTGACCAACATCGCGCTGGCCGTACGCCGGGAGCCACGTGTCGTGGAGTGGGCCCGCGACTTCGTGATCATGGGCGGCGCCTTCACCCGCGGCAACACCACTCCCGCGGCGGAGTTCAACATCTTCGCCGACCCGGAGGCGGCCGCGATCGTCTTCGACGCCGGCTGGACGGTGAAGATGCTCGGCCTCGACGTGACGCTCACGGCCATGGTGACCAGCGAACTCCTGGACCGGATGCGCCCACTCGGCCGGCTGTCCGAGCTCCTGGTGCCCGCCGCGCAGTTCTATGGCAAGGTCACGGCGGACCACGGACCGGCCATCCATGACGCGTGCGCGGTGGCGTACGTGATCGACCCCTCGCTGTTCACCTGCGTACCGGCACGGGTGGACGTGGAGACGGTCGGCCGGCACACGTCGGGAATGACCGTCACCGACTTCAAACTCCGCGACGGACGACCCAACGCCCTGGTGGCGACGTCGCTGGAGGTGAAGCGGTTCTGGGAGATGGTGCTGGGGGCGTACGAGGGGCTGGGTGGGCGGCTCGGATGATGTGCTGGGGGGTGTGCGGCGGCTGCTACAGTTACATCTGTTGCGGGCGCCGCTAGCTCAGTTGGTTAGAGCAGCTGACTCTTAATCAGCGGGTCCGGGGTTCGAGTCCCTGGCGGCGCACCCGATAGAAAGCCCCAGTTCACGTCTGTGAGCTGGGGCTTCTTCGGTGTGAGGGCGGCCCGCCCGCTTCGTGCGAACGTGACGACCATGCTGGACGCATGGCCTGACACGGAGAGTGACGCGGAACATACTTAGTGGATGCGTGCCCCCAAACGCCGTCGTCCGCTTCTGCGTAGCATGGTGATGCCGCCAGAAGGCGTCTGCCTGGACCAACTCGCGGAGCGCGTCTCCTATGTGGGCAGCGGTGAGCACAAGTCCTACCCTTCGTTCGCGGGCCGGCCCAGGCTGCGGGCTGATGCCAGTAAGTGCGATCCCAAGTTCACCGATCCGGCGGAGATCACGGGTTGGCTGAAGAGAACCATCGCGTGCGGGAACATCGGCGCGCCGTGGGAAGGGGATTTTCCACGGTACGCGTGGCATCGATTGGACGATGTCGTCTACGAGGCGAGGTTGGTGAACCGGGAGCTTGGCCAGTACAAGGGATATCCGCTCGATCGCAGTGAGTGGCCTGAGAAGCTCAACGAGGTCAGCGAGGACGAGGACCAATGAATGCAGTTCCGGAGTTGGCGATTCGGTGGGAGTGGGAGGCCGCACCGTCGGTCAAGGCGCCCGAGCATAGAGCCACTTGGGCGCGGATCGAGATCGTTGTCGACTCCGATCACGTCACGCTGGTCGAGGACCAGGAGTCCGGTAGTTCGCGCCGGTCGATCTACTGCCCCCTTTACCCACTCGCGGAGTGGGCTGCGTACAACTGGTGGCTCCTACGCGCGGACGCACGCCCAGCACGCAGCGTGGACATGCGGGGCCCAGAGCACTACGACTCGCGGCAATTCAGACGGCATTCGTTGCGTGGCATCGGAGACGGTTTCCTCTGGCCCAACCTTGTGATCATCCCTGAGGGGGAGCACAAGCGTCTGATCTGGCAGCGCGACCGATTTCCGACGCCAGGGAAGCCGATCAGGTTCCTGGCGGACGGTGAGGCGTTTCTTGACCGCGAATCCGTCGAGCGCGAGCTCATCTCCGTCATCTCTGCTGTCCTCACTCGTCTGGCCGAGCAGGGGGTTACCGATACGTCGCTGGAAAAAGAGTGGGCCGGGGTTCAGAGCGCGGACCCTGATGAGATCGAATTCTGCTTGGCTGCCGCACGCCTCGGTCTCGACCCTTACTCCGAGGCTGAGCCGTACCAGCATCTGATCATGCGAGCTGCGGCTGAGCTGCGGGGGAATCTTCTTGGTGACTTCCTGGACGCGGTCGAACCTGCCCGGATGGGCCAGGCCCTGGATTGGATCGGTGGCGCACGATCTGAGATCGGACGGGCACCAGAAGCGGAAGCGGAAGCGGCGAGAGTGCTGCGCGAAGAGATCCGGCGATCTCAGGCGGCGCCGGGAAACTGGTCGTGGGAGAAGGGGTGGAACCAGGCGCGAGAGGTGCGTCGGATCCTTGGACTCGCCGACCAGGAGGTGTTCGATCTCTCTTCCTATATGAACAGCGTCGACCGGCCTACCGCGGATAGAGGGCTGCAGGCCATTGGCGGATCACCTGGCGACTCTGGTCCGCTGGCCGTCATCGAGCCTGGCCGGCCAGCGAGCTCCCGGCGGTTCACGCTCTCGCGAGCGCTCTGGCACTACTTGTGGGAGTCGGAGCCCCTCTTCCTGGTGACCACCGCCTACACGGAGCGTCAGAAGGTCGAGCGGGCCTTCGCCGCCGAACTGCTGGCGCCCGCGCACGGCATCGGCGAGTTGTTGAGTGTTCCTCCTGAGATCGCGATTCAGGATGACCTCGATGGGATCGCCGCTCACTTCCAGGTGTCGCCCATGGTGATCAAGCATCAGCTGGACAACCAACTGCTCGTGAGCTAGCGATCCCTACCGAAGAGCCGGGTGCCTGAGCTATCCGAGCGGGCCGAGGAACATGCCGCCGGTGGCGTCCAGGACGTTCGCGGTGATCCAGCGGGCGTCGTCCGAGGCGAGGAAGGCGACGGCGTCGGCGATGTCGGCCGGTTGGCCGATCCGGCCGAGGGCGGTGACCGAGGTTATGGCGGCCCTGGTCTCCGGGGCGTGCAGGGCGTCGTTCACGTTGGTGTCGGTCGCGCCCGGGACCACCGCGTTCACCGTGATGCCGCGCGCGCCGAGGCTGTTGGCCAGCGTTCGGGTCATGACCTCCACGGCGCCCTTGCTCATCGCGTAGGCGATCTGGGTGGACATCGCGATCCGGGTGGACGGCGAGGAGATGTTGATGACGCGCCCGCCGTCGCGCAGCAGCGGCAGTACGGCCTGGATGAGGAAGAAGGGCGCCTTGACGTTGATCGCGAAGACCTCGTCGAACTGCTGCGGCGTCAGCCGGTCGATCGATCCGGCGAACAGCGTCTCCAGGTTCCCGCAGGCGGCGTTGTTGACCAGGATGTCCAGCGGCTGCCCGTCCAGGCCCGTCACGAGCGCGTCCACGTCGCCCGCCACGCCGAACTCGGCCTGGATCGGGAAGGCGCTGCCGCCCAGCTGTTCGATCGCGGCCACCGTCTCCTTGGCCGCCTCGGCGCTGGTGGCGTAGTGGACGGCCACTCGCGCGCCGTCGGCGGCCAGGCGCAGGGCGATGGCGCGGCCCATGCCCCGCGATGCGCCCGTGACCAGTGCGGTCTTTCCGGTGAGGTTCGGCATGGTGGACTCCAGTCAGTCGATGATCGGGTGTGCGCTCCAACCCTCGATGCGGTCACTCACCAAACGCTTACCAACCGCTGGCAGTCACGCTCGCGGCGGACCGAGAAGGGCCGCGGCCATGCCCTCCGCCGCGATGGTCGCGGCCGGCAGGTTCCCGTGGCCGAGTGCGACGATGAGGGCCTGGTGGCAGTAGGACTGCGCCAGACGGGCGTCGTTCTCGCTCTGGGCGATCCGGCTCAGGCCGATGAGGATCTGCCACCGCGTCCATCGGGTGCTCATCGACTCGCGCTCGCATCCGCCCAGTGCCCGTTCGTACAGCTCGCGGGCGTGGGCGAGATCGCCGTCCAGGCGCGCGAGGTCGGCGAGCCCTCGCTGCGCGTCGGCCTGCGCCTCGGGCAACCCGGTTCCGCGGGCGAGGTCGGCGGCGCGCTCGTAGTCCGCCCGCGCGGCGGCGGGCCGGCCGGCGGTGGCCAGCGCGTCGGCGTTCCTGACGAGCATCCGCGTCATGTCCTCCACCGCGCCCAACTGGCCGGCCAGGTCGAGGGCCTCTGTCATCAGCGGTACGAAAGCCGCTTCGTTCTCTCGCAGGCCGGTGAGCCAGGCCAGGTGGTCCAGTGCGGTCGCGATTCCCCAGCGGTCGCCGACCGCGCGGAAGCCGCCGAGCGCCGCGCGGAAGGCCCGCTCCGCCGCTGCCGGATCTCCGTCGAGCAGCCCTCTGGTGCCCGCTGCCAACCGGGCGAAGGCCTGGGACCAGGGATCGGCCCCGAACGTCTCGTCCTTGCCGGGTCCGAGCACCATGAGCCGGAGTACGGCCAGGAAGGGGTATCGCGGCCCGGCCTCGGTCAGGGTCGATGGCAGGCGTTCCAGCCGCAGGCGTAGTTCGCGGTCGTAGCCGTCACTCGACGCCGCCGCGTGCGCGAGGCACAGGGCGTACTCCTCCTCCAGGCCGGTGGGTGGCTCGGGGCCGATCACCTTGAGGAGTTGGGCGGCCATCGGGCCGCGTCCGCCGCTCAGTCCCCGCAGTTGCCCGTGCCACGACAGGGCGGTGATCAGCTTGACGGCGAGCATGGGGTCGGCGCGTACGGCCCAGCGCAGCGCGGCGTCGAGATTGCCGCGCTCGGCGTCGAGCCTGGCCAGCCAGTGCAGCTGGTCCGGGCCGCGCAGGTGGGGTTCGGCGGTCCGGGCCAGGTCGAGGAAGTACGCCGCGTGCGCCGCCCGCAACTGCTCGCCTTCCCCGGTGCCCGCGAGCCGTTCGGCGCAGAACTCGCGGACCGTCTCCAGCATGCGGTAGCGCCCGTCGGCGGTCTCGACCAGGGATTTGTCGACGAGGTCGGCCAGCCGTTCGACGACCTCGGCATCGGACAGCCCGCAGACCCGCGAGGCCGCGTGGAGCGTGGCGCCGTCGCCGAACACCGTCAGCCGCGCCGCCAGCGCCTGCTCGTCCCGGCTCAGCAGGTCCCAGCTCCAGGCCACGACCGAGCGAAGGGTCTGGTGCCGGGGCGCCGCCGTACGGTCGCCGCGGGACAGCAGCCCGAACCGGTCGTCGAGCCGTTCCGCGACGTCGTCGAGTGTCAGCGAACGCAGCCGCGCGGCGGCCAGCTCGATCGCCAGCGGCAGCCCGTCGAGCGTCCGGCAGACGCGGAGCACCAGGGAGATGTTGGCGTCGCCGACCGCGAAACCGGGACGGACGGCGGCGGCCCGGTCGGCGAACAGCCGCACCGCCGGAAGCCCGAACCCGTCCGAGGCCGCGGTCTCGGACGGCGGGACCGCGAGGGGCGCGACCGGGTACAGCGTCTCACCGGTGACATCGAGCCGCTCCCGGCTGGTGACCAGGATCCGCAGGCCACGGCAGGCGGCCAGCAGGTGGCGGGCGAGCCGGGCGACCTCGTCCAGGACGTGCTCGCAGTTGTCCAGGACGATCAGCAGCCGCCGCCCGGCCAACCCCGCGACCAGCCGGTCGATGGCGTCGAGCGGGCCGGACAGCGACGGCACCAGCCCGGCTTCCCGCAGGCCCAGCGCGCCGATCAGGGCTTGCGGGACGTCGGAGGCCGGGGCCAGGTCGACGAAGCGGACCTCTCCCGGCTCCCGCGCGGCCGCCTCGATCGCCAGCCGGGTCTTCCCGACTCCGCCCGGCCCGGTGAGCGTGACCAGCCGGCCCTTCTTGAGGAGCTCGCCGACCCGTCCGAGATCCTCGCCGCGCCCGACGAAACTGGTGAGCTGAGCGGGGACCCCGGCGCGCGGCACCTCGGCGAGCGTGCGTTCGGCGCGGAGCACCGCCAGGTGGACGTTCTGGAGCTCCGGGGAGGGATCGACGCCGAGCTCGCCGGCCAGTGTTCGCCGTGCGTCCTCGTACACTTCGAGCGCCTCGGCCTGGCGGCCGCTCCCGTACAGCGCACGCATGAGCTGGCCGCGCAGGCGTTCCCGCAACGGATGCGCGGCCATGATCCCCGGCAGCTCCGCCACCAGGTGATGGTGCTCACCCAGGCCCAGCCGCGCCTCGATGTGGTCTTCGAGCGTGGCGATCCGCAGCTCCTCCAGGCGGGCGGCCTGCGGCTCGGCGAAGGGGGCGGTCATGACGTCGTTCAACGCCGGTCCCCGCCACAGGTCCAGGGCCGCCCGCGTCAACGATGCGGCCTTGACGTGGTCGCCGGCCGCGAGCGCCCGCCGTCCCTCGGCGGCGAGCCGCTCGAACCGGTGCACGTCGACGTCCTCGGGATCGACCGCCAACCGATACCCGGCGGGACCGAACTCGACCAGCTCGCCACCCGCCGCCCGGAGCCCGCGGCGCAGGCGGGACACCTGAGTCTGCAGCGCGTGCGCGGAATCGCCCCGGCCGTACAGGCCCTCGACGAGCAGCCGCACGCTCACCTCCTGGCCCGCGTCCAGCAGCAGCATCGCCAGCAGCGAACGTACGCTCGGGCCGCCGACGGCTATCAGCCCGCCGGCGTCGGACCGCACCTCGATCGCGCCCAGGACACCGAACCACATGCAAGCGATTATCGACCTGTGCGGGGCCCATTCCTGTTCTGTACGAGGTCAGTGGGTGGCGACGGGCAGTTCGCGGTCGTCGATGACCTTGGGCACGTGGTGCAGCGTGACGAGGGCCGCGACCGCCACCAGGGCGGCGAAGCCGGCGCTGCCGAGCAGGGCGACGTGCATGCCGTTCACGAAAGCGTCCCTGGCGGCTGCGGTGAGCTGACCCGCGAGCGTTCCGGGCAGCTTGGCGGCGACCTGCATCGCCGCGCCGAGGGAGTCGCCGGCCGCGCTCCGGGCGCCGGCGGTGAGCCCGGCGGGCGGTACGAGGGTGCCTCGGTAGACGGCGTTGAGGATGCTGCCGAGTACGGCCATGCCCAGCGCGCCGCCGAGCTCGGTGGCGGTCTCGGAGATCGCCGAGGCGGCTCCGGAACGTTCCTTCGGCACCGAGGCCAGCACCGTGTCACCGGTGATGGTCAGGGCCAGGCCCATGGCGCTGCCGGAGAGGATCATCGGGATCAGCAGCACCGGGTAGTTCGACTCCACGCCGGCCAGCAGGAACAGCGCGTAGGCCGCCGCGGCGACGATCAGGCCGGTGGCGACGGCGCGGGCCCGGCCGAGCGCGTTGATCAGGACGGGCGCGAGCACGCCCCCGCCGACCATCGCGCCCAGGGCGGCGGGCAGCCCGGCCAGTCCCGAGGCCAGCGGCGTCCAGCCGAGCACGAGCTGGAAGTACTGGGAGAAGATCAGCGACTGGGCGACCAGGGCGAACATCGCGAAGAGGTTCGTGCTGATCGAACCGGTGAACGCGGCCCGCCTGAAGAGACTGACATCGATGAGCGGGTCGGCCACCCTGGCCTGCCGCACCAGGAACAGGACCAGCCCGGCGACGCCCACGATGACGGAGATCACGACGTGCGCCTCGGCGAGGCCGTACTGGGCGGCCTCCTTGACCCCGTACACGATGCCCAGCACACCGACGGCGGACAGCGGCACGCTGAGCAGATCGAGGCGGCCGAGCCGGCTCCCGCGTGCCTCGGGCAGCACGACGAGCCCGGCGACGAACGCGACGGCCATGATCGGTACGTTGATCAGGAACACCGCGCCCCACCAGAAGTGGGTCAGCAGCGCGCCGCCGAGTACCGGGCCGAGCCCGACCGCGAGCCCGCCGACCGCGCTGAAGATCCCGATCGCCGACGTACGCTCCTTCGGCTCGGTGAACACCCGGCGGATGAGGGACAGCGCGGACGGCATGAGGGTGGCCCCCGCGACGCCGAGCAGCGCCCGCGCCGCGATCAGCAGCTCCGCGTTCGGGGTGAACGCGGTCAGCGCGGAGGCGGCGGCGAACCCCACGGTGCCGATGAGCAGCAGCTTCTTGTGGCCGATGCGGTCGCCGATCCCGCCCATCGTGACCAGCAGGGCGGCCAGCGCGAAGCCGTACGCGTCGGCGATCCACAGGATCTGGGTGGCCGAGGGGTGCAGGGCGTGGTTGAGGTTGGGGATGGCCAGGTTCAGGGCGGTCATGTCGATGTTGGGGATCACCGCGACAAGGCAGGCGATGACCAGCGTGCCCCACTTTCGGGCGCTGGAGATGGGCATGGGGGCGCCTTTCGATAACTGTGTCCGACGGACACTTGGTGTACGATAGACGCAGTTTCTGGGTGGCGCAACGCGAATAGGAGCTCGGATGGCGGCGAAGAAGGACGGCGAGTTCGGGGCCAAGGATCAGGCGAGTGCCCTGGAGCTGCTCTGGGGGGCGGTCGACCGGCCGACCCGGGGGCCCAAGCCCGCGCTCAGCCCCGAGCGCATCGCGCGCGCGGCCATCGACATCGCCGACGCCGAAGGGCTCGCGATGGTCTCCATGCAACGGGTCGCCGCCGACCTCGACTTCACGAAGATGTCGCTGTACCGGTACTTTCCCGGCAAGACCGAGCTGATCGCCTTCATGATCGACACGGCTGTGGGGGAGCCGCTCGCCCTGGGCGAGGGGGGCTGGCGGTCCAAGCTGGGGGAGTGGGCGCGGCGGTTCTGGGCGGTCCACCAGCGACACCCCTGGCTGCTCCAGGTCATGGTGGGCCAGAGGGCGGTCGGCCCCAACGAGCTCGGCTGGCTGGAGTGCGCCGTCGAGGCGCTCACCGGGACCGGGCTCGACGGGGCCGAGCAGCTGGACACGGTCGTCGTGGTGACGGGTCACATTCGCAACCTCGCGCAGCAGGCGCTGACCACGGTGACGCCGGCGGGCGTGCGGGCGGGCAGCTCCGAGAAGGAGCTGACCTCGGTTCTGGCCGAGCTGCTGAAGCGGCACGGCGACCGTTTCCCCGCCCTCACGAAGGCCGTCGCGTCCGCCGCCGCCGGCTCCGCCCAGGACGACGCGCTCGACTTCGGGCTGAACCGCATCTTCGACGGCCTGGAGCTCCTGATCGCCGACCGCGCGAAGTAGCCGGGCGCTCGGCCCGCTCGACCGGATTGGCCGACTCGGTCCGGTCGGCGAGGCGAGGGGGTGCAGTCGGTGCCCGCCAGCAGTGGTACCCCGGCGCGGAAGAGGGCCAGGGCCGCGTGCGAGGCGTTCGTCACGCCTGCGGAATGCAGGGGGATGTCGCTGTACTCCCGGTTGAAGGTGGCGTGCGCGGCTTCGACCAGGACGGCGGCCAGTTCCGGGCTGAGCACGGGCAGTCGCGTCCCGCCCGACGCGCCGTCGTCGACCGCGATCTTCAGGTAGTCGGCGCCCTCCGCCAGCCGGGCCTCGACGAACGCCTTGGCCTGGCCGGAGTCGGCGACGGTGTCGATCGTGGCGTCCGTGCCCAGCATCTTCAGTACGTCGGGGGTCATGATCTGGGTCGGGTGACCGCCGGGCGCGGTGGCGATGACGCTGGAGCTGCGCAGGTCGGCGACGTCGTCGCGGTCGGCGGCCAGCCGGCGCTGGGCGGCCAGGAGGGGCGGCAGGTTGTTCAGGTCGAACTCGGTGGTCACGCCGAACCGCAGCGCCTCGGCGAGGTTTCCGTCGAAGGCGTGCGCGTGCGCGTCGATCAGGCCGGGGAGCAGGGTCTTCCCGGTGCCGTCGAGCTCGATGTCGGCGGGGCCGCCCGGCTCGCCGATGCGGTCGCCGTCGATCAGGACGTCGGCGCTGGGAATGGTCCGCTCGCCGTCGAAGACGCGGACGTTATGGATCAGGGTACGCATGTCACTCCTGAATGTGATTCGATGTCGAACTATCTTGGGGCGGAAAGCCGCCCGGCCCTAGAGCGATGATTCACCATCGAATAGTACGACGTCTAACTATCAATGTCCACTAGCATCTGGGGCGTGACTGAGGTCTTCACGAACTGGAAGTCCTGGCGGGACGCCGCGCGGCCGCTCGCCGCGGCGCTGCCGGGGGAGGCGGTCGAGGTGCTGGAGGAGGCCGTGGCCTTCGCCGTACGGCAACACGGTGATCAGCTGCGGCCGACCGGTGTGCCGTACCTGGAACATCTGCTGGAGGCGCTGGAGATCGCGGTGATCGGGGCGCAGGTGCGCGATCCCGACGTACTGGTGGCGATCGTGCTGCACGACGTGGTCGAGGACACCCCGTGCACGCGCGCGGAGATCGCCGAGCGGTTCGGGGAGCATGTCGCCGAGCTGGTCGCGTGGGTGACCAAGCCCGGCGTGGCCGCCGGGCAGGACAAGGCGGCGGTGAAGGCGGCCTACCTGCGGGCGCTGGCGGGGGCGCCGCGGCAGGCCGTGCTGGTCAAGCTGGCCGACCGGGTGAGCAACGTCCAGGAGCTGCACCGGATGCCGGTGGAGTTCCAGCGGCGATACCACCGGGAGACGGTCGCGCACATCGTGCCGCTGGCGGCGGCGTCACCGTGGTTCGCCCGCTGGTTCGCCGGATGGAGAGACGACTGGCGGGCCTTCGAGTAAGGGCTGTTCAAGAGAAGCGGGTGGGCAGGCGGGCCAGGCGGTTGCGGACGCCGTCGAAGTGGGCGAAGACCGCCGCGACCGCCGCGCTCTTGTCCCCGGTCTGTACGGCCGCGTAGATGTCGCGGTGCCGCTTCGCCACGTCCGCCGGCGGCTCGTCCGGCGCGCCGAGCCGGTCGCGAAGCTGGTGGTACACGTCCCAGAACGCCCCGAGCAGTTGGCTGACCAGCGGGTTGCCGAGCGGCCGGTAGAGCAGGTCGTGGAAGAGCCGGTCCGTCTCCGGTGACACGTCGCCGACCAGCGCCTCGCTCTCCATGCGGGCCATCACGTCGGCGACCGGCGTCAGGTCGGCCTCCGGGCCCAGATCGATGAGCCGCTGGACCAGGCCGGCCTCCAGGATCTCGCGGATCTCGGTGAGGTGGGCGAGGTGGTTCTTGCCGTCCTGGAGCGTGATGCGGCTGTGGAAGGCCAGCTCGTCGACCAGCCCGGCCAGCGACATCCGGCCCACGAACATGCCGAAGCCGTGGCGGATGTCGACGATCCCGACCGCCTGCAGCGCCTTGAGCGCCTCCCGGACGGAGTTGCGGCTGACCCGGAGCTCTTCCATGAGCTCGGATTCGGTGGGCAGGGGATCGCCCGCCACGAGCCCGCGCTGGAGGATGAGCTCTTTGACGCCCTCCTGGGCCTCGACGGCGCGGCTGGGCCGCGAGCGCGGAACTGTGGTCATGAATGATCCCTTCTTTGTATGCGCTTAGGTAACATTCCGGAAATCTCCTGTTGACCTCAACCGGGCCCGGCCCATAGCGTCCACCCTACGCACAACATAGGACATGGGACGTCCTACGTACCACCTCCAGGAGGCATCCGTGAGCTCTGGGTTCAGCCGCCGTGACTTCCTGCGCTACAGCGGGGCCACGGGTGCGGCGGCGTTAATCGCGTCCACCCTGTCCGCCTGCTCGGGCGGGCCGGCCTCGACCGGTTCGGTCGGCGCCGGATCCAACAAAGACCTGATCACCGCAGTCATCGGCTATGGCAACGACGGGAGCTGGGACCCGACGCAGACGGCCTCGGCCTTCGCGATGGCCGGCATCCAGCACATGTACGAGGGCCTGCTCGACACCGATCCGATCACCCGCGAGCCGTTCCCGGCCCTGGCGACCGCGCTGCCCACGGACGTGAACGCCACCTCGTGGAAGTTCACCCTCCGCGACGGCGCGAAGTGGCACGACGGCCAGCCGGTGACCGCCGACGACGTGGTCTTCACCTTCGAGCGCATCCTCGACCCGCAGGCGAACGTGCTGACCGGCAACTTCTTCAGGTCCTGGCTCCAGGAAGTGAAGAAGATCGACGACAAGAACGTGGAGCTGGTCTTCAAGTTCGCCTTCCCCGACGCGGCGCCCCGGCTGACCATCGCCAAGATCATGCCCAAGCACGTCTTCAGCCAGGCCGGCGCCTGGGACGCGGCCAAGACCGGCAAGGCCGTCGGCTCGGGACCGTACAAGCAGACGGCGCACAACCCCAAGAGCAACACCACCTTCGAGGCGTTCGCCGACTACAACGGGCCGCGCCCGGCCACCGTCAAGAAGATGAACTGGCTGACGATCGTGGACGCGTCGGCCCGCGTCGCGAAGATCTCCGGCGGCTCGGCCGAGGCGCAGATCGCCGACAACATCCCGTACGCCAACGTCGAGCAGCTCAAGCAGCAGGGGCTGACCGTCGAGGGTGGCGCGGGCATGAACCACATGTTCCTGATGTTCAACACCGGCACCAAGCCGTTCGACGACGTCCGCGTACGGCAGGCGCTGCACTACGCGATCGACAAGAAGAAGCTGATCGACGTGGCCCTCAAGGGGCACGGCACCGCCTCCAGCTCCTTCCTCAACGAGGGCCACCCCGACCACAAGCGGGCCTCGGTCGTCTACGACTACGACCAGGAGAAGGCCAAGGCCCTGCTCAAAGAGGCGGGCGTGACCAACCTGACGATCAACCTGATGGCCGTCAACGTGAGCTGGATCGCCGACTGCCTGCCGACCCTCGCCGCCTCCTGGGAGGCGATCGGCGTCAAGACGACGCTGGAGCCGCAGGACACGGCCGCGCTGTTCACCAAGATGGACCAGTTCCAGGACTACCAGGTGGTCGCGGCGGCCTCGAACCCCAACCAGTTCGGCATGGACGCCGACCTGATCATGCGCTACAACTTCGTGCCCGGCGGCCTGTGGATGAAGTACAGCCACTGGGGCGAGAGCAAGGACGCCAAGTCCCTGTTCGCGCAGATGGACGAGGCCACCAAAGAGCTCGACAAGGCGGCCAAAGCCGCGAAGGTCCAGAAATATCTGGATCTCATCGCCGAGCAGGCGGTCCTCTACCCCGTCGTCCACACCGAGCTGATGACCGCCTGGGACCCCAAGAAGCTGTCCGGCATCCGCGCGCAGGCTTACCCGGGCATCAACCTGCTCCAGGCCAAGCGCACCTGACATGGTCTTCATCGCCAGAATGCTCCTGCGGCGGATTCTCGTCCTGGTCCCGCTGGTGCTCGGGGTCGCCGCGTTCGTGTTCATCGTGATGCGCTTCTCCAACAGCAAGCCGGAGTACGCCTACTTCCAGGGCGCGAACCCGACCCCCGAGCAGATCCACCAGTTCCAGGTCGAGAACGGCCTGCTCGACCCGCTGCCGCTGCGCTACCTGCGCTTCATCGGCGACCTGGCCAGGGGCGACCTGGGCACCAGCGTGCTCACCAAGAAGCCGGTGCTCGAATCGGTCACGACCGCGCTGCCGCTGACGCTCCAGCTCACGCTGCTCGGCCTGCTCATCGCGGTCGTGCTGGCGCTGATCTTCGGCGTCACCGGGGCGCTGTTCCGTGACCGCTGGCCCGACCAGGTGATCCGCATCGTCTCGCTGGTCGGGGTGGCGGCCCCGGCGTTCTGGCTGGCGCTGCTGATGATCCAGTGGCTGGCCGTGGGGCAGGGCCTGTTCCCGACCGGCGGCTACATCAACCCGGCCGACTCGACGAGCGGCTGGCTGCGTTCGATGACGCTGCCCGCCCTGTCACTGTCGCTGCCGGTCGCGGCCCAGCTCACCAGGATCATCCGTACGTCGATGGTCGAGGAGCTCGACCGCGACTACGTACGCACCGCGATCGGCAGCGGGCTGCCGCCGATCGTGGTGGTGGGCCGCAACGTGCTGCGTAACGCGCTGATCAACCCGCTGACCGTGCTCGGCCTGCGCATCGGCTACCTGATCGGCGGCGCGGTGGTCATCGAGCAGATCTACGGCCTGCCGGGCATGGGCCAGCTCATGATCAACGCGGTGCGCGACGGTGACCCCGCGGTCGTGCAGGGCGTCGTGCTGACCGTCGCGGTCGGCTTCATGGTCGTCAACCTGCTGGTCGACGTCCTGTACCTGCTGGTCAACCCCAGGCTCAGGAGCGCCGCCTGATGAGACGTGGACTGACGGAACGCTTGTCCAAGCCGGGCGTCGCCTTCAAGCGCCTGCGGCCGATGTCGTGGGCCGCCGTGGGCGTCGTCGCCGTTGTCGTGCTGGCCGCGCTGTTCGCGCCGCTGATCGCGCCGCACTCGCCGCTCTTCCAGGAGGCCGCCGGCGGCGGCCCGTCCGCGAGTCACTGGATGGGACTCGACAGCGCCAACCGCGACATCCTGTCCAGGCTCCTGTACGGCGCGCGCTGGTCGCTGATCATCGGTCTCGGCGCGACCGGCCTGGCCCTGGTCGTGGGGGCCGTCATCGGCGCCGCCGCGGCCACCTCCCGCCGGGCCGTCGACGAGACGATCATGCGCCTGCTCGACGTGATCATGGCCTTCCCCGGCATCGCGCTGGCCGCCGTGCTGGTGGCGGTGTTCGGCGGCAGCATCCCGGTGCTGGTGATGGCGATGGCCTTCCTCTACATGCCGTCCGTGGCCCGTGTCGTGCGGGCCAACGTGATCGCCCAGTACGGCGAGGACTACGTCGCGGCCGAGCGGATCATCGGCGCCCGCACCCCGCACATCCTGATCCGGCACATCGCCATCAACTGCGCCGCGCCGGTGCTGGTGTTCTGCACGGTGATGGTGGCCGACGCGATCGTCTTCGAGGCGTCGCTGTCGTTCATCGGCGCCGGGGTACGGCCGCCGAACCCGTCATGGGGCAGCGTCATCGCCGACGGCAAGAACATGGTGCTCCTCGGCGGCTGGTGGGCCACGGTCTTCCCCGGCCTGCTCATCCTGATCACCGTGCTCGCCCTGAACATCCTGTCCGAAGGCATCTCCGACGCCTGGGCCGCGCCCGCCGCCCGCAAGGCGGCGATCAAGAAGGACGACGCGTTCGAGGCGGCCCGGCCGGGCTCCGGTGAGCTCGTCGAGCTGCCGGGACTGGCCGAGGCCGCCCTCAGACTGGCCGAACGGGCCCGCCCGCTGCCCTCGGGCCCGCCGATCCTCTCGGTGGAGCGGCTGCGGATCGGCTTCGCCGAGGGCGTGGACATCGTCGACGGCATCGCCTTCGACGTACGGCCGGGCGAGGTGCTCGGGCTGGTCGGCGAGTCCGGCTGCGGCAAGTCGCTGACCGCGCTGACCATCATGGGCCTGCAGCCCCGCGACGCCCGCGTCAGCGGCCACGTCCGCTTCGACCAGCAGGAGCTCCTCGCGCTGCCGCGCCGCGCCCGCCGCCGCCTGCTCGGCCACGAGATGGCGATGATCTACCAGGACGCGCTCTCCTCGCTGAACCCGGCCATGACCATCAAGTCCCAGCTCAAGCAGGTCACCCGCCGTGGTGGCCGCCGGTCACCGGCCGAACTGCTCGAACTGGTCGGCCTGGACGCCCGCCGCACCCTGTCCTCCTACCCGCACGAGCTGTCCGGCGGGCAGCGGCAGCGGGTGCTGATCGCGATGGCGCTGTCACGCGAGCCCAAGCTGATCGTCGCCGACGAGCCCACCACCGCCCTCGACGTGACCGTCCAGGCGCAGGTCATCGAGCTGCTGCTGAAGCTGCGCGAGGAGCTCGGGTTCGCGCTGATCCTCGTCTCCCACGACCTCGCGCTGATCGCCGACGTCACCGACCGCGTGGTTGTCATGTACGGCGGGCAGATCGTGGAGACCGGCGCCACGGCGACGCTGGTCGGCGCGCCCGCCCACCACTACGCCCGCGGGCTGCTCGGCTCCGTGCTGTCGCTGGAGTCGGGGGCCGAGCGGCTCACCCAGATCCCCGGCGTGGTGCCCGCACCGGCGGACTTCCCGGCCGGCTGCCGTTTCGCCGACCGGTGCCCGATGGTCACGGACGTGTGCCGTACCGACGTACCGGAGCTGGAGGGGGACGCCCGGCAGCACGCCGTGGCGTGTCACCATCCCGCTGTCGTCCTCGTGGGGAGTGATCAGCGTGCTTGAGCTCAAGGACGTTCATGTCGTGCACAAGGCCCGCTCTGGCGGGGTGTTCTCGCGGGACCGCGTCTACGCGCTGACCGCGGCGAACCTCACGATCAGCGCCGGCGAGACGGTCGGCGTCGTGGGGGAGTCGGGCTGCGGCAAGTCCACGCTGGCCAAGGTGCTGGTGGCGCTGCAACGGCCGACCTCGGGCACCGTGACCTTCCGCGGCAAGGACCTGTGGGCGCTCAAGGACGCCGAGCGGCGGGGCATGATCGGGTCGAGCGTCGGGATGATATTTCAGGACCCGTCCACGGCGCTCAACCGGCGGCTGCCCATCAGGCAGGTGCTCCGCGACCCGCTCAACGTGCACGGCCGAGGCACCCCGGCCGAGCGGGACGCCCGAGTGCGCGAGCTCCTCGACCTCGTCGGCCTGCCCGCCGGCGCGGCGGACCTGCTGCCGAGTCAGCTCTCCGGCGGGCAGCGGCAGCGTGTGGCCATCGCCAGGGCGCTCGCCCTCGAACCCGGCCTGCTCATCGCCGACGAGCCGACCAGCGCCCTTGACGTCTCGGTGCGGGCGCAGATACTCAACCTGCTGCTCGATCTGAAGGAGCGGCTCGGACTGGCGCTGGTGTTCGTCTCGCACGACATCCAGACGGTCCGGCGGATGAGCGATCGGGTGGTGACCATGTACCTGGGCAGGATCGTCGAGCAGACCCCCGCGCACGCCGTACCCCTGAACGCCCGGCACCCCTACACGCGGGCGCTGTTCTCCGCCACGCCGGGGCTGATCTCGCCGATCAACCCGATCCCGCTGGTCGGCGTCGTGCCCTCGGCCACCAGGCCGCCGAGCGGCTGCCCGTTCCGCACCCGGTGCTGGCGGGCCGACGAGGAGTGCGGCGCGGCCTGGCCCGCGGCGCGGAGCGACGCCGACCACCTGTACCACTGCCACCACCCGGTGGCGGCGGGAGCCACCGACCTCGAACTGATCCAGGAGCGCGTATGACGAAGCTGACCGGTGTGATCCCCCCGGTATGTACCCCGATGACCCCCGACGGCCAGGTGGACGCCGCGTCGCTGATCCGGTTGGTCGACCACCTGCTCGACGGTGGGGTGGACGGGTTGTTCGTGCTCGGGTCGTCGTCGGAGGTGGCCTACCTGCCCGACGCCCAGCGCCGGGTGGTGCTCGACACCGTGGTCGGCCATGTGGGCGGGCGGGTGCCGGTGCTGGCGGGGGTGATCGACATGACGACGCCACGGGTGCTCGAACACGTGCGGGTCGCGGTCGAGGCCGGGGTGTCGGGGCTGGTGGCGACGGCGCCGTTCTACACGCGCACCCATCCCACCGAGATCCGGACCCATTTCCGGATCATCAGTGCTGAGAGTGGACTGCCGGTCTATGCCTATGATCTACCGGTTGCCGTACACACCAAATTGTCCGCCGAACTGCTGCTGGGGCTGGCCGCCGAGGGGGTGCTGGCCGGGGTCAAGGATTCGAGCGGGGACGACGGCGGACTGCGGCAGGTGATCCTCGGCCGCGAGGCGCCGTTCAGTGTGCTGACCGGGTCCGAGGTGACGGTGGACTCCGCCCTGTGGATGGGCGCCGACGGCGTGGTGCCCGGCTTGGGCAATGTGGATCCCCACGGGTACGTCCGGCTTTATCAGGCTGCTCGGCGGGGCGACTGGGAGGCGGCCCGGTTGGAGCAGGAGCGGCTGGTGCGGTTGTTCGAGATCGTCACGGTCGGCGGCGACCGGATGGGCGGGAGCTCGTCGGGGCTCGGCGCCTTCAAGGCCGCGCTGCACCTGCGCGGCGTCATCGACCACCCGGCCACCGCGCTGCCGCAGGTCCCGCTGAACGACGAGGAGACCGGCCGCATCGGCAAGCATCTGGCCACCGCGGGTCTGCTGTGACGATCCGGCAGGCGCTACGCGCGCCGGTCCTTGGGCGGGAAGACCTGTAGCGCCGCCTCCAGCGCGGTGGCCTCCTCCGGGGTGAGGCGTTCGAGGAAGTGCACGAGCGTGGCGGCCTGGTTGCCGCTGCCGGCCAGGGCGCGGCGCATCAGGTCGGCGGTATAGGCCTCCTTGGAGGCGACCGGCTCGTAGACGTACGCACGGCCGACGGGCTTGCGCTTGAGCAGGCCCTTGGTGTGGAGCTTGTCCATCACGGTCATCACCGTGGTGTAGGCGATCTCCCGCTCTCCGCGCAGATCTTCGAGCACCTCCCGGACGGAGGCGGGCCTGCGGTAGGACCACATCCTGTCCATGATGGTGGACTCGAGCTCTCCCAGGCCGCGGTTCATGACCACATGCTACGGCTTGGATCAGTGGTCAATCATTTGGCAATCGGCGCCCCGCATCCTGTCATCGTGAATACTGACAGCAGTCCTGCCATCTGGGAGATGGTGGTCGTCCACCGCGTGTTCCGCCGCGAGTTCAGGCTGGCCCCCGAGCTCATCCGGCAGGTGGCTCCCGGTGACACAGAGCGGGCCGCCACGCTGGCCGCGTACCTGAGCGAGATGCTGACCGGCCTGCACCACCACCATGAGGCCGAGGACAAGTTGCTCTGGCCGGTGCTGCTCGGCCGGGTGCGGCTGGAGAGCGACCTCATCCACACGATGGAGGAGCAGCACGAGCGCGTCGCCGGGCACATCTCCGCGCTGGCGGAACTGCTGCCCGCCTGGCGCGCCGAGGCCGACGCCGACCGCCGGGACCGGCTCGCCGACACGCTGCTCGACCTGCACGACGAGCTGCTCGTCCACCTCGACCAGGAGGAGGAGCGCATCCTGCCGCTCGTGGCCGAGCACCTGACCAAGGCCGAGTGGGACACGCTCTCGGAGTACGCCCGCGCGCAGTTGCCCAAGGACCGGATGCTGATCCAGCTCGGCGCGCTGCTGGAGGACGCCACGCCGTGGGAGCAGGAGGCGTTTCTCGCCCTGATGCCAATGGCCGCCCGTGTCCTGTGGAGACTGGTCGGGCAGCGGCAATATCGGCGCGAATGTCAGAAAGTTCGGCGGAGAACTCTTGGGGTGTTTCACGCGTCGAAGCACACATGATGACGTTCAGGATCGCCGCACTCGTGGGTGGGCTGCTGCTGGCCGGCGGCGCCGCCCCCGCGCTGGCGCAGGAGACCGTACAGCAGGCCCCGGGGCGCTGCTCCGCGCCGCAGCTCCAGGTGCGGCTGGGCAGGGTGGATGCCGGGGCGGGCAATCGCAACGCGCCGCTGGTGTTCACCAACCGGTCGCGGGCCGCGTGCACCCTGCAGGGCTATCCGGGGCTGGTGATGTTCGACAAGCAGGGTGACGCCCTGCGGACCCGCGTCCGCCGGACGCCGGGAGCGCGGCCGAAGGTGACGCTCAGGCCCGGCGGGAGCGCCCGCGCGACCCTCCACTGGACCGTCGTGGAGACCGGCACCGAGACCACCTGTCCCGGCGCGGCCCGGCTGATGGTCATCCCGCCGGACGAGCGGGCTCACACGGAGATCACGTTCGCCGTCGACCGCGTGTGCGACCAGGGCCGACTCGACGTCACACCGATCAAATGACTAGCGGCTGACGCCGTCGGCGGGGCGCTGGAGCAGGTTCAGGTCGGCCCGGCTGGGCAGGCTCTCCCAGTCGCCCTGTGAGGTCACCGCGAACGCCCCCGCCGCGCAGGCCGTGCGCAGCCGCTGCTCGGCGTCCGCGCCGGCCAGCCAGTCGGCCAGCCACCCGGCCGCGAACGCGTCCCCGGCACCGACCGGGTCGACCTCGGTCACCCGGTACGGCCGAGCCTGCCGCACCGAGCCGCCGGAGAACTCCAGCGCCCCCTCGGCCCCCGACTTGACCAGCACATGCTCGGGGCCGAGCGCGGCCAGCGCCTTGGCCAGGTCCGCGGCCTCTTCGACGTCGATGATCAGCCGGCCCTCCGGCACGGTCGCGAACAGCACGTCCACGTCGCCGATCGTCTCGCGCAGCCAGGCGCCGGCCTCCTCGGGCGTCCACAGCGCCCGGCGGTAGTTGATGTCCAGCGATACGAACACCCCGGCCGCCCGGGCCACGGCGATCGCGTGCCGTACGGCCTCGCGGGCGGACGCCGACAGAGCCGGAGTGATCGCGGAGACGTGCAGCACCCGGGCGGTCTCGATGAGCGTGGGGTCGAGGTCGCCGGGCGTGATCCGGGAGGCGGCGCTCTTGGCCCGGTAGTAGCGGACGTCGACGAGATCGGCCGTCCGCCGCCCCTTGATCATCAGCCCGGTCGGCGCGTCCAGGTCGGTGACGGCCCGGACGTCGACGCCCTCGCCCTGGAGCGTGAAGCGGATCAGCTCGCCGAACTCGTCGGCCCCGACCCGGCTGATCCAGGTGGCGCTGTGGCCCAGGCGGGTGACACCGATGGCGACGTTCGACTCGGCGCCGCCGAGACCCAGGTCGAAGTCGCGGGCGAAACGCAGCGGACCGGTGCGCCGGGCCGAGAACAGCGCCATCGTCTCACCGAAGGTCACCAGATCGGTCATTGGACTTTCTCAGCCTTCCGGACATTACGCGCGGACCGGCGCAGCGTACCTCACGGCTCTCAGGTCCTGGACGGGTGGTCGAAGACGGCGAGGTCGTGCTGGTCGCCCGGCGCCAGGAACTCCAGCAGCCGGATCCCCTCCTCGATCACCGCGTCGAGACCGGAGATCGGCCGCCACTGGTGGATGCCGAGCGTCGAGGTGCCCTTGGCCCGGCTCACCGTCCAGTCGCCCACCGGGAACCCGTCCACCAGGATGATGCGCGGCACCACGTTGGTGCCGATGAAGCCGCTCAGCCCGGAGGTCGCCGCCTCGGTGATGACCCTCGACCGGTCGGCGTGCGACAGGAAGAGGTTGTCGAAGTCGTACATCAGCCGCACCGGCGCCGGCGTGTCCTCATCGGGCCGGACCGCGTCCGGCAGGTCGTACAGGAGCCGGCCCGACTCGTCGCGGAAGCGGACCAGGTCCATGGACTCCACCACCTCGCCCAGCCGGGTCAGCCCCGACCAGGCCTGCACGTCCATGACCGAGGCCGGCCCGAACGCCGTGAGGTAGCGCGCCACCAGCTCGGCCGCCGTCATCGGGGGCACCGACAGCCCGAGCCACGACTCGGCGCTGGTGTGCGCGACCGGCCCGGCCTGGCCCCACAGCCCGCGCGGCGGCACCTGCACCAGCGGCACCAGCCACCGCACCCCCTGCCCCAGCGCGTGCGGGTCGTTGCCCGGCCACCGCTCGGCCAGGGCCTTCCCGAGCTGGGCGAACGTCATCGGCTGGGCTTCGAGCAGCGCCCGGCCGGCCGTGGCGAGCTCGTCGAGGTCCACCCCCCGCAGGCGTCCGCCGAACGTGTTCCTGGTCATCCGCTCGGTGACGATCTGCACCAGCGGCCGCATGGCCAGGCAGTCACGCGCGCTCACCAGGTGGATGGTCGAGCGCTGCAACGCGATGCGGACGAGGGCCCGCGAGGCCAGGAGCTGGGAGGCGGCCATGGCCTGGAAGCCCTCGACGCGGTTCCACAGGCCGGTGTACCAGGTGTGGGGGGTCTGCGCCTGGAGCCCGCCGAGGTGCTCGACCACGTCGAGCACGGACAGGTCCGTACGGCGCAGCAGCAGCTGCCGGTCGAGGGTGGCCCGGTTGAGGGCCCGACGGCTGAGAAGGGGGTCCATGCGAGACACGGTAGGGGCTATCGCGGCCGGTCCCTGGCCGCGATAGCCCCGATGTCACCGGCACCGTCGCCGGATTATGGTCGGTGCGGTCTCCTCCCGCCGATGCCCCGCGCGTCGGCGTACTCCTTGAGGAACCTGTCCCATGCGGTGTCCCTGGCGATCTGCAGGTCCGCGTAGTACGGGGAGATCGTCCGCTCCATGGGGAAGTACGCGCTGAGGCCGCCGCAGTCCTCCACCTTGGCGCCCTGCCGGTCCTCGTGGATGACGAAACCGCCCGGGTTGTGCAGGGCGATCATCTTGTCCGCGACGGAGGCCAGCGTGGGGTCCGTCCGGGTGTCGGCGATCAGCGCCAGGCAGAGCGTACGCAGGTCGATCAGCGACCGGTCGGTGTGGAACCGGGTGGCGACCGACTGCACGCTGTCCACGACCGACCGGTTGGCGAGCACCTGCCCGCGCAGGCACTCGGCGAGGGTCTCGAACTCCCGCATGAACTCCTCGATCCGCGTCGCGTCCACCGCGCACTGCGTGACGGTCGACGGGCCGGGCCGGTAGGACCGCAGATACTCCTCGACGACGGTCCGGCCGAGGTCCCTGGCGTCCATCCGGGGGTTGCCCGCGAGCGCGGTGAGGATCTCCGTGTACGGCCAGCCCGCGTTGGGCTCCACCTCCTCCGAGCCCACCACGACGCCGACGTGCTCGCGGATCTGGTAACACACCTCCAGACCGCTCATCAGGCAGGCGTCCATGCCCAGCAGGTCGATGGGCCGGCCCAGGTCGGTGTGCAGTTGCCGCAGCACGTTGTACAGCTCGATGGTGTCCATCGAGTGCGGCGTGCCGTCGTCACCGGCGATGGCCCGGGCGTGGCCGGTGGGCAGGGTCAGGAGCCGGCGCAGGGACGTGGAGAACACGCACTTGCTGATCTCGGGCGTCTCGGTCAGCCGGGTCAGCTCGGAGAACGACGGCTCGCCTTCGGCCGGCGCGGCGCGGGGCACCCGCCGGATGTAGCCCTGCTCGACGTCCCGCCGCACGGCCCGTCCCCTGACCTGCGTGTAGAGCTGGTTCAGGTCGTCCGGGCCCCAGCCACCGCCGTGGTTCCAGATCACCAGGGCGTAGCGCTCGGCGGGTGCGTGCCTGGCGGTCCAGCGGGCGAAGTCGACGAGCGTCTGGGGATGGCCGGAGTCGACCGGGGGAGCGAGCTCCTCGACCAGGTCCTGCCTGCCTCCCGGGCTGAGCTCCATGTGCTGGGCCCGGCCCTGGATGCCGTGGCGCTTGACGAAGGCGGTGACCCGCACGCCGTTGTACGACGCGAGGGCGCGCAGCTCCGCAAGATCCCGGCCGGCCGCGTCGGACAGGCTGTTGTTGCCCGCCATGTAGACCATGAACGTCCACGGGGCCGGTCCCCGCGGCGTGCTCTCCCGTTCGGCGGGGTCGCTCCGGGTCTCCCCGAGCGCCCGCCAGGTGGCGGCACTCGCGATGCCGTCGGCGGGGATCCGATGGCGCTGCTGGAAGCCGAGCACCGCGCCGTAGGTCGAGCCGCCGAAGTAGCCGTCGGCCTGGATGCGGTAGCCGCGGCTGCGCAGCAGTTCCTGGAGCCGCCGGACCTCTTCTCCTCCGCTGCCGAGCCGCAGCGGGGTCTCGGCCATCAGCCGGCTGCCCAGTGGAAGGTGAAGCACTTGGCGTCGGGCGACAGGTCGCCGGTCGGGATGACGTACATCGGGGTGTGGACGCCGAACATCTTGGCCTTCCACAGCACGATGCAGCCGCCTGTCTGGACGGACCTGGAGTCGAACCCGGCATGGTCCGCGCCGCCGGTCTCGACGAAGCAGATCTGCCGATCGCTGTCGTCGCTGACCTGCACGCCCTTCCACCACAGGCCGTGGGGGGCGGTGCTGACGCGGACCTCGGTGGTGCCGGCCGGCGCCGGCGTCTCGGTCAGGTAGATCACGTCGCCGTCGTGCATCCGGTGGCCGTTGAGCAGGTCGTTCCTGCTGATGCGGATGAGCTGGAAGAGGCCGCGGCCGGGCATCCGCTCGTAGCGGACGGGCGAGCGCTGGTCGCCGTGCACGATGGCGAGCAGCTCGGGCAGCGCGGACACGACGGCGGGCAGCACGGCCTGCGTGATCGGCCCGAAGAAGCGCTGGTTGAGCTCCCGGTCGGTGACGCGCACCGGCTGCTCGCCGCGGCCGGCGGCCATGTTCTGCAGCAGCCCCGGCAGGAGCTGCACGACGATCGGCGCGAGCGTGCCGACGAGCTGCGGCGCGAACTGGAGGAAGCGGTCCTCCTCGTTCTGGTCGATGTCCGGCTTGGGCGGGCCGAACGAGAGCAGTTGCTCCACGAGCGGCGGCATGAGCGCCTGTACGGTCGGTACGGCCACGGAGATGAGGTCCATGTACGACCGGTCCATGGCCAGTTGCGACGGGATGGGGAACGAGGGGCCCTGCGGCTGCTGCGGCGTGAGGTTCCACTGCTCGAACGGTCTGGCCGGCGTCGTGGCCATCGGAGGCGCGCCGAACTGGTTGGCGGCCGGATGGATCAGCTGGAGGTTCTGCAGGATGGTGGGAAGGAGCACGTTGAGCATCCGTGCTTCCGTTCCCCGCTGCTCCTCAGCGATGTAGGACGGCATGTCTTCTCCCGGCGTCTTTGGCGGCATTCGTCCTCGTTGGACGCTATGAACGGTGGTCACTTCGAGCATCCGGGAACGCCCTGGGGATAACCCGGGGGCTCTTCCCTAGGGATCGAATCGGGTGACTCAGGCCAAACAGTGACTAGACGCTTGGCGGCCCAAGGCTCACCATGAGTTGGTCTGGGGGTGGGTCCATGACAGCCCGCGCCGTACTCACCGGACCAGAGCGCTCCCGCGACGAGCAGTTCGTCGGCCGGGGCCGAGAGCTGGCGGTCCTGCACGCCCAGCTCGGTCGCGCTTTCGAGAGCCGGTCTGGCCTGGTGGTGGTGGAGGGACCTGCGGGGATCGGCAAGACCGCGCTGGTGCACGAGTTCCTCGCCAACGTCGAAAGCGCGCTGGTGCTCGATGTGAGTGGAGAGGAGAGCGAGGCCGAACTGCCGTACGGCGTGCTGGGCCAGCTCGGCGCCCAGGCGCAGCCCGTACCGGAGCCGCTGGCCCAGTTGCCGTCGATGGGTGAGCCCGAGCACCCCGACCCGCTGGTGGTCGGCGCGGCGCTGCTCGACCTGCTCCGCCAGCTCCAGCGCGTGGCCCCGGTCGTCATGGTGGTCGACGGCGGCGGCTGGGCGGACCTGCTGTCGCTGCAGGCGCTGACGTTCGCGCTGCGCAGGCTGCGCAACGACCGGGTGCTCACCATCGTCATCGTCAGGGACAGCGACCATTCCCGGCTGCCCGACGGCCTGCGCCGGCTGCTGCGCGGCAGCTCCGCGCTCCGCCTGCCGCTCGGCGGGCTGAGCGTACGTGAGCTGCAGACACTGAGCGGGCGGCTCGGCCCGGTCCGCCTGACGCCCCAGGCGGCCGAGCGGCTGCACCGGCACACCAAGGGCGTCCCGCTGCACGTCCGCGCGCTGCTCCAGCAGGTACGCCCGGAGACCCTGGCCGACGTGGACGCCCCGCTGCCCGCACCCCGTTCCTATACCGCCCTGGTACGCGGCCGGCTGGCCAAGTGCGGCAAGCCGGCCCAGCGGCTGGTCACCGCGGCCGCCGTGCTCGGCACCTCGGCCCCGCTGCACCTGGTGGCCCGGATGGCCGAGCTGGACGAGCCGCTCCCCGCCCTTGAGCAGGCCGTCGCCGTCGGCCTGCTCGTCGAGTGGCGCACCGGCGCCGGTGTGTCGCTCGGTTTCCGCAATCCGCTGGTCAGGGCCGCCGTCTACGACGATCTCGGCCCGGCCACCCGGCGCCGGCTGCACCTGCTCGCCGCCGACCTCGTCGCCGACGTGGTGCACCGGCTGCACCACCGGCTCTCGGCCGCCGACCGGGTGGACGACGAACTGGTGGGCGAGGTGGCCGAGATCGGGCGCAGCCAGGCGGCGGCCGGGCTCTGGTCGAGCGCCTGCGGCTGCCTGGCGCGGGCCGTACAGCTCACCCAGGAGGGGACCGGGCGGGACCGGCTCATCGCGGAGGCCGTGGAGGCGCTGGTCGCGGCCGGTCGGCCGGGAGAGGCGGCCGCGCTGGCCGCGCAGGTGGCGCCCGCGGCCGATCCCGGGGTGCGTGACTACGCGCTCGGGTCCGTGGCGCTGGTCAACGGGCGGCTCGACGAGGCGGGCAGGCACCTCGACACCGCCTGGCCGCACGCCAAGACGCAGTGCGGCCTGGCGGCCGGGGTCGCCGGCCGGCAGGCCATGGCCGCGCTCGCGGGCGGGCGCGGCGCCGACGCGGTGCGCTGGGCCGAGCAGGCCGACGGCGACCTGGTGCGGTTCGCCGAACTCGTCGGGCTGGGACTGGCCGGCCGCGTGGAGGAGGGGCTGGCGCGCTCCGGCAATCTGCCCGCCGCCTCGCAGAGCGACTCCGGCGAGCTCGACGCGCTGCTCGGCCGGGGCATGCTGCGCCTGTGGAGCGACGACCTCTCAGGCGCGCACGAGGACCTGGCGGGCGTGCTGGCCGTGGGCAACGGACGCTCGGCGGCCTTCCAGCTACTGGTGGAGACCGCACTGGCCCAGGTGGACTACCGGCTCGGGCGGTGGGACGAGGCGGTCATGCACGCCGAGTCCGGCGCGCTGGCCGCCGACGACTTCGGCCAGCTCTGGCTGGCCGCCTACGCGCACGCCGTGGCCGCGCTGGTGCCCGCCGCCCGCGGCGAATGGGACCGCGCCACCGCCCACGTACGCGCCGCCCGCGCCGCGGGCCACCCGGACAACCTCATCGCCCAGGTCAGTACGGCCAGCGCCGACGGCCTGGCCGCCACGGCCCGCGGCGACCACGAAGCGGTGATCGCCGCGCTCACCCCGCTGACCAGGACGCACCTGCCCTGTGAACCGGCGATGGTGTTCTGGCCGGGGCTCCTGGCCGACGCCCTGGTCAACACCGGCGACCCGGACGAGGCCGAGAACGTGCTCGGGCCATGGGAGCGGCAGGCGATGGACCAGGAGCGGCGCAGCGCGCTGGCCGCCACCGCCCGTGCCAGGGCCGCGCTGCAGGCCGCCAGGCACGCCTCGGTCGAGGCCGAGTCCGCGTTCCAGACCGCGCTCGAGCACTCGGCCAAGCTCGACATGCCGTTCGAGGAGGCCAGGATCCAGCTCGCTTACGGCACGTTCCTGCGGCGCAGGGGGCGCCGGGCCGCCGCGGCCGAGCAGTTGGAGGCGGCCCAGGTCACGCTCTCGAGGCTGGGCGCGCTGCCGTACCTGGAGCAGTGCGGTCTGGAGCTGGCCGCGAGCGGCCGGTCGGCGCCGCGCGCGCGGGACACGGCGCGGCTCGGGCTGACCCCGCAGGAGCACACCGTGGCGGTGCTGATCAGCCGCGGGCTGACGAACCGGCAGGCCGCGCGGAAGCTGGTGCTCAGCGTCAAGACCGTCGAGTACCACCTGAGCCACATCTACACCAAGCTCGGCATCACCTCGCGTACCGCGCTCATCGGCCGGCTGAGCGATCCGCGCGAGTAAGGGGGTGCGTCGCCGCGCTAGCCGAAGATCTGGCGCTCGCGCCGGATGTGGCCCGGCCTGGTGGCGGCCGCCAGCAGGCGCAGCGGCCGCCCCGCCCCCTTGAGCAGCCGCGCGGTCTCCTCCGGCGTGGCGTGGCGGAACAGCCATGGCGCGGTGAAGGTCGGCTCGCGCAGCGCGGCCCGCTTGGCGACCTGCTTCTCCACCCGCACAAAAGCGTCGAACGGCACGAACCGCAAGACGATCGGGAACAGCTCGGACTCCTCCTCGGCGATGTGCTCGTCGAGCAGTCCCAGCAGCTCGCCCAGCTCCCGGCCGAGCGCGCCCAGGTCGCCGGTCAGCGCGGCGCGGCAGCGGTCCAGCAGCGGGCCGAGCGCCTGGTGGCCGTCGGTGTAGGGGGCCAGGTCGACGGCCTGGCCCGCGGCGCGCTCGATGACCGGCCACAGCAGGTCGGCCTCGTCGGCGTGGTGGTGGTCGACCTCGGTCAGCAGCGAGGCCACGTAGCCGCGCACCGCCCTGCTCCTGGCCACGCCGAGCTCGGCGGGCCGGGCCAGCAGCTCGGTGAGCCGCCGCAGGTCGGTCAGCATGGCGCGGTGGATGACGTACATCGAGGTGAGGTCGGGGCGGGGCTCGCCGTCTTCGCGGGAGGCCACAGCGGGGATCTTCCGTACGGTGCTCATGCGGCCGGCATGGGCGGGCGCTCTTTCCGTCTTCTGGCCGCCGACCTGCCGGGCGGGGGAGCCACCTGAGCGCTGCCGGGCCGCCGAGTCCTGGGCCGCCCATTTGCGCAGCCGTGGCCAGGCGCGGAAGAGCGCGGCGCTGGCCGGGGCGACCCGGTCGTCGCTGATCGCCACCAGCTTGCCCACCTCCGTCGTGGTGGGCTCGACCCGGACGCTGACCCGTACCAGGAGGCCGGCGGCCACCAGCCGGGTCAGCACGCCCCCTTCGTCGCCGTTGTCCTTGACCTCCTCGCCGTCGAGCAGGCGCAGCAGCAGGCCGGGCAGCTCGCCCTGCTGTGACGGGGTGAGCGAGGCGTACGCCTTCTCGGCCACCTCGCCCAGCGAGCGCGGCCCGGTCATCCCGACGGGCGGGCGCAGCTCGGTGGAGCGGCCGACCAGCAGCTCCGTGGCGGAGGGACGGTCCGCCGGGTTCTTCGCCAGGGCACGTCCCGCCAGGTCGCGCAGCGGCGGCGGCAGATCGCCCAGGTCCGGGTCGACCGTCAGCAGCCGGTGCAAGATCGCGCCGACGCTCTCGCCCTGGAACGGGTCGCGACCGGTGGCCGCGTAGAGCACGACCGCGCCCCAGGCGAACACGTCGGCCGCCGCCCCGGCCCGCTGCCCGGTGAGCACCTCGGGCGCCAGGTAGGTGCGCCGCCCGCCGACCGGGTCGCCGGCCGCCATGCCGTAGTCGATCACCCGTGGACCGTCCGGGGCCAGCAGGACGTTCTCGGGCTTCAGGTCGCGGTGCGCGATGCCCGCCTCGTGCAGCGTGCTGAGCGCGGTCGCCAGCGCGGTCGCCAGCGCCAGCAGTTCGTCGCCCGCGTACGGCCCGTGGACGGCCACCGCCTGCCGCAGGTCGGGCCCGTCGGCGAACTCGCTGACGATGTACGGGCTCTCGCTGTCGAGCCCGACGCCGACCACCCGGGCCAGGTAGCGCGGCTTCACCAGGCCGACGGCCTCGGCGAGCTGCCTGGTGACCTCGCCGCGCGGCACCTTGATCGCGAACCGGCGACCTTCGTCGTTGTAGGCGTCGTAGACCACGCCGCGGCCGCCCGCGCCGAGCCGCCCGGCCAGCCAATAGCCGCCAAGCTTCTCGGGGTCACCGGGCACCAAGCGCATCGTCACTGCTGCTTAGATGCACGAAATCGTGATTTGGTTGCAAGACGTCACAGGTCCCCCGCGCGCCACGGAGGACCCGTGCGTCATGATCATTATGTCAGTCTTCCGTATCGCGGCCGCCACTCCGGTCGCAGCACCGACATGGTGATGGCGTCGTGCCACTCGCCGTCCCAGAGCAGCGCGTCACGCTGCACGCCCTCCTCGACGAATCCGGCCTTCTTGTAGACGTGCCTGGCGCGGTCGTTGAAGGCGAAGACCTCCAGGCTGATCCGGTGCAGCCGGGTCGTGGTGAAGGCGTGGCGGAGCAGCAGGTCGATGGCCTCAGTGCCGTAGCCCTTGCCGAACGCGCGCGCGCCGATCAGGGCGATGCGCAGGCTGCACGCGCGGTTGCCCTCGTCGAGCTCGTTGAGCACGATCTCGCCGACAAACCCGCCGTTCGCGAGGATCGCCAGATCGAGGCGGTCGGCGTGCTGACTCCTCGTCGCATACCAGTGGCGGCTGGCCTCCCGGTCGAACTCACCGTGCGAGCCGGTCAGCCGCCGCACTTCGGGGTCGGTGACCAGCTCGAACAGGTCGTCGGCGTATTCGGGGCCGACCGGGCGCAGCGTCACTCGGTCACCCTGGAGGGTGGGCTTGTCAGCGAACATTCCCCCTGACTATCAACCCTGATCAGCCACGGCAAACTCAATTCGCCGGCGGGACGCTGAACAGGCGACTCATGGCCGTCCTGCCGGGGTCCATCAGCCTGGCCCTGACGACTGGTTTGTTTTCCGGCCTGGGGATAGAGGTTCGTCTCGTCAAGGAGGTATTTATGACCATCGCCGGAAGCATCATCCTCATCATGCTCGGCGCGATCCTGACCTGGGCCGTCGAATTCGATCTCGCCGGACTCGACATCAACGTGGTCGGCGTCATCCTCATGCTCGGGGGTGTGGTGGGGCTGCTGTTCGGGATCTACCGGATCAGCATGACCCGCAGGGCCGTGGCCCCGATCGACGAGCCGGTTCACCAGCCCGAGGCTCGCCGGACCACGGTGTACGAGGAGCGCGCCCGCCGCTACGACGAGCCGCCCCTGTAAACGCACCCCCGATGAACCCCCGCAACCGACCCCCATGACGACACAGTCGTGATCACAGCACCCGCTTGACCGCCTCGGCTATCGCGTGGCGGTCTATGCGGGCGTCTGCCAGTTGTTCCGCCGGTGTCGCCGACCCGGGCAGGTCCCGAACGGCCAGCTTCACCACGCGCGGCCCGAGCTCGCCGACGGCGTCGAGCACGGCGTCGCCCAGCCCGCCCTCCGGCCGGTGGTCCTCCACCGTGATGAGGGTGCCGGTGGTGGTGGCCGCCTCGGTCAGCGCGGCCGTGTCGATCGGCTTGATCGAGTACATGTCGAGCACACCCACCCGGATGCCCTCCCGGCCCAGCTCGTCGGCCGCGGCCAGCGCCTCGTGCACGGTCACCCCGGCCGCCACGATCGTGGCCCGGTCCTCCGCCGACTGCCGCAGCACGCACGAGCCGCCCACCGGGAAGCGCTCGCCCGGCTGGTAGATCACCGGCGTATCGCCACGGGTGGTACGCAGGTACGACACCCCGGAGATGTCGGTCAGCGCGGCGGTCAGCGCGGCGGCCTGGTTGGCGTCGCAGGGGTAGAGCACGGTGCTGCCGTACACCGTGCGCATCATGGCCAGGTCCTCCAGCCCCATCTGTGAGGGGCCGTCCTCGCCGATCGACACGCCGGCGTGCGAGCCGACCAGCCTGATCGACGCCCGGCTCACCCCGGCCATCCTGATGAAGTCGTACGCCCTGGTGAGGAAGGCCGCGAAAGTGGCGGCGTAGGGGATCCAGCCCCGCACCTGCAGCCCGACCGCCATCG
This sequence comes from Nonomuraea sp. NPDC026600, assembly GCF_040638335.1. Lineage (NCBI taxonomy): Bacteria > Bacillati > Actinomycetota > Actinomycetes > Streptosporangiales > Streptosporangiaceae > Nonomuraea > Nonomuraea sp. NPDC026600. The sequence goes on from NZ_JBEZYD010000005.1 coordinate 295,045, forward strand.
CGACCAACTGCTGCTCGGCGATGTAGCACTCGACGAAGCGCTCGGGGAACTCCTTCGCGAACTCCGCGGTCCTGGTGGAGTCGGCCACCTCGCCGTCGATCACGACCACCTCGCCGCGGGCCGCGCCTACGGCGACCAGCGCCGCGCCGAACCCGGTCCGGGTGGCCACCTGGTCGCCGACCTTGTACGCGGGCAGCGTCAGGTCGCCGTCGTGGAAGCGGTACGGCTCGCCGGCGGGCTCGGGCGGGAGCACCTCGACCCGCACGTCCCGTATGCCGCCCAGCTCGCTGATGGCCTTGTCCGGGTCCTTGAGCGCCTTGCCGTGGGCGCCCTCGCGGTTCTCCACCTCCAGGACGCCCTCGCCCTTGCGCGTCTTGGCCAGGATCGCGGTCGGCCGCCTGCGCGTGTTGCAGGCGTCGTTCAGGGCGAAGTCGATCTGCCCTGGATCGTGGCCGTCGATCTCGATCGTGTGCCAGCCGAACGCGCCGAACCTGCGGGCGTACGCGCCGGTGTCCCAGCCGTGCCGGGTCGGGCCGCGCTGGCCCAGCCGGTTGATGTCCACGATCAACGTCAGGTTCGCCAGCCCCTCGGTCCCCGCGTACTCGGCGGCTTCCCAGATGGACCCCTCGGCCAGCTCGCTGTCACCGCAGAGCACCCACACCCGGTACGGCAGGCGCTCCAGCCGACCGGCCGTCGCAACCCCCACCCCGACGGGCAGCCCTTGGCCGAGCGAGCCCGTGGCCACGTCCACCCACGGCAATCCGGGCGTCGGATGGCCCTCCAGCCGGCTGCCCCGCTTCCTGAACGACAGCAGCTCCTCGTCGCTGATCGCGCCCGCGGCCTTGTACAGGGAGTAGAGCAGCGGCGAGGCGTGCCCCTTGGAGAAGATCAGGTGGTCGTTGGCGGGGTTGTCCGGAGCCTGGAAGTCATAGCGCAGATGGCAGGCGAACAGGACGGCCATCAGGTCGGCCGCCGACATCGACGAGGTCGGGTGGCCGGACCCGGCGGCGGCCGAGCTGCGTACGGAGTCCACACGTAGCTGGGCGGCGAGTTCGGACAGGAAACGCAGATCGCGTTCGGGCATCAGGTCCTCCTCGGGGTTGCCCCGCCGCCTACCCCTTCTGGGTTGCTTAACTCTGCGCGGCCTGAGGCTTCCTCAGGTTCTGGCCCGGCGGACGGCCGCGAGACCGGCCGCCGTCGCGGCGGCGGCCAGGCCGAACAGCACCACGCGCCGGTGCTGCGACATCCAGAGCTGCGGGCTGCGGGCCTTCGAACGCTCGTCGAAGCCGCCGTGCGCGCCGTAGTCGCGGTCGTCGTCCGCGGGTTCCCAGAGGTTGGCCACACCGCTGCGCGGCTTCTCGTCCGTCTGCTGGGAGTCCACGCCGGTCCGCGCCAGATAGCGATCCACCAGCGCGGGCGCGATCCGCTGCGCGAGCAGGGTGGCCGCGGTCGTGACGCCGACCCAGTACTCCTTGCGCTCCGGGTGCTCGGCGGCGTACACGATGCCGCGGGCCGCCACCTCGGGCTGGTAGATCGGCGGCACCGGCTGCGGGTGGCGGCGCAGCTTGCTGAGCACCCAGTCGAACTGGGGCGTGTTCACCGCGGGCAACTGCACCAGGGTGATCTTGATGTTGCTGTGGTCCGCCATGAGCTCGACGCGCACCGACTCGGAGAAGCCCTTGATCGCGTGCTTGGCCCCGCAGTACGCGGACTGCAAAGGGATCGCCCGATACGACAGGGCCGAGCCGGTCTGGACGATGACGCCCCTGTTGCGGGGACGCATCAGCTCAAGGGCCACTTTGGTGCCCCAGACGTAGCCGAGGTAGGTCACCTGGGTCGTCCGTTCGAACTCCTCAGGCGAGATGTCGGCGAACCGGGCGAACACCGAGGAGAACGCCACGTTGATCCACACGTCGATCGGGCCGATCTCCGCCTCGACGCGTTCGGCCGCCTGCCGTACCTGGTCATAGTCGGCCACGTCCGCCTCATAGACCTGCCCGCTCCCGCCGGCGGCGCCGACGTCCACGGCCGCGGCGCCCAGGCCGGTCGTCCCGCGGGCGATCAGCGCGACCTTGGCTCCCTTCACGCCGAGCTCGCGTACCACCGCACGGCCCACCCCGCCACTCGCGCCCGTCACCACGACCACGCGTCCGCGCAAGTCGTCCGTGATGTCCGTCCTGGTGATGAGATTCTCGGCACTCTGGGGCGCCATGAAGATCAACCCGCCTCTTCTGATCTGCCGCGTCGCTGCCGCCGGATGGCCAGCACGATGTCGATGACCACGCCGATCGCCGCCACGACCGCGATGCCGGTCATCACCGGGGCCCTGGCGATGACGCCGAGCACGGCGAACGCGAACAGGAACACCAGGATGAAGGAGCCCACCATGATGTGCGCCACGTCGCGCGGTGTCGCGGGAACCATCGCATGGGATCGCTCGTCCCGGCCCTCTTCCCAATCGTCGTTGTTCTCAGGCATGCCGCTCACCTGCCCCCGCCGTTTGCCGCTTAACGTCGCGGGTAGCGGCGTCGGGAGAAGGAGGAATCTGCGATGGAAGCTCCGCAGTACGTCGCGGCCAGGGTCCAGCGAGCGCTGGCGGAGGACGCGCGCACGCACGAGCTCGGCATCCGCGTCGACATCAGAGGCGATCAGCTGTTCCTGCGCGGCCAGGTGGACGGGGCCGAACAGCGTGAGCGACTCGGGGCGGTGGCGCACGAGACCGCGCCGGCCCTCCACCTGCACAACGAGATCAGGATCGTCGACATCACCGAGCCCGGAGAGGATGAGCACCTTGACTGACCTCCGCATAGCGGCCGTGGGCGACATCCACCTGGGCGAGGACGCCAGGGGTCGATACCGAAAACATCTGGAGGGCATCGAGGACCGCGCCGACGTACTGATGCTGGCGGGCGACCTGACCCGCCACGGCACGCTGGAGGAGGGCCGGGCGGTCGCCGACGAGTTCCGCGGCCTGCCCGTGACCGTCGTGGCCGTGCTCGGCAACCATGACTACCACTCCGACCTGCAGTACGAGATCGCCGGGGAGCTACGCGACGCCGGGGTCACCGTGCTCGACGACGACGGCGTCGTGCTCCAGTGCGGCGAGACGAAGCTCGGCGTGGTCGGCGGCAAGGGCTTCGGCGGCGGGTTCGCGGGCAAGAGCGCGAGCGAGTTCGGCGAGCGGGAGATCAAGAACTTCGTGGCGCACACCCGGTACATCGCCGAGGCGTGGAAGGTGGCGCTGAAGGAGGTCCAGGCCGATCACCGCGTGGTGCTGTCGCACTACTCGCCGGTCAAGGAGACGCTGGAGGGCGAGCCGCACGAGATCTACCCGTTTCTCGGCAGCTATCTGCTGGCCGAGGCGGTCGACACCGCCGGGGCCGACCTGTTCCTGCACGGGCACGCGCACAAGGGCACCGAGAAAGGCATGACGCCGGGCGGGATCAGGGTGCGCAACGTGGCCCTGCCGGTGCTCGGCAGAGCCTACGGGGTCTACTGCATCGACGACCGCGACTGATCGGCTACAGGACCCGGGCGGCCGCGATGCAGACGTCGTCGTCGGTGCCCCGGCCGTCCAGGTGCGACAGCACGCAGTCGATCACCTTCTCCGGGTCGGCGCAGCCGCACTTGCCCGCGGCCTGGGTCAGGGCGGCGATCCCGGCGTCGAGGTCCTGACCACGCCGTTCGATGACGCCGTCGGTGTAGAGCACGAGGACGTCGTCGGCTTCCAGTTGTGTCGTGGCCAGGCCGTACTCGGCCTTCTCGAAGGCGCCCAGCATGGTGCCGGGTACGCCTTCGAGCAGTTCGGCCTGGCCGTTCCTGATCAGGAGCGGCGGCGGATGGCCGGCGTTCGTCCAGGACAGCGTGCGGTCCGCGGGGTCGAAGTGGCCGACGATCGCGGTGCCGGTCACGGTCACGCCGTTGTTGGAGTGGACGAGCAGGTCGTTCAGCCAGGTGGCGAGCTGGTTGGCGGGCGCCTGCGTGTAGGCCAGGCCGGCCAGTGCCGAGCGCATCTGCAGCATGAGGCTCGCCGCGGCCAGCCCGTGGCCCATGGCGTCGCCGATGCCCAGCAGCACCCTGCCGTTGGGGATGGGACGGGCCTTGAACCAGTCGCCGCCCAGCCGGGCCAGTTCCTCGCCGGGCAGGTAGCGCACCCCGATGGACAGGCCGGGCATCTGCATCAGTCCCCGGCGTACCGGCAGGATCGTGTTCTGGAGCTGCACGGCGATGCGGTGCTCCTCCTCGGCCCGCTCCCGCTGCAGGGAGGCCTGCGCGTGGGCCACGGCCAGGGCCCGCTCCCTGCGGCGGTTCTTGGTCACGTCCTGGACGAGGAAGCGCACCTTGACGGGCAGCCCCTCGGCGTCGAGTACCGGCTCACTGACCACGCTGAGATGCCGCAGCCCGTGCCGGTGCTGGATGCGGAACTCGGTCTCGACCGCCTCGCTGTGCTCCAGGAGCGTGCGCAACTGGTCGTCCACGATGGGCAGGTCGTCCGGCACCACCACGAGCGGCAGGTCCTCCAGGGGCAGCGGGCCCTCGCCGCGCTCCCTGCCGAACATCTCGTACATCTGCGGCGTCCACAGCGTCTGCTGGGTGGCCAGGTTCCATTCGCCCCAGCCCAGCTCGGCCAGCCGCTGCGCCCGCTCCCAGCCGGCGACCAGCACTTCCTCGTCGTCGAGCGCGCGCCAGCTGACCAGCAGCCCGCCCTCCATGCGCACCGCGCGGACGCTCATCGTGGCCGGCCAGAGCAGGTGGTGCCGCACCTCGACGAACTCGAGCGGCCCCCGGTACAGCGTGTCACCGGTCTCGAAGACATTCAGGAAGTCGTCGAACAGCCCCGAGCAGGCGGCGCCGGGGCTGGTCTCGATGAGGCGGCGTCCGCGCAGCTCCCCGGACGTCCACCCGGCCACGTCGCCGGCGTGCTGGTTGGCCGCCGCGATCAGGAAGTCCACGACACGGCCCGTGGCGTCGCGGATGGGTGTGAGAAAACAGGCCGAGATGTGCACGGTTTCGAGGACCCCGGTGATCCAACTGGGCAGCACCGGCGGCTCCGGCGGCTGATCGGGCGGCTTGTCGATCCCCCTAGCGATCTCGACCAGCGCGAGCCCGCTGTCCTGGGCCATGCGGGAGAGCTGGTCAGCTGCTTCCGTTGGCCTGATGTTCAGCCGCGTCGCCAGCCGAGAGGTGGCCTCGTCGACGATCGCCTCGTTGCGCATTCGGCGACGCAGTCGCGTCAGCAGCTCGCGAATCCCGGCGGCCGCCGCGCCACAGTCGTAACGGCCGCCGAACGGCGGGTAATTGCTCACATCCTTCCCATTCCCTACCAGAGGACGGGAAAGAGGTGCATACGTTGCGATATTTCAGCAAAAAGTAGACGGTCCACTGGGACGGACTCGGGGACCGGCCCAGTGGAGGGGACGGGGATTCGGGGCGTCTGGCCCCTTACACATGGAAGATGCTGACCCCGCCGGGGCCCACCAGGAAGCCGAGAACGATGAGGACGATTCCCCAGAGAAGGTCGCGGCGGGCCAGGATCACGTAGATCCCGGAGATGACGAGTATTACGGCGATGATCCAGAGCAAAGTAGCCATGAGCCGCCTCTGCCCTCAGCAATAGGCCTTTAACATGCTACGTCCGGCCCTACTCTCTGCTCCAGGGCCTACTCGGCGATCGTGCGGGTAGCCAGAGCACATGAGCAGCCATGGTCACGCGGTCACCGATGCCATCCTCGACACACTCAAGCGTGCGAGTTCCGGATTGAAGGACGCCGGGGTGAAGTTCGCCCTGGCGGGCGGGTGCGCCGCTTACGCGAGAGGCGCGGCTCCCTCGTTGCACGACGTCGACTTCGTGTTGACCGAGCACGATGTGCCGGCCGCGCTGGAGGCACTGCGGGGGATCGGCTTCAAGACCGCCAAACCGCCCGAGGACTGGCTGGTCAAGGCGTACGACGAGGACCGGCTGGTCGATCTGATCTTCCGGGTGTCCGGCCAGCAGATCACGGACGAACTGCTCGACCGGGCCGAGCCGATGACGGCGTCGGCGGTCATCGTGCCGGTGCTGGAGGCCACCGACCTGGTGATCTCCTGGCTGCTGCCGCTGTCGGAGCACGCCTGCGACTATGGAGCGCTGCTGCCCCAGGTGCGGGCCCTGCGCGAGCAGGTCAACTGGCCCCGGGTGGCCGCCGTGGTGATCGGATCGCCGTACGCCACCACGTTCCTCACGCTGCTCGAACGCCTGGGCGTACTGGAGGCACCGGTGCGGCCCGAGGGCGACCCGCACTGGCCCTGATCCCCGCTCCATACGATGAGAGCCGCTCTCTCATATAGCGACTGTCAATGGCGCGTCAAGTCGTCTGCGTGACCCTCTTCATGACGAGGGGGGCAGATTCATGCGGAACAGGCTGTACGAACTCGACGGGCTCCGGTTGCTGGCGGCGCTCTGCGTGGTGTTCTTCCACTACACGTTCTCGGGGTGGGCCGGTGGTCACAGCCCGGTCGTCTTCCAGGCCGAGAGCGTCTGGTCCAAGTACGGCTACCTGGGTGTGGACCTGTTCTTCATGATCAGCGGATTCGTGGTGCTGATGAGCGCGTGGGGCAGGAGCCCGCGTGAGTTCGCGGTGTCGAGGGCGATCCGGCTCTACCCGGCGTACTGGGTGGGCATCGCCGTCACCACGCTGGTCACGGTGACGCTGGGCGCCGGGGTCTTCTCCGTCTCCTTCGGGCAGGTGCTGGCCAACCTCACGATGTTCCAGGCGGTGCCGGACGTGGCGAACGTCGACGTCGTTTACTGGACGCTGTGGGCCGAGATGCGGTTCTACCTGCTCATCCTGGTGTTCGCCTGGATCGGGATGACCCGGGGGAGGGTGCTGGCGGGGCTGTGGGCGTGGCTGGGGCTGACGCTCGCGGTCGAGGCGGGGGTGCTGCCGCCGGTGATCGACCTGGTGGTGCAGTCGGAGTTCGCGCACTACTTCATCGCCGGGATGGCGCTGTTCATGCTCTACAAGTTCGGGCCCAGCAAGCAGGTGCTGGTGCTGGTGCCGCTCTGCCTGGGCAACGCCGTCTACCGCGCCATCGGCTACGCGGCGGCGGTGGGGGAGCGCTATTCGGTCGAGTACAGCCCCGTGGTCGTCGCTCTGGTGGTCATGGCGCTCTTCGCGGTCATGACGCTGGTCGCGCTCCGGGTGACGGCGCCGCTGGCCCTGCCGTGGCTGGCGACCGCGGGCGCGCTCACGTACCCGCTGTATCTGCTGCACGCGCACGTCGGTTTCATCGTGTTCGACCGGATCGGCGGGGCGGTCGACAAGTACGTTCTGCTCTTCGGGCTCATCGCGGTGATGTGCGCGGCGGCCTACGCGGTGCACCGTTTCGTCGAACGTCCGCTGGCGCCCGCGCTCAAGCGCCTGATGGCTCCCCGGCGGCAGCCGTCGGTGCTGGTCTGAGGTTTCGGAATGGCCAGGTAGCGGATAACATCCGCGTCACAGAGAAGGGGGACAGGTGAGTCTCGGGTCCGAGTGGGCACCTCCCGGCGTGGACAGCACCACGGCGAGTGTCGCCCGCGTGCACGACGCGCTCCTGGGCGGCACCGAGAACTTCGCCGTGGACCGGGCCATCGCCCGCCGCCTGAAAGAGGCGGTGCCCGAAGTGGTGAACCTCGTCTGGTGCAACCGGGCCTTCATCGGCCGGATCGTCGACTTCCTGGTCCGCGAGGCCGGGATCCGGCAGATCATCGACCTGGGCGCCGGGCTGCCGACGATCGAGAACACCCACGAGGTCGCCCAGTTCGCCGACCCCGACGTGCGGGTCGTGTACGTCGACTGCGATCCCATGGTCGAGCCGCACGCCCGGGCGATCCTGGACGGGAACGAGCTCGCGCTGGCGATCACCGAGGACGCCAGGGACGCGGAGGCGGTGCTGCGGCATCCGAGGGTGACGCGGCTCATCGACTTCTCCCAGCCCGTCGGGCTGATGGCGATCGGGCTGCTGCACCTGTTCTCCGACAAGGAAGACCCGCATGGGCTGGTCAAGCGTTATATGGCCGCGCTGCCGCCCGGGAGTTACCTGGCGGCGTCCAACATGCTGGCCTCGGTCAGCCCGCAGGCGCAGGCGCTGGAGGCCATGCTGCACGTGACGATGGGGACGGGCTACTTCCGGCCGCGGGCGGAGATCGAGCGCTTCTTCGACGGGCTGGCGCTGGAGGAGCCCGGGGTGGTGCACTTTCCGGAGTGGCGGCCTGACGAGCGGTTGCCGGGGCCGTTGGCCACGTGGGAAGAGCTGCTGCTGGGCGGCGTGGCGCGCAAACCCGCCTGAACGCGTGTCTTTGTGCTGAGATTTTTTAGGTGAATCGGGTGGTTCGTCGGCGCTAGGGTGGTCGTCGTGCCGCATCGACTGATCTGTTCTCCTCCGCCCGCCGAGTAGCGGGCGGCTTTTCCCGATTTTTCCGGATCTGACCAGGTCTGGGAGTGGCTGCTGCCCGCCTACGGGCCCTTTCCCACCACTCCATCCGGAGAGATCAGTCATGTCGCACGTCTCCGCGCGGCGGGGCACCTTCTACGTGTCCGTCGCCGCGACCGCCTGGGGCACCGGCGGTGCCGCCGGGTCCCTGCTCTTCCAGTCGGGCGGGCTCGGCTCCGTCGACGTCTCGTTCTGGCGCTACCTTCTGGGCGCCGCCTTCCTGTACGCCACCGCCTGCCTGAGGTCGGCTCTCACGTCCACCACCGTCCGGCCCACGGCAGCCACCAACGACCTCACGTCGTCGGGTGGTGTCGGCGGGGGGTGGCGTCAGCGTTCTCTGCTGGGCCGGGTCGGCAGGGGGCGTGGTTCTCTGTCGGGCCGGGTCGACCGGCGGGTCCTGGTCGTCGGTGTCGGGATGGCCGTCTATCAGACCGCCTACTTCGGCGCGATCGCGCAATCCGGTGTGGCCGTCGCCACGGTGGTCACGATGGGCGCCACGCCGGTGTTCACCGCGCTGGGGAGCCGCTTCCTCCTGCGGGAGCACCTGGGCCGCCCCGCCCTCGCCGCGCTGGCGACGGCGCTGGGCGGCCTGTTCCTCCTCACCGGTGAGAGCGCCGTCTCCGCCGGGGACGTCGGTGCCGGCCGGCCGGCCGGGATCGCGCTGGCTCTGGTGTCCGCGGCCGGGTACGCCGCTGTCACCCTCTACTCGCGCCGCCACCACGACGACCCCCAGCGCACGGCCATGGGCGGGTTCGCCGTCGCGGCCGCCTGCCTGGCTCCGTTCGCCTTGGCGGGCGGGGTGCTGCCGGAAGCCGGAGTGACCCCTGTCGCCCTGCTGCTCTATCTCGGCGCGGTGCCGACCGCGCTCGCCTACGCCCTGTTCTTCCGAGCCCTGACAGCGCTCAACGCCACGACCGTCTCGATCATCTCGCTCGGCGAAGCCGTCGGCGCGGCGGTGCTCGGGGTGGTGCTGTTCGGCGAGCGTCTCGCGCCACTGGCATGGTGCGGGTGCGCGTTGCTGCTGGCGGCTGTGCTGGTGCTGGCCGTACAAGCAGGCCATATGGCCGATAAGGATTAGCGGTCGCGGAGCGGGGTGGCGATTGCGGCCGTCCTATGAGTTAGGGTCCGGTACGGCGATGCTTGCCGTACCGTCGCTCCGCTCCCCGATTGAGCACACTTGACACTAAATGGGAACGGCGCTGACAAAGCATGCGTTGGAGGGATTGTGGCGTCGATTTCCGGAATAGTGAGAAACCTCCTGGATCGTCCGGGCGGGGTGAACCTCGGCCCGTACAAAAAGATCGTCAAGGCGGCGGCCGAACGAGCCGAACGCATTGGCGCTCTCGAGGAGCTGCCCAAGCCGAAAATGGGTGATCTGGCGGAGTTCTGTGCTGTTGCGCGGGAGGCCGCCGACAGGACGCTCGGGCTCAGGCCGTACGACGTGCAGCTTTTGGGCACGCTCGCCCTCCTCGACGGGCAGATCGCCGAGATGGCGACCGGTGAGGGCAAGACGCTGTCGGGAGCGATGGCCGCGGCCGGGTACGCGCTGCAGGGCAAGCGGGTGCACGTGATGTCGGTCAACGACTACCTGGCCAGGCGCGACGCCGAGTGGATGGCACCGTTCTATGAGGCGATGGGTGTCACGGTGGGCTGGATCGACCAGAACTCCACCCCCGACGAGCGGCGCGCGGCCTATGCGAAGGACGTCACGTACGGACCCGTCAGCGAGATGGGCTTCGACGTGCTGCGCGACCGGCTGCGTACCGACGCGGCCGAGATCATCGTGCCCGCGCCCGAGGTGGCGCTGGTCGACGAGGCCGACTCGGTGCTCGTGGACGAGGCGCGGGTGCCGCTGGTCATGGCGGGGGCGGCCGACGAGGGCAGCGCGGTGCCCGAGATGGCGGCGCTGGTCAGGCAGCTGATCCGGGGCTATCACTACGAGATCGACGACCAGGCGCGCAACGTCTACCTGACGACCAAGGGCGCCGACAGCGTCGAGGGCATGCTGGACGTCGAGCTGTACGACGAGAACGAGCCCGGCACCCTGATCGAGCTGAACCTGGCCCTGCACGCCCACGCCCTGCTCACCCGCGACGTGGACTACATCGTGCGCGACGGCAAGGTCCAGCTCATCAACCCGTCGCGCGGCCGGGTGGCCGTACTCCAGCGCTGGCCCGACGGCCTGCAGGCGGCCGTGGAGGCCAAGGAGACGCTGCCGCCCAGCGAGAAGGGCGAGATCCTCGACTCGATCACCGTCCAGGGCTTGATCAAGCGTTATCCGCAGATTTCCGGCATGACCGGCACGGCGGTCGCGGTCAGCGAGCAGCTCGGCGAGTTCTACGGGCTCAAGGTCGCGGTGATCCCGCCCAACCGGCCGTGTGTCCGGAAGGACGCGCCGGACCGTATCTATCCGACCGTTCCGGACAAGGACGCGGCGCTGGTCGAGGAGATCCAGGAGGCGCACGCCACCGGCCGGCCCATCCTCATCGGCACGCTCGACGTGGCCGAGTCGGAGAACCTGGCCAAGCTCCTGCAGCGGCGCGGCATGGAGCCCGTCGTACTCAACGCCAAGAACGACGCGGAAGAGGCCGCGATCATCGCCAAGGCCGGCGAGCGCGCCGCCATCACCGTCTCCACGCAGATGGCCGGCCGCGGCACCGACATCCGCCTCGGCGAGGGCGTCGCCGAACTGGGTGGCCTGTACGTGATCGGCTCGGGCCGCCACGCGAGCAGCCGCCTCGACGACCAGTTGCGCGGGCGCGCGGGCCGTCAGGGCGATCCCGGCGGTTCGGTGTTCTTGGTCAGCATGCGGGATGACCTCATCACCCAGTTCGTCCCCGAGGAGCGGCCGCCCGCGGCCGACGCCGACGGCCTGGTACGCCACCGCCGCGGCGCCTACCTCGTGGGCCACGCCCAGCGGGTCGCCGAGGGCGTGAACCTGGAGATCCACCGCAACACCTGGCGCTACACCCGCCTGCTGGAGCACCAGCGCGAGCTCATCCTGGAGTGGCGCGACAAGGTCCTGCACAGCGACTCGGCGGCCAAGGCGCTGGCCGAGGCCGACCCCGAACGCTGGGATGCGCTGCCGGAGGACACCCGCGACGAGACGGCCAGGCAGATCGTGCTGCACGCGATCGACCGCTGCTGGACCGAGCACCTGGCGTTCCTGACCGACCTGCGCGAAGGCATCCACCTGCGGGCGCTCGGCCGGATGAGCCCGATCGACGAGTTCCACCGGGAGGCCGTGGCGGAGTACAAGGCGCTGCTGGCGGAGGTCGAACGCCGCTCGATGGAGTCGTTCGAGGCGCCGGAGCCCGACCTCAAGCGCCCCACCGCGACCTGGACTTATCTGGTGCAGGACAACCCGTTCGGCACGGAGTGGGACAGGATCCTCAAGCGGGTGACATCCGCCACACGTCGCGGCTAGCCGTACCTGACAGAGGGTGGCAGGTATGCCTGCCACTCTCGAACCATGACAACAACAGCGAAGCTCCTGGCCGTCACCATCGACTGCGCGGAGCCCAAGAAGATGGCCGAGTTCTGGCACCAGGTGACCGGGCTGGACGTCCAGTATTCGGAGGACGAGTACGCCGCGGTGGGCGACGGGACGACGAACATCTACTTCGGCCGTGTCCCCGACCGCAAGCCGGTGGAGTGGCCCAGCGCGGACAAGCAGTTCCATCTCGACTTCCGGGTGCCGGATGTGGAGCGGGCCGTGGAGCAGTACATTGCGCTGGGGGCCACGAAACCCGCGTTCCAGCCCGGGGTGACCGAGGAGAAGGTCGGGTGGATCGTGCTGCAGGATCCGGAGGGGCACGTGTTCTGCGTCTGTCCTGAGCAGTCCTGACTTGTCCCCCGTCAGGTGCCCGCCCTGGCGTGGAAGGGGCGGGCGTAGCTGGATGTTCCTTCATGCGGAAGACCGTGCCGGTACGGCAGGTACGTCCGTTATGAGAGGGATGTTTGGCCTAAAGGATGATTGCAGCACTTAGCTGGCCTCATAAGCTGGTGCAATGCTCTTGGAAGGATCCATGTCCCTGCGTGGGCGACGATGACCTGGGTCGGCCTCGTGATCGCGCTGGCGGGGGCACTCGGATACGCGTTCGGTGCGGCGCTGCAACAGTTCGAGGCCGTAGCGGAGGGCGCCTCCCTCAGACTGGTGAGGCGCCCTCGCTGGTGGATCGGTGGCATCATCGGCTTCACCGGCGCGTGCCTGCACGCCGTGGCGCTGAGCCTGGCGCCGCTGGTCGCCGTGCAGCCGATCAGTGTGGCCACTCTGGTGTTCGCCGTGCCGCTGGCCGCGCTGATGTACGGCCGCCGCCCGTACAAAGCGGAAATATTTGGCTCCATCGCGGTGGCCGTCGGGTTGCTCTGGCTCATGGTGCTGCTCCCGGCGCACAACGTGACGCCGAAACTCGGCGACGGGGCCGCGATCGGGTTCATCGCCGTGATCGGCGTGATCGTCCTCGCCGCCGAACTGATCGCCAACAGGCTGCGCGGACCCGGCAAGGCCCTCGTCCTGTCCGTGGGAGCCGGCGCCGTGACCGCGAGCGTGTCGACGTTCGTCCGGGCGGTCGGGGGTGGCATGCAGGGGGACTGGGGCAGGCTGTTGCACTGGTTCACACTCGCCGTGCCCGTGTTGCTGGTCTGCGCGGTCGTGCTGCTGCAACGCTCGTACGCGGTGGGCTACTTCGGCGTCGCGTACGCGGGCGTGCAGGTCGTGGACCCGATCACCTCGGTACTCGCGGGCGCCATCCTCCTCGGCGAACCCCTCCCGACCAACCCCTCCACCGCGATCCCCGCCGTGCTGGCGGCCGCGCTCACCATCGGCGGCACGATCACACTCAGCCGGTTGTCCCCTGATCACTCCCATCCTGTGCCGGTGGACGCCACCCGAGAATCTCGTTCATTGACCGCAACATCAGATCTGGTGTGAGCCGCGAAGCCACCGCCACCCCCACATTCCGCAGCCCGACGGCCACTGGGTTGCGCAGCTTGGTCACCTTGCAGACGGTCATCGCCATACGCACTATGCCGGCGGTCCGCTCCAGCCGCGCCGCCGTATAGGCAGCAAGCCCGTCTCTCACGTCGACGCGCCCACCTGTCAGCCACGCAGTTGCCGGCCCCCTGACCACCGGACCCTCACCTGCCGAACCTCCGGCTACCGGTCCCTCGCCTGACCGGTCCCCGCCTGTGAGATCCCCATCCAGGGGACTGCCAACTGGGGAAGCCGCACCGGCGTTGAGATCGCCTCGGGCCCGGAACTCGCCTCCGACCGTGAGCTCCCCGTCGGCGGCGAGGGCGAGGATGATGGCGTCCTCGATGGCCTGGCAGGCGCCCTGGCCGAGGTTCGGGGTCATGGGGTGGGCCGCGTCCCCGATGAGCGCCACCCGGCCTCGGTGCATGGCGGGCAGCGGGGTGTCGAAGTAGTAGAGGTCGTTGCGGAGGATCCGCGCGTTGTCCGACGCGCGGATCAACGCGGGGATCGGATCGTGCCAGCCGTCGAACCTGCGCAACAGCTCCTCCCGCTCGTCCGCGTGTACGGCTCCGGCGGGCGACAGGTCGGTCGCGTAGTAGTAGACGAGTTCGCCGGTCAACTGATGAGCCCCGAACAAAAGCCCCTTGCCCCACGTCTCCGTGCTCTGGATCTCCCGATCGAGCGCGGGCGCCAGCCCCCGCCAGGCGGTGACCCCCGAGTACACGGGACCGGGGTGCTCGGGGAACAGCGCGGTGCGCGTCGCCGAGTGGATGCCGTCGGCCGCCACGATCAGATCGGCCTCCATGTCGCCATCGCCAGTACGGACGACGCCCCTGTCGGCGTCCACGCCGGTGACGGTGGTGTTCAAGCGCAGCTGCTCGTGGCCCAGACCCTCCACGAGCACATCCACGAGGTCGGCGCGGAGCAGGATGACGACCGAGTCGCCGTACAGCTTCTGGGCCTTGTCCTCGGTGGTGTGTGTCAGCCAGCGCCCGTTCTGATGCCGTACACCCACCTGACCCTGAATCCTGGACAGCTTGCGCACGCGGTCGCCCAGGCCGATCACGTCGAGTGCCTTCAACGCGTTGGCGGCGACGGCCACGCCCGACCCGACAGGCTCCAGCTTGGGCGCGCGTTCGAGCACGATCACGTCCCAGCCCTTGCGACGTAACGCGATCCCCGCCGTCAGCCCGCCGATGCCGCCACCGATCACCACAGCTCTGGCCATGCCTACCTCCCCAACTACGCCTGTAGTTTCACCTTACTACGCCTGTAGTTCGCCCCCACTACCGGTGTAGTCTTGATGTTCGTGAAGCGCTCTGAGACCGTCGCGGACACGGCGATCACCCTGCTGGCGGAGCGTGGCATGCGCGGGCTCACCCACCGAGCCGTCGACGAGGCCGCCGGCCTCCCACCCGGATCGACCTCCAACCTGGCCCGCACCCGCGCGGCACTCCTGGAACTGACGCTTTCCCGCCTCACGGATCTGGAGGAACAGGCCTTGGCCTCGGCCTACCGATTCCAGGGCTCGACCACCCCGGCCTGGCCGGCCGACGCGTTCCGGGGGACTGGTCCGTCTGACGGGGCGGCTGAAGCGTTCCGGGGGACTGGTCCGTCTGACGGGGCGGCTGAAGCGATTCTGGAGTCCGATTTGCCGGGGCTGGTGGCTGAGGCGCTGCACGTTCAGCTTGCCGATCGTAGGCGCACTCTGGCCCGGTACGAGCTGGCGCTGGAGGCGACCCGGCGGCCGGAGTTGCGCAAGATCTACGACGAGGCGGGGCGGCGCTTCCGTGATCCCGTCGTCGGGTTGCTGACCGCGCTCGGGTCGCCGGATCCGGTGCGGCATGGGCGGCAGTTGGTGGCGTTCGGCGAGGGCATCATGTTCGACTCCATCGCGGGGGCAGGTGAAGCGCCCTCCCTCGACGATCTGCGGGAGGCCGTACGGGAACTCCTGCGGGGGATGCTGGGGTCGGGCGTCTGAGCGCGCTTCGCGGGACCCGCATGCTCAGCACGCCGGTCGATAAGGCACCTCGGACAGGTACTGGTTCCAGTCCGGCTGTGAGAGCCCGCCGTACCGGCCGCAGATCGACGCCGCCGAGCGGGCCGGGTCGGGTGGTGGTGTCGCGTGGGCGAGGTCGATGGTGAGGACCGTGCCGTGGTCGGCCAGTACGCGGAGCCAGCGCCCGTCCGGGGCGAGGGCGGCCTGGGCGGGGCGGTCGGTGCCGGTGGCGGGCACCTGGCGGTCCGTGAGACGGGTGCCGTCCGCGACGCGCCAGACCCGAACGCGGTCGCTGTCCGTGCTGGCCAGCAGTTGACCGTCGGTGCTGAAGCGGAGGTGGCCGGGCGACGGCCGGAGCCGCGCGGGGAGCACGGGTACGCCGTTCAGTGCGTAGATCTGCACCCCGGTCTCCTCGGCGATCGCCACCCGCTCACCCTCGGGACTGAACACCGCGTACTCCCACGGCATCCTGTCCAGCCACGGCGCCGGGGTGCGGGCGCCCGTGGACAGGCGTACGACCTCCGAACGCGTCCCCGCGAACACCAGCGCCACCCTGTCACGCGGCCCCACCACCACATATTGGCCGACGAACGCGGCTCGGCCGGTCCGCAGGTTCCAGGCCCAGCGCTCGCCCGACTGGCGGGCCGCGGCGAACAGCAGCCCGCCCCCCGGACTGAACCAGGCCGACTGCTGCCCCGGCGCGCCCAGCCCTCGGCCGAAGGGCGGTCCCACGCCTGCGCCCGAGGCCGTGTTCCACAGGTACGACCGGTCGACGCCGACGAGCGCCAGCGTCCGGCCGTCGGGGGACCAGGCCATCGCCCGTACGCTCTGGGCGGGACCGGCGGTCGTGGCCAGTTGCCTGCCGGAAAGGGTGTCGTACACCCGGAGTGTCCCGTCGGTCAGCGCGGCCAGCCGGGTGCCGTCGTCGCTGAGGGCGTCGAGCGAGCGGGCGCCGCCGTCCGGGGCGGCGAACACGTCCACCGCCGGATCGGCCGCCGAGTCCGCCAGCGCGGCACGGGCCTCCGCGACCGGGGCCAGGCGCCACGCGGCCAGGCTCAGCCTGCGCGCCGTCACGGGGTCGGCCGCCCGCAGCGCCCGCGCCCTGGACGCCGCCACCCTGGCCATGGCCTGGTCGAGCTTCCCGTCGGCCGTGCCGTTCTGCCAGACGGCGACGACGATCGCCGCCAAGACCGCGACGAGTGTCACCGAGGCCAGGACCGCCATGGCCCGGCGCCGGCCGCGAGCCCGGCCGCGCACCAGTGCGCGTCCGCCGTCCAGGAACGCCTGCTCCGCGGCGCTCAGCGTCACCCGCCGCCGCCCGCTCGCCGCCCACGCCAGCGCCCTGTCCAGCTCGTCCTCCTGGAACAGGTCGGCCTCCCGCCGCCCGCCCGTCTCCCACCGCCGCGCGGCCCTGGTCAGGTCCCGGTGTACGGCGAGACCGTCGCGTTCGGCGTCGAGCCACTCGTGCAGGCGCGGCCAGGCCCGCAGGAGCGCCGCATGGGCGATGATCACGCCGTCTCCGGGAGGGCCGCTCTGGTCGGTCGGCTCTGGCGCGGGTGTCTGGCGAGGGCCGGAGGAGTTCGGGCCGTGGCCAGGCGCGATGGAGGTCGGGTGGGGGCCGGATGAGTTCTGCGCGGCCAGGCTCGGGTGCGGGGCGGGTGCGGTCAGGCTCGGGTGCGGGGCAGGCGCGGACAGGGTCGGGTGGAGGGTGGGTGCGCTGGGGCGGTGGTTCGGTGCGGTGGGGGAGTTCGGGTCGTGGGTCTGGGTGATCAGGCCCGCTTCGGTGTACGCCTTGAGGACGTGGTCCAGGGCGGCCTGTTCCGGAGGGCGGCCGGTGACCAGTTCGGTACGGGTGGCGCGGCGGCGGGTGTCGGTGCCGTCGGGGGCCATTCCGACCAGGCGCAGGAACACCTCCGGCACCAGGTCCTGGTCCGCCCGGCCGAGCTGGAGATAGAGGCTCTCCGCCCGCGTGCCCAGCGGCGGGTCGTCCACAGGCTCCGGCGGAAGCAGACGCCCCTGCTGGGACTGCGGCACGTCGAGCAGGGACAGCAGCAGCTGATGCGCCCTCGGCCGCCGGTCCGGGTCCCGGCGGAGCGCCGCCAGCACGAGCTCCCGAAGCGGCCGATCAAGCCGATCGAGCAGCCGACCGGACTGATCAACCGGTCGCCCCCGAACAGGGGACCGAGGCGGCTCGTCCCGCGACCGGTCCGCCACGGGCGCCTGGTCCCGCGGCTGGTCCGCCAAGGGCGCCTGGTCCCGCGACCGGTCCGCCACGGGCGCCTGGTCGGGTAATCGGTCCTGCCCGTCGGGCGGTAACGCGCCGGAGGGGCCATAAGCCGCGAACACCAGCAGCCTGCCCCAGTCCCGCACATCCCCCGGCGCCCCGCTTCCATCACCCCCGAGGCCGAGCCCGACCAGCCGCGGCCCCTCAGCCCCCAGCACGACCCGGTCCGGCGTGAGCCCCCCGTGCACCGTCCCAGCCTCATGGATCGCCGCCAGCGCGGTAGCCGTGGCCGCCGCCAGCCGGTACAGGTCGTCCCCTTCGTACGGCCCGCGCCGCCCGACCACCTCCCCCAGCGTCGGCCCGGGGACGTACTCGCTGACCAGATACGGCACATCCCCGTCGAGACAGGCGTCCACCACCCGCGCGACAGACCGCGCCCGCACCTGCATGGCCGCCTTGACCTGGTGCGGAGGCCGAGAAGGGAGGAGGGTGAGCGCATACCGAGTGCCCGACTCGTCATAAGCGTCATGGACGGCGCCGCCGAGCCGGGAGCCTAACCAGTAGCCCCCCAGCCGGTCAGTCATGCGGCCCTTTCGGCTAACGATTCAGGCGAGCTCGGTGGTCTGGCCACTCCTCTTCGAGGATGCCGAAATAGACCGTGTCGCGCCAGGTGCCGTCCGGCCTCCTGCGCTGGCGCCGCAGTGTGCCCTCATGCACCCCACCGATGCGCTTGATGGCGTTCTGCGACCGCTCGTTCAGCACGTCGGTCTTGAGCATGACGCGGTTGTAGCCCAGCTTGTCGAAGGCGTGGTCGATAAGCAACAGCTTGCAGGAGGTGTTGACCGCCGTACGCCAGACCGCCCGGCCGTACCAGGTCCAGCCGATCTCGACACTCTTCTCGAACCCGGGCACGTCGCTGTACGTCGTCCAGCCGACGGCCCGCCCCGACGACCTGTGCACGACCGCGAAAGGGACGTGCTTGCCGTCCGTGAGGAGGCCGTGGGCGATCTCCGCCAGCTCCGGCTCGGCACGTGGCGGCGGGACGGGCAGCCAGCGCCAGACCTCCTCGTCCCCGCCTCCGGCGCGGAACAGGTCGGGGATGTGCTCCATGGTGAGCGGCTCAAGGCGGACGACGTCGTTCTCGAGCACCACAGGAGAGGGCAGGTTCGCGGTCATGGCGGTCACCCTAAAACAGGAATCGGACGACCCTTATGGCCACCTGACCGGTTTTACCGGCGACCACCTGTCGACACTCATACCGGCCGGTCGGTAGGGTCACGGGTATGGACTTCGCCTTCGACACCGTCACCGAGGACCTGCGCGAGCGCCTGCTGCGCTTCATGGACGAATGCGTCTACCCGGCCGAGGCCGCCTTCGAGGAGCAGGCGGCGACCAGCGGATGGAGTTCGCCGCCCCTGGTCGCCGACCTGAAGGACGAGGCCAGAAAGCGCGGCCTGTGGAACCTGTTCCTGCCGGGAGACCACGGCGCGGGGCTGACGAACCTGCAGTACGCGCCGCTGGCGGAGATCATGGGCCGCAGCCCGAGCCTCGCGCCCGTGGCCACCAACTGCGCCGCGCCGGACACCGGCAACATGGAGGTCCTCTCCATGTTCGGCAACGAGTGGCAGCGCAAGGAGTGGCTGCAGCCGCTGCTCGACGGGGAGATCCGCTCGGCGTTCGCGATGACCGAGCCCGACGTGGCCTCCTCCGACGCGACGAACATCGCCACCTCCATCGCCCGCGACGGCAACGAGTACGTCATCAACGGCCGCAAGTGGTTCATCTCCGGTGCGATGAACCCCGACTGCAAGATCTTCATCCTCATGGGCAAGACCAACCCCGACGCGCCGAAGCACCGCCAGCAGAGCATGGTGCTGGTGCCGCGTGACACGCCCGGTATGCAGATCAAGCGCGGCATGCACGTGTTCGGCTACAGCGACGCCGACCACGGCGGCCACGCCGAGATCGTGTTCGAGGACGTACGGGTGCCGGTCGACAACCTGATCGGCGAGGAGGGCGGCGGCTTCGCGATCGCCCAGGCCAGGCTAGGGCCGGGCCGCATCCACCACTGCATGCGGCTGATCGGCATGGCCGAGCGCGCCGTCGAGCTGATGTGCCGCCGCGCGCTGGAGCGTACGACGTTCGGCAAGCCCGTCGCGCAGCAGGGCGTCATCCAGGAGTGGATCGCCGAGTCCCGCATCCGGATCGAGCAACTGCGGCTGCTCGTCCTCAAGACGGCCTGGCTCATGGACACCGCCGGCAACCAGGGCGCCCACACCGAGATCCAGGCCATCAAGATCTCCACCCCGATCACCGTGGAATGGATCCTGGACAAGGCCATCCAGGTACACGGCGCGGGCGGGGTCTCGCAGGACTTCCCCCTGGCGGCGCTCTGGGCGGGAGCCAGATCGCTGCGCCTGGCCGACGGTCCCGACGAGGTGCACAAGCGCTCACTCGCCTACCGCGAACTGAAGAGGTACATGTGAACGAGGCGGACATCAAGCACCGCATAGCCGCCTTCCGCGGCGCGAACGACCCAGAGAACCGGCTGGAGTTCCTGCGGGCCAGGTTCGACGCCGGGCTGGCGTGGGTGTGGTTCCCCGAGGGGCTCGGCGGGCTGGGCGTCTCGCGGGAGCTGCAGCAGGTCGTCGAGCGGGAGCTGGCCGGCACGCCGCAGCTCAACACCGGCGTGCAGGGCATCGGCCTGGGCATGGCGGCGCCGACGATCCTGGCGTTCGGCACGGACGAGCAGCGGCGCCGCTTCCTGCAGCCGCTGTGGACGGGCGAGGAGATCTGGTGCCAGCTCTTCAGCGAGCCGGGCGCGGGGTCCGACCTGGCGACGCTGGCCACGAGGGCGGTCAGGGACGGCGACGAATGGGTCGTCGACGGCCAGAAGGTATGGACGTCCGGCGCGCACCACTCCCGGTGGGCGATCCTCGTCACCCGTACCGACCCGGACGTGCCCAAGCACCGCGGCATGACGTACTTCATCTGCGACATGCACGCGCCGGGCGTCGAGGTGCGCCCGCTGCGGCAGATCACCGGGGAGGCCGAGTTCAACGAGGTGTTCCTCACCGGCGTGCGGCTCTCCGACGACCTGCGGCTCGGTGAGGTCGGCGACGGCTGGCGCGTCGCCCAGACCACGCTGATGAACGAGCGCGTCGCGATCGGCGGCGCCCCCGTACGGCGCGGCGGCGGCATGATCGGCCCCGTGCTCGACACCTGGCGCGAGCACCCCGAGCTGCGCACGCACGACCTGCACCAGCGGCTGCTGTCGCTGTGGGTGGAGTCGGAGGTGACCCGCCTTTCCGGGGTACGGCTGCGCGAGCAGCTCGTCGCGGGGCAACCCGGGCCGGAGGGGTCGGGCATGAAGCTGTCGTTCGCCAAGCTGAACCAGGCGCTGTCGGGCCTCGACGTCGAGCTCAAGCGCGACCTCGGCTACGACGACTGGACCTTCCGCCGCTCGGAGGACGTCGACTTCTACGGGCGTGGCGCCGGCTACCGCTACCTGCGCGCCAAGGGCAACTCGATCGAGGGCGGCACCTCGGAGATCCTGCGCAACATCATCTCCGAACGGGTGCTCGGCCTGCCCTCCGAACCCCGCGTCGACAAGGACGTCCCTTGGAAGGACCTGCCCCGATGACCCTGCTGTACTCGGAGGTCGAGGAGGAGCTGCGCGCCGCCGTGCGCGGCCTGCTCGCCGACCGCTGCCCGCCCGCCGCGGTGCTCAAGCGGGTGGAGTCCGACCCCTACGACCTCGACCTGTGGAAGACGCTCGCCGGGGAGATCGGCGTGGCGGGCCTGCTCATTCCCGAGCAGTACGGAGGCGCGGGCGCCTCGGCCCGCGAGGCCGGTGTCGTGCTGGAGGAGCTCGGCCGGGGCGTCACGCCGGTCCCGTTCTTCACCAGTGCCGTCCTGGCCACCCACGCGCTGCTGGCGACGGGCTCGGCCGACCTGCTGGGCGAGCTGGCCGAGGGCCGGACGACCGCGGCCCTGGTGGTGTCGTTCGCCGCCTCGCCGTACCGGCCGTGGCGGGGTTCGTCGGTGAATCTGGCGGGCGGGACGCTGTCCGGGACCGTGTCCGCGGTCGCGGGGGCGGAGGTGGCCGACGTGCTGCTGGTGCCGGTCGGCGGGGAGCTGTACGCGGTCGAGGCCGCGGACGCCGCCGTCGAGGTCGTGTCGTCGCTGGATCTGACCCGTCCGGTCGCCACGGTCCGGTTCTCGGGGGCGCCCGCGCGGTTGCTGGGGCCGTGCGATCCGGCCGAAGTGCTGCGGTTCGGTGCGGGTCTGCTCGCCTCCGAGCAGCTCGGGGTGGCGGAGTGGTGTCTGGACACGACGCTCGCGTACGTGAAGGAGCGGCACCAGTTCGCCCGCCCGGTCGGCTCGTTCCAGGCCATCAAGCACCGGCTGGCGGATCTCTGGCTCGACGTGGTCAGGGCGAGGGCCGCCGCCCGTGCCGCCGCCGGTGACGACTCGGCCGTGACGGTCGCCGTGGCCCAGGCGTGGAACGCGGGTGTCGCCGTACACGCGGCCGAAGAGGCCCTGCAGTTGCATGGCGGGATCGGGATGACGTGGGAGCACCCCCTGCATCTCTACCTCAAGCGCGCCAAAGCCTGCGAGACGGCGCTCGGCACACCCGGAGACCACCGGGAGGCGCTGGCCTCACTCGCCGACGTGCCCGGCCCCGAGGGAGGTCACCCCGAGAGAGGTCAGCAGTAGGTCGGCGAAGTGCTTGCCCACCTGGGCGCCGGTCAGCGGTCCGTTCGTGTGGTACCAGGTGCCCAGGTGGTGCACCGAGCCGAAGAAGTAGTCGACGACGAGCTCGGCCGGGACGCGTTCGCTGAACACCCCCTCGCGCTGGCCCTCGATCACCAGGTCGCGGAAGCGCTCGTGGTAGCGGCGGCGCTCGGCCCGTACGGTCTTGCGGGTCTCTGGCGCGAGCAGGTGCATCGAACGGAAGAAGATCTTGGAGTCGTCGAGGTTCGCGGTGGTGGTCTCGATGACGTCGGCCGCCGCCGCGTGCAGCCGCTCGGCGACCGTGCCGGGGCCGTCGGCGATCTCGGTCAGGCGCTCCATCTGCATGCGCAGCACGCGGCCGTAGATCTCATGCAGCAGATCATCCTTGGAGTCGAAATAGTGGTACATGGCGCCTTTGGTGACGCCGGCGGCCAGTACGATCTCCTGCACGGAGGCGCCCTCAAAGCCCCGCTCCGCGAAAAGCCGGGTCGCTTCGCCCAGCAGCCTCCTGCGTACCGGTTCGTCCTTCACATGCCACAGCATACCGACTGGTCGGTTGATGACGTTCCGACAGGTGCTATTTCCGTCACCTTAGGGTCCCCTTGCTTCTGGTGGGGTCGGATGGGGTATTAATGAACACGGCGAGGATCTTCGGCGTGGCAGATCCTGATGGTTGCAGCGACTCATTGGGGGAGTTTGCCGTGCCTGGTGGCTCTATCTACGTGCAGCAGGACGAGAAGTTCACTGGGGCCTCGCCTCAGTGGTACTACGAGAAGTTCTGGCGCGAGGACGCCAACAACCGCAAGCGATCAAGAATGATCAAGGCGGCCGTTGGCTTCGCGGCGGGCATCGGCCTGGCGCTCCGCTTCGACCTGGGGCTCACCGCCTTCTACGGCGTCGCGTTCGCGGGCCTCGTAGCCGGCATCGACTGGTATGTCGCCTGGCGCTCCTTCCGCCTGACCGCGGTCTGGCGGGGCCGGCGGCGCGGCGAGGTGATCACCGCCCGGATGCTCCGCCGCTCGCTCGGCAAGCACGGCTACAGCGTCCTCGACGGCCGGGCCATCAGGGACCAGGCGTCCATCGACCACCTCGTGATCGGCCCCGGCGGTGTGTGGGTCATCGACAACGAGTCGTGGAGCCCCGACACCGAGATCGCCACCTACTGCGAGCGGCTCTTCTTCGGCGAGAAGTACGGCAGCAAGGTGGCCAAGTCCCTGGTCGAGACGTCCAACGCCTTCGCCGAGTTGCTGACCCGCGAGACCGGGATCCCGGTGACGATCACCCCGCTGCTCGCCGTGCACTGCGGCCTGCTGCCGCGCGGCGGCCAGGTCACCGCCGAGGGCCTCACGCTGCTCAAGCCGAGCCTGGCGGCCAAGCGCATCAAGGCGACCGCCGGAGAGGTGCTCGACGAGCAGCAGATCGAGCTGCTCACCCGCACCGCCGCTCGGGAGCTCCAGCGCGCCTGACCCGGCGAGCTCCTAAGCGAGATCCTGGATGAACGCGGTGAGCTGCGCGACGTTGCGGCACTCGTACATCGGCACGACCGCGTCGTAGTCGGTGGCGATGGAGTCGCCCGTGTCCCACTGCTGCCGGGGCTCCGGGTTCAGCCAGTAGGCGTGCCGGGCCTTGGCCGCCAGGGCGCGCAGGGTGTCGACGGCGGCCGGCTGGTAGTTGGAACGGGCGTCGCCGAGGATCAGCAGCGACGTCTTGGAGCCGATCGCGTCGCCGTAGCGCTCGGCGAACCGCTCGAAGGAATGGCCGTAGTTCGTCCGCCCGAAGCGCACCATGTCCGCCTCGTTGGCCAGCCGGGTCATCGCCTCCACCACGTCCGCGCCGGGGACGAAGAAGCGGGTGATCTCGTCGACCGTGTCCACGAACCCGAACGCCCGTACCTTGGTGAACTGCTCCCTCAGCGCGTACGTGAGCAGCAGCGTGAAGTGCGCGAACGACGAGACCGAGTCGCTGGTGTCGCAGAGGATCACCAGCTCGGGCTTGTGCGGCCGGGGCGGCTTGAAATGCGTGGTCAGCGGGACGCCGCCGCTCTGCAGCGAGGCCCGCATGGTGCGGCGGAAGTCGAGACGGCCGCGCTTGCCCTTCCGATGCTTGATCGTCAGCCTGGCCGCCAGGCGCCTGGCCAGCGGGTAGACCTCTCGCCGCAGCCTGGCCAGGTCCGCCTTGGTGATGCGGAGGAAGTCGAGCTGGTCGAGCGGGGGGCGGACGGCCGAGCGGGCGATGCGCTCGACGCCGGAGTCCTCGGCGATGCGGCGGCGCACGTCGGTGGCGACCGCGTCCTCGAAGCGCTTGATGCCGGTGTTCACCCGCTGCCGCGCGGTCTTCTCGGCTAGCCCGCCGCGCTCCTGACCGGCCAGGACCTCCTGGAGGATCCGCGCCATCAGCGTCTCGGGGGACAGCGCGCGCATGACGCTGTAGGAGAACCAGTTCTGGCGGCCGGGACCCGCCGGCTGCCGGCCGAACCGCCCGACCATGGCCCTGGCGAACTCCCGCATCTCGGCCTCACTGCCACCGGTGAGCAGCCGGGCCAGGCGCTCGCGCAGTTCGCTGACCTCGGCCGTGTCCTCATTTATCGTGCTTACTTGGTAAAGGCCGGTCGTCGAGGACGGGAACCACAGGTCGAACAGCATGTCGAACCCGGGCCGGTACCCCGGCTTCTTGACCAGCGTCGCCGCGTAGGCGGCGCGCAGCGACTCGCGCTCGGTCAGGTCGATCACCCGCAGCGCCCGCACCGCGTCGAGCCCTTCGGCCAGCGACACGGGCAGCCCCGCCTCCCGCAGCGCGTGCACGAACCCGACATGCCTGTCGACCAGCGACGTGTCACTCATGAGGGCAGCCCGAGCTCCTTGACCGCGCGAGCGTGGTCGGAGGCGTGCTTGAGCACCACGCCCAGCGTGCCCGCCACCGTCGCCTCGTCCAGCTCGTCGCGCCCCAGGGCGAGCAGGGTGTTCGCCCAGTCGACCGTCTCCGCCACCGACGGCGCCTTCTTCAGCTCCAGGGACCGCAGCGTGGCGACGGTCCTGGCCAGTTGCTCGGCCAGGTCCGCGCGGATCGTCGGCACCTGGCTGAGCACGATGTCGCGCTCGCGTTCCGGCGTCGGGTACTCGATGTGCAGGTAGAGACAGCGCCGCTTGAGCGCCTCGGACAGCTCGCGGGTCGCGTTGGAGGTCAGCACGACGTACGGCTTGCGCACCGCGCTGATGGTGCCCAGCTCGGGGATCGTCACCTGAAAGTCCGACAGGAGCTCCAGCAGCAGCCCCTCGACCTCCACATCCGCCTTGTCCGTCTCGTCGATGAGCAGCACGGTCGGCACCCCGGCCCGGATCGCCTTGAGCAGCGGCCGCTCCAGCAGGAACTCCTCGCTGAAGATGTCGTCATCGGCGCTGGTGGCCTGGATGCGCAGGAGCTGCTTCTTGTAGTTCCACTCGTACAGGGCCCTGGCCTCGTCGAGCCCCTCGTAGCACTGCAACCTGATCAGCTCGGAGCCGGTGGCCAGCGCCACGGCCTTGGCCAGCTGTGTCTTGCCCACCCCCGCGGGGCCTTCGACCAGCAGCGGCTTGCCGAGGGCGGCGGCGAGGAACACCGAGGTGGAGATGGCGTCGTCGGAGAGATAGTCAACGGCGGCGAGCCGCTCGGTCACGGCGGCGGGCGAGTCGAACATCGATGCTCCTGTCTGAATGCCGAACTTTATTCTAGCGGCTGGCGGGCAGGTGATACCGATTCGACCAGGATGCGGAGTGCCGGTATATTCCTCTCTGCAAGCGCCGTTAGCTCAGTTGGTTAGAGCAGCTGACTCTTAATCAGCGGGTCCGGGGTTCGAGTCCCTGACGGCGCACTGCGCAGAAACCCCAGCTCGGCACGCTGAGCTGGGGTTTCTCGGTTCTTGGAGAACCTCCGCCTGTCTCTGGATAGACCGAGGCGCGCCGTTGGCGTAGATCATCCACTCGCCGCTGCTGGCGCGTAGCCGGCCCCATCCGTTCGGCGTCATAGGTGTGCTCGTCAGGTCGGAAGATCTGGCTCGGAGATACGTTCGCTCAGGTCGACGTATTCGGCCGGACAGTGGGAATCGGACCTCACCCGCCCATCACCGTCACCTGGAAATCACTGGCGCCCAGGCAACCTGGAACGACGTCCCAAGCGTTTGGTTATAGCGAGTGATCATCGCCAACGGATTCGAAAAGGGAGAAGACGGAGTGCGAAAGACGACGACGAGAGCGGCGGGTGCGTTCCTGCTGGTCGCCGCGTCCATCATCGTGTTACCCGCCGCCCACGCGAGCGCCGGGGTGGCGGGGAACGCCCGCAGTGTCACCCTGATCACCGGCGACCGGGTGGTCCTCGCACCGGACGGAAGTCCCCTGATCACGCCGGGCGAGGGAAGGAAGGGTATCGACTTCCACACCTTCGGCAGCGGCGGGCGGTTGCGGGTCGTGCCGGGTGACGCGATCGAGCTCCTGCGGCAGGGGCGCCTGGATCCGCGCCTGTTCGAGGTGAGTGCGCTGGCCGAGTCCGGTTACGACGACCGGCGTCAGGACCTGCCGCTCGTCGTTACCGGCGCGCCCGCGCCCAGATCGTTGCGGGGCGGGGCGGGGCGGGGCAGCGGGCGCTGGCCGCGGTCGGCGGCTTCGCCGTGCGGCAGGACAGGGCACAGGCCGTCCGGTTCTGGCAGGACCTGCGGAACGTCGGGGGCAAGATATGGCTCGACGCGCGCGTCAAGCTGTCCCTTGACACCAGCGTCAAGCAGATCGGCGCTCCCGCGGCCTGGGCGAAGGGGCTGACCGGCGCGGGAGTCAAGGTGGCGGTGCTGGACACCGGCATCGACAGTGCCCATCCGGACCTGGCCGGAAAGGTGGTCGCGCGGGCGGACTTCACCGAGACGCCCGACGAACGGGATGTGGTCGGGCACGGCACACACGTGGCGTCCACCATCGCGGGCACCGGAGCGTCCTCCGGCGGCAGGTATCGTGGAGTGGCGCCGGATGCCCAACTGCTGGACGGCAAGGTGTGCGAACCGGGTTTCTGCACCTACTCCGCCATTCTGGCCGGGATGCAGTGGGCCGCCGACCAGGACGCCCGGGTGGTCAACCTGAGCCTGGGCGGCCCGGACGAGCCCGGTCTCGACCCGGTGGAGGAGGCCGTTCAGCGACTGAGCGAGAGCCGCGGCACGCTGTTCGTGGTCGCGGCGGGCAACGACGGGGCCGACCGTTCGGTCAGCTCCCCCGCCAGCGCGGACGCCGCCCTGGCTGTGGGGGCCGTGGACAGGACGGACCGACTGGCGGACTTCTCCAGCAAGGGCCCGCGCGTGGGCGACTCCGGGCTGAAGCCGGAGATCACCGCGCCGGGCGTGGAGATCACCGCCGCACGGAGCAAAGACAGCGCGGGCAGCGGGCCGTACGTGGCCATGTCGGGGACCTCGATGGCGACCCCGCACGTCGCGGGAACGGCCGCGCTGCTGGCGGGCGCGCACGTGAGCTGGAAGGCGGCGGAGCTGAAGGCCGCGCTCATGGGCTCGGCCAAGCCCCATCCGCAGACGGGGGTGTTCTCCCAGGGAGCGGGACGCGTGGACGCCGAGCGGGCAGCCACGCAGGCGGTGACCGCGGACCCACCCGGCCTGGGGTTCGGCCTGCAGCGCTGGCCACACGCCGACGACGAGGTGCTCACCAGGAAGCTCACCTACCACAACCACGGTGATACGCCGGTCACCCTCGACCTCGGCGTCACGTCGGGGACGACCTTCTCCGTGAGCCCGGCCACCCTGACGGTGCCCGCGGGCGGACAGGCGGAGGCGACGGTGACGGCGGACACGCGCACCGGCGAGCCCGACGGCTTCCTCGGCGCTTTCATCGAGGCCAAGGGACCGGGCGGCGTCGTGGTGCGCACGCCCGCCGCGGTGGAGAAGGAGATCGAGAGCTACGACCTGACCGTCAACCAGACCGACCGGTCGGGCAAGCCGACGGCCGACTACCAGATGGTGATCTGGCGGCTGGACGACGCGGAACCGTCACCCCAGGTGTTCTGGCCGACCGAGAGCTCGATGACCTTCCACCTGCCCAGGGGCGAGTACCTGCTGGACACCACCATTCTGAGCGAGGACGGCGTGGCGCTGCTGGTGCAGCCACGCCTGCGCCTGGACAGGGCGCGGACCGTCGAGGCGGACGCCCGGCTGGGCCGACCCACGTCGATCCGCCCGCCCACGCCCGGCGCGGTGCTGAAGGAGGGCAGCGTCGCGTACTCGTTCAGGACGCCCGGCCGGTTGAACGTCAGGGGCTGGTACCCAAGCAGCTTCGCCAGGGCGTTCACCGCGCAACTCGGCCCCGAGCAGACAGAAGACGGCATACTCACCCGGGTGAGCGCGCACTACCAGGCGGGTCAGGACAGTTACCAGCTCGCCTGGTTCGAGCGGGACCGCATGATCACCGGCTATGACCGGGCGGTGGATCCCAAGGATCTGGCGCGCGTACGTGTCGACGTCGCGGAGCATCTGCCGGGCGCCCGCGTGCTGGTGGGCCGTCAGGCCGTGCCGAGCCAGGGCGTCATGCTGACGCATGCCAGCGTGAACGAGCTCACCCCGCCGTCGACGTTGACCGAGTACGTCAACACCGACCACGGCATCCGCTGGCAGGCCGCCGTGGCCGAGTTCGGGGCCGACGGCCAGAGCACCGGGTTCTCGTCCGCTCCCGTGCGGTTGCGGCCGGGCAGCGCCACCACGGAGTTGTGGAACCGTGGCGTGTTCGGCCCCTCACTCCCGTCAGGGGACCAGCCGCGCGAGCCCGCGAGCCGCACCGGCGACGTGATCGCGGTGAATCTGCCGATGTTCGGCGACGGGCGCGGCTCGATCGGGGATTCCGGGCCGGCCACCGAGCACGTATCCCTCTATCGCGATGGCGAGCTCGTCGGCGAGAGCGACCGGCTGAGGGAGCGGTTCACCGTACCGCCGGGCGGGGGAACGTACCGGCTGGTCGCCCGCGCGGAGCGGGGAGATTCTGCGGTGTTGTCCACGCGTAACTCGGCGACGTGGACGTTCCGGTCGGAGAGCACGAACTCGCCGACCCGGCTGCCGCTGTCCGTGGTGCGGTTCACCCCGGACCTCGACGTGCGGAACTCCGCTCCGGCCGGGCGGCGCTTCGTGGTGCCGTTCACCGTGCAGCGGCTGGCCGGAAGCGCGGCGGGCCCGGCGCGTGAGGTGGTCGTGGAAGTGTCCTACGACGACGGCGTGACCTGGAGCCGGGCGAAGGTCACCGGGTCCAAGGTCGTCCTGGACCATCCCCTGCGCAGCGGGTTCGTGTCGCTTCGGGCCAGCTCGGCCGACGTTCACGGCAACATGGTGGAGCAGAGCGTGATCCGCGCCTACCGGATCACCGCGCCGTAGCGGTGCGTTCGCTCTCGGCGGTCCCTGGCGGGGCCGCCGGGAGCGTCCTTTCAGCGGTGGTAGCAGCTCTGGGGTGGGTGGCTGGTCGGGACGGCGGCCGTGTCCTCGTTGCCGATCGACTGACCTCAAGTTTGGTTGAGGTGAAAGGCTCCTGGACATGAGCGAAGACAGGATGATCATTTATGAGAAGGCCGGGGTCGAATGTGCGGTCCGGCAGGCGGCGGAGCAGGTTGGTCTCGACTGCGAGCTCGACTTCCCAGACGGCGAGGCCGAGCAACTCGCGCACCTTCTTCAAACCCAGACCGCGTGCCATGGACAACAGTGTGTCGGCGGCCTGCGACAGTTTCCCAGGCCACAGGGGTCCACCGCGGCAGTTTGCGGCTTACGGCACGAAAGCGACGCTGGTTCCTTCCCTGCCGCGCAATCGAGGCGCACGACAGATAGGTAACCATTACTGTACAGAGAGTGAAGTCCTTTAATACGACGGGTCCGTGTCGACCGGGCAAGCACTTCATGCTGCCCCCGATCCCCCGGATCCCCGAGGCGAGGGAGCTGATCGACGAGGAGAAATACTTCGTCATTCGCGGGCCACGCCAGAGCGGCAAGACGACCTCGCTCCAGGCCCTGGCCGCCGAATTGCGGAACGAGGGCGAGTATGCGGCGGTGTACATCTCCTGCGAGAGTGCCTCCACCCGGGCCGATCAGGCCGCCCCGGCGGAGGTGCGGATTCTCTCCGAGATCGCGGCCATGGCACGGGCAACGGGGCTTCCGGAGGATTGTCTCCCGCCGGATCCCTGGCCGGAGGCGCCTGGATCGACTCGGCTGCTCAGAGGGCTCTCCGCATGGGCTCGCCGCTGCCCGCGCCCCATCGTGCTGCTCGTGGACGAGATCGACTCGATCCATGGCGATGAGTTGATCAGCGTTCTCCGGCAGCTTCGCCAGGGATACAACAGCTTCCCGGTGCCGTTCCCGCACAGTGTGGCGCTGTGCGGGATGCGTGACGTGCGCGCCTACGAGACAGCTTCGAGCGGCGACTCGTCAAGGCTTGTCGGCCCCTCGCCGTTCAACATCCTCGCCGAGTCGATGCGGCTGGCGGACTTCACCTTCGAGCAGGTGGCCGAGCTGTACGGCCAGCACACCGACGCCACCGGCCAGGAGTTCACCGCGCACGCGATCCAGCGTGCCTTCCACGCCAGCCAGGGGCAGCCGTGGCTGGTCAACGCCCTCGCCCGCGAGATCATCCGCAAGATGCGCATCCCGGAGAGTCAGTCGATCACCGACGAGCACATGAACCAGGCGGTCGAGCGGCTCATCGTCGCCCGCGCCGTCCACCTGGACTCCCTGGCCGCCAAGCTGCGTGAGGATCGCGTCCAGCGCATCATCGAGCCACTGCTCACCGGCGAAGTGCGGGAGAACGTCTATGACGATGACCTCGCCTACGCCCGCGATCTCGGCCTCGTCACCCAGAAACCGCCGGTCCAGGTCGCCAACCCGATTTATCAGGAAGTCATCGTGCGCGTCCTCAGCCAGGACGTCGAGGCTGACATTCTGCTCGACCGCTCAGCCTTCCTCACCCCGGACGGGCGGCTCGACATGCCCGCGGTCCTGCAGGGGTTCCTCACCTTCTGGCGGCGCAACGGCGAGATCCTGCAGAGCCGCGAGACCTATCACGAGGCCGCCTGTCACCTGATCTTCATGG
Organism: Nonomuraea sp. NPDC026600; assembly: GCF_040638335.1. Lineage (NCBI taxonomy): Bacteria > Bacillati > Actinomycetota > Actinomycetes > Streptosporangiales > Streptosporangiaceae > Nonomuraea > Nonomuraea sp. NPDC026600. The sequence continues at coordinate 326,508 of NZ_JBEZYD010000005.1, forward strand.
CTTGGCTGCACCGGGTGGTCAACGGCGGCGGTGTGATCGACCGTGAGTACGCCCTGGGCCGTGGTCGCATGGACATCTGCGTCCAATGGCCCTACACGGACGCCGACGGCAAGCGCGGCTGGCAGTGGGAGGCCATCGAACTCAAGGTCCATCACCCCAGACAGCCCGACCCCGTCGAAGACGGCCTGCACCAGCTCGACGGTTACCTCGATCACCTCGACCTGAGCCACGGCATCCTCATCGTCTTCGACCGCCGGCCCACCGCCCCACACCTCCTGGAGCGCACCGCCATCGAACAGGTCACCAGCCCGCGCGGTCACGCCGTCACCCTCGTCCGGGCATGAAGCGGGAGGGGCTCCGGGGTCGGCGGTCACCGGCCCCTCGGCCGGACAGGAGCACGGTGCCGCGCACGCGCACCGGCGGCAGCCCGAGCCGCCGCGCCCGCTCCGCGGAACAGACGACGATCGCGGCGGCGCCCTCGCCGATCGGCGAGCGCATCAGCAACGTCAGCGGCTCCGAGACCACCCAGCTGGACAGCACCTCCTCCACGGTCGCCGGCCGCTGGTACTGCGCCTTGGGGCGGCCGGTGAGCACACCGGCGGCGGCGTTGGCGAAGAACACCGCCCGCACGTCGGCCGCGGAAAGCCCGGCGTCGGAGAGCGCGTCGCGCACGGCTTCCTCGGCCAGCGAGCGGATCGTACTGTCCGGGAACTTGCCGAACCGCGTCATCGCCGCTCCGGCGATCTGGGCCTGTGTCATGGCAATGGCCTTCCTTTGCGAGGTCAGCGACGCTGCAGCTGGTATCCGGTCTGCGCTGTTCTAATGTGACGCGCGGGCCTGCAGGACGTGTTGGCGGGCGCCGTCGAGACCCGCCGGGATGTCGAGGGCGAGGTACCAGCTGCCGTACTGCGGGTGGTCAGCTTGGGGCAGCGTGAGCCGAGCTGGCGCCCGGTTTGTGGCTTCCCGCATCCGCCGCGCTTGTGGACATGACCAGCGACGGGCATGGCGACTCTCCGATCATGATGGAGTAATGGTGAGTGAATCGTGGGGATGTTTGCGATGATGAAGGGGGCCGAATCGAGCGAGGGAGGTGAAGCGGGTGTCCTACACTCCGAAGCTGGCGGCGGCGTTGTCGGGTGTCACGCTTCGCCAGCTCGCGCACTGGCGTAAGGCCAGTTCTGGCCGTGGCGCGGTGCTAGTGCCGGAGATCTCGCCGGTGCGTCCGGTGCTGTACTCGTTTCGAGACCTGGTCGCGTTGCGCACCTGTGTGAAGCTGCGCAACGACGCGTCCTTGCAGAAGATTCGTCGAGCGTTGGACACGCTCCGCGACGACCTGCAGGAGCGTGAGCATCTATCGGCATACCAGCTGGTGACCGATGGCTCGACGATCTACTTGGTCGAGCAGGGTCAGGCCACCGATCTGGTGCATCGCAAGGCCAACATCGTCATCCATGACATGGTCGAGGTGCTGCGGCCGTTCTACCGCGATGGACGGCACATTCCGGACCTGCTACGTCCCCGGGAGCACGTCACGGTCGACCCAGCGGTCCGCGGTGGGATGCCGGTGATCGAAGGGACCCGCGTGCCGTACGACGAGATTGCGGCGCTGCTGCGGGATGGTGTTCCGGCGGAGCGGATCGCGGAGTATTACCCGAGTGTGTCCGCCACCGCGGCGTTGGACGCCGCCGACTTCGCCGACTACGTCGACAGTTACGAACCCCCCAGGGAGCGGCGTGAGGCTGCTGCTGGATGAGAACGTCCCCTGCCCGCTGCACCAGGTCCTGACGAGCTTCGTACTCATCCACGACATCGTCCATCTACTGGATCTTCCTGGCTGGTCGGGCACACGTGACGAGACCCTGTATCCGCGAGCTGCGGATGAGGGGTTTCACGTGGTTCTCACCAATGACGGCCGTCAGATGCAGCGACCTCGGGAAGTGGCCGCGATCGCCGCATCCGGCCTCCACCGGATCGAATACCCGCACAAACACCCTGGGCTGATCGGGATGGGCATCGCGATCGCGACGGTCGCCGCTGGATTGCCGAGCGCACTGGCATTGCTGGAAGAATCCAGCGGACCACGCTTGATCACTATGCGAGGCGTCGATCCCACGGTAGCGAGTCGGCTGCGGGTGATCGATCCTGCGCTGAAGCCGCCCAAGTTCTGGCCTACATTTTCGTAGTCTGGGCGGACCGCCAGGCGTTCCAGATCTCGCGGATTCTGCCACGCGAAGCAATGAGGAGCCCCCGATCGAGCGCCCACGCTCGGATGGCCCGGGGTTCACTGCGAGCCATGTCAAGATGTTCTTGTGACCGACCATGGCCCGATCTCGGGGATCAATCGGAGGAGGTGACCATCGCCACCTGGAGTTCGGCGACGACGGCAGGGACGACGTGGTCGCTCTCAATGTGACGCGCGGGCCTGCAGGAGGTCGGCCAGGAGGTGCAGCAGGGCCGCTGCCGTGGTCGCGGACGTGATGGCCTGCTCGCTGATCAGCCGCTGGATGCCCAGCACCGGCAGCCATTCGGCCCGTTCGTGAGTCTGGTCGCCGGTCGGCGCGGCGATGAAGGTGGCCTGGAAGGCGACGAAGATCAGGTGGTCGCTGTCGGCGACGTCCTCGGCCGTGCGGATCCGGATCAGCGGCACCAGGGGCCCGGGGCGCCAGCCGGTCTGCTCCTCCACCAGACGGGCCGCGGCCCTTTCAGGGTCCTCGTCCGGGGCGATCTCGCCGAGCGGGATCTCCCACCCCCATGTGTCGGTGACAGGGCGGTGGCGCCACAGCAACAGAGCGCACCCGTCATGAACGACCACCGCTCCGGCGGCCCGCGGCGTGCGGATGAAGGGTTGCTCCACATGCTCGCCGTCGGTCAGTTCGAGGTCCACGACGCGGAGATCGACCTCGTTCGCCGCGTAGAGCAGTCTTTCCGACCGACGCATGGGATGCTCCTCATCGATTCGCCGGAGACTTCACCTTTTGAGAATACGCAGGAGGCCGCCCAGCCTCCGGGGCGCCGTGGTGGGCAGATTAGCCTGGGTAGATGCAGGGCACGGATCGTGCCGGATGTCATGGATGTCCCGACGTCTGACCGGAGGGAAAGCGATCGTGAGGTCTTTCGCGGGCGGAGGGTTGCCCTCGGATGACGTCATTGTCCGGGCCCTCCGCGCGGGTGATGAGGCGATGTTCGCGGCGCTGCTCGACACCTGGTCCCGGGGCATGTTGCGCGTGGCCAGGTCTTACGTGTCCACCGACCACTCCGCGGAAGAGGTCGTCCAGGACACCTGGCTGGCGGTGGTCGGCGGGATCGATGGCTTCGAGGGCCGTTCCTCGGTCAAGACGTGGATATTCCGCATCGTGGTCAACATGGCGAAGAAGCGCGGCGTCCGTGAGCGGCGCACGCTGCCGTGGAGCGCTTTCGAGGAAGACGGCGGCAACTCCGCGGGCCGGCACGTCGACCCGGTGCCGCCGGGCGGTTGGACGGATCCGCCCGCGGCCTGGCCGACGCCTGAGGGGGAGGCGCTGGCCTCGGAGGTGCGTGGCATGATCGGCGAGGTCCTGGCCAGGCTGCCGCCCCGCCAGCGAATCGTGATCACCCTGCGGGACGTGGAGGGGTGCACCTCCGACGAGGTGTGCGAGATCCTGAAGATCTCCGCGGCCAACCAGCGGGTCCTGCTGCATCGCGCCCGCGTCGCGGTGCGCGGCTGGCTCGCGGACTATTTCGAGTCCGTCGGACAGCCGGACTAGCTCCGTCCGCTCCGCGCAGCGGCACAATAGGTGAAACGGTTCATCCAGGAGACAAGGCGGTCGACGTCGTGAAGCGCTTCACATGCGACGAGCTGGTGGGTCTCATCACCGCCCACCTTGACGACGCCCTCGATCCGGCCGAGCGCGAGGGCGTGCACGCGCACCTGGCCTGTTGCCAGGGATGTAGCCGCTACTTCGAACAGTTCCGCGCGACCATCGTCGTCTTAGGCGACCCGCCCCCGGAGAAACTCCCCGCCGACGTGCGCGACCGGCTCATGTCCGCGTTCCGCGAGCGGCGGCGGTCATGAGGTGCGAAAGCCCTCCATCATCGCGATGAGCCGCCTCCTCCAGACCTTCCGTGAGAGCACGCCATCGCCCTCCGTGTGACCTAGTGGCCGGTCAGCAGCCTCCGATACCCGAAAAATCCGTCTGTAACGCTTGCGCCCTTCGCGGGTCTGTAGATGGGGACGCCGTTGCCTGCGGCGGATCGCTGGACGCGGACCATCAAGACCCATGCGCCACGCGAAGGGGAGATGATGATCGGGCTTACGGCCGAGAGTACGCCGCTGCGGGACGCCTCGGAGGTGGCGGACTTCGCGCGTCGCTGTTTCCATCCCGCCGCCGCGGACCGGGTGGGCGTGGAGCTGGAATTCCTGATCTTCGACCGTACGGCGGCGGCCCGGCAGGTCCCGCTGGCCAGGACCGAGCGGGCCCTGCCCGAACTGCCCGGCGGCAGCCGGGTGACCTTCGAACCGGGCGGGCAGCTCGAACTGTCCGGCCCGGCGGGCCCGCTGCCGGAGGCGCTGGCCCGCCTGGCCGGCGACGTGGCCGCCGTACGCGCCGCCCTGCGAGCGGCAGGGCTGGTGCTGGGCGGAGTCGGCCTCGATCCGGTACGCCCGGCCCGCCGCCAGCTACGTCTGCCCCGATACGACGCGATGGCCGAGTTCCTCGGCGTGCCGTACGGGCAACTCATGATGTGCTCGACCGCGTCGATCCAGGTCAACCTGGACCTGGGCGAGCGGCCGGCGGCGCGCTGGGATCGGGCGCACGCGCTCGGCCCGGTGCTGATGGCGGCCTTCGCCAACTCGCCGCTGAGCGATGGCCGGCCGTGCGGCTGGATGTCGGGCCGCCAGGCCGTCTGGGATCACCTCGACCGCACCAGAACCTCGCCCGTGCCCGCCTCGGGCGATCCTGCCGCGGACTGGGCCGAATACCTGCTGGATGCCCGGCTCATGCTGGTGCGAGAGGGTGAGCAGAGCTATCGCCCGGTCCGTGACGGCTCCACGTTCCGCGACTGGCTGACGGCCGACGGCGGGCGGCGGCCCACCGCCGAGGATCTGGCCTACCACGCCACGACGGTCTTTCCACCGGTGCGGCCCCGGGGCTGGCTGGAGATCCGTTATCTCGACGCCCAGCACCCGGCGATCTGGCCGGTCTGTGTGGCCGTGACCCATGCCCTCATCGTCGACGACCGCGCCGCCGACGCCGCGATGGCCGCCGCGGAGCCGTACCGGCGGCTGTGGGGGGTGGCGGCGCGGTGCGGGCTGGCCGACCCGCACCTGCGCCGGGTGGCCGAGGTGTGCTTCCGCGCCGCGCTGGAGGCGCTGCCGCGCTGCGGCGCGGGTCCCGGCCTGGTCGGCGAGGTGGCCGCGTTCGCCGACCGGCACGTGAGCACGGGCCGCTCACCGGCGTCCGACCTGCTGGATGTCCCGAACTGGCCGAGCGATGAGGGATGGGAATGAACGACTTCAAGGAACGTATCGCGGCTGAGCTCATCGCGGTGCGCGACCGGTCACTCACCTACACGGAGGCGGAGGACGACCTGCTGGTACGCCAGCACTCCGAGCTGATGTCGCCACTGGTGTGGGACCTGGCGCACGTGGGCAACTACGAGGAACTCTGGGTGCTGCGCGAGGCCGGGGGCATCGACCCGCTCCGGCCCGAGATCGACGACATCTACGACGCGTTCAAGACACCGCGCAAGGACCGCCCCAGCCTGCCCTTCCTGGGCCCGGCCGAGGCCCGCCGCTACATCGAGGGCGTACGCGGGCGGGTGCTCGACGTCCTCGACAAGATCGACCTGGACGGACCCGCCCCGCTGCACCGCGACGGCTTCGTGTTCGGCCTGGTGATCCAGCACGAGCATCAGCACGACGAGACCATGCTCGCCACCCTGCAACTGTCCGGGCAACCCGGGCTGGTGCGCGACGGTGACCTTCCGCCGGGCCGGAGCGAGGGGCCGGAAGAGGTCTTCGTGCCCGCGGGCTCCTTCCTCATGGGCACCGACACCCTGCCCTGGGCCTACGACAACGAACGGCCGGCCCATCGGGTGGAGCTGCCCGCGTACTGGATCGACCGGCTGCCCGTGGGCAACCGCGCCTACCAGGCGTTCATCGAGGACGGCGGTTATGACGACGCGCGCTGGTGGTCGGCGGAGGGCTGGCAGTGGAGGCAGCGGAGCGGAGTCTTCGCCCCGCTGTTCTGGGCCAGGGACGGCGGGGCCTGGTGGCGTACCCGGTTCGGGCGTACCGAGCCGGTCCCGATGGACGAGCCGGTCCAGCACGTGAGCTGGTATGAAGCCGACGCCTACGCCCGCTGGGCGGGCAAGCGGCTGCCTACCGAGGCCGAATGGGAGAAGGCCTGCGGCTGGGACCCTCGGGCCGGGAAGGCGCGCAGGTACCCATGGGGTGAGGACGCACCAGGTCCCGACCGGGCGAATCTCGGGCACCGCGCCGCCCATCCCGCGCCGCTGGGCGCCTACCCGGCCGGGGCCGGCGCCTATGGGGCCGAGCAGATGGTGGGAGACGTCTGGGAGTGGACGGCCTCCTGGTTCCAGCCCTATCCCGGCTTCCGCACTTTTCCGTACAAGGAGTACAGCGAGGTGTTCTTCGGCCAGGAATACCGGGTGCTGCGCGGCGGCTCCTGGGCGGCCGATCCGGCGGCGGTGCGGACCACGTTCAGGAACTGGGACTACCCGATCCGCCGGCAGATCTTCACCGGCTTCCGCTGCGCCCGTTCGGAGCTGGTCTGATGTGCAGGCACGCGGCCTGGCTGGGCGCCGCCCGCTCGCTCGCCCAGCTCATTCACGAGCCGGAACACGGCCTGTTGAAGCAGTCGTACGCGCCGCGGCGGCAGCGCCACGGCCTGATCAACGCCGACGGGTACGGCATGGGCTGGTATGAAAAGAGTTGTGCGGACCCGGTGCGGTATCGCCGTTCCGTGCCCATCTGGTCCGACGCCAACCTGCCCGGGCTCGCGCGGATCGCCCGCTCGACCTGCCTGCTGGCGGCCGTGCGCTCGGCCACTGTCGGCATGCCGATCGAGGAGAGCGCCACCCCGCCGTTCACCGACGGGCGGTGGCTGCTCAGCCACAACGGGCGCGTCGCGCGGGACGCGGTCAGGGACCTGGCCGACGACGCCGAGAGCGTGTGCGACGCCGCTTGGGTCGCCGCCGCCGTGTTCCAGCGCGGGCACGCCGGGCTCGGCCTGGGCGAGGCGCTCGCCGAGGTGGTCGTCCACGCCGGGGAGAAGGACCCCGGCGCTCGCCTGAACCTGCTCGCCTGCGATGGCGCGTCGCTCGCCGCCACCGTCTGGGGCGACACCCTCTTCCACCACCGACTTCACGACGGCGTGCTGGTGGCCAGCGAGCCGCTCGACGACCTGCCCGGCTGGCAGGCGGTACCCGAGCGCAGCCTGCTGACCGTCACCCGCGACGACGTACACGTCCAGCCGTTGTAATCCACTCGGGGAGGCCTCATGCCCGTCAGCCAGTCCACCGTGCATGTGATCAACCATCTTGACCGCGGATATCTACGCCAGGCACTCGAACACGACGTCAGGACCGGGTTGACGGCTGTCCCCAAGTGGCTGCCGCCCAAGTGGTTCTACGACGAGGCGGGCAGCGAGTTGTTCTCCCGCATCACCCGGTTGCCCGAGTACTACCCGACCCGGCGCGAGCTGGCCATCCTGCGCGCGCGGGCCGCGGACCTGGCCGCCGCCAGCGGTGCGGACACGCTGGTCGAGCTGGGCTCGGGCACCAGCGAGAAGACCGTCCTGCTGCTCGAGGCGCTGGCCGCGCGCGTCTACACGCCGGTGGACGTCGACGCGGTCACCCTGTCGGCGGCGGCGCACCGGCTGGCCGGGCTCTTCCCCGGGTTGCGGGTGAGGGCGGTGTGCGCCGACTTCGAGCGCCATCTGGCGTTGCTGCCGCGTACCGGGCGGCGGATGGTGGCCTTCCTCGGCGGCACGATCGGGAACCTCGAACCTGCCGCCCGCGCGGTGTTCATGAAAGACCTGCGGGCCACGCTCCGGCCCGGGGACACGTTCCTGCTCGGGGCGGACCTGGTGAAGGACACCGGGCGGCTGATCGCGGCCTACGACGACCCGGCCGGGGTGACGGCCGCCTTCAACAGGAACGTGCTGCGGGTGATCAACCGGGAACTGGACGCGGATTTCGACCCGGAGGCGTTCGAACACGTGGCGCTGTACGACGAGCGACACGAGTGGATCGAGATGCGGCTGCGGGCAAGCCGGGACATGCGGGTACGGATCGGCGGGCTGGGACTGGTCGCCGACTTCGTGGCGGGGGAGGAGGTGCGGACCGAGATCAGCGCCAAGTTCCGGCCGGAGGGGTTGCGGGCGGAGCTCGCGGACGCGGGGTTCGAGGTGTGTCGTCGCTACACGGATCCGGCCGGGGACTTCACCCTGATCCTCGCCGAGGCGTGAGCGTCGGAACCCTGTGGCGGGCCGGGCGCGGCACGGCGCCGCCTGGGCATCTCGACGCGGCCGGTTGCAACGTGCCCAGCGACCGGGTGCTCGACGCGGTCGTGACGCAGCTGCGGCTGGAACGGCAGCGCGGCGGCTACGCCGCCGTCCCGGACCTGACCGCGGCGAAGGCGGCCCTGGCCGAGCTGGTCGGCGCCGGTCCGGCGGACGTGGCCTTCCTGGAGAGCGGGACGGCGGCGATGGCGGCGCTGCTGGGCGGGTGGCGGCTCGCGCCGGGCAGCAGCGTCGGCTACACGCGCACCGAGTACGGCAGCACGCTGATGCTGCTGCGCCGCCTCGCCGAACAGCGGGACTGGAAGCTCGTCGAACTGCCGGTGGACGACGACGGCCGCCTCGACCCGGAAGGCATGCGGGCCGGGCTGGACCTGATGATCCTCTCCCACATCGGCTCCCACCGCGGCGTCGTGCAACCGGCGGCGGAGATCGGGGCGTGGTGCCGCGCGGCGGGGATCCCTTTCGTGCTGGACGTCTGCCAGTCGCTCGGGCACGTGGAGGTGCGCGGGGCGGGCGCGAGCGCGTACGTGGGGACCTCGCGCAAGTGGCTGGCCGGGCCGCGCGGCGTCGGCTTCCTGATCGTGCCCGACCTCACCCCCGCCATGGACGCCGCGGCCCCCACCCTCGGGGGACACCTCTGGAACGAGGCGTCGCCGGTGCCCCTGCCCGGCGCGGTGCGATATGAGAGCTCGGAGGGAGCGATCGCGGCGCGGGTCGGGCTCGGCGTGGCCGTACTCGAGCAGCACGAGCTCGGCCCGTCCACGGTTCAGGCGGAGCTGGCCGACCTCGGTCGTACGGCGCGTGGCCTGCTCGACGGGGCCGGGGGCTGGCGCGTGGCCGAACCGCTCGACGAGCCGTCCGCCCTCGTCACGCTCCGGCCCCCGCCGGGCGACACGGCCGAGCACGCCGCCGCCCGGGCGGCGGAGGCGTCCCTGCTGGTCAGCGTCGTGCCGACCAGCAGGGCGCCGTTGGACCTGCGCGAACCCGTGCTCCGCGTCTCCCCACCGCCCGGCACGTCTCTGGAGACCCTGCACACCCTGGCCCGCGTCCTCGCCCGCTGACGTCCGCGGAGCTCACCGAACGTGCTGGAGCAACTGTGCCCCGATCGCCGCGGACACTCTCCGGCAGAAGTCCTCGGGATTCTCGTGCGCGGGCACGGGCTCGGGCACGACTACCTGCACCACCCCGTCCGCCAGCAGCTCGTGGGAGCCGACACGCTGCCTGCGTGCCATGTCGGCCGCCAGCCGGGTGTCGCCGTGCAGGATCACGCTCGCGCCCTCCGGTGGCAGGGGCGCGAGCCACGCGTGCTCGGCGGCGATGCGCGCTCGGCTGGGGAGAAGGGCGAGGGCGCCGCCGCCGCAGCCCTCTCCCAGGAGTACCGACACGGATGGCACGGTGAGCTGGACGAGGTCGGCCAGGCAGCGGGCGATCTCGCCGGCGAGAGCCCGCTCCTCCGCCTCCGCCGAGAGCTCGGCTCCGGGGGTGTCGATCACGCAGACCAGCGGGCGCCCCAGCTGCTGGGCGAGATGAATGCCGCGGCGCGCGGTACGCAGGTCACCGGGGCCGAGCGGGCCTTCGCGAGCCTGAGCGCGCCGGTCCTGACCGATCACGACGCACGCGACCCCCTGGAAGGAGGCCAGGGCGCAGACCATGCCCCGCCCGGGCTCACCCGCACCCGTCCCCGACAAGGCGACAACATCGCCGGCCCCGATGCGCAACAGCTCACGGACTCCCGGCCGGTCAGGGTGCCGACTGAGCTGAATGGAGTCCCAGGGATCCCTCGCGAGTGCCGGCCCTGCCGTGCCGGGGGTGACGTCGGTAGCTCTGACCAGTGGCCCGGCCAGCAAGGCGAGTGCCCTCGGGGCGACGTCGGCGAGCTGGCCGGCGGTCACGACCGCGTCGATGACCCCCTTGGCGACCAGGTTCTCGGCCAGTTGGACACCGTCGGGAAACGGCCGCCCGTTGAGCGCCTCGTAGACCGAGGGGCCCAGGAAGCCGACCAAGGCGCCCGGCTCCGCCACGGTGACGTGCCCGAGCGAGCCCCACGACGCGAACACCCCTCCGGTGGTGGGGTGTCGCAGATAGACCAGGTACGGCAGCCCGGCCGCCTTGTGCTCGACGACGGCCCGGGAGATGTCCACCATCGTGACGAAGGCCGGGGTGCCTTCCTGCATCCGGGTGCCGCCGGAGGAGGGCGCGGCGATGAGGGGCAACCGCTCGGCCGTCGCGCGGCGCACGGCCGTCACGATGCGCTCGGCCGCGTCACGACCGATCGATCCGCCGAGGAAGCGGAACTCGCTCACGACGAGTGCCACGTCGTGGCCTCCGATCCGGGCCCGGCCGGTGACGACGGCCTCGTCCGTTCCGGAACGTTCCCGAGCCTTGAACAGCGCCTTCTCGTACTCGGGATCCCGGTCGACGGGTACGACGGGCACGTCCCACGACTGCCAGGAGCCCGGGTCGACGTTCGCCTCGATCACCTCGAGGGCCCCCGGCCGACGCGTCACCGGACCACGTCGCCGACCCAGCGCCGCACCGACTCCCCGTGCTGGTCGAGGACGGGTGGCGGCCGGTGCGAGGTCCGGGTGCGCTCCTGCCCGGACAGTTCGAAGAAGCGCAGCGGCGGCCCGGGCAGCGTGAGCGGCCCCAGGGTCTCATGCGTGACGTCGATGGCCAGGCCCTGGCTCAGGGTCTGATCCCAGGTGTAGACCTCGTCCAGGGTGCGCACCCTGCCCGCCGGTATGGCCAGCTCGTGCAGCCGTTCGAGCAGGTCAGCGGCGCTCCAGTTCACGAAGGCCCATTCGACCAGCTCGATGACCTGGTCACGTGACGCGACGCGTTGGGCGTTCGTGGCCATGCCCGGCTCCGCGGGGTCGAGGCCGAAGCCGGCGCAGAACTTCCGCCAGAGCCCCTCGCTCCCCACGGCGATCTGGACCGCTCCGTCGGCGCACCGGAAGAGCCCGTAGGGGGAGATGGAGGCGTGGTGATTGCCCGACGCCCGGCCGACCTCGCCGGCGACCGTCCAGCGGGTTCCCTGAAAGGCGTGGACGCCGACGGCCGCGGCCAGCAGCGAGGTGCGTACGACCTGGCCTCGCCCGGTCGACTCCCGCTGGCGCAGCGCCGCCAGGACACCGTAGGCGCCGTACATGCCGGCGAGCAGATCGCAGATCGGCGTCCCGAACCGCTGCGGGTCATCCGGCGCCGATCCGGTCAGGGACATCAGGCCACCCTCACCCTGGGCGATCTGGTCATAACCCGGCCGGCCGCCTTCGGGACCGTCGTGGCCGAAGCCGGTGATCGACAGCTGCACGAGCCGCGGGTTGAGCTCCCCGAGCACGTCGGCGCCCAGCCCGAGCCGTTCCATGACTCCGGTCCGGAAGTTCTCCACCAGCACGTCCGCCCGTCGTACCAGGGCGAGCAGGACCTCGCGGTCGGCGTCGTCCTTGAGGTCCAGGCAGATGGACTCCTTGTTGCGGTTGGCCGACAGGAAGTACGTCGACTCTCGTTCCCCCTCGTCCCCGGCGAAGGGCGGCCCCCAGCCTCGGGTGTCGTCTCCGTGCCCCGGTGCCTCGATCTTGACCACCCGGGCACCGAGGTCGCCCAGCATCATCGTCGCGTGGGGCCCCGCCAAGGCGCGCGACAGGTCGACGACGAGCACACCGTCAAGGGGCCCGAAGGCGGCACTCATGCGTTCAGCGCATCGTGGCGCTCCTGGTTGGCCACGACCGGGTTCCGCAGCACGCCGAGCCGCTCGACCTCGACCTCCACCTCGTCGCCGGGTCGCAGGAGCCACGGCGGTGTCCGGGAGTAGCCGACCCCCGACGGGGTGCCGGTGGCGAGCAGGTCGCCCGGGTGAAGGGTGAGGGTCCGGCTGATCAGCGAGAGCGTGTCGCCGACCGTGTAGACCATCTCGTCGGTACTGCCCTGCTGCACCACGGTGCCGTTGACCCGCGTCTCCACCTTGAGCCCGTCACGCAGGTCGCCCACTTCGGCAGCCGGTACGAGCGGCCCGAGCGGCCCGGAACGATCTCCGTTCTTGCCCAGCGTCCACTGGGAGGTGTACTTCTGCGCCCGGCGCGAGGTCACGTCGTTGAACGCGGAGTAGCCGACCACGGCCGCCAAGGCGTCCTCGGGGGTGGCGTCGACGAGGGTCGCACCGACCCAGGCCACCACCTCACCCTCCCAGTCCACCCCGTCCTCGCCGGACGGCACCGGGATGCCCGCACCGCCGACGGTGAGCGAGCTCGGCCACCGCGCGAACAGCGTGGGGTGCTGCGGCACACCCTCGCTCGCGTAGGAACCCTCCGCGACGTGCTTGAGGTAGTTCAGCCCGATACAGATCACCCGCGCGCCCGGCAGCACTGGAGGTACTAGCTCGACATCGTCCAGCGGCAGCGTGGCCACCACGTCCGCCGAGCCGGTCGACCAACGCCGGGGATCGGCCCAGAACTCCTCCAGAGGCGCGAGGACTCCGACCTGACCGTCGTCCATGAGGGTCCCCACGAGGACCGAGCCGTCGGTGTGGCGCAGTCCCACGATGCGCAAGGGCATTTGTTGTCTCCTTCGTCAGACCGGCAGCGCCGCGTAGGTGGTGTCGAGGTATTCCGTGATGCCTTCGAGGCCGCCTTCGCGACCGAGCCCGGACTGCTTGACGCCGCCGAAGGGCGCGGCCGCGTTCGACACGACGCCGAGGTTGACCCCGACCATGCCGCTGGCGAGGTCTCCGACCATGCGCAGCGCACGCTCCAGGTCACGCGTGTAGACGTAGCTCACCAGTCCGTAGGGAGTGCCGTTGGCCGCGGCCACCGCCACCTCCTCCTCGCGGAAGGTGGTGATCGGGGCGAGCGGACCGAAGATCTCCTCGTCGAGCAGCGCCGTCCCCGGCGCGACATCGCTCAGGACGGTGGGCTCCACGAACCGGCCCTTCGCCGGTCCGCCGCCCACCTCGATCACGGCGCCCCGGTCGAGGGCGTCGGCCACCAGCCGCTCGAACTTCGCGACCGCCGCGTCATCGATGAGCGGCCCGACCTCGGCGCCGTCCAGCCAACCGGCGGCGACCGTCATCGCTCCCATGCGGTCCGCGAGCCTGCCGGTGAACTCGGGGGCGAGCGACTCCGCGACGATGAAGCGGTTGGCCGCCGTACAGGCCTGGCCGATGTTGCGCATCTTGGCCAGCAACGCGCCCTCGACCGCGGCGTCGAGATCGGCGTCCGCGCACACGATGAAAGGAGCGTTTCCGCCCAGCTCCATCGAGGTCCTCATGACGTGGGCCGAGCATTGGGCCAGCAGGAGCTTGCCCACCTCGGTCGAGCCGGTGAAGGAGAGCTTGCGGGCCAGTCCCGACTCGATCACCGTGCTGACGACCGCGGCGGGGCGGGACGTGGTGACGACGTTGACCGCGCCGGCCGGAGCACCGGACTCCTCGATGATCTGCGCGAGGAGCAGGCTGGTCAGGGGCGTCTGCTCGGCCGGCTTGAGCACGGACGGGCAGCCGGCGGCGATCGCCGGGGCGATCTTGCGCGCTCCCATCGCCAGGGGGAAGTTCCACGGCGTGACGAGCAGGCAGGGCCCCACCGCCTTGTGCTGGACGAGGATGCGGGTCAGCCCGTTCGGCGACAGCCGGTAGTCCCCTCCGATGCGGAGGGCCTCGTCGGCGAACCAGCCGAAGAAGTCGGCGGCGTAGGCCACCTCCCCGCGGGACTCGGTGATCGGCTTGCCCATCTCCAGGGTGATGAGCAGGGCGAGCTCGTCCGTACGCTCGCGCAGCACGGCCTCGACCCGGCGCAGCAACGCCGCGCGCCGCGCGGGGGACAAGGCCGCCAAGGCGGGCTGCGCGTCGGCGGCGGCCCGGATCGCGTCCAGCGCGTCCTGCGCGTCGGCGTCCGCGACCTCGATCAGCGTCTCACCGGTCGCGGGGTTGTCCACCGGGAACGTCGCGCCACCCGCCGCCGGGCGCCAGCGCCCGCCGACCAGCAGCGTCGAGGGGATGGCCGGGAGCGAGGGGGCAAGGGTGGGCGTGGCCAACGCGGTCATCGATTCCTTCTTTCCTGCGGTTGTCGCCTCACAGCACCGCGATCCCGCCGACGGGACACCCGGACGCGCCGGTGATGGGCAACGCGGGCGCGGTGAAGAGGAACTCGTACTTCCCGTAGTGGGCGCAGGCGGTCGCGAGCTCCTGGAAGTCGAAGATCTCGCCGATGGCCAGCCCCATGTGGACCAGTGCCACGACATGGAAGGGCTGGAAGCAGTCGATCTCGTTGGGACGGACCTCGACGCCCCAGGTGTCCGAGGCGACCGCGGCGATCTCCCGCTCGTGGAACCACGGGGCGGTGTGCAGTGACACCCCTGGGGCGGCACCGCCCGCGTAGTCGCCCCACCCGTGGCGGCGAGCCTCCAGGAAGCCGGTACGGATGAGCACCGCGTCCCCGCGCCGGATCCGCACGCCCTCGGCCGCCGCGGTCGCCTCCAGCTCCTCGACGGAGATCGCGTAGCCGGGCTCGAGAGCGTCCACGCCCAGGTGCCGGGCCACGTCCAGCAGCACGCCGCGCAGCACGAACTTGCCCGCGTAGTTCTCCACGCCGTTCTTGGCCGCCCCGTTGGAGGAGACGAGGCCGGCGGAGCGCCCGTTGTACATCTTCCCTTTCCAGAAGATGTGGGAGAGCGAGTCCCACTGGGTGCCGGCCTGGTTGGGCACGATGAGAATGTCGTCGGAACGCCCGTAACCCTTGGCCGGGCCGAACCCGGCCGGAAGGATGTCCTGCGCTCCGGCCAGGTGGTCGGCTCCCGTCGCCGTCATCACGTTGCGCGGGTTGGCGCGCAGGGTGCCGGTCTGAGGGCCGCGCTGGTCGTAGGGGAGCGAGCAGGAGATGGTCACGCCGTGCTCGACGAGGGCCGCGGCGCGCCGCACTTCCTCGGGCCCGACGTGGTTCATCGTCCCGAGCGAGTCCTCCTCGCCCCAACGTCCCCAGTTCGTGCACTGCTCGATGTAGCGCTCGAGGACGTCTGCGCCGCGGAAGTCGGACATCTCTTCTCCATGGTCATGAGGGGTCAAGAAACGGTTGACGTGGCGAAGACGCCGACCAGCCGGGAGCCGAAGGTCTCGATCGCCTGGCCGGTGAGGGGCTCACCGCTCCGCGTACGCAGCACCACGAGGTAGCGGTAGCGGAAGATCTCGCCGGTGGGCGCGTTCGTGATCGTGCGCACGACCAACCCGAGCGGGGCCAGGCGCGCGAGCGTCTCGTCGAGCTCGTCACTGCCGTCGACGCGTACCGCCAGATGGTCGGCGCCGGGGGAGACCTCCAGCGCGGAGGTGAGCGCCCACCACCCGCCGACGCTGCCGTCGTCGATGTCGCGCTCGATGATGTCCAGGCCGAGCGCCCGCGCCACGGCCTCGGTGCCGATCACGGCGGTCGAGCCGTCGCCTTCGAGCACCTCTCGCGCCGCGGCCACGGAGTTCTGCCGGTGGATGTCGACCGTCGCGGCGGGCAGCCGCTCCGCCAGGAAGCGGCGGCACTGCCGGATGGAGCCGTGTCCACCCACCCGCTCGATGTCGTCCAGACGGGTGCCCGGCTTGCCCAGCAGGGCGCAGTGGTAGGGCACCACGATCTCATAGCCGATGAAGAGCTTCTCTCCGGTGAGGATTCGGGCGGCGGTCTCGGTGCACGCGGTGTTGGAGGTCTCCGACGTCAGCACTCCCAGGTCGATCCGGCCGTCGAGGACGGCGGCGACGACGTCGTCCATCGTCGGGAGGTATTCCGGCCTGCCCAGCTCGGGCCTGCGGGCGAGCAGCGACTGTGTCGCCTGCCCCGCGAACGTGAGTTCGCTGCCCAGCGTGCCGACCCGCCGCGCCGTCCGGTGGTCAGTGCCGCTCACGGCGTCCTCCTGGCAACTGGATAGTGTATTCAGTACGCGACAACATAACATGCCTCCTGGGTGACTGACGATGGGGCTTGGTGTGAGGCCGGTCTCAGAGGGCTAGGCGTGAGACCGGTCTCAGAGCCGATCTCAGGCGCCGGGGCGCTCGCTGCCGTCCTCGACCCAGCTCATGTGGACGAGCCGGTCACGGGTGTGCCCGACGTGGGCCTCTATCTCGGCGCGGATCTCGTCCTCGTCGCCCCGCTCCACGGCCTTGAGGATGGCCTGGTGCTCGGCGAGCACCTCCTTGCGCCGCGGGAGATCCGGAGCGGCCAGGTGCAGATAGCGATAGATCCGGAACCGTACCTCGTCGATGATGGTGGACACCGCGGAGCCGCGCCCGTGGAGCGAGCGATGGAACTGCATGTCCGCCTGGAACCACTCCTCGGCTGACATGTCCAGATCCATGGCACTCGCGGCGGCGCGGGCCGCCGGCAGGTCCACGTCGAGGAACTTGGGCCGTGATCGCGCACGGAGCGTGGCGAAGGTCTCCAGCGTCTGGCGCAGGTCGAAGAGCTCGAGCACCTGCTCCCGGGTGAGCTTCGTGACGACGTAGCGCTGGAAGGGATTAGCGTCGAGCAGGCGTTCGGCCTGAAGCCTTCGCAAGGCCTCACGCACCGGCACCCGGCTCACGCCGAGGTTGTTGGCGAGCTCGACCTGGTTGATCTCGGTCCCGGCCGGGATCTCTCCGCGAATGATGGCGTCATGGACGCGCTCGTAGACGCGGTCTCCGAGCGTCGTGCGTGAGACGGCATCCATGCCTGCGCCCGTGGACGTGCCGCCCATCGGAGGGGTTGTCGACTTCTTCGGCATTCCCGGAGTATATATGTAAGGCGTATACAGTTGCCAGAAACCAATCATCAAGCGGGTCACCGCGACCTGGCCGCCTACTCCGGGTTGCGCCCGACGAAGTACTCCTCGTCCGGGTCGTCCGTCACCCACAGCCCCGAGTCCACCAGCGCTCGCCGGAACGCCGCCATCTCGCCACTGTGCAGGCGGTTCGCCGGGACGCGCAGCGGCCCGCCGTTGAAGCCCGCGAGCCACGCCTGGTACTTCCACGCGGCCCGGTTCACGGAGTGGGCGTGCGGGACCGGCGCGACGTTGCCGTTGGCCCGCCAGGCGGGGGCGATCTTCCAGAGCAGATCCATGGCCTGGTCGACCTTGCCCTCCCGGGCCAGGGCCAGCATCCGCGGCGCGGTGTCGCCGTAGTACTCGGTGTTCGAGGTCGCGATCACCCGCAGGGGGACGAGCGCGGCCAGCGCGATGGCCTCCTGGATGATCGGCATGGTGATCAGCACCTTCTCCGAGAGCCGGTGCCAGGCGTGCGCGAAGCCGGCGACCGACGGGAACCCGCCTTCGGCCTTCACCGAGACGACGTTCGGCGCGGCGTCGACCAGATCGGCGAGCATGTCGACCGGCAGCGAGGCGGAGTGGAGCCGTTCGAAGCCCCAGTGCGTCATCGGGAAGAGGATGACGGCCAGGTCGGTCGCGTCGCAGAACGCCTTGGTGTAGTCGTGCAGCTCCTGCAAGGACTTCGGGTAGAAGCACGGCGGGTACGACAACAGCGCGAGGCGGGCCCCCGCGGCCGCGGCACGCCGCGCGGCGACGATGTTCTCCTCCAGCGTGTTGAACGACGCGTGGAAGATCAGGTTGAGCCGGTCCCCGGCCTCGTCGTGCGCGATCTCGGTGAAGCGGATGTACTCGTCGAGGGTGATGTTGACCTCGCTGACGAGCAGCGTGCCCGTGAACCCGAGCTCGATCACCCGTCGGACGTCATGGCGGATGCCGCGTTCGTTCAGGCGGGTCAGGTCGGCCGAGAAGCTCGGGATGACCACGTTGTTGACGCCGTGAAAGTGCTCATGGGCCCAGTCCCGCACGTCGTTCTTGCCGATAGCGCGCGTCATGTGTGATTCAGTCTCCTCGTGTTGTGAGATGCCGGGTGGTCAGCGGCGGCTCTTGGGTATGGCCAGGTCGTCCCAGTCGGTCCCGAGACCGGCCTCGACCGAGCGTCGGTACACCAGCTCGGCGGCGACGAGGTCCTGGAGAGCGGTTCCGACGGACTTGAAGATGGTGAGGTCTCCCTGCGGGTCCTCGGGCAGCGACGCCTTGCCCTGCAGCAGGTCGCTGAGGCGCAGGACGGCGCCGAGGCTGCCGCCCTCGTCGACGAACTCCCGGATGTCGCCGGACTCATCCGCGATCTGCGCCGGATCGGCGTCGAAAACCAGGGTTCCGGCACGCCTGAAGACGGCCGTGTCGAGCTCGCGCAGGTCGCGGTGGGTGGAGCCGATCGCGCTGATGTGCAGGCCGGGCCGGAGCCATGCGGACTCGCACGCGATCGGGCCTCCGTAGCCGGTGTTCGTCGCGGTGATCACATGGTCGACGTCGGCGCAGGCCGCCGCGGCCGTGGCGGCCGGCACCACCGGCAGGTCGAGCTCCTCGCGCAGGCGGCCGGCCAGTCGCTCCCGGCTCGCCGGGTTCGGGCTGAACACCTTGACCTCGTCGATCTCATTCACCGCGGCGAAGGTACGCAGGTGTGTCTCGGCCTCCAGCCCTGACCCGAGAACGCCGAGGCGGGTCGCCTTCACCCCGAGGGCTCGCGCGGCGACCGCGCTGGTCGCGGCGGTCCGCGCCGCTGTCAGGTAGCAGGCGTCCATCGTGGCCAGAACCTCGCCGGTCTCGATGGAGGCGAGCATGATCAGGTAGCGGACGCCCACGCCGTTGCCGCCGAAGAACGTCTTGAGCCCCATGACACCCGACTGGGGCACGACGGCGGGCATGACGCGGAAGAACCTGCCACCACCCGCGAGGTTCACCCGCCCGGGAATGTCGGCAGGGGCGTTCGCATCGATCCGGATGGCGCGGTCGATCGCCTCGACGAGCGAGGCCGGGTCGAGCACGCTGCTCACCGAGCGGTCATCAAGCAGAAGAGTCATGGGCGATCCCTCAGGAAGCGGCGCAGTGGTCGTATAGACGCGGCGGTCGTACAGAGCGGAGTCGGCCGATCAGCACCCGGCCTTGACGAACGCGACAACTGTATACACTCTAGTGACAACTTTGCACGCGTCAAGTCATCATTGAGCACCGAGAATCGCCCAAGTGCCTGCAAACTAGCTGTAGTAGGCAAAAACCGGAGGAACCATGGAGCAGTCAGTAGAGCGTCTTGGATACGTCGTGATGGGTGTCCCGGACCTTGCCGAGTCGACGAAGTTCTACTCGAACGTCGGCCATCTCACCGTGCACGACTCCTCGGACGCGGCCAGCTTCCTCGGCGGTGGCTACGACCACCATTGGCTGCGGTTGGAGGAGAACCAGCACCGGCGCGGGCTGATGCGCGTGGGCTTCCAACTCGCCAATGACGAGGCGTTGTCCGACGTCGCGAACCGGCTGGACGAGCGCGGCATCCGGTGGGAGGAGATCGGCGACCTGGAAGGCGACGGGGTCGACCGCGGTCTCCGGTTCGTCGACCCCGACGGGGTCGAGATCGACGCCTACACCGACATGCTGTGCCGTGCCGTGAAGCCGACCCAGGACGTCGTGCGCATGACGGAGATGCTGCACGCGGTGTGGTTCTCGGCCGACCCCGTCGCGGCGCACCGGTTCTACGCCGACGTCCTCGGGTTCCGGGCGTCGGACTGGATCAAGCGCAACGCGGTGTTCATGCGGTCGGCGAACAACTACCACCACTCGCTCGGCATCTTCCGTTCGAGCCCCCAGCGCGCCGCGTCCATGGACCACTTCTGCATCCTCGTGGAGAACATCGACGACGTGATGCGGGCCAGGAACATCGCCCTGCGTCAGGGCGCGCAGCTCCAGAAGGATGTGCTCCGGCACGCCGCGTCCGGCTCGATCAGCGTCTACATCGCCGACCCGATGACCGGCATCTCCTTCGAGTTCTGCACCGAGCACGACATCGTCGACCCGGACCACCGGCCCCGCCTGCTGGAGGGCTCGCCGATCACGCGTGACGTGTGGCAGCAGGGCAGTCCGGGTCTGGCCAAGAACGCGCCGCTGGGGGCCACCTCGGACACGCCACTCGCGCGGACGGCCAAGGAGAGCGGAGGGGAGAGCAGCGTCGCCGACCTGGCCAACTCCATCGCCTGAGGTTCGCGGCCCCCGGGCGCGGCGAGCCGTGAACACGCCGGCCGAGGATCATCACCCTCGGCCGGCGTGCGGGCCTGTGCCGGCGACCGGGTGCTCACGTACCGCGCAGGCTCTCCGCGACGAACTGTTCGACGTCCCAGTGGGTGGCCGTCAGTCCGTCCAGGTTCGACTGCCGCGCGGCCAGGTCCAGCATCGCCTTGTTGGCGGCGAACCCGTACGGGAAGGGGTCCGCCCCGAAGGCCGCGGCCTGCCAGTCCATGTCGTCATTCCCGTCGAGGAAGACGCCGCCGGCCTTGCGGTCGCGCCGGTACGCCTCCTGCTTGGCGGCTTCGAACGCCGCGAAAAGCGCCTCGGGCACCCACGGCTCCTTCTCGACGAGGCGTCGCTGTACGAGCACGGCGTGGTTGACCGGCAGAAAGCCGGTCTTCCGCGCGAAGTCCGCCATGAACCGACGGCCCCCATCCGGGAAGAGCCGCGCCACCTTGCCCGTCGAGGTGTCGATCGCGGTCCCGCCCGCGGGGAACGAAGCGTCCAGCTCTCCGGCCTGGAGCATGCGATTGACGTCGCCGTCGCCGGTCCAGTGCAGGGTGACGCCCTCGGGCGGATGCGATTCGAAGCCCATCTGCCGGCCGTGGCTCTCGTCGCCCTGCCGTCCGATGTACCACTCGATGTCCCCTGGTCGGATGCCCCAGAGCACCTCGAGCTGCGCGCGGAACCAGAGGCCCGCCGTCATGGTGTAGTCGGGGATCCCGAACTTCTTGCCCTTCAGGTCGGCGCCGCTCTCGATGCCCGCGCCGGTGTTGACCCACGTGTTCAGCCCGAGTGTGGCCTTGCTGGCGAAGACCGGGATCAGCACCCAGTCCCACAGGTCCTTCGGCCGCTCGCGGGTGACCATGAAGTTCGAGATGGAGAACTCGAACACGTCGTGCGCGCTGTCGCGGAGATGCATCGAGTGCAGGTCGCCCGCTTTGCCGCCCTCCCATGTGATCTCCATGCCCGTGGCCCGGACGGTGCCGTCGACGAGCGGTGCCACACGCCGGTTGGGGGAGAACGTGCCGCGCAGCCGCAGGGTCATTCCCGGCCTCCGATCTTAGGGGTTGACTAGTGGCAAGAGTATACAGTTGCCAGACGGCAATCTAGATGTAACTCTTGACACACGTTCCGGCGTCAGTAATCTGTATACACCTGGACCTGTTACGGCGTTGAGCTGGGCCGTTACGGAATCCGAGCAAGGGCACGGTCGCAGACTCCGGCAGCCGGCACCGCACAAGCACGAGGACAGCAACCGTTCGTGGATCCCAGGAACCTCGTATCGGAGAGGACGTTTCCCCGGCTGCTCAGGCAGACGAGGCAGGCTGAGGAGGACTGAGAATTGGGCGACGCTTCGCCTGTAGAGCCCGGCACCGAGGTGCCCGTGGTGGAGTTCAAGAATGTGACGGTGAGTTACCCCGGCAAGGGTGTCATCCGTCCTGCCGTGGTGGATGTCAACCTCACCGTGTCCAAGGGACGCTTCGTATGCGTGGTCGGACCCAGCGGGTGTGGCAAGTCCACGCTGCTGCACGTTTGCTCGGGCCTGCTGAAGGTGAGCGGTGGGGAGTTCCGGTACCAGGGCAAGGAATGGAACAAGCTCCACCAGGGGATCGGGTACGTCACCCAGCGGGAGACGCTGCTGCCCTGGAAGACGGTCCTGGGCAACATCGCGCTTCCGCTCAAGCTCAACGGCGTGTCGCGAGCGGAGCGGCGCGAGAGGGCGGCCGAGATGGCGGCGAGCGTCGGTCTCGGTGACTGGCTCAACCGCTACCCGCGAGAGCTCTCCGGAGGCATGCGGCAGCGCGTCCAGCTCGCGCGCACCCTGGTCACCGCGCCGACGCTGCTGCTCATGGACGAGCCGTTCGGTGCCCTCGACGCCGTGCTCCGGGTGCGGATGCAGGAGTTCCTGAAGTCCCGGATCGAGGGGACCGACCTCACCACGATCTTCGTGACCCACGACCTGACCGAGGCGCTGACCATCGGCGACGAGGTGGTCGCCATGGCGGGAGCGCCAGGGAGGATCGACCAGATCGACAAGCTCGAGGATCTCCCGCGCGGGGTCTCGCCTGTCGAGCTCCGGCAGTCGCCCGCGTACGCGGCGCACGAGGCCAGGTTGTGGAAGACGATCGCCGGCAACCTGTCGGACGACGGCGTCGCCCTGAGCCACTCCGCTTCGGAACACGATGGCGACCACGCCATGACTGCCGCGACCCGCGGCGGGAGGGAAATCTCATGACGACAGTGGCGCCCAAGTCGGCGTCCAGGGCGACGTCTGATGCCGCCACGGCGGACGGGCGGGACCACCGTCGGGAGCGAGTGCTCGATCAGGTCAGGCTCTGGGCCATCCGGATCGCCATCGTGGTGGTCTTCTGCTCGACCTGGCAGTTCGCCAGCGGCCGGATCTTCCCCGTGTTCATCGTCTCGAGCCCGACGCTGGTCCTCGAACGCTTCGGTGAGTTCATGCAGGGCGGCAAGCTCCTGTCGGACCTGGCCTACACCATGCAGGCCTGCGGCATCGGTTTCGCGATCGGCGCGCTGATCGGCAGCACGCTGGGCCTGCTCTTCGGCATCTACGAGTCCGTCTCGCGGGTCATCGCACCGTTCGCCGCCATGCTCTACTCGACGCCGAAGATCATGCTGTCACCGCTCATCGTGGTCTGGGTCGGCGTCGATCTCACCATGAAAGTGTTCGTCGCGACGTTCTCGTGCATGTGGGTGATCTTCTACAACGTGTGGAACGCCACCCGGCACATCGATCGCAACCTGCTCGACCAGTTCCGGTTGATGGGCGCGAGCCAGCGCCAGATCCTCACCGGTCTGTACCTTCCCGCGGCGACGACCTGGCTGCTCACCAGCCTTCGTGTCGCGTTCCCCATCGCGCTGATCGGTGCGGTGGTCGGCGAGTTCGTGGCGTCATCGGAGGGTCTGGGTCACCTGGCTCTCGACTCCGGCCAGCGCTACGACTCCGCGGGAGTGCTCGTCGCGGTGCTGACGATCACCCTCACGGCAATGATCATCGATTCGGTTCTGCGGGCGATTCAGCGCAAGGTGGCGCTGTGGCAAGGCGAAGGAGCACGAGGATGACCAGGTCAAGCACAGGGTGGACGCACCGGCTGACGCGTATCACCTCGGGCGTGTTGCTCGGGGCCATGGTGCTGACCGCCTGTGGCAGCGGCGGCGGCGGGACGATCACGGCGGACGCCAAGACCGGCAACCGGAAGATCCGGATCGCGGCGCCGTTCATCTCGACCATGAACTCGGCGATCCTGTACGCGCAGGGCACCGGCATCTTCAAGAAGTACAACATCGAGACGGAGTTCGTCGAAGTCCACGGCGCCGCCGGCCTGCAGGCGACCCTCGGCGGCAGCACCGACATGGCGATCACCTCGTCGGTGAACCCGGTGGCCGCCCTGCAGCAGGGCCAGGAGTTCCCGATCATCGCGCAGATCGGGAACGGATTCCCCGAGTCGGTCCTCGTCAGTGCCGCCGCCTGGAAGGAGAGCGGCCTGAAGGACGACTCGCCGCTGAAGGACAAGATGAAGTTCCTCGTCGGCAAGTCGTGGGGCGTCTCCAGCCCCCAGGGGTCGAGCAGCTACATGGCCAGGTACATGTTCCAGCTGGCCGGCCTGTCCGACAAGGAGTTCAAGATGAACTCGCTGGGCTCCGCCCCAGGGATTCTGGCCGCGCTCAAGAGCGAGAAGGTCGTCGCGGGCAGCATGGGTTCGCCCTACCCGCAGGTGGCCGAGGCCGAGGGTTACGCGCATGTCTTCATCGACGTCAGCGGTGGTGAGGTGCCTGAGGTGACCAACACCCTGACCTCGGTCGTCGCGGTCACCCCGGACTTCTACAAGAACAACGGCAAGCTCATCGAAGACTTCAGAAAGGCTCTCGGGGAGGCGCAGAAGCTGGTCTACGACGACTCCAAGACGGTCGACGAGTGGGTCTACAACGCGCACTTCAAGGGCAGCCCCAAGGAAGCCGTGCTGAAGGGCGTTCAGGACCAGCGCGCCGGCGACGCCATCGCGAAGCAGCCTGAGGTCAAGGCGGAGGCCGCCGAGAGGCTGGTCACCTTCATGAAGAAGACGGGTCAGCCCGTGCCGGACGACTGGCGCAAGATCTTCGTGGACCTGAAGTAGGACGTCCGCTCGTGGGTGCGGGGCCGGCCCCGCACCCACAAGCGTGGTCAGATCCCGGCTTGAAGAGAAGGAGTACAAGTGTCGGAATTCATTGATGGCCGGATGCTCATCGGCGGCGAGCTCGTGGAGAGCCGTACCTCGAACTGGTTGGAGTCGGTGAACCCGGCCAACGAGGAGGTCATCGGCCGGGTGCCCGCTGCCGGACCGGAGGACGTGGACGCGGCGGTGCGGGCCGCGCTGGGCGCCTTCGACGCGTGGGCCGGACTGTCGATGACCGAACGCGCCCACGCCCTGCGCGGCTACGCGCAGCGCCTGCGGGAAGAGGGGAAGCGGATCCTCGACGTCGAGGTCCGCGACACCGGCAACAGCATCGCCAAGCTCCGTCATGACGTCGCGAGCGCGGTGCGGGGGATCGAGTACTTCGCCGGTCTCGGGACCGAGCTCAAGGGTGAGACGGTTCCGGCCAGCGCCGATGCGCTGCACTACTCCGTCCGCGAGCCGTATGGGGTGGTGGGGCGGATCGTGCCGTTCAACCACCCGATCCTGTTCGCCGCGAAGTTCGGGGCCCCGCTCATGGCGGGCAACTGCGTGGTGATCAAGCCGTCGGAGCAGTCGCCCTTGTCGGCCACCATACTCGCCGAGATCGTCCGGGAGACGCTCCCGCCCGGGGTGGTCAACATCGTGACCGGCGACGGGGTCGGCGCGGGTGTCCCGCTGGTGCGTCACCCGCTGGTGAAGCGGATCTCCTTCATCGGCTCCGTGCCGACGGGAATGGCGATCCAGCGCGCGGCCGCCGAGGTGGCCGTCAAGCACGTCAGTCTTGAGCTGGGCGGCAAGAACCCGATGATCGTGTTCCCCGACGCCGATCCCGACGAGGTCGCCTCGAACGCGGTCGCCGGCATGAACTTCGCCTGGATGGGGCAGTCCTGCGGCTCGATGAGCCGGATCCTGCTCCCGGACTCCCTCTACGACGCCGTCCTCGAGCGCGTGGTCGCGAAGGTCGCGGCGATCGTCCAGGGAGACCCGGCCAAGGAGGAGACCGGCGCGGGCCCGATGAACTCGCGGGCGCAGTACGACAAGACCCTCAGCTACATCCAGGCGGGCATCGAGGACGGCGCGCGCCTGGTCGCCGGCGGCACCCGTCCGGAAGGTCCCGAGTTCGAGCGCGGCTACTGGATCCGCCCGACGGTCTTCGCCGACGTCACCCCGCAGATGCGCATCTTCCGGGAAGAGATCTTCGGCCCGGTGATGTCCCTGATCCGCTACCGGGACGTCGACGAGGCGATGCGGCTGGCCAACGACGTCGAATACGGCCTGACCGCGTCCATCTGGACCAACGACCTGAAGCTGGCCATGCGGGCCGCGCGCGAGGTCCGCGTCGGCTACGTCTGGGTGAACGGCGTGTCGCGGCACTTCCTCGGCACCGGGTTCGGCGGCTTCAAGAACTCCGGCACCGGGCGTGAGGAGTGCTTCGACGAGATGCTCAGCTACACCGAGACGAAGACGGTGCACGTCCGTGTGTGAGCGCGTCGAGCAGCTGCGAATGGAGTCCCTGTGAAGCCCGAAGCGCTCAACGTAGCGATCACCGAACGCCCTCCCCTGGAATGGGGCAGTGACGCCATCGCGGAACTGCTCAGCCGGCTCGACCTGCCCTACATCGCCATGGTTCCCGGCTCGAGCTACCGGGGACTGCACGACAGCCTCGTGAACTACCTCGGCAACACCGGGCCGCAGATGATCGTGTGCCTGCACGAGGAGCACTCCGTCGCCATCGCGCAGGGGTACGCCAAGGTGACCGGCCGGCCGATGCTCGTCGGACTCCACAGCAACGTGGGTCTGATGCACGCCGCGATGGCGATCTACAACGCCTACTGCGACCGCGCCCCCATGGTCCTGATCGGCGCGACCGGGCCGCTGGACGCCGCGAAGCGCCGGCCGTGGATCGACTGGGTGCACACCTCCGCCGACCAGGCGGCGATCGTCCGCCACTACGTGAAGTGGGACGACCAGCCCGGCTCGGTGGAGGCGGCGCTGGAGTCGCTGATGCGCGGCAACCTCCTCACGCGGACCGAGCCGTCCGCCCCGGTCTACATCTGCCTGGACTCGGAGATCCAGGAGTGCGAGGTCGGCGCCGCTCTCGAGATTCCGGAGCCCGACCGGTACCCGGTCGCCACGGACCCCGCGCCGGACACGGGCACGGTCGACGAGATCCTCGCGATGCTCGCCTCGGCCGAGCGGCCGCTGATCCTGCTCGGGCGGAGCGGTCGCACCGAGGAGGAGTGGAACCGGCGGGTGGCCCTGGTCGAGGCGCTGGGCGTCTGCTGCCTGACCGACATGCGCATGCCGGCCGCCTTCCCCACCGAGCATCCGAGCCACCCCGCCAAGCCCGGAGCGGGCCGGCTGAGCCAGTCCGGCGTCGAATTGGTGCGTCAGAGCGACCTGATCCTCAGCCTGAACTGGACGGAGCTCTCGGGAACCCTCGCTTCGGCGTTCGGGGACGGCCCGCGGCCCAAGGTGGTCACCTGCAAGAACTTGGGAGCCCTGCTCAACGGGTGGACCAAGGATCATTTCGCGCTGGTCTCCGCGGACCTGGAGGTCACGGCCGGCGCGGACCAGATGGTCTCGGCCCTGCTGGCCCGGGTGGGCGAGAACCCGCCGGTCGAACGGCCTGACTGGCCGCCGACGCGGCCGGCGGCGCGGCCTGGTGGCCGCCCTGAGGTCGAGGGCGACCCCATCTTGATGTCCGACCTCGCCACCGCGATCCGCGAGGCCGCCGGCAGCGGGAAGATCACCTACACCACGCTGCCGCTGGGCTGGTCCGGAGAGGACGCGCTGTTCTCCGGGCCGCTTGACTACCTGGGCCGCGACGGTGGCGGTGGTGTCGGTTCCGGGCCCGGTATCGCCGTCGGGGCCGCGCTGGCTCTGGACGGGACGGGCCGCGTGCCGGTCGCCGTGCTGGGAGACGGTGACTACCTGATGGGCAGCTCGGCACTCTGGACCGCGGCGCACTACCGGCTGCCGCTGCTGGTGATCGTCGCGAACAACCGGTCGTACTTCAACGACGAGGGACACCAGCGGCAGGTCGCGGCACGACGCTCACGTCCGGTGGAGAACCGCTCCGTGGGACAGCACCTGCGCGACCCCGACCCGGACCTGGCGACGATCGCTCGTGGCCACGGGCTGTCGGCGTACGGGCCGGTCCTGGATCCAGGTGAGCTGCAATCGGTGCTCAGTAAGGCGTTCGACGAGGTCCGCGCGGGCGGCACGGTGGTCGTGGATGTCCGGGTCAATCCGTACGGTTACGGTCGCGCTTGAGGGTGGGGTTTTCATGAAGCTGTTCATCGAGGTGGAGAAGTGCTGCGGGTTCGGCGAGTGCATCGCCCTCGCGCCCGATCTGTTCCGCATGGGTGATGACAACCGTGCTCGGCTGATCGGTGACGGGACGGTGGACCAGGCCGACGAGGAGCGTGCGGGCACCGCGGCCTTCGCCTGCCCGGCGGAGGCCATCGGAGTGGAGGAATGACCGGCCGCAGTGACGTTCTGATCGTCGGTGGTTCCATCGCCGGTATACGGACTGCCGAGGGGCTGCGCCGGCTCTCCTTCGAGGGCAGCATCACCGTCCTCGAAGCGGGCCCGGACCTCCCGTACGACCGTCCCGCGCTGTCGAAGCAGGTCCTCGCGGGGGGAGAAAGCGCCGAGTCGGTCAGGCTGCGCTCACAGGCGGACCTGGACAAGGCCCGGATCGAGCTGCGGCGGGGCTGCCGCGGCGTCGGCCTCGACGTCGACGCCCGTACGGTACGCCTGGACGATGGCACCGCGATCGAGTACTCCGACCTGGTCATCGCCACGGGCTCCGCGCCCCGGAGGCTGCCTGCGGCCCCGGTGCGCCCCGGTGTCCACTACCTGCGCACGGTGCGGGATGCCCTGGATCTTCGCGACGCCATCGACGGTCCGGTCCGGGTCGTGGTCGTGGGAGCCGGTTTCATCGGTTCGGAGGTGGCCGCCGTGGCGGCCACGAGATCGGCGAGCGTCACCGTGGTCGAGCCGTACGCGTTTCCGCTCAGCCGGGTTCTCGGTGACCTCGTCGGTAAGCGGCTCGCGCGGCTGCACGAGAGCAAGGGGGTCCAGCTCGTCCTGGGCCGCTCGGTGAGCGAGGTCGGCGATGACGGTGCAGGCGGCAAGCGCGTCGTTCTCGACGACGGCACGACGTTGGACTGTGACGTGGTGGTCGTCGGCGTCGGCGCGATCCCCCACACCGACTGGCTGGTCGGCTCAGGGCTCGACGTGGCCGACGGCGTCGTCTGCGACGAGTTCTGCCGCGCGAGCGCGCCGCACGTCTTCGCGGCCGGTGACGTCGCACGCTGGCCGAACGAACTGTTCGCCGAGTCGATGCGCATCGAGCACTGGACGAACGCCGTCGAGCAAGCGGGGGTCGTGGCGTGGAACATCCTGCATCCGGACAATCCACGCGCCTACGCGCCGGTTCCGTACGTGTGGTCGGATCAGTACGGGAGCCGGCTGCAGATCGTCGGTCGACCGCGGGCCGAGGACGAGGTGCGGATCGTGCTCGATGATCCAGCCGACGACAGCTTGGTCGCGTTGTATGTCCGCGATCAGCGTCTCGCCGGTGCCTTCGGATTGAACGCGCCGTCGCGGATGCTCGTGTTGCGTCGCTCACTGGCCGCGCGGGCGTCGCTTGACGAGGTCATGGCGACCGTTAACGAGAAAGGTTAGGTTATGGCTCATTACGCTGAACTCATTCAGCCGGGCCGTGTGCACTCCGCGGTCTTCACCAGCGAAGACATCTACGAGGCCGAGCTCGACAACATATTTTATCGCTACTGGATGTTCGTGGCGCACGAGTCGGAGATTCCGCGGCCGGGCGACTACTGCACGAAGTGGATCGGCCAGAAGCAGCTCATCGTCTCGCGAGCAGCCGACGGTGAGATCGGTGTCTTCTTCAACCGCTGCCGCCACCGCGGTGCCGCCGTGTGCATGGAGGACTATGGCAACGCCTCCTTCTTCCGCTGCCCTTACCACGGCTGGACGTACAACTCCTCGGGTGATCTGGTCGGCGTTCCCTACCCGTCCCGATACGGCGACGACTTCGACAAGAGCTCGCTCGGCCTCGGCAAGGTCCCCCGCGTCGGGTCCGTCGCGGGGTTCATCTTCGCGTCGATGGCCGAGGAAGGACCCACGCTGGCCGAGCACCTGGGCAAGGCGGCCGGCTACCTGGAGGACTTCGTCAAGGCCTCGCCTCTCGCCGCCGTGAGCCTGTCGGCGGGCACGTCCAAGTCGACGTTCTGGGGCAACTGGAAGTTCGTCGGCATGGACGGCTACCACACCAACTTCACCCACAAGACGGTTCTCGACCTGCGCCAGCGCAAGCAGGGTGCTTCGTACAGCCGAGGCGCCGGCAACTCCGACAAGTCGTCGAACGAGAGCTGGGACCTGGGCAACGGCCACTGCCGCCTGGACCTGACCGGGAAGGACAAGGTCGCCGTCGGGTCGGCGTCGAACACGTCGATCGCCGCCAACATCCCCGACACCGACGACGGCCGTGAGTACATGCGCCTGATGACCGAGACCTACGGAGACGAGGCTCCCGAGGTCATCCGCCGCTCCCGTGACGTGCACATCCACGTCTGGCCGAACCTGCAGCTGATCGGGTCCCAGGTACGCGTCATCCGCCCGCTCGCCGCGGGGCGTACCGAGGTGATGAGCTATCCGGCGATGTTGGACGGTGTCCCGGACTCCATCAACACCGAGAGGATCCGCTCCTTCGAGTGGTTCAGCGGCGTCGCCAGCTTCGGTACCCCCGACGACACCGAGGTCTTCGAGCGCAACCAGATCGGGCTGCAGTCCGACTACATCCCGTGGCTGGTCCTCGCGCGTGGGCTGACGGTCGCGCCTCAGGAGGACGGTTCGCTGGTCGGCAACGTCACCGACGAGGTCCCGCAGCGCGCCCAGATGCAGGCCTGGCTGAGAGCCATGAGCGACGGTCCCGTCGACCTCGCCGTACGGACCGAAGGCGAGGCGAAGTGACCGACATGGCGTTGCTCGGCGACGTGACCGAGTTCCTACTTCTTGAGGCCGAGCTGGCCGACGCGAACGCGTACGACGAGTGGCTCGGGCTGTGGGACGATCCGTGCACCTACTGGGTGCCCTGCAATCTTGACGACTACGACCCGGCGAAGCACGTCTCGATCATCTACGACGACCGCGCCCGCCTCGAGGAACGCTGCTTCCGGCTGACGACCGGAGGGGCTCACTCGCAGGAGCCCCAGTCGAAGGTGTGCCGGATGGTCGGTAGCATCCGCGTCGTGGACCCGCGGGGAGAGGACGACACCGTCGAGGTCACCGCCCGGGCGATCATGGTCGAGCTGCGTCTGGGCCGTAAGTCGGTCTACGCCGCCCGCTGCCACTACACCTTGTGGCGCTCGCCTTCGGGCTTCAAGCTGCGCCGTAAGAAGGTGATGTTGCTCGACGCCGACGAGCCGCTGGGCAACATGACGTTCCTGATCTGATCTTGGGGTGTGCCATGACTGGCCTCAACGGTTCGAAGCGGGCGGTCAGCCGCGCTGAGCCGCTCGATGCTTTCGTCGACGGAGTAGTGGTCGGCAACGAGTTCGCGTCGATCGAGATATCGGTCGACACGTCAGGGCGCGTACCCAGAGCGGTCCTGAGAGACATCACGTCCGGCCAGGCCCGCTACATCGATCCGCTCGTGCTCCAGGCGCTGGTCTACATGTCCGACGACGTGATGCAGTCCCTGGCGGATCCGAACCTGATCGTGTCGGACTAGCTTTCGCGTTCCCCGGATGGGGGTCACCACCGCGAGCGCCACGGGTGGGCGCGGTGGTGAAAGTTTCATCAGCGTTCTCGGTCTTGTCCAAGGTCGGTGTGGGTGCCCCGCTTCCGGGCGGGGGACGCCCTTGCGAGGTAAACCGGTTCAGCAGATTGTTGGGAGCGCTCCCAAACGCCGGGCGGCCGCTTCAAGAAGGCGGTGTACCCATCGGTTTCGTCACGGAGGACCCTCATGCCATTCCGCCGGAACTTGTGGCGCAGAGCCTTGACGGCCGCGGTCGCCGTACTGCTGGCCGGATTCGGGCTCGCCACCGTCCAGAGCGCGGCCGACGCCGCCGTGTCGTGTTCGGCCACCTATACCAAGAGCTGGGACAGCGGCAGCGGGTTCGGCGCCAACATCACGGTGACCAACACCGGCGACCCGTTGACCAGTTGGGCACTGAGCTTCGACTTCCCCAACAATCAGGTGATCACCCAGATGTGGGAGGGCGTACCCACCCCGGCGACGCCCACCCCCGCAGGCGCGGTCATCACCATCAAGCCGCTCTCCTACAACGCCAGTAAGGGCACCGGAGCGACCTGGACCGTCGGCTTCAACGGCACCTACACCGGTGGCGTCAACACCAACCCGCCCAGCGTCTCATGCACCGGCACCGGTGCCGGCGGGACGCAGCAGGCGCTGGTTGCCTCCGCCACCAGCGTGAACGTGCCCGAGGGCGGGACCGGCGGTTTCACGGTCCGCCTGCAGTCCCAGCCGGCCGGCAACGTGACGGTCACCAGCACCGCGGGCACCGGTGACAGCAACATCACCGTGACCGGCGGCGCCACCCTGACCTTCACCACGTCCAACTGGAGCACCCCGCAAACGGTGACGTTGAGCGCTTCGGAGGACAGCGACACCACGAACGGCACCCGGCCGATCACCGTGGCATCCAGCGGCTTGACGCCGGTGACGGTGAACGCCACCGAGGCCGACAACGACGGCAGCACGGGCGGCGCGGCACCCGCTCTGCACGTCTCGGGGAACCGGCTGGTCACCGCCGGCGGCGCCACCTACCGGCTGCTGGGCGTCAACCGGGCCAGCGGCGAGTTCGCCTGCGTGCAGGGCAAGGGCATGTGGGACAGCGGTCCGGTGGATCAGGCCTCGGTCGACGCGATGAAGGCCTGGAACATCCACACGGTCCGGATCCCGCTGAACGAGGAGTGCTGGAACGGCACCAACGGCACGCCCAGCGGCGCCACCTACCAGCAGAACGTCAAGGACTACGTGAACCTGCTGGTCGCCAACGGCATCACGCCGATCGTGGAGATGCACTGGAACTACGGCCTGTACACCGGCCAGGGCGCCGGTTGCTCCGACACCACGGCGACCTGCCAGAAGCCGATGCCGGATGCCCAGTACGCGCCGACGTTCTGGACCGGAGTGGCCAATGCCTTCAAGGCCAACAACGCGGTCGTCTTCGACCTGTTCAACGAGCCCTACCCGGACGCGGCCGCGAACTGGGACGCCACCGCCGGCTGGAAGTGCTGGCGCGACGGCGGCACCTGCACCGGCATCGGTTACCCGGTGGCCGGCATGCAGTCGCTGGTCAACACGGTGCGCGCCACCGGCGCCACCAATGTGATCATGCTCGGCGGACTGGCCTGGTCCAACGACCTGAGCCAGTGGCTCACCTACAAGCCGACCGATCCGACCGGCAACCTGATGGCCGCCTGGCACACCTACAACTTCAACACCTGCTCCAACACCGCCTGCTGGAACAGCCAGGTCGGCGCCGTCGCGGCACAGGTGCCGGTGCAGGCCGGAGAGATCGGCCAGAACTCCTGCGCCCATGACTACATCGACCAGGTGATGAGCTGGGCCGACGCGCACGGCGTCGGATACACGGCCTGGACCTGGAACCCATGGGGCTGCAGCCAGGGCAACGTGCTCATCACCGACTACAGCGGCACCCCCACCAGCACCTACGGCGAGGGCTTCAAGGCACACCTGCTCACCCAGAACCCACTCTCCTAGAACCGCTCGGCCGGGTCCGTCAGCCGGCGGGTCCGGTTGTGCCCTCTACCTGGAGCCAGCCATGCGTCGCAGATCCCACCTGTACGCCTTCCTCACCGCGCTCCTCGTGGCGGTCGCCTTCGGCGTCGCCCTGCCCGCACTGTCGGCGACGGCGCCCGTCCGCATCATGCCGCTCGGCGACTCCATCACCGCCGGACCCGGCTGCTGGCGCGCCCAGCTCTGGCACCACTTGCAGACCGCCGGATATACGAACATCGACTTCGTCGGCAGCGTCCCCGACGGCGGCTGCAACTACGGGTACTCGTACGACGGCGACAACGAGGGCCACGGCGGCTACGCCGCGACCGGCATCGCCGACCAGAACCAACTCCCGCCGTGGCTGAACGCGGCCAAACCCGACATCGTCCTCATGCACCTGGGCACCAACGACATGTGGGGCGGCTTCATCCCCACGACTACCGTCCTCGCCGCCTATACCAAGCTGGTCGGCCAGATGCGGGCGAACAACCCCAACATGAAGATCATCGTGGCCCAGATCATCCCCATGAACCCGTCCGGCTGCCCCACCTGCGCGGCCAGCGTGGTGGCACTCGACAACGCGATCCCGGGCTGGGCCGCCGGCCTCACGACCGCACAGTCGCCCATCGTCGTCGCCGACCTGTGGACCGGCTTCAACCCGGCCACCGACACCGGCGACGGAGTCCACCCCAACGACACCGGCTTCCAGAAGATGGCCGACCGCTGGTACCCGCCACTCGCGCAGGCCCTCAACGGCGTGACCCCGCCGACCTCCCCCACCCCGTCGGTAACCCCTCCGCCGGCCCGGTGCACCGCCACCTACAAGGTGATCTCCCAGTGGGGCGGCGCCTTCCAAGGCGAGATCACGGTGAAGAACGACTCCTCAACCGCCTCCTCCGCCTGGACGACCACCTTCACCTTCGCCAACGGCCAGCAGGTCAACCAATCCTGGAACACCACACTCACCCAGAACGGAGCCACCGTCACCGCACGCAACGCGAGCTACAACGGCAACCTGCCGGTCGGCGCGTCCACGACCTTCGGCTTCACCGCCACCTGGAACAACACCACCAACGCGCTACCCCAAGTGAGTTGCTCACTCGGTTGAGCACATCCTGGTTCGTCTCCCTGGACGTCGGCCATCTTTCGCAGACCCGGCTGCTGTCACGGTGAGTGATCGACGATAGGTGCTCATTCCAGGTCGTAGACGCTCACGGGGATGCCTTGCGCGACCAGCCGGTGGGCGATGAGCGGTTCGATCAGGTCCCAGGTCCCGCCGGCCAGACCGCAACCGATCCGTGGCATATGCAGGCTCGCGCCGAGTTCGATGGCGTTGGCGGCGACAACTTCCAAACCGTGGTCGACCGCGTCGTAGCGGATGGGCGGCCCATCTATGGTGGGCCGGATGCCGTGCTGGCCGATCATGTTCGCCACCCACAAGGACTCCTCGACCTGAACCAGTCGCACCTGGCCCAGCTCGAATCCCGCACCTGAGCGGTGCCAAGCGCGAAACTCGGCCTCGGGTTCCGGCCAACGGCGGGAGATGGCCAGGACGAATCCGCGGCCCCAGCCGCCGATGTCGTTGCACACGTTTTTCGCTGCTTTGTTGCAGCGTCTCTTTCCTAGGTGACCATGTCCTTCTCCTGTTTTCTGCAGGTCCCGTCGTACGTCTCATTCTGATGACAACAGAAGGGAACTATTCCACTACTTAGGGTCATGCTCGTACGCTCTCGACCCCGTGGAACAGGTGCTGTACAGCAGCCATGGGTGGGAGAGCTGGGACGTCGAGCACAAGCCGACGCTGCCCGAGGGGATGCCGATCCTGATCGACTCCGATCTGCGCTTCGAGGACGGCGCGGCGGCACCTCGTCCGACCATCGTGCTGAACCGATGGCTGCGCGAGCTGCACGAGCGGATCGCCGAGCAGCAGGCCAGCCTCGACATCCTCACCGCGTTGAAGACGACCGCGATTTCGCAGCTGGCCGCCCAGCATGACGAACTCCAACGGCTCCGCCTTGCGTTGTCTGGAGATCGCGAGTCCCGGGTTCATGATCTCGCCGCGTCCAATAAGCATGTCATTGGACCATGCTGATGATCAACTGCCACTCTTAGGCGTCCATTGGCCTTGCCAATCACGAATCGTCCTCAGCGGAAAGGCCTAACAACAGCAGCATTCCGGACCTGGACACTTGCAGGTTGGATCGGTAGTCATAGGTGGTGGATCTGAATCAGTGGAACGCGATCATCGGCACCGTTGGCATGGTCGCCAATGTTGCTGTCGCACTCTCGGCCTTGATCGGGCTTCGCCATGCCCAGCGGGAGGCGGAGCGCGCCCGCCATGAAGCGAGAGCAGCGGAGGAGCGCGCTGAGAAGCAAAACGCGATGTTCCAGCAGGCTAACGAAGAAATGCACCGACGTAGTGAACTCATGATGGCCTTGCAGTCCGCCTCAGAAGGCTTTGAGCAAACCAACGCGATCCCGCCTAAGATGCGCGACGAGACCGGAATGGCGAGAGCGATGATCGCGCGCGCGAGATCTGGACTGGCGACCCTACCCGAAGACTGGCTACCCGCCCTCCGTCGATGGATTGCTGAGATAGATCACACTGGCCGCACCTCTGACGAGCCAGCGACCATCTTGCGAATCCGGCAGGAACTCGAGACCGCTTTCCAAGACGTGATTAACTTTCAACAAGGATAATTGAGACACGTGTGCGTGCGACGGCCGTTCCGAGGAGATCCACTCAGAGGCGAGTGACGACACTACAAGCTTGGGACACAGTGATCGCGCGCAAAAACACGTGGCAGATGATGCGCGGCTCGTTGCCGGCGGGGTCGGTCGCGTCGCCCGTGAGATAGGTGATCACAGCCTGGACCATAGGCAGGGAGACCGACAATCCCTGTCGGACCGGCCTGGCAAGATCTCCCGCGTTGACCCCGATGTCGTGGAGACCTGATGAACGCCGACGACTATGCCTGGTTCGACGACCACGACGAAAGTCTGGCCATGGCCTTCTGCATCACGTTCGTCCGAGGGGTGACTCCGCAGGAGGCGTTCGACCGGCTGGGCATCACCGCCGATCCCGAGGCGGACATCGAGAACTTCCTCGACGAGGGGGCGGTCGCCGCGAGCGCGGTCGAGGGCGGTGCCATCCTCATTGAGCCCAACGGCTTCGCCGGGATACAGGAGTCGGTGACCAAGCCACTGTCGGCGGGGACGGTGACCGCTTCTGTGTTTCTGAACGTCAACGCCCACCAGCACTTTGTCTACGCGGCCGATGGCCAGGTGGTGACCAGGTTCGAGCCTGACTACCCCGGCTCCCGGTCGGGCACTGACGAGGATCGGCTGCTGGCGCACATGGTCGAACTCGGTATGCCTACCGAGGATGTCGACGACGACGATGAGGAGTGGGGCGACCCGATCCACACCGCGTTCGCACTGGCTGAGCGTGTTCTCGAGGCGGATGTCCGGCTCGCTTCTGGGCACGATCTCGGCTCCATGTGAGTTCGAGGCCTATGCGGCCTGATCAGAGAGACACGACCGACGGTGGAAATCCCCGTTCGGCGCGGAGGACATGAGGGACACTTGACCTCATGTCCTCGTCGGCCCAGGAGCCTCAGCCTTTCGCGCATCTGAGTGCGCCGAATGCCGCCCTCTACCGCGACGTGCTGCGCACCTTCGTCAGCGCCAAAGAGCGGTTCATCGTGCATCTGCGTCCCGAGGACGTGGCCGTCGAACTGGGGCGTGACAGTGACGAGCAGTTGGCGGGCGCGCTGGACAAGCTCGTGGAGTGGGGCAACCTGCGCGCCGACGCCGACACCGGCCGGGTGACCACGGTCGAGGAGTTTCACCGCAAACGGCTGCTGTTCCAGCTCACCCCGGCCGGTCAGGCCGCCGAACAGGCCATCGCGTTCTACGAGGAGGCGATCGGGCGGCGCGGCTCGCTGCAGTCGGTGGCGCTGGCCGACATCGCCGAGCAGTTGCAGTCGCTGGCCCTGCTGGCCAGGGAGGACGAGCCCGATCCCGCGAGGGTGCACCTGCTGTTGCTGTCGCTGGCCGAGCGGTTCTCCTCGCTGGCCGACAACGCGCAGGCGTTCATGGCGTCGCTCCGGCGGGCCATCGACTTCTCCGACGGTGACGTGGACGGGTTCGTCGCCTACAAGGAGCGGCTGATCGACTACATCAACCGGTTCATCGCCGACCTGGCCAACTCGGGTGCGCGGATCGCGGCGCTGCTCGTCGAGCTGGAGGGCAGCGATCACGAGCGGCTGCTGGTGCTGGCCGCCCGGCGCGAGGCCGCCGACGCGGTGCCGGACGGTGCGGATCAGGGGCAGGCCCAGGAGAAGGCGCTCGGCTCGTGGCAGAACCGGTGGCGCGGGCTGACGGACTGGTTCGTCTCCCAAGATGCCGGCCACCCTTCGCAGGCCCGGCTGCTGCGGCAGGCGGCGGTGACCGCGATCAAGCAGCTCATCGACACGGTCGGGCTGCTCAACGAGCGGCGGGCGGGCCGCTCCGACCGTACGGCCGACTTCCGTACGCTGGCCCGCTGGTTCGCCGAGGCGCCCGACGAGGCGTCGATGCACCGGCTCTGGCGGGCGGCGTTCGGGCTGAGCTCGGCTCGGCATCTGAGCGTCACCGCGTCCACGCTGGATGAATGGCAGGACGTCCCCGCCGCCACGCCCTGGGCGCAGGCGCCGCCGATCAGGATCTCGCCGCAGCTGCGCCGTACCGGCTCCTATGAGCGGCGGGGCAAGCCGAACAAGGTGACCGACCGCACGCGGGCCCGCCGGCTGCTGCTGGAGCAGGCCGAGCGTGAGGCGGCCGAGACCGCCGCGGCGCGGGCGCGGCTGCGTACGGACGGGCCGGTGCTGCTGTCGGAGCTGGACGTGCTCGATCCGCGCGCGTTCCGGCTCTTCCTCGGTCTGCTGGGCGACGCGCTGGCAGCGCGGCACCCGGACGACGTCGAGGTGAAGACCGTGACGAGCGACGGCTCTCTTGAGGTACGGCTGGCGCTGGTCCCCGGCGGTGACCTGGTCGAGATCCGTACCGACGACGGCGTACTGACCGGGCCGGAGCACGTCGTCGAGATCACCGACCTGATGGTGGCGCCGTGACGCCGGAGGAGGAGCAGGCCCAGCGGCGTACCGCGCTGCGCGCCCTGCTGGCCGCCCCGCTGCTGCGCGACCCGGACAAGCTGGTGCTGGTCCGGCGCCATCTGAGCGAGCTACGCGACTGGCTGACCCGCGAGACGGGCTGGCGGCTGGTCGTCGACTCCGAGAACGCGCGGCTGTTCAAGACGGCCCCGGACCCGTCCGACGCCACCCATCCCGCGCGCGGGAGGGCCGGCGAGCCGTACGGAAGGCGGCGCTATGTGGTGCTCTGTCTGGCCCTCGCCATGCTGGAACGGGCCGACGCGCAGACCACGCTCGGCGGGCTCGCCGAAGAGGTGCTGAGCGCGGCGGCGGAGCCGGAGCTGGACTTCGCCTTCACCCTGGACAGCCGCCAGGAGCGGGCCGACCTGGTGGCCGTGGTGCGCACGCTCATCGACTGGGGAGTGCTGCGCAAGGTCGCGGGCGACGAGGACGCCTACCTGTCGGCCACCGGCGACGTTCTGTACGACGTACGCAGGCCGGTGCTGGCCGCCCTGCTCACGGGCACCCGCGGCCCGTCCACCATCACCGCCGAGTCCTTCGGCGAGCGGATCGCGGAGCTGGCGGCCGAGCCGGTCGCCGACACCGACGACCTGCGCAACCAGGCGCTGCGCCGCCGCCTCACCCGGCGGCTCCTGGAGGATCCCGTCGTCTACTACACCGATCTCGACGAGGCCGAACGCGCTTACCTGACCTCCCAGCGGCACGCGATCACCCGCCGGATCGAGGAGGCCACCGGCCTGGTCGCCGAGGTCCGCGCCGAGGGCATCGCGATGGCCGATCCCGACGACGAGCTGACCGACGTACGCATGCCCGAGCAGCGTACCGACGGCCACCTCACGTTGCTGGTGGCCGAACTGCTCGCCGCGCGCGGCGAGCAGAGCATGGAGGAGCTCAGGAGTTTCGTCCGGCAGGCCGCCCGTGATCACACGTCCTTCTGGCGCAAGGGCGTGACCGAGCCGGGCGCCGAGGACGGGCTGCTGGCCACGGCGCTGGGCAAGCTGACCGCGCTGCGCCTGGCCGAAGTCCGCCACGACACGGTCGCCGGGCTGCCGGCGATCGCCCGCTACGCCCTCGACGCACCCGTTGTCAAAGGATCGTGATGCTCCCCCAGCCCACCTCAGAACGCTGGAAGCCGCTGCGTGCCGGCCTGGTCGACCTGTTCTACTACGACGTGGAGGAGTTCCACTTCCACGACGGGCGGCTGCTGCTGCGCGGCAACAACGGCACGGGCAAGTCCAAGGTGCTGGCCCTGACCCTGCCGTTCCTGCTGGACGGCGAGCTGGCCCCGCACCGGGTCGAACCCGACGGCGACCGGCAGAAGCGGATGGAGTGGAACCTCCTGCTCGGCGGCAAACACCCGCATGCCGAGCGGCTGGGCTACGCCTGGCTGGAGTTCGGCCGCCGCGCCGCCGACGGCACCCGCGAGTTCCGTACGATCGGCTGCGGGCTCAAGGCGGTCAAGGACCGTGGCATCGTCCGGCACTGGTTCTTCGTCACGCCCCAGCGGCCCGGCCTCGACCTGCACCTGCTGTCCGCCACCGGGGTGGTGCTGACCAGGGAGAAGCTGCGCGAGGCCGTCGAGGGCCAGGGCATGGTGTACGACCGGGCGGCCGACTATCGGCGGGCGGTGGACGAGGCGATGTTCGGCCTCGGCGAATACCGCTACGAGGCGCTGGTCAACCTGCTCATCCAGCTCCGCCAGCCCCAGCTGTCCAAGAAACCGGACGAGAAGCTGCTGTCCAGGGCCCTCACCGAGGCACTGCCGCCGCTCAGCCCCGCCCTGATCGCCACCGTCGCCGAGGCCTTCCGCGGCCTGGACGAGGAGCGCGACGCCCTGCGCGGGCTGGAGGAGGCCCGCGCCGCCGCGGCCGCGTTCCTCACCCATTACCGCCGGTACGCCACCATCGCCGCCAAGCGCAAGGCCGCCGGCCCCCGCCTGGCGCACAGCCGTTACGAACATCTGGGCCGTGACCTGGGCGAGGCGGAAGCCCGGCAGGCCGCCGCGGAAGCCAGGCTGGAGAACCTCGACGACCAGCTCTCGGACCTGGCCACGCGGCAGAACCAGTTGGAGGCCCGCCGGAACGCCCTCCAGGAGAGCCCGGAGATGCGCTCCGCCGAGCGGCTCAAGCAGGCCGGCGAGGAAGCCCGGCGGCTGGGCGAGCACGCGAGCCGCGCCGACCGCGATCGCGACCGCCTGACCCTGCAGGCCGACAAGATGCACGGGCGGGCGGACACGACCCAGCTCAAGGCCGACCAGGCGGCGACCGCGCTGACAGCCGCCCAGGAGCAGACGGCGCGGGCGGCCCGCGAGGCCCGGTTGCCCAGGTCGCCCAGGTCGCCCAGCGAGCCGCGCGAGGCCGGGTCGCCCAGCGAGCCGCGCGAGGCCAGGTCGCCCGGAGAGCCGCGCGAGGCCGGGTTGCCTGGTGAGTCGCTGGACAGGCCGGCGGCTGAGGCGCTCGCCACCCGGCAGGAACAGGCCGTGGCCGAGCTCGAACGGCTGCTCCACGCCGTCGCTCAGGCCGAGACCCGGCTGGCCGCGGCCCGCGCGGAAGTGGACCGGCTGACCGGCGAACTCCAGGCGTCGGCCGTACGCATCGCCGCCGCGGAAGAGGCCACGGCCACCAGGATCACCGAGCTTGTCCAGGCGTACACGCTCTACCTGGCCGGACTGACCGAGCTCCGGCTGGAGGACCCCGACGGCGTGCTCGCCGCGCTGGCGGCCTGGGCGAGCACCGCGGACGGGGCCAATCCGGCGGAAGCCGCCGTCAACGACGCCGTCCGCGCCGCCACCGCCGCGCTCGCCCGCCACGGCGCCGAACTGGACGCGGCACTGACCACGGCCCGCCAGACGGCCCGGGAACTGGGGGA
Organism: Nonomuraea sp. NPDC026600; assembly: GCF_040638335.1. Classification (NCBI taxonomy): domain Bacteria; kingdom Bacillati; phylum Actinomycetota; class Actinomycetes; order Streptosporangiales; family Streptosporangiaceae; genus Nonomuraea; species Nonomuraea sp. NPDC026600. The sequence goes on from NZ_JBEZYD010000005.1 coordinate 368,074, forward strand.
GGAGATCGTCAGGCTGGAGGCGGGCGGTCACGACGCCCCGCCCGTGCCGCACACCCGCGGTGCCGCCCGCGATGGCCGTCCGGGCGCACCCCTGTGGCGGGCCGTGGACTTCGCGGACGCGGTGCCCGCCGAGCACCGGGCCGGGCTGGAGGCGGCGCTGGAAGCGGCGGGCATCCTCGACGCCTGGCTGACCCCCGCCGGAACCCTCCTGGCCGAGGACGACACGACCATCGTGGCGGGGACGCCGGTGCCCGGGCCGTCCTGCGCCGTCGTGCTGCGCCCCGCCGTCGACCGGGCCGACCCGCGGGCCGCCGCGCTGCCGGACGCCGCCGTACAGGCCGTACTGTCCGCGATCGGGCTGGGGCCGGGCGCGGCGACGTGGGTCGCGGTCGACGGCCGGTGGGGCAACGGCGTACTGGCCGGATCCTGGCACAAGGACAGCGCCGACTATATCGGCGAGGGCGCCCGGGAAGCGGCCAGGCGGGCCAGACTGGCCGCGCTCCGGGCCGAACTCGAACGGGTCGACCGGCGGATCACCGCCTTGCGCGAGGAACTGGCCGCGCTGGTCGTACGCCAGGATGACCTCGCCGCGGAGCAGCGGGCTTTGCCGCCGGACGCGGCCGTTCGCGAGGCGCACGTCAAGCTGGCCGCGGAGCACGAGCGGCGTGGCCAGTTGGCGACCGAGCACCGCGACGCCGAGCGGGTCGCGGAGGACCGGCAGGGTGAGCTGGGCGGCGCGCGGGAGCGGGCGGCGGAGTTCGCGGGTGACGTCGGCCTGCCCGTCGTCGCGGAGGAACTGGCCGCGGTCAAGGCGGGCCTGGCCGCGTACCGGCTGGCGCTGGCCGAGCTCTGGCCCGCCGCGCAGGCGGCGCGGACGGCCGCGGAGGCCGCGCGGGAGGCCGCCGACGACCTCGCGCAGGCCCGCGAATCGCTGACGGAGGCGGCCTCGGTGGCAGCCGAGGCGCGCGAGCATGCGGAAGCCGCCGCTGAGACCTACCGGGAACTGACCGCGACCGCGGGCGCCGCCGTGGAAGAGTTGTTCCGCCGGCTCGAAGAAGTACGCCTCCAACTGCGCGAACGCGCGAAACAGGAACAGCGGGCCCGAGCCGACCAGCAGCAGGCACTGACCGAGCGGGGCCGCGCCGAGGCCACCAGCGCGAGCCTGCGCCGCCAGATCAAGGAGGCGGCCGACCTTCGCGACGACGAGGTACGCGAGTTCCGGGCGTTCGCCGCGACCGGGCTGATGCGGGTCGCGCTGCCCGAGCTCGACGTTCCCGATCCGGCCGCCGAATGGGCGGCCACCCCCGCCGTGCACCTGGCCAGGACCGTCAATGCTTCGCTTGAGAGCGTCGACGACGGCGAGGGGCCCTGGGACCGGGTGCAGAAGAAGGTCGCAGAGGAGCACAAACTGCTCTCCGACGCCATGGCCAGGCACGGCCACTCGGTCGGACTGACCCTGCGCGAAGGCGTCATGGTGGTGGACGTGCTCTTTCAGGGCCGTACCCGGGAGGTGCCCGGCCTGGTGGCGGCGCTCGGCGAGGAGACCGAGCACCGCGCCCGGCTGCTGTCGGCCAAAGAGCGCGAGATCCTGGAGAACCACCTGCTCAACGAGGTCGCCGGCACGCTGCAGGAGCTGATCACCGCAGCCGAGGCCGAGGTCCGCGAGATGAACGCCGAACTGGCCGCCCGCCCCACGTCCACCGGCATGCGACTGCGCCTGCTGTGGAAGCAGGCCAGGAACGCCCCCGAAGGGCTCGATCGAGTACGGGACAAGCTGCGGCAGATCGTCGATGCCTGGTCGCTGGAGGATCGGGCGGCGGTCGGGGCGTTCCTGCAGGAGCGGATCGCCCGCGAGCACGCCGACAACCCGGCGGCGGGCTGGACCGAGGCGCTGACCAGGGCGTTGGACTATCGGACCTGGCACGAGTTCGCCATCCAGCGGCTCCAGGACGGGCAGTGGCGGCCGGCCACCGGGCCCGCGTCCGGGGGTGAGCGGGTGCTGGCCGCGTCCGTTCCGTTGTTCGCCGCCGCGTCGGCGCACTACAAGTCGGCGGGGAATCCGTACACGCCGCGGTTGGTGGCGCTGGATGAGGCGTTCGCTGGGGTGGATGATGATTCGCGGGCCAAGTGTCTGGGGCTGCTGGCTACCTTTGACATGGACGTCGTGATGACGAGTGAGCGTGAGTGGGGTTGCTATCCGTCGGTGCCGGGGTTGGCGATCTGCCAGTTGACCAGGCGGGACGGGATCGATGCCGTGCTGGTGACGCCGTGGCGGTGGGACGGACGTGAGCGGACACGGGCCGAGCGGCCTCAGGCCATGACGGATGCCGTCGAGCCTGGCTCCGCCACCTCTTCCGCTGTACAGGACAGCCTGCTTTGACAGGCGGGGATGCGACAGGCGGAGATGCGGCGGGCCGGAGTGTGACCAGCAGCGGTTTGACCGGTGAGGAGCGGCTGCGGCGGCTGTTGGGTGGTGAGGAGACGGCGTGGCTCGTCGAACGCGCCCGGCAACGCCTCGAACGCGGCCGTCCCCTCACGGGCACGGTCACCCTCTCCACCGCCTCCGCGGCGCAGCGCCGCGCGGCCGAACTGCTGCTCGGCCGCCGCGCGGGCACAGGCACCTCGCTGTCGGTCTCCCTGGAGGAAGTGGACCGGGTCCTACGTGCCAGCGGCGCCGCCCCGGACGGCCTCCATGAGGCAGTGGTACGGCTCCGCGGCCCCTTGCGCGACCTGGCCGGGGAACGGGAGGCGTCGGAGTCGGCCTGGCGGCAGGCATTCGGAGAGCTCGACGCCGCTATGGCCGCCCGCCCCGAGCTGGCCGGATGGCGGGCCTGGCTGGAGTCCACCGGCCTGGTCAGACGCCTCGCCCCGGACCCCGCCCAGGCGCGGCACCTGCTCGACCAGCTGGCTGGGGTGGTGGCGCGGCTGCCGTCGCCCGGCCTGCCCATCGGCCGCCTGGCCGCGCAGACCACCGGTGACGCCCACGCCCTGGACGAGGGGAGACCGTTGGGGACGCTCGCGCTGTCGGCGGCCAAGGCGCTCACCGGCCGCGCCTACCCCGGGGAAGGCGGCGCGGACGCGCGCCGCGCCGCGTGGGCGGCCGTCGGCGTGCACCTCGACGACCTGTCCTCGCTGGTGCTCTGCCTCGGCCTGCCGGGCGACGATCGGACGCCGACCGGGCGCATGCTGGCAGCGGCCCGTGCCGCAGGGGAGCCCTGCGTGCTGACTCTGCGCCAGCTCCGCCGCCACGACGGGCCCCTGTCCTCTGACGGGCTGGTGCGGATCTGCGAGAACCCCGTGGTGGTGGCGGGCGCCGCCGACGAACTGGGCCCGTCCTGCCCGCCGCTGGTCTGTGGTGGCGGTCGGCCCTCGGCGGCCGTCTGGCGGCTGCTCGACCTGCTGTCGGAGGGCGACGGGCGGTTCGCGTACCACGGCGATTTCGACTGGGGCGGCGTCGCTATCGCGGCCGCCGTCCACGACCGGTACGGCTTCGAGCCTTGGCGCTTCGACACCGCCGCCTACGAGGCGGCGCTCTCCGCCATGGGACTCTCCCCGACCGGGCTCTCCGCGACGGGATCCATTTCGGAGGTGCCTTCCGGGGCAGGGGTCTCTCCGGCGGCGGCCTCCCACGCGCTGGCCTCTCCGGCATCGCTCACCGGACGGCCGTGTCCGACACCGTGGGATCCCGCCCTGGCCGAGGCGATGGCACGCCACGCGGTGCGGGTGGAGGAGGAGCTTGTCCTACCCGTCCTGCTCAGCGATCTGTCGTCAGGTCCCAACGATCGAGGAACGAGGTGACGGACCTGTAGTGGACTCAGTCCAGAAGGCCGAGATAGGGACCCGGCACTATTCCTCCATGAGCTGCCAGGTCGCCTCGGCACAGTGATCAGCGAGTTGCCGGCTCTCCTCGATCAGGTCGTCGACGCCGCCGGGCTCGTCATCGGGCAGTGGATTGCGTTTGGCCCACCGGCGCAGCCGTGCCAAGCCCGAACCCAGATTGGGCAGCGGCGATCCACCGGCCAGATCGAGCCGTACTTCGCCCAGGCTCTGCTTGATCGTTTCCTGCATGGGAGGCGTCTGGTAGGTGAGGCTGTGGTATCTGGTGGTGCGGTTGGAGTGGGCGCTAAATGCCGATGTGAACGGGTTACTGAAGATGCGGAACAGCCATCCTCCCAGGTTCGGGGCAGAGAATCTCGAATCTCGCGTAGGTGGAAGGCACGACGGATGTCAGGTGACGCCGCCGTTCGCCGCGCCGGTCTCAGCGTGCTTGGCCCAGCAGGATCCGTTGGAAGAGGCAGTCGGCGGTAGCCGTGAGCAGCCAGTCCGTCTCATGTACGACCGGATTGCCGTTGCCCCGGATGGTCCTGCGGATGAACGCCTGTCCGGCCGCGTGGCAGAGCTCAAAGAGCGTCGACCGGCACTCGCAGCTGTGCTGGGTCACTCGTACGCGATGGGTGCGGTTCGCGGGTGGGTACCAGGTCAGGTGCTCGTGTACGGCCAGCGGCAGCGCCGGATGCGGTCCATGGAAAGGCCAGAGTTCGGCCACGTCACGCTGTCCGTCCCTCGAAGATTTCGACCAGGTCGCGCAGTGCCTTCATGGAGCGGTTCAGGACCAGCGTCTGTAGGTGTGGACTGCCCTTGGGGACCCGGTATCCATGCCGCTCCAGCACCTGTCGGATGTCGACGGCCAGCGCGGGCGTGAATCGTAGGTCTGTGGTTGGGTTGCTCATGGGTCGGACCTCCTATGTCCGATCAAGGGCCCGTCTCGGCGCTTGCTCCGTCGTGACGGGCCTGCCAATGCGTCACCATCCTAAATCACTTCCCCATGCCTCACCATAGGGAATTAGGGTTCCCCCTGGGTATTTCCGGTTCGGTGCGGGGATCTACCGTTCTGTGCTGTGATCGAGTGGCGTCTCAATCAGCCCAAGTGGCTTCAGGTGGCGGACATCATCAAGGAACGGATCGCCGATGGCGAGTACCTGGTGGATACACCTGTGCCCAGCGAGCATCAGATCGTTCAAGAGTTCGGCGTGGCCCGCGGTACTGCCCGCAAGGTTCTTGAACGTCTTCGCGAAGAGGGCGTCCTCTACTCGGTGCGCGGCCTGGGTACCTTTGTGGCCCCACCCCCGGACAAGCCTGCCGAGCAGTAGACGTACTTGGTCGATAGCCTTTTGAGATGGCTGCTTCCTCCGTTCCGGAAACGGATCTGGCTCGCGTCGCGCGGTGGTGTGCGGAGAAGGTACCCGAGCATGCGCGCGATCAGGTCCGGATGGAGTACGGCGTGCGTGGACGCAACGTGACGCTTGTCGAGCGACGCGTTCCCTGGGAGCCGGTGACGCCGGATGAGGAGTGGACCTCCCGCCCGGTGGCGCAGCTACGGTAGGATCCGGGCGGCTGGCTGCTGTACTGGCCGGACCGAAACGCCCGCTGGCACCTGGTCGACGACGTACCCGCCGCACGCAGCGTGGTGCCCCTGCTGGATGCGCTCGACGATCCCCGACGAGCCCTTCTTGGTTGAGCCTTGAATGGTCGGCGCAACCTGAGCTCCGGTTCGCTCGCGCTCGTCCGCTCCTTCGCCATCCGATGTGTAGGTCGATTCGACTTCCTCGCCCGCCTCGGTGACCCTGAGATGGGACGACGAATCGCTGCCGGCGTGTTCTGGGAACGAAGTGACGGCGGCGTCCTGGCGTGAGAGAGCGTGGTGCATGTTCACAGACGATCAGCGAACTGGCGTGGTCGGCGTCGGCTACCAGGGATGTGACCTCGACGGTTTCATCGGGCAGCTGGGCCGCGAGGGCGTGACCATGCTGGTCGATGTTCGTCTCACACCGATCTCCCGTAAGCGGGGGTTCAGCAAGACGGCGCTGTCCGGCGCCCTTGCCGGTGCGGGGATCGTCTATGAGCACATGCGCGAGCTGGGGAACCCGAAATGGAACCGTGCGGCCTTCGGGGGTAGTCCCGCGGAGCTCGGGACCGCTCGCGATGTCTACGCTCAGTTGCTCTATGACGACGACGCTGGTGACTGTCTTGAGCGCATTGCCCTTGTTGCCCGAGAGCAGCGATCCGCCGCGCCCCCGCACGGGGTGGCGCCTGCTGCCCGCCAGGGTCACCGCGATGTGCGTGGTGGAGTTGCAGAAGCTGCGCCACGATCGCACCGAGCTGTACACCCGCGCGGTCCAGCCCGCCCTGTGGCTGCTGATCTTCGGCGAGACCTTCACCCGCATCAAGGTGATCCCGACCGGCGGCATCCCGTACCTGGACTATCTGGCCCCCGGGATCATCGCCCAGTCCACCATGTTCATCGCCATCTTCTACGGCATCCAGATCATCTGGGAACGCGACTCGGGCGTCCTGACCAAGCTCCTGGTCACGCCGACCCCGCGTGTCGCGCTGGTCACCGGCAAGGCGTTCGCCGCCGGGGTGAAAGCGATGATCCAGGCGGTGGTCGTGGTGCTCATCGCCGCGCTGCTGGGTGTGAGCATGACCTGGAACCCACTGCGCCTGGCCGGTGTGATCGTGGTCGTGCTGCTCGGCTCGGCGTTCTTCTCCTGCCTGTCGGTGACGATCGCCGGGATCGTGCTGACCCGCGACCGGCTGATGGGGATCGGGCAGGCCATCACGATGCCGCTGTTCTTCGCGTCCAACGCCCTCTACCCGACCACGGCCATGCCCGACTGGCTGCGGTACATCAGCGTGATCAACCCGCTCAGCTACGAGGTCGACGCGCTGCGCGGGCTGCTGCTCGGCATCCCCTCGGACCTGCCGCTGGACTTCGTGGTGCTGCTCGCGGCCTCGGCGATCGGCATCACAGCCGCGTCCGGCCTGCTGGGACGGCTGGCGCGGTGACTCACCGGTCAGCTGAAGGCGCCCGGCTGCGATGAACAGTAGGCTGGGTGGTGCGCGCTCAGGGCGCCACCGATCCGCGGGAAGGGCAAAGCCCACCTGATGCTCATCGAACGACCCGGCCCGACCTCTTTTCCAGCCTGATCATGCGGACCTCAGGCCAGACGGAAAGGAGGCTTTCATGCCTGTCCATCGCCTGCCCGACAACCCCAGCCTCGAACGGCTCCGCAAGCAGGCCAAGACACTCATGCAGGACGTGCGGGCGGGAGTTCCTGAGGCGCTCGGGCTCATCACAGAGTTCCATCCCCGAACGCCGGAGACGCTCAAGCTGTCCGACGCGCAACTCGTCACCGCCCGCATGTACGGCTTCGCGAGCTGGCCCAGGTTGAAAGAGCACATCGGCACCGTCGAGCGCTATTCCCGGTCGCCGCACCGGGTCGCGCCGAGGGAAGAGTTGCCGGAGGAGTTCCTGCGGCTCGCCTGCCTCACCTACGGCACGGACTACCCGGGCCGGACCGAGGACGCCGACCTGCTGCTGGCCCGGCATCCACGGCTGCCCACCACGAACGTCTTCACGATGGCGGCCACCGGCTCAGCCGATGCGCTGGCCGATGCCTTGGCCGAGAACCCGGGGCTGGCCCGGGCACAGGGCGGCCCGTTCGAGTGGGAGCCGCTGCTGTACCTGGCCTACGCGCGCCTCGACACTCCCGGCAGCTATGTGACCGCGGCCCGGCTCCTTCTCAAGCACGGCGCCGATCCGAACGCCGGATTCCTGTGGGACGGGCTGCCCTCGCCGTTCACCGCGCTCACCGGCGCGTTCGGCGGGGGAGAGGGCCACCAGCCGCCGCATCCGCAGGGGTTGGCGCTGGCCAGGCTGCTGCTGGAGGCCGGAGCGGACCCCAACGACAGCCAGAGCCTGTACAACCTCGGGCTCGGCGGCGCCTGCCCCGACGACACCACCCACCTTGAGCTGCTGCTGGAGTTCGGACTGGGCCGCGGTGACGGCGGGCCGTGGCATGCCCGGATGGGTCCGACGTTGCAGTCCCCGCGGCAGTTGCTGCGCGACGAACTGGCCACCGCCGCACTGCGGGGCTGCCCGCAGCGGGCCCGGCTGCTTCTGGCACACGGCGCCGAGGTGAACGGCCTGGGTGGGCATCCGGCGTACGGCGGACGCACACCCTACGAGCTCGCCCTGCTGAACGGACACACCGAGGTTGCGGAGGCGCTCGCCGCGGCGGGTGGCTCGGCGGCACTGGACGAGATGGAGGCGTTCACCGCCGCCTGCATGCGCGCCGACGCCGACGCGGTGGCCGGCTTCGGCCCCGAACCGCTGGCGCGAGCGCTCGCCCGATCCCCCGGGCTGATCAGCAGCGCAGCCGAGCAGCGCAAGCCCGCGGCGGTGCGACTACTCGCCGGTCTCGGCTTCGACGTGAACCACCTGCGTCGTTCCACCCCGCTGCACGCGGCGGCCTGGAACGACGACGTCGAGACGGCCAGGACACTGATCGAGCTCGGCGCCGACCCCACGATCAAGGACATCGCGTACGACTCGACCCCGCTCGGCTGGGCCGAGCACGGCGGCAAGCACCGCGTGGCGGCGTACCTGCGAAGTCTGAACGAAATGAGAAGGAGAGACGTCTGACGGTGCTCCGGCGCCGTGCATCAAGGTGATCGCCGGTTCAGCCAGGTGAGGGCGGCGGTGACCAGGGCTTCGACGCCCATCGGCAACGTGGGGAAGATCAAGGGGGCGAAGAAGGGGGAGTGGTTGCCAGGGACGTCCTCGCCCAGGCGGCCCGCCTGCTCGGCGCGGGCGTACCGAGATGGGTCGGCGCTGCCGAGGCCCCAGAAGACGGAGGGGGCGCCGGCGGCGGTGCCGAAGACGCCGAAGTCCTCGCTGCCCATCATCGGCGCCATGTCGGCCACCCCGGCGGGGCCGAAGCGGGTGGTGAAGGCTTCGGTCAGGCGGACGGTGGCGGCGGGGTCGTTGGCGGTCAGGGGGAAGGCGTTGAGCGTGCGGAACGAGGGTGGGCGGGGCGCGCCGGACGCCGTGGCCTCGGCGTTGACGACGCGTTCGATCGCGGCCAGGAGCCTGCGGCGGACCTCGGGGGAGAACGTGCGGATGTTGAGCGTGATGGACGCCTCGTCCGCGATGACGTTCTCCTTGTGACCCGCGTGGATCTGGGCCACTGTCAGCACCGCGCGTTCGAAGGGGGACACCTCGCGGGAGACGACGGTCTGCAGGCGCATCACGATGGCGGCGGCCAGGACCACGGGGTCGACGGTACGTTCCGGCTGGGAGCTGTGCCCGCCTCTGCCGTACAGGCGGATCTCGATGCTGTCGGCGGCGCCCAGGATCTCTCCCGGCCGGATGAACACCGTGCCCGCGGGGCGGGGGAAGACATGCTGGCCGAGTACGACGGACAGCCGGCCGGTCAGGTCGAACAGCCCGTCGTCCACCATGGCCTGAGCCCCGGCGGCGATCTCCTCCGCTGGCTGGAACAGCGCCACGAGCGTGCCCTGCCACTGGTCGCGGGCCGCCGCCAGCAGGTGCGCGGCACCGGACAGGCAGGTCACGTGCATGTCGTGGCCGCAGGCGTGCATGAGGCCGTTCTCGGTGCTCGCGTACGGCAGGCCGGTCCGTTCCAGGACCGGCAGGGCGTCCATGTCGGCCCGCAGCGCGACGGCCGGGCCCTCGCCGTTGCGGAGCACGCCCACCACGCCGGTGCCGCCGACGCCGGTATGTACCTCGAATCCGGACTCGCGGAGGCGATCGGCCGCGATGCGCGCGGTGCGCTTCTCCTCGAAGGCGGGCTCGGGGTGCTGGTGCAGGTCCCGGTAGAGGGTGGCGAGCTCGGCTTGCGCCGTGTCGTCGAGCCGGGTCAGCACCGCGTCGATCCGGCTCATACCGCCCCCTCCAGCGCGACGATCTCCTTGGCGAGCGTACGTCGGACGGTGTCGAGCCGGTCGGGGGCGGGCGCCGTTCGGGGGAAGTCGCCGGGCAGTTCGCGGAGTACGGCGTTGTACAGCGCGGTACGGCGCGGCCCGCGGGCCGGCGGCGGGAGGCGGAACAGGGCGGCCACCAGGCGGTCGACGGTGCCGATGTCGAAGACGGACTCCCACGCCTGCCGTTCCGGCCCGAATCCGAAGCCCTCGCGGCGGTCGAGCAGGCGGGCCGCGGCCGTGGCGGCCTCGTCGACGGCGAGTCCGCCAGCAAGTCCGTCAGCACGGTCGTTGGCGCGGTCGTTCAGCACCACGCCGTACTCGCGGGCCGCGGCCTCGCGCGAGACCACGCCGCGTTCCACGTCGCGCAGGACGGCGGCGGGGTCCCTGGTGTACGGGTCGCCGTAGCCGCCCGCGCCCGAGGTCAGGAGGGTGACGACGTCGCCACGTTCCAGCGGCAGCACATCGATCTTGAGATGCCGGCGTTCCCGGAGCGTGCCCGGGTTGACGATCAGTTCGGTGGGCTCTCCGGGGCCGCCGCCGCGTACCCCCCACGGGCGGAAGCAGAGTCGTTCCAGCCCCCGGGCCAGCAGTTTCGAGCCGTCCTCCACTACGCGGAAGGTCAGTTCGAGACCGCAGCCGCCGCGCCAGCGACCGGCGCCGCCGGAGTCCGTTCGCAGGCCGTAGCGGAGGATCTCGACGCCGATCTCCGTCTCGACCGTCTCCACCGGATTGTTGGACAGGTTGGAGATGCCGCTGTCACGGCCGTCCACGCCGTCGGAGCCGTCGCGGGCGCCGGTTCCGCCGACCATCGGCTCCAGTACCTGGACGTTCTGCAGCTCGGCGACCACGACAGGGACCACCAGGCCGCTGGAGGCAGCCGGGAGGATCTCCGGGGCGGCGAGTCCGAGCGCGCCGCCGACGGCGTCGTTGACGCGGGACGCGGAGGCGTGGCGTACGCCCACGGCGGCCGGGCGCACCGGGTTGACCAGCGAACCCTCCGGCGTGGTGACGCTGATCGGCTGGATGAGGCCGGAGTTGAGCGCGATGCCCGGGTCCAGGGTGCAGATGAGCGCGAGCACCCGGGTGGTGATCCAGGCGTGCGGTTTGCCCAGGGTCGCGATGTTGAAGGCCGCGGCGACCTGCGGATCCGTACCGGTGAAGTCGAGGTGCAGGTTGCCCGCGTCGAGGGTCGCGGTGACCGACAGGCGTACCGGGATGCTGGAGACCGCGTCGTCGTCGAGGTAGTCGACGAACCGGTAGGTACCGTCGTCGAGCCGGGACAGGGCGGCCCGGGCCTTGCCCGCGGTGTACGCGACCAGGTCGTCCTGGGCCGCGAGCACCGTGTCCACGCCGTGCTGGGCGATGACGCCCGCGAGCCGTTCGCGGCCAGTGCGCAGGGCGGCGAGCATGGCCCGGATGTCGCCCAGGTTGGCCTCCGGCGTGCGGCTGTTGGCCGCGATCAGCGCCTCCACGTCACGACTGGGCTCGCCCGCCCGTACCAGCTTGACCGGCGGGATCTGCAGGCCCTCCTGGTAGATCTCGTCGTTGATCGGCGACAGGCTGCTCGGCACCCGGCCGCCGATGTCCGAGCAGTGGATGAACGCCCAGCCGTAGCCGACCACCGCACCTTCATGGAAGTACGGCTCGATGACCTGGATGTCGGTGAGGTGGGTGGCGAGGCCGCCGGACCGGTACGGGTCGTTGGTGATGATCACGTCGCCGGGCTCCAGGGGCTCGGCACGCCGTACGGCCTCCAGGAGGTTCAGCCCGACGAACCCCGACACCCCGATGCCACGCGGGTACGCGACGAAGCCGCCGTCGAGGCCGGCGAGCGCGCAGCAGAAGTCCGCGGTCTCCTTGACGTACAGAGACCGGCTCGTACGCTGCAGCGTCAGGCACATCTCCTCGGTCAGGGCGCTCAGCCTGTTGCCGACGATCTCCAATGTGACGGGGTCGAGCCGCACGATCAGCCCTTTCGACTTCGACGAAGATGCAGATTCCCGGTGCCGTCGACGCTGCCGGACCAGCCGGGCGGTACGACCACGGTGGTGTCGTCCTGCTCGACGATCGCCGGGCCGTCGAACGCGTCGCCCACGCCGAGGGCCGATCGCAGATGGACGTCGGCGGCGTGCCACGCGCCGGCGAGCAGGACCTGTCTGCGGCCGTGCGGGGCGGGGGTTCCCGTTCCCGGGGGTACGGTGGCGGACGGCAACTCGGCCACCGGGCCGACGACGCCTAGCCGGGCGGTGCCCAGTTCGATGGGGGCGTGCTGGTCGCGGAAGCCGTAGAGGCGTTCGTGTTCGGCGTGGAACGCCTCGGAGATCGCCTCGACCTCGAGCCGGGCCGGGTCCAGGGCGACGCGGAGCTCGTACGCCTGTCCGGCGTAGCGCATGTCGGCCGAGTGGGACAGCCGCGCTTCAGAAGCGCCGGCGCCGTTCCCGGTCGCAGCGGCGGCGGACTGTTCGGTGAGCCAGGCTTGGGCCTGGTCGGACAGTTCGGCGAGTACGCCGGACAGGCGGGCGGCGCTCGCCGGGTCGAGGCGGCGGCGCAGGCTGCGGGCGAAGTCGCGGCGCAGGTCGGCGCCCGCCGCGCCCAGGGCGCAGAAGGTGGCGGCCGTGGGCGGTACCACGATGTGGGTGATGCCGACCTCTTCGGCGAGCATCGCGGCGTGGGTCGGGCCCGCGCCACCGAACGGCACGAGGGTGAACCGCCGGGGATCGAGGCCACGCTGGGCCATGATCTTCTGAAGCTCGGTGGCCATACCCGCCGTGGCCACCCGCAACGCGCCAGCGGCAGCCCGGTGCGCCGCCCCGACAGCACCGTCCTCCACGGGAAACCCCGCGTCCGGCCCCGCGACCGCGCCTGGCCACGGCCCCGCCCCCGCGCTCAGACGGGAGTCGGGACGGACGTGGAGGTGGGAGTCAGGGTGGGTATACAGGCGGGAGTCGGGGTGGGGGCGGGAGTCCACGCGCCCGGAAAGGCGGGTGGCGATGTCGGTGAGGGATTTGGCGGCGGCGTCGGCGTCGAGTCGCATCCGGCCGCCGAGGAACGTCGCCGGGTCGATCATGCCGGTGACCAGGTAACAGTCGGTCACCGCCGGCCGGTCCCCGCCCCGGCCGTACGCCACCGGTCCAGGCTCAGCGCCGACGCTCTCGGGGCCGACCTTAAGCACCCCTTGACCGTCCACCCAGACCACCGACCCGCCGCCCGCCCCGATCGCGCTCACCGCGACGACCGGCACGATCAGGGGCAGTCCGCCGACCGTGGTGTGGGTGGCCAGTTCGGGTGAGCCGTTGACCGTCACCGCGATGTCGCTGCTGGTGCCGCCCATGTCGAAGGTGACGATGGCGCCCATGCCGAGCCGTGCGGCCGCGGCCACCCCGGCGGCCGGTCCGGACAGCACCGTCTCGATGGGGCGTTCCGCGGCGGAGCGCAGGCTCATCGAGCCGCCGTTGGAGGCGCTGATGAAGATGGGCGCGGGCACGCCCAGCGCACGCACCCGGCTCTCCAGCCGCCCGAAGTAGTCGCGCATCAGCGGCTGGATGTAGGCGTTGAGGCAGGCCACCAGCGCACGTTCGTACTCGCGGACCTCGGGCCAGACGGTCGCGGAGGCCATCAGCGGCAGCTCCGGGAGGCGTTCCCGCAGGCCGGCTGCGACGCCTTCCTCGAAGGCCGGGTCGGTGTAGCCGTGCAGGACCAGGACCGCCGCCGCGTCGGCGCCGATGGCGCGCAGGCGGGCGGCGACGCGGTCCAGTTCCGCAGCGTCCGGCGAGGACACGGGGACGCCGCCGGGGCCCAGCCGGGCGGAGATCTCGACGATCCGGTCACGGGGGACGAGCGGCTCCTCCTTGCCCGCGTACAGGTCGAAGGAGGACGGCATGCGGCTGCGGCCGATCTCCAGGATGTCCCGGTAGCCCTCGGTCACGACCAGGGCGATCCGTGCGCCGCGCCGCTGGATGATGGCGTTCAGCCCGATCGTGGTGCCGTGCGTGATGCCGCCGATCTCCTCGGGCCGCAGATCCGCCTGGGCGAGGATGACCGCCAGCCCGTCGGCGACGGCTCTGGACGGGTCGGCGGGCGTGCTCGGCTCCTTGTGGTGCACCACCAGGCCGCGTTCCGGTACGGCGGCGACGAGGTCGGTGAACGTCCCCCCGACGTCGATGCCGATCCGCGCCATCATGGGGACAGCCGTAGTCACAAAGCCTCCGAAATACGAGCGAACCTATCGGCGATCACCATCACGACCACGCTCGCCGCCATGAGGAGCGTGGACACCGCGGCCATCGACGGGTCGAGCTGGTACTGCACGGCGGAGAAGATCCGCAGCGGCACCGTCGTGGTGTTCGCGCCGGCCACCAGGGCCGTCACGGCGACCTCGCCCAGCGACGTGACCGCGGCGAGGATCGCGCCCGCGAGGATGCCGGGCCGCAGCAGCGGCAGCGTCACGGTGAAGAAGACCCGGACCCGTCCCGCGCCCAGGCTGGTCGCGGCCCGTTCGAGTGCCGGGTCGAGTTGCGCCGCGCTGACCATGACCGCGCGCACCACGAAGGGCAGCGCGATCAGCGAGTGCGCCAGCCACAGCCCGGTGACGCTGTTGATCAGGCCGACGCCGTGGAAGTAGTAGAGCAGCCCGAGCGCGGTGATGATCTCGGGGACCATCAGCGGCGACAGCGCCAGCCCTTGGAGCAGCCGCCGCCCCGGGAAGGTGCCCTGCGCCAGGCCGTACGCGGCGAGGGTGCCGATCACCACGGTCGTCGGCACGACCAGGAGCACCAGCACACCGCTCAGCCGGAACGACACCTGCCAGTCGGGCGAGCCGAGCACCTCGGCGTACCAGCGGACCGACAGCCCGGACGGCGGGAAGGCCATCGAGGCGTCCCGGTTGAACGAGCTCACGACCAGCACCACCAGCGGCGCGATCAGGAACAGGAAGACGGCCGTCGCGAACGCCCCGCCCAGCAGTCCCACGGCCCGGTCATAGCCGAACCTCCGCCGTCGCTCAGCCATGGAGCCGCCGTTCCCAGATCCTGAACACGCCCGCGAGCAGTGTCGTGGACAGCAGGGTGAGTGCCAGCAGTGCGAAGCTCAGCGCGGCGGCGACCGGATAGTTGAACACGGTCTCCACCTGGTCGTAGACGCGAATGCCGGCCAGTGGCTGGGTAACCCCGCCGACCAGTAGCGGCGTGATGTAGATCCCCATGGCGAGGGCGAAGACGATCAGCGCGCCGGTCACCACGCCAGGCAGGCTGAGCGGCACCGTGACCCGCAGGAACGTCCGCACCGGCCCGGCGCCGAGCGTCTGGGAGGCCCGGTGCAGGTTGTGGTCCAGCCCGCCGAGCGCGGTCGTGAGCGGGATGATCGCGAACGGCAGCAGCACGTGCGTGACCGCGATCACGACCGACGGGTAGCTGGTGAGCAGCCGGGCGGGCTGATCCCGCAGCCCGGTGGCGACGAGCAGCCGGTTGACGATCCCGTTGCCGGACAGCAGCACCACCCATCCGTAGGTGCGTACCACCACGCTGGTCAGCAGCGGCGAGATCACGATGACGAACAGCAGGGTGCGCATCGTCCCGGCACCGCGGCGGGCAAGGACGTAGGCGGCCGGGTACGCGAGCACGACGCACAGCGTGGCCACCAGGAGCGCGGTGGCCAGGGTCTCCAGCAGCGAGCTGTAGAAGTAGGGCTCGGTGAACACCCGCTTGTACTGGTTCAGGGTGAATCCGGGCAGCGCCGCGTTGTACGGGTCGACCGGGCTGAAGCTGAGCCTGAACAGCTCCACGAGCGGCACCAGGAACAGCGCCGCCAGGAAGACGACCAGCGGAGCCACGTACGCCAGGCCGGCCCACCGCCTGGTGGGGGTCATCCGCCCGCTCCCGGGTCTCCGGCCGCTCCCGTGTCCAGGACGATCACGTCAGCCGGGTCCCAGTGGGCGACGACGGCCGAGCCGGCGCCCGGGGGATCGGCGGAGTTCGCGCCCGTGTCGGCGACATGCACGGTCAGGGTGCGCCCGTTCGCCAGCCGCACCTCCACATGCCAGGCATCGCCCGCGAAAGCGCGATAGCCGACGGTCCCGGCCACACCCTGACCGTCCGTGCCCTGGCCGCTCGCCCCCTGGTCGTCCGCACCTTGACCGTCCGTGGCCTGGCCAGGCGTGCTCAGCCGGATGCGCTCGGGACGGATCGCGACCACCGCCCGGCCGCCCGGCCGGAGCGGCAGCGGGCCGGGGTCGAGCAGGATCCCGTCCACGTCGAGCCGGCCGTCGGCCACCGTGCCCTCCAGGACGTTGGCCGCACCGATGAACTGCGCGACGAACCGGGTCGCCGGCCGCCGGTAGACCTCGTCGGGGCTGCCGAGCTGCTCGATCCGGCCGCCGTTCATGACGGCGACCCGGTCGGAGAGGGCCAGCGCCTCTTCCTGGTCATGGGTGACGAAGACCATCGTGGTGCCGATGCGCCGCTGGATGGCCCGCAGTTCCACCCGCATCTCCGCGCGCAGCTTGGCGTCGAGGTTGGAGAGCGGCTCGTCGAGGAGCAGCACGGCGGGCCGGATGGCGAGGGCGCGGGCGAGGGCCACCCGCTGCTGCTGCCCGCCGGACAGCTGCCGGGGGCGGCGGTCCGCGTACCCCTCCAGGCCGACCAGGCGCAGGGCCTCGCGGACCCGCTCATCCCGCTCGGCCCGGTCCAGCCGCCGGATCCGCAGCCCGTACGCCACGTTGCCGGCCACGGTCATGTGCGGGAACAGCGCGTAGTTCTGGAAGACCATGCCGAGCCCACGCCGGTACGGCGGGCGGTCCGTCACGTCGGTGCCGTCGATCACGATCCGCCCGGCCGTCGGCTGCACGAAACCGGCGACGCAGTTGAGCAGGGTCGTCTTGCCGCAGCCGCTGGGCCCGAGTATGGAGAGGAACTCGCCCTTGCGGATCGACAGCCCTTCCAGATCGAGCACCCGCGCGCCCTCGTACCCGGCGACCAGCCCCTCGATCTCGACGTGTCCGGCGCCTTCCTCGGGCAGTTCGATCATCCGAAGATCTGGTTCCACCGCTGCTGCCATTCGTTCAGCTTGGGAGTGGCCACCGCGTAGTCCACCCACGTGAACTTGCGGAAGACCTCTGGGCCGTGCTGCACGCGCTGGTCGAACTCCTTGCTGTAGGTGATCGTGTCGTTCCCGGCGGCGTACCAGGTGCCCTCGGCGAACGGCTTCTGGTTGGGAGCCGCCGTCAGGTAGTCGAGGAACTTGGTGGCGAGGTCGCTCTTCGTCGTGCCGGCCGCGACGAAGTACGAGGTCAGCGCGCCCACCGGCCCGGACTTGGGATAGGTGTAGCCGATCGGGGAGCCGGCCTGGGCCATGGCGAAGGCGCGGCCGTCCCAGAAGGGCATGATCCAGGCGTCGCCGTTCTCCATGACCGTGGCCGCGTTGCCCGCGTTGGCGGGGAACGACGACACGCAGCCCTTCAGCTTCGCGAGCTGGTCGAACGCCTTGTCCACCGCGGCGGGGTCGGACAGCTTGCCGCCCTGGGAGGTGACCAGGGCGGAGAAGAACTCCAGGCCCGGGTTGTAGGTCAGGGGCGGCAGCGCGACATGGCCGCAGTACTGCTTGTCGAAGATGTCCGACCAGTCGGCGGGCGCGTTCTTGATCTTGTCGGTCCGGTACATCAGCCCGGTCGAGCCCGTGGTCAGCGGCACGCCGTACTGCTTGCCGTCGTAGGCGGACTTCTCGGCGAGCACGGGGTCCAGCTCTTTCCAGTGCGCCAGCCGATCGGTCTGGAGCGGCTGGAGCAGGCCCGCGGCGGCGGCCGGGCGTGCGGCGTCGGGGGTGAAGGCGATGACGTCGAACGGCGGAGTCTTGCCGCCGGCCGCGCGCAGCTTGGTGAGCCATTCGGCGTTCGCGCCGTAGACGAGGTTCACCTTGACGCCGGTGTCACGCTGGAACGGTTCGACGAACGACTTCTTGAACAGCTCGCCCCAGGCTCCCGCGAACGCGGTGACCGTGATCTCCTGCTTCGCCGCGTCCGTCGAGCCGCCGCCCGTGTCCACTCCGCCGCACGCCGCGAGCCCCAGCACGATCGCCACGCCCGCTGCCGCAAGGCGCGTTGTTCCGCCCCTCATCAATCCCTTTCTGTCTGAGCCGCCAGTCAGGCTCGAAGACAAAAACCGACTATACCAGTCGGAATGATGGGATAACTTTACGCTTGCCGAGTTTAGCCTGGGGCGCCCCATGCCCCACTTATTGCGATGTATGTCAGCCTGACTGGCTGTATGGGGTAGATGACGGGGTCACCGACTGAGCCGGTGGGCGAGCCGGTCCAGCGACAGGTTGATGCCGATGAAGATGGCCGCGATGAGGATGGCCGCCGGGATGATGTTCGAGAAGTTGGCCGCGATCCCGTTCAGCCCCCGGTCCACCAGCTCGTCGTAACCCACGATCAGCCCGAGCGCCGAGTCCTTCAGCAGCACCACGAACTGGCTGATCACGGCCGGCATCATGGCCCGGAACGCCTGCGGCAGCAGCACCAGCCGCATGACCTGCCCCTTGCGCAGCCCGATCGCGTGGGCCGCCTCCGCCTGGCCGCGGGGCAGGCTCAGCACCCCGGCCCGGATGATCTCGGCGATCACCGACCCGTTGTAGAAGGTCAGCCCGAACACCACGGCGGTGAAGGCCGAGACGTTCACCCCGATGAGAACGTAGGACCCGAAGAAGGCGAAGAAGATGAGCAGCAGCAGCGGCACGGCCCGGAAGAACTCGACCACGGCCGCCGCCGGCCACCGGATCCACCGGTGGTCCGAGAGGCGGGCCGTCGCGAAGACGAGCCCGAACAGGCCCGCCAGCACGACGCCCGCCACCGCCGCGGCCAGCGTTCCGGCCAGCCCCGGCAGGATGAAGGTGGTCCACACCTCCGGCCGCAGGAACGGCGTCCACTTGGCGGCCGACCACTGCTCCTTGGCGTCGAACCGTACATAGATCACATAGGCCAGCGCCAGCAGCACCAGCGCGATGACCCCGGCCAGCACCCGGTTGCGGCGCTCGCCGCGCGGCCCCGGAGCCTCGTAGAGGTTGGCGTAGCTCACCGGGCCACCGCCAGCCGCCGCGACAGCCAGCCGAACAGCAGGCCCATGGGCAGGCACAGCAGCACGAACCCGGCCGCGAACCCGAGGAAGATCTGCATCACCTGGTCCCCGTACGTCTCGATCATCTCCCGCATCCGCACCGACGCCTCGCTCACGCCCACCACGAGCGCGATCGTGGTGTTCTTGGTCAGCGCGATCAGGATGCTGCCCAGCGGCGCGACCACCGCGCGGAACGCCTGCGGCAGCGTGATCAGCCGCAGCGTCTGAAGGAAGCCGAGCCCGAGCGAGCGGGCGGCCTCGGCCTGGCCGACCGGCACCGTGTTGATGCCCGAGCGCAGCGCCTCGCAGACGAAGGCCGCGGTGTAGACGGTCAGCCCGATGCAGGCCAGCCAGAAGTTGTTGGTCGCGATGTCGGACGAGAGCTCCACGCCCAGGTTCGCGCCGACGCCGAGGCCGGTGAACAGCAGCACCAGCGTCAGCGGGGTGTTGCGGGCCACGGCCACGTAGACGGTGGCGGTACGGCGCAGGGTCGCCAGCGGCGCGACGCGCATGGCCGTCAGCAGCGTGCCGAGCACCAGCGAACCGAGCGCGCTCACCGCCGCCAGCCGCACGGTCATCCAGAAGGCCGCGACGACGGTGTCCCACTCAAGGAGCAGCGCGTCCATGATCAGTACTGCTCCAGCTTCGGGGCCTCCGGCACGGTGAAGCCGGCGCCGCCGAAGCTGGACTCCAGCGCCTTCTTCCAGCTACCGTCGGCGAACATCTTGGTCAGCGCCTCGTTGACGGCCTTGCGGCCCGCCGAGTCGTCCTTCTTGAGCCCGATGCCGTACTTCTCCGTGCTGAACGGCTTGCCGACCACCTTGAGCTTGCCGGTGTGCTGCGCGGCGTACCCGGCGAGGATCACGTTGTCCGTGGTGATCGCGTCGAGCTGGCCGCCGAGCACCCGGTCCACGCACGCGGAGTAGGTCCGCTCCTCCTGCAGCTGCACCTCCTTGGCGTAGCTCTCCTTGACCTTCTGCGCCGGGGTCGAGCCGGCGACCGAGCACAGCTTCTTGCCGTTCAGCGTGTCGGGCCCGGTCAGCGTCGTGTCGTCCGCTCTGACGAGCAGGTCCTGGCCGGCCACGAAGTACGGCCCGGCGAAGGAGACCTTCTGCTTGCGCGCGTCGGTGATGGAGTACGTCGCCACCACCATGTCCACCTGGCCCTGCTGCAGGAACGCCTCCCGGTTGGCCGACACCGTCTCCTTGAACGTGATGTCCTTGGCCTCGACGCCCAGCGACTTGGCCACGTACTTGGCGATCTCGATGTCGAACCCGGTGAAGCTGCCGTCCGGCGTCCGCAGGCCGAGCCCCGGCTGGTCGGCCTTCACTCCGATGACCAGCTTCTTGTCGTTCTTGGCCTTGTCCACGACCGAGTCGTAGCTCGCCTGGCCGCTGCCGCACGCGGTGGCGGTGGCGGTGAGGGCGACGACGGCGAACACCGTGTAAAGGGATCTTCCAAACATGACGCGTCCTTAGTGAGTGAGGATCTTGGCGAGGAACGACTTGGCGCGCTCACTGCGCGGGGTGCCGAAGAAGTCGTCGGGGGCGTTCTGCTCGACGATCTCGCCGTCGGCCATGAACACCACGCGGTCCGCGGCCCGGCGGGCGAAGCCCATCTCATGGGTGACGACGACCATGGTCATGCCCTCGCGGGCCAGCGCCGTCATCACCTCCAGCACCTCGTTGACCATCTCCGGGTCGAGGGCCGAGGTGGGCTCGTCGAACAGGAGCACCTTCGGCTCCATGGCCAGCGCGCGGGCGATCGCGACGCGCTGCTGCTGGCCACCCGACAACTGCGCGGGGAACTTGGCCGCCTGGCCGCCGATGCCGACGCGCTCCAGCAGCTCGTACGCCTTCTTCTCGGCGTCCGCCCTGCTCTTCTTCAGCACGTGGACCTGCCCGAGCACGACGTTCTCCAGAACCGTCTTGTGCGCGAACAGATTGAACGACTGGAACACCATGCCGACCTCGGCCCGCAGCCTGGCCAGTTGCCGCCCCTCTTCGGGCAGCGGTGTGCCGTCGATCAGGATGGTGCCGGAGTCGATGGTCTCCAGCCGGTTGATCGCGCGGCACAGGGTGGACTTGCCGGCGCCCGACGGGCCGATGATCACCACGACCTCGCCCCGCCGTACGCTCAGATCGACGTCCCTGAGTACGTGATGATCGCCAAAGCGTTTGTTGACTTGGTCGAGGACGACCAGCCCCTGCTCGGACACGGGTAACGCTCCTTCCGTCCGCGTTGGCGCAACGGTAGGAGCGGCATATGTCACGCAGAGGGTTGTGCGCGTTCTGCTCAGTGATCGACGGGCCGGTTATCGATTGACGGGCGGCTTGGCCTGCGTGGCGGTCGCGCCGGACAGGCCGATGGTGTCCCTGAATGCCCGATCCCACTGCCCGTCACGCAGATAGCGCCCGATCAGCCCGCTGAGGTAGTCGCGGAACACGACGTCCTCCTTGCGGACGCCCATGCCGTACGGCTCGCGGCCGAACGGCTTGCCGACCAGCCGGAGCGCGCCCGGGCGCCGTTTCACCAGGCCGAGCAGGATCGTGTCGTCGGTGCTGATCGCGTCGATGCGCCCGGCCGTGAGCGCGGGCACGCATTCGCTGGAGTTGTCGGCGATCACCAGCCGGGCGCCGGGCACGCGTTCCCGCAGCCGGTCCAGGGAGGTGGAGCCGGTGGTCGTGCACACCGCCCGGCCGTCGAGGTCCGCCACGCCGTCGATGCGCTTGTCCCCGGCCCTGACCAGCACGTCCTGCCCGGCGTAGTAATAGGGGTCGGTGAAGCCGACGATCCGGCTCCTGGCCGGCGTGATGGAGTACGTCGCGACGACGATGTCCACCACCCCCTGCCGCAGGAAGTCCTCGCGCTGCACCGGCAGGGTCTCGACGAACCGGACATTGCGCTCGCTGCCGGTCAGGTCCTTGGCGACCAGTCTGGCCATCTCCGCGTCGAACCCGGTGATCCGCCCGCTGTCCGGATCCTTGAACCCGAACAGCGGATAGTCGAACTTGATCCCCACCGTGAGCATCCCGCTGCGCTGGACGCGGGCCATCGTGGAGCCCTCGGGGAACGCGGGCTCCTCGGAGGAGCCGCAGGCCGCCAGTGCCAGGCAGGCGAGTACGGCGAGCAGCGCCCGGACCGGCTTCACCGCACCCAGTACCGGTGCTGCGGGCGGCCCGTCGGCCCGTACCTCAGCCGAGCCTCGACCTGCCCCCGCTCGACCAGGTGCTCCAGATAACGGCGGGCGGTCGCCCTGCTGACGCCGATGGCCTCGGCCAGCTCGTGCGCCGACAGGTCGTCCTCGACCGTGGCCAGCCCGTCGAGCACCGCCTGCTCGGTCGCCGCCGAGATGCTCTTCGCCCGGGGAGAGGCGTCCAGATGCAGCGAGCGGAAGATCCGGTCGATCTCCTGCTGCTCGACGAACCTGCCGTCCGAGCCGAGCTGCTCGACCGTCGCCGCGTACCGCAGCAGCGTCTGCTCCAGAATCCCGGCCCTGGTCGGCTTGACCAGGTAGTACAGGGCGCCGCGCTGCATGGCCGCGCGCACCGCGGCCGACTCCTTGTGGCCGGAGATCACGATCACGTCGGTGGGCGGCTGGTCCGGGCGCCGCAGCCGGTGCGCGACCTCAAGCCCGGGCAGGTCGGGCAGATGGAGGTCGAGCAGCACCAGCCGCGGCGCGAACCGGTGGGCGGCGGCGAGCGCCACCTGACCGGTGTGCGCGATTCCCACCACCTTGAACCCGGCGACGCGGTTCACCTGGGCGTGCAGCGCGGCGGTCACGACCGGGTCGTCGTCCACGATGAGAACGGTGATGTCCGCCGCTCCAGGCATCGCCACACTCCTAGCTCGACTGTGATCGACGCGGGCATCTTAGGGACGTTGTGTTACAACAAATCGCATTCTGCTCCTTTTGCTCAGCGCGGGGCTTCGCGCGAAGCTCTTCCCTCCTACTGTGTTCTGCGGCGACGGCCGACGAGCCGCAGGGGGAGGTGACGCCAGTGAAAGACCGCGGATGGCTCCTGGCAGTGACGGCGCTGTGGATTCTGCTCGGCCTGCTCCCGCTGGCGCTGCTGACGTCGTCCAGCATCACGCTGTCGGCGGACGCCGTCGGCGACGAGGTCGGCGACCGGGTACGGACCACCGCCTCGGTCAGCCGGGTCGTGGTGGAACAGCAGCTCGGCTCGCTCAAGCAGCTCGTCAGCGCGTTCGCCCAGCAGCCCGCGGTACGCGCCGCGGTGACCTCCGGGAAGCCGGCGAGCCGCGCCACCATGATCGAGTTCCGCGAGGAGCTGGCCAGGATGCGCGCCGGAGTCGGCGGCGTGATCGTGATCGGGCCGCGGGGCGACATCGCCGGCGCCGAGCCGACGAGCGTGCTGCCCCAGGACGTGAGCAGCACTGACTGGTACGTCTCCGTCCGCGACCGCCTGCAGCCGTACGTCTCCCAGGCCTACACGCCCACGATGCGCGGCGTGTCCAGGGCGGTCGCGGCGGCCGCGGCGATCCCGAGCGCCGACGGCAAGAGCGTGCTGGGCGTCCTGGCCGTCGTCTACAGCCTGGACGCCATCCAGGACTTCGCGTCGCAGGCCGCCGAGGCGCAGGGGATCCGGCTGCTGATCACCGACCAGTCGGGCGTGCTCGTCGCCGACCCCGGCAGGAAGCTCTACGCCCTCACCTCCCTGCGCGAGGATCCCAGGGTGGACGCGGCGCTGGCCGGCCGTACCCTCTTCACCACCCACCAGGGCCCCGACGGCAAGGTGCTGTCGGCGTCGGAGCCCATCCCCGACGTCGGCTGGACGGTCACCGCCGAGGTGCCCGCCGACGCGGCACTCGCCTCGGCCGAGCAGCTCAGGGTACGGGTGCTGTCGATCGCCGCCGTCCTGGCACTGCTGATCCTCATCGGACTGGGCCTGCAGCTCCACACCACGCGCGGCCGGCGCAGGGCGCAGCGGACACTCGCCCGGTACGCGGCCGAGCTGGCCGTCGCCCGGGACGAGGCGGTGAGCGCGTCCGGCGCCAAGTCCGAGTTCCTCGCCAAGATCAGCCATGAGATCCGCACCCCGATCAACGGCGTGCTCGGCATGAACTCCCTGCTGCTGGAGACCCGGCTCGACGGCGAACAGCGCCACTACGCGAGCACGGCCCAGGAGTCCGCGCGGAGCCTGCTCCGGCTGCTCGACGACTTCCTCGACCTGTCGAAGATCGAGGCGGGGCATCTGCAGGTGGAGTCGGTGCCGTTCGACCTGCCCCGGCTCTGCGACGAGGTGGTGGCCCCGTTCGCGCCGCACGCCTACCAGCAGGGACTCTGGCTCACCTCGCGGCTCGGCGACAGCCTGCCCCAACAGGTGATCGGCGATCCGGTACGGCTCGGGCAGGTGCTCACCAACGTCGTCGGCAACGCGCTGAAGTTCACCGTCCAGGGCGGCGTCGACCTGGAGGTGACCCTCGACGAAGGCGGTCCCGGCGACGACCAGGTCACGCTGCGGTTCACGGTGACCGATACCGGTGTGGGCGTCGGGCCGGACGACCTCGAGCGGGTCTTCGGCATCTTCCGCCAGGTCGACTCCCCGATCACCCGGCGGACCGGTGGCAGCGGTCTCGGCCTGGCCATCAGCAGGCAGCTCACCGAGCTGATGGGCGGCGAGATCGGGCTGGACAGCGTCGAGGGGGTGGGCAGCCGGTTCTGGGTCACGCTGCCGGTGGACGTCCTGACCTGGTCGGCCCCGGCCGCGCCCGCGCTGCGCGGCCGGCGAGTGCTCGTCGCCGACGCCCGGCCGGAGGACCTCGCACTGGCCGGCCGCATCCTGGACGACGCCCGGCTGGTGGTGGAGACGGCATCCGACGGCCCGGCCGCGTTGACCGCTTTGCGGGCCGCCGCCGAGGCGGGCCGGCCGTTCGACCTGGCGGTCATCGACCTCGACCTCGGGGCCGCGAATGCCGACGCTGCGCCGATTGACTCTGTGCGGACTGACGCTGCGCTGGATGACCCTTTGCGGACCGAGTCGGCGCCGACCGATTCCGCGCTGACCGGCGGGGTGTTGGCCGACGTGGTGCTGGCCGATCCGCTGCTCCGTGACGCCAGCGTCGTCGTGCTCGTCACGCCGGGTCGGCCGGGGCGCGCCTGGCCGATCTCGGTGGCCGAGCGGACCGTGCAGTCGATGACCCGGCCGCTCAGCCGCCGCCGATTGCTCGCCGCCGTGGAGAACGCGCTGGCCCCCGCCCAGGGCGCGGCGACGGTGCCGGGTTCGGCCCTGGCGCTGGACCCCGTGCAGGGCGCTGCGCTGGGGCCCGTGTCGGCGCTCGCGCTGGGGCCCGCGACCGGTTCGGCCGAGTCGCCGAGTGCGCCCGTCGCCGGTGCGGCGCCGGTCCGGATCCTGGTGGCCGAGGACGACGAGGTGAGCCGTCAGGTGGCGGCCCTCGTTCTGCGGAAGGCAGGCCACCACGTCGATTCCGTCGCCGACGGGAAGCAGGCCGTGGCGGCGGTGCTCTCGGGCGGGTACGACCTGGTCTTCATGGACTGCCAGCTGCCGGTGCTCGACGGCCTGGCCGCGACCGCCGAGATCAGGCGGCGCGAGGAGCCGCGTACGCCGATCATCGCGATGACCGCGGCGGCGATGCCGGACGACCGGCTCCGATGCCTGGAGGCGGGCATGGACGACCACCTCGCCAAGCCCGTGGACTGGCAGTACGTCCTGACCCGGGTGCCGCTGTGGGCCGCCGCCCCCGGGGCCCCGCCGGAGCTGGCGGGGTTGTCGAGGGAAGAGATCAGGGCGGTCGCCGAAGCCTTCCTCTCGACGGTCATGGGGGTCTATGACGAGCTCCTCCAGGCCGTACACGGAGAAGACCTGGCCCGGGCCGCCTCGCTCGCGCACCGGTTGAGGGGCAGCTGCGCGACCGTCGGGCTCACCGACGCGGCCGAGGTGTGCGAGCGGGTCGAGGCATCGGCCATGCGCGGGGTCGCCGAACGGGAATGGGTGAATCGGCTGGGTGGTTTATTGCGCGCACAAATTAACCGCGGCGTCGGATTTATTAACGTGTGAGTAATTTTACATCACTAGGGTGCTTATGTCCGTAAATTAACGTGTTTGTAATGGGGGAGCGTAAATGGCGGATCCGACCGAGGAGCCCAGTCCCACGGGCACTCCCAGCCCCACCGCGTCGGACACCCCAACGCCCACACCTACGGACACTTCTCCGCCAACACCCACTCCGACGGACACGCCGACCCCGACCCCGTCGGACACGCCGACCCCAACTCCGACCCCAACTCCGACCCCAACTCCGACCCCAACTCCGACCCCAACTCCGACCCCAACTCCGACCCCAACTCCGACCCCAACTCCGACCCCGTCGGACACGACAACTCCGACCCCAACTCCAACTCCGTCAGACACCTCCACGCCCACCCCCACGCCGTCGAGCCCGACGTCAAGCGCCCCTCCGTACACGCCGATCCCCACGCCGAGGCCCTCCCCGACGTACACCCCGACCCCAACCCCAACCCCCTCCCACCAGCCGGGCGCGTCGGACCGGGTGCAGATCGACTGGGCGTCCATTCGCGAGCTGGCCGGACTCTTCGACAAGCTGGGCGACGACGTCGTGGAGCGCCGCCTGAACTCCTGGAGGCTGGGGGACACCTCCGGCCTCGTCGGCGGCGACGACGAGGGCCGCGATTTCGCCGAGTGGTACCACGCCGGTTACACCGCCCTGACCCATCACATGAATGCCATCGCCGACAAGAACTTCACGACGGCCGGTAACCTCCGCGATTTCGCGAAACTCTGGAATTACCTGGAGCGGGACATCATCGCGACCCTGCCCGCGGTCCTGGACCTTCCCGACGCCCCGATCCCCGTGACCCCACCGGCCAGGGAAGGTGCCTGATGTTCGATCCGTTCCAGGCGCTCGCCTATTTCGCCCAGGTACATGTGCCGGTGGCAGATGTGTCCAACCTGCGGGCCCGCGCGACGGAGCTGCGTGAGTTCGCCAAGGCGATCGGCACGCTCGCGCAGCACACGGCGAGCGGGGTCGCGGCCGTGCGCGAGACGAACGACAGCCGGTCGGTCGATCGCTTCGCGGACGTGTGGCCCGACCAGCTCGCCCCCCGCTACGCCGCCATGGTGGCGGCGCTGAACGAGATGGCCGACGGCTGCGACGACTACGCCCACGCGGTGGAGGAACACCGGGAACAGCTCATGATCATCGGCACCCAGCTCGCCGCCATGGCGTTCACCATGATGTTCGGCTACCTCTACCCGGGGGCCAGGATCGCGGCCGAGGGGGTGTTCAAGTGGCTCGTGGCGCGGGCCAAGCTGGAGAAGACGATCTTCCAGAAGCTGATGAAGACCGTTCTGGCCGCGAAGGTGGGCAAGTTCAACGTGGGCACGTACGCGGTGCGCGAGGGGCTCGACGCCGTGGCCGACTCGGTCGTGTGGGCCACGGTGAAGACCGGCGTGCACGCGGCGAGCTCCGCCGCCACCGGCCAGCCGATGGGCAACCTGTGGGAGTACGCGGGCAAGCACTTCGTCGCCGAGCTGGCCTATGACGGCGGTATCAAGGCCCTGCGCGACGTACGTAAGTTCATCCCGGCCACCAGGTTCACCGAGACCATGCTCGGCACCGGTCCGATGGGCAATTTCTTCCGGCGGACCACGTCGGCGGCCACTCTCTACGCCCTGGTCGCCAACGGGGACATGTCCGTCCAGGGGTCGCTCCGATCCGCCCTGGCGCACGCCCCCCGGGCGTTCATCCTCCACCGATAGGGAGCCGGCATGACCATACCCAGGAGCGGCGATCCGGAGATCGACCGGGCGCTGGCCCAGCTCGCCGCGCAGACGGCGCAGTTCGAGGAGGTGGGGCGCCGTCTGGAGTCGGCCAGGGGGCGCGGCGTGGCGGCGGACGGGCAGGTGACGGTCGAGGTCCTGCCGAGCGGGGGGCTGGCGAGCGTGCGCATCGCGCCGCGCGCGATGCGGCTGGGCTCCGAGGCGCTGTCCGACGCCCTCATGGAGGCGGCCCGGCAGGCCGAGGAAGACGTGAGCGCCCAGACCTTCGCCGCCACCCAGACCCTCTTCGAGGACCCTGGCCGTTGATCTCCCGTCCTCAGGGGCGTGCTGGTGGTGCGGCGATCGGGCTGTAGTGGAGGCCCGCCAGCAGACGCCGATCTCCGTCCCTGACCGTGATCTGTGTGACGCGGAAGCGCCCGTCGGCCGATGCGCCCTGGTGTGAGGCCCGCTGCGTCAGCACGCCGATCGCCACGGCCGTCTCGCCGTACTCCCGCACGGTCACGTCCGTCCAGCTCATCTCGTGCGTGACCAGGGCGCCCTCACGGTAGCGCGACACCCACTGGTCCTTGACGAGCACGAAGCCGAGCGGCCCCACGAGCGTGAAGTCGGTGACGACGAGCGCGTCGAGGGCCTCGGCGTCGCCGCGGCGCTCCGCCTCCATCCACTGCTTGCCGAGTTCGTCGAGCTGCTGGTCGATGGTCATGATCAGGCCTCCTGCCGCTCCATGGGCTGGCCCGGGCGGTACATGCGCGGGGGCTTGCCGCCCGCCGCCTGCCCGCCGTCGATGGGCAACGTCACTCCGGTGATGAACGACGACTGGCCGGAACAGAGCCACACGACGGCCGCGGCCACCTCGTCGGAGCGGCCGATGCGCCGCATGGGCGTCGACAGCCCCGCAAGGCGCTGCGCCTCCGCGCCCGCCGCCTCCAGGTGGTGGGTGAGGATCGGCCCGGGGGCGACCACGTTGACGCGGATGCCCTGGTCGGCGTAGTCGAGCGCGGCCGCCTTCGTCAGCCCGATGATCCCGGCCTTGCCCGCGACGTACGCGGACAGGCCGGAGTGGCCCTGGATCCCGGCGAGCGAGGCCATGTTGACGATCGAGCCGCCGCCAGAGGCGAGCATGGCCGGAATCTGGTACTTCATGCCGAGGAAGGTGCCGCGCACGTTCGTGCGGATGCCCCGGTCGAACTCGTCCGGATCGATGTCGGCCAGCGGCGCGGGCATCGGCCCGTCGGTGGCGTTGTTGAAGGCCGCGTCCAGCCGGCCGAAGGTGTCCAGCGCCTGCCGCACGAACTGCTCGTTCGACGCCACGTCACCGACATCGAGGGGTACGCCGATCGCCTGCCCGCCGTCGAAGCGGATGTCCGCGGCGACCTGCTCCACTGCCTGCTTGTCGCGGGCGCCGAGCACCACGGCGGCGCCCGCCCGGGCCAGGGCGTGAGCCGTGACGGCGCCGATGCCGCGGCTGGCTCCCGCCACGACCGCGACCTTCCCACTGAGCCAAGAGTTTGGTTGCATGCCCTCGACGATAGATATCGAAGCATTAGATGTCAAACGATTAGATGCCACTGATAAACTGGGCGGCATGACGCCACCCTTTCGGACACCGATCGGCCTGCTGCTCACCAACACCGCCAGGGCGGCGAGCCGGGCCTTCGACGACGCGCTCGCCGCCGTCGGCGGGTCGGCGCCGATCTGGCAGATCCTCATCTCGATCAAGTCCCGGCAGTTGGGCAACCAGCGCGAGCTCGCCGAGGCGGTGGGCATCCAGGGGGCGACGCTGACCCACCACCTCAACGCGATGGAGACCGGCGGGCTGCTGACCCGCCGCCGGGACCCCGCCAATCGGCGGGTCCACGTGGTGGAGCTGACCGAGGAAGGGGAGCGGCTGTTCCACCGATTGCGCGAGGTGGCGGTCGCCTTCGACGCGCGCCTGCGGGCCGGGCTCAGCGAGGAGCAGATCGCCTCGTTCGAGCAGGTCCTGACCCGGCTGGCGGAGAACGTCCGCGGCTGAGGTCCCAGGTGCGGCAGATCGCGTAACAAGCCGTTCTGTGATGGCTCGCACGTGACCATCCGCTTCACCGGCACCTAGTGGCCCCCGCTGCGACGTCGTCTCCGCACCTGGGGAGGATAGGGGCATGAATACGCGACTTATCGGCCAGACCCATGTTGGCGCCATCGGGCTCGGCGCCATGCCCATGTCCGTACATGGGCACATGCCCGACGAAGCCCAGTCGATCAGGACCATCCACGCGGCGCTCGACGCCGGCGTCACCCTCATCGACACGGCCGACGCCTACACGCCGTCGTCCGACCAGGTGGGCCACAACGAGCGGATCGTGGCCAAGGCCCTGACGAGCTGGACCGGCGACACCAGTGGGGTGCTCGTGGCCACCAAGGGCGGCCACACCCGCACGGTGGACGGTGGCTGGCAGGTCAACGGCCGGCCCGACTACCTGGCCGAGGCGTGCGACCGCTCCTTGAAGGCGCTGGGGGTGGAGGCGATCGGGCTCTATCAGCACCACCGGCCCGACCCCGCCGTGCCGTACGAGGAGACGATCGGCGGCCTGCGAGACCTGCTCGACACCGGGAAGATCCTGATGGCCGGCATCTCCAACGCGAACCCGGAGCAGATCAGGCTCGCCCACGAGATCCTCGGCGGGCGGCTGGCCAGTGTGCAGAACCAGTACTCGCCGCGGTTCCGGTCCAGCGAGCCGGAGATCGACGTGTGCGCGGAACTGGGGCTGGCGTTCCTGCCGTGGTCGCCGCTGGGCGGCATCAGCTCGGCGTCGGAGCTGGGCGGCCAGCACGCGGCGTTCGCCAGGGTGGCGGCGGAGCGGGGCGTGTCTCCGCAGCAGGTCTGCCTCGCCTGGGAGCTGGCGCGCAGCCCGGTGGTGATCCCCATCCCCGGCGCCAGCAGGCCGGAGACCATCGTGGACTCGGCCGCCGCGACCGACCTCGTCCTCACCGCCGATGAGCTGGCCCTTCTCGCCTGACCGCCCCGCTGACAGCCGTCGGACGCGCCCCGGCGCAGCGGTCAGTCGCGTCCGACGGCGTCGCGTAGCTCGGCCAGGGTCTCGTCGGCCCAGGTGAGCGACGCACGGCCCTGGGCGAGACCCAGGCGGAGCGCGTACCTGCCGAATCCCGGGGTGTCCTTGGGTTTGCACTCCAGGACGGTCAGCCGCTCCGCGAACTGCGCTCTGATCCGCTCGACCACCGCGATCGCCGACTCCCGGTCGAGCAGCGTGAGCAGGAACGCCTGGAGCGCCACCTCGCTGCGCGGCGCGGAGGTCGGTTCGCGCTCGACCAGCCAGGAACGGAGCTGACTCGCGCCCTCAGGCGTGATCGCGTAGAGCTTCCGCCCGCGTGCCCCCTCCGACTCGACCGCCACCAGCCCGTCGGCGGCCATCTTCACCAGCTCCGGGTAGATCTGCGTGTGCCCGGCCTGCCAGACGTGATTGAGCGACCGCTCGAACGATTTCGTGAGGTCGTAGCCGCTGGCCGGCCCCGTGGCGTCGAGGAGTCCGAGCAGTGCGATCCGTAGGGACATGTAAGTCAGCATACCAAAGGATTGACATGTCAGTCCTTACATGTCAATCTCCACATATGACTACTGACACGAAGCGCGGAGGCGATGGCCTCCTGCTGGTCGCCGTGCTCGGCGGCATGTTCCTGGCGATGCTCGACCAGACCATCGTCGGCACGGCCCTGCCCCGGATCATCGCGGAGCTGGGCGGCGTTGATCTCTACACCTGGGTGGTCACGGCGTACCTGCTGACCTCGACCGTGACCGTGCCCCTCTATGGAAGGCTGTCGGACCAGCACGGCAGGAAGCCGCTGTTGCTCATCGGCATGTCCGTGTTCCTTGTGGGGTCCGCGCTGTGCGGGGTTGCCCAGGACATGACCCAGCTCATCCTGTTCCGCGCGCTGCAGGGCCTGGGGGCGGGCGCGCTGCTTCCGCTGTCCATCGCCCTGGTGATCGAGCTGTTCCCGCCGACCAAGGGCGGGGCCCGGGTGCAGGGGGCGATGGGCGGGGTGATGGCGCTCAGCTACCTCGCCGGGCCGTTCCTGGGCGGGCTCTTCACCGACCACGCGAGCTGGCGCTGGGCCTTCTACGTGAACGTGCCGATCGGCCTGGTGCTGATCGGGATCATCGTGCTGCGCCTGCCGCGCCAGGCGGGGCATGGTGGCGGGCGGCCGGACTACCTGGGCATCGGGGTGTTCACGGTGGCCATCAGCGCGCTGCTCATCGGCCTGACCGAGAAGGGGCTCGACGCCCACACCTGGACCAGCGTGCCGGTGGTCGGGCCGATCGTGCTGGCTCTGGTGTTGCTGGTGGTGTTCGTGGTGGTGGAGGGGCGGGCCGAGGCGCCCATCATGCCGTTGCACCTGTTCCGCAACCGTACGTACACGCTGGTCAACGTGACGTCGTTCTTCACCGCCTTCTGCATGTTCGCCGGAGTGGTGTTCCTGCCGCGCTACTTCCAGGAGGCGCTCGGCGCCACTGCGACCGAGTCGGGGCTGCGGATCTACCCGCTGACCCTGGCCATGGTGGTGGGCAGTGTCCTCATGGGCGCGCTGATGAGCCGGACGCGGGTCTACAAGCCGTGGCTGGTGGCGGCGCCGTTCCTGCTGGCCGTGGGCGCGCTGCTGTGCTCCGGCCTGACGCTGGACACGCCGCCCTGGGTGCTCGTCGGGTGGATGGCGCTGATCGGCCTCGGCATGGGCCCCATGCTCTCCGGCCTGACCGTGGCCGTGCAGTCCTCGGTGCCGCCCCAGTACATCGGCACGGCCTCGGCGAACCTGACGTTCTTCCGCCAGATCGGCGGCTCGGTCGCGCTGGCGCTGGCCGGCACCGCGTACACCTCCGAGATCACCGCCGAGGCGCCGCTGCACGGGCTGGCCGCCGCGCACGCTTCGGCCGCGGCCCTGGTCATTCCCTCGCTGGGCGTCGCGGGCGCCCTCGTGGCGCTGGTCGCCCTGATCGCCATGCCCGGCGCGCGCATCGACCGGGAGACACCACAGCCCAAGGTCGAGGCTGGTTTCGCGTCCTGAGCGCCGTCATGCGAAGCTGTCCTTGTCCCCAACACCAGGAGGTCCTCATGGCGGAAACACCGGAGCCGGAAGTCGACGAAACTCCCGAGGACGAGATGAAGCGCAAGTTCCGCGAGGCGCTCGAGCGCAAGCGCGGCCAGCACGCCGACTCGAGCGCGGGTGGCAGGGGCAACGACCCTTCCAAGATTCACGGCGCTCACGGGCCCGCCGCCAGCAAGCGTTCTTTCAGGCGGAAGAGCGGCGGTTGACAAGGGCTTTTCGGGGGGTACGGCATGCCGTACCCCCCTTTTTCTTGACCTCATAGGTAGATCTTCGCCCGATTCATGGGCTTAAGTTTGCCTTTGTCCGATTCTCTCCATATAGTCCAAGGAAGTTACCAGCCGGTGACCTGGCGCTTCAGCAGAGAGGCGTCGACCGGCAGGCGCCGAATTTCGCTCAGGCGAGAACCGGGGAACCACCGTTCCTTAGGGGTGAATCCGACCATCGGTCGGTAGGGCATCTCCACGTCCGAACCCGTCAGCTAACCCGGTAGGCGAGATGGAGAGGACTCCTACCGCATGTTTAACTCCCGTGCTGTGCCGCCCGCCCGCGTGTTGCCATCCGCCGACGACTGACCGGCACCATCCCCCAAGCTCTTCCCGCGCTCCGTCGCGTAGCGACCGTTTGGCATTCCGCCCGGCTACGCCCCTCCTTTAGCGAGCGCTCTCCTCCCTGTACCCGTATAAAGGACTTTGCTGCTTCATGTCTATTCGCTCTGCCATGCTGACTGCCGCCCTCGTCGGCGCCCTGTCCATCGGTGCCGCCACGGCCGCGCACGCCGACTCCGGCACTGACAAGAAGGTCCTGCTCAAGGGCTCGACCACGGCGTCCTACTTCTGGGACGACTCCTCCGGCCGCGCCGGGGACACCGGCTTGCCGGCCAGCGGCAAGCCCATGCAGAAGCGTCTCGCCGCCAGCCCGAGCTGGCCGCTCATGACAGAGGGCTACGTTGTCTACAAGGGCAAGAAGATGCCCTTCTTCGTCGGTGACCGCGGCCCGGGCACGCCGTCCTCCAGCGGTGTCATGCTCGACCTGGACGCCAAGACCTTCGCCGACCTGACCGGCGGCCGCTTCAACTCCAGCACGCTGGGTGTGGACGGCGTCGGCGGCCAGGGCCACATCAAGGTTGGCTACATCATCACCAAGTGGGGCAACGGCCCGGGCAAGAAGAACTACCCGGTCGCCTACTCGACCGGTGCCTACGCCCGCGTGGACCACAACCCCGCCAAGCCCCCGCAGGTCGCCGCTCCGAAGACGGTCAGCCCCAAGCCCGCTCCGGGCGCCGACCTGCCCGCGGTGCCGGTGTCCGACAAGAAGGCCGCCGAGTCGAGCGACGCTCTCAACGGCGCCGTGCTGGGGGCCGGGCTGGCGATCGTCGGTGGCGGCGTGATGGTCGGCCGCAAGCTCCTCCTCCAGCGCTGACGGTCCGTCGGTCTTTGCTTCGCGGGAAACAGAATGTCATTCTGATCCCGTGACCAAGCATGCAGTCGCCAACGGCATCCAGATCGCCTACGAGACCTTCGGCTCATCCGACGGACGTCCCCTGCTCCTCATCATGGGGCTCGGCGCCCAGCTCATCCACTGGGACGACGAGCTCTGCGAGCTCCTGGCGGAGCAGGGCCATCACGTCGTCAGATTCGACAACCGTGACTCCGGTCTCTCCACGCACCTGCACGACGAGGACGTTCCCGCATTGGGGACGTCCTCGTCGTATTTGCTGGACGACATGGCCGACGACGCCGCCGGGCTGATGGACGCCCTCGGCTGGACCGCTGCCCATGTGGTGGGCGCCTCGATGGGCGGGATGATCGCCCAGACGCTCGCCATCCGGCACCCCGAACGCGTGCTGACCCTCACCTCGATCATGTCGACCCCCGGCCCGAACGTGGCCCCGCCCACCCCGGAGGCCAGCGCGGTGCTGCTCGCACCGCCCGCGCCCGATCGGGCGGGCGTCCTCGCCCAGGCCCTGACGACCTGGTCGGTGATCGGCTCGCCCGGCTTCGACCTGGACCGGGAACGCATCGTCCGGATGTCCGGCCAGGCGTACGACCGGAGCTTCGACCCGCCGGGCACGACCCGGCAACTGGCCGCGATCCTGGTCTCCGGTGACCGCACCGAACAGCTCGGCACGCTGGGCGTGCCCGCCCTGGTCATCCACGGCGAGGCCGACCGGCTCGTCCCGGTCGTCGGCGGCCGGGCCACGGCGGCGGCGATCCCGGGCGCCAGGCTGCTGACGTTCCCCGGCATGGGTCACGATCTGCCCGAACCGCTGTGGCCGGAGATCGTCGACGCCATCACCAAGCTCACCACCGGGTGACGTACCGGAGATCGCTGGAGGACGGTGGCTCGCGTTCGCCGCGCCCGTACGCGAGCCACCGGGTCTCTCAGACCTCCAGCTTCTCCTCGATGCCGCGTAGCTGGTGCCTGGCCATCGCGAGGTTGGACCGCGCCCGGTCCAGGGCGAGATAGAGGAACAGCCCCTTGCCGCCGCGGCCGGTGATCGGCCGGATGATGTGGTACTGGCCGCCGAGCGTGATCAGGATGTCCTCGATGGATTCCTTGAGCCCC
This sequence comes from Nonomuraea sp. NPDC026600, assembly GCF_040638335.1. Lineage (NCBI taxonomy): Bacteria > Bacillati > Actinomycetota > Actinomycetes > Streptosporangiales > Streptosporangiaceae > Nonomuraea > Nonomuraea sp. NPDC026600. The sequence continues at coordinate 403,409 of NZ_JBEZYD010000005.1, forward strand.
AGCGAGTCCATCGTGCGCAGCTTGGCCTTGACCACCTCCGTGTTACCCGCCGCGGCGACCTGGAGATCCAGGTCCTTCGAACCGCCGAGCGCGCCCAGAGCCATGCCGCTGCCGTGGTCGACGATCGCCGCTCCGATCGAGCCGTCGATCGTCATCATCTCCTTGAGAGAGACGTCCATGCTGGCCATGCCTTCCTCCGTTCAAGGTCAGTGAATCCGTGCTGCGATGGCGGCCACACTGGCCGCCGTCTTGCGCCCCTCCAGCCGGAGCAGCCCGAGATTGGTGCCGGGCTCAGCCAGGACTGTGAGGACGATGGTGGGGCCCGCCGCGTAGAAGGCGGCGAAGCCGGCGGTGCCGGAGATGAGCGTCTCCTCCAGTACGCCCTGGCACGTCATGATCGTCATTCGCCTGCTCAGCGCGAGCAACGCCGCCGACAGCGCGGCGGTCTGCTCGCTGCTGCCGTTGGCTTTGCCGCCGTTGTCGCAGGCGATGGTCAGGCCGTCGACCGTGCAGGCGACGCTCCCGCTGATGTCCGGGGTGCGCTCGCGCAGGAGAACCATCTCCCTGAGCACCTCTTCACACAGCTTCACCGGTGGCCTCCTTTGCGGGCGGAGGAACCTCATGTCAGCTCCTCCAGTGCCTTCTTCAGGCGCATCAGCAGGGCCAGGTCCGTGGGGTCCGCCGAGATCGGCGGGCCGAGCGGCAGGCCCGGGGCAGCGGAATCGTGTGCCGGCCGCTGATCGGCCGTGCCGGGCACCCGCCGCGGCAGCGCGCCCTGCCGGTCCCCGGCGGCTTGCGGTGCGCCGTCTTCGGTGGCTTCTGCCGCGTCGTCCGTGGCGGTGTGCGCCGGGCCGCCTGCCGCGTGCCGTGCCGTGCCTTCCTTGGTGGCCCGCGTGGTGCTCGCGCCCTTGGCCGGGTCGTGCGTGGGGGCGGTCTCTCCGGGTGGTGCCAGCAGCCCGGCCGCGGCCATCCTCCGTACGGCCAGGAGCACCGAATAGCCGGACCTGCCGATCCGTTTGGCCAGGTCAAGCGGTGTCGCCTCGGCATCGGCCCCGATGACGACCTCCCACTGGACCGAGTCCAGCGTCACCCCGTTCCCCGGCAGCCGCGGCACCGGCCGTACCGGAGCCGTGTCCAACTGGGCCGACGGCCAGATCTGCGCGAGATAGGCCCGGCGGCGCGCGCACTCGCGCATCAGCCCCGCCACGTCGAAGTACCACTGCCCGCCCAGCCAGTGCTGCTCGCCGGGCCGGAACTTCGGCCGGTTCCCGCCGACCGGCAGCAGGAAGAACGCGGCGTCCAGGACCGCCCCGAGCACGCAGTACTGCAGCTCGCCCAGCGTGACGGGCCCTTCTTCCAGCAGTCGCGCGCAGCCCCCGTCGGCCTGCAACCGGCGCAGCGCGGCCTCCGGCAGCCGCCCCCGCGCCGCCAGCACGCGCTCGACGCCGGGTGTGTGGGCGCACTCCATGTACGTGACCCGGCCCTCGCTGAGGAAGATCGTCCCGGCCCGGCCCACGCGGAGGGCGCCCGTGGAACGTTCACGGGCGAGGCCGGCCAGGAGCGTGTCCAGCGGTGCCATGGCTCAGGTCAGCAACTGGCTGGAGATGGCTTGCAGGCGATAGCGCGCCAGGGCGAGGTTCGACCGTTCCAAGTCGAGGCGCAGGTAAATGATGAGCGGCCCCTCGAATACCGTTTCCAGCATCCTGAGTAAATGATGGCCTTTGTCGGTAGTGACCAACATGTCATCAATGCGGACCGTTTCGCCGGGGCAGGAACGGGCCAGGCCGTCCATCGTCGCACGCAGCGTCTCGGTCAGGGCGGCGGCGGAGCTTTCGGCGTCCACACCTTGCGGCGGGCCGCTGACGGCCACGGCCATGCCGCTCGTCTGGTCGAGGAGCATCGCGTCCAATGCCCCTGGTATCGCCATGACCTCGGTCAGGCAGTCGTCCAGTCCCAGCACGTGCACCCTCCCACGCCGTCGTGAGGACGGGGACAGCGTAGGAGCGATGGATGGCAGCGTGGTGATCGCATAAAGCGATATATGTATGAAGTTGAAGATGTCTATGGCCAGGGTGGAGAAAAACCTAACCGCGACGGAGATTTCCTGAATTCATGGGTATTGCTCACGACATTTAAGAATCTCATTCACATTATCGTCGGAAGTAACCAGTATCCAACGGATATTCTGGAGGACATGAAGATCCTTCTCTTTGGCGCGACCGGCATGGTCGGTCAGCGCATCGCCGCCGAACTCGCGAACCATGGCCACGAGGTGACCGGTGTCAGCAGGTCAGGGCCGGTCAAGGGGGACGTGCGCGACGCCGCCACCCTCGCCCGCGGCCACGACGTGGTGATCTCCGCGATCGCTCCGGCCCGCGACGGGAGCGAGCCCGAGGAGCCGTTCCTCGACGCCCACCGCGCCCTCATCGACGGTGTCCGCGCCGCCGGGGTCCGGCGGCTCATCGTCGTCGGCGGCGCCGGCAGCCTTCAGGTGGCGCCCGATCTCGACCTGGTCGACGCGCCCGGGTTCCCGGAGATGTACAAGAAGGAGGCGCTGGCGCAGCGGGCCGCCCTGCGTCTCTACCGCGAGGTCGACGACCTCGACTGGACGTACGTCTCCCCGGCCGCCGAGATCGTGCCCGGTGAGCGTACCGGCCACTACCGGGTCGGCGGCGACCAGCTCCTCGCGGACGCCGAGGGCAACAGCCGCATCTCCGCCGAGGACTACGCGGTCGCGATCGCCGACGAGGTGGAGAAGGGCGAGCACCCGCGCCGACGGATCACGGTCGCCTACTGAAGCTCGGCGGGCTCCTCGAATAGGCCGCCCGGCTCCTCGGGCAGGAGCGCCTTCTCGTCGGGTTTGTGGACGAGCACCTTGTCCACGTACGACTTCACCGCGGCCTCGAGGCCGACATCGGCCCCGGCCGCCTCCGACAGGTACCACCGGTGGTCCAGCACCTCGTGGAACAGCTGCGCGGGCTCCAGCTTCCCGCGCAGCCGGGCCGGAATGCCCTGGACCGTCGGCTGGAACACCTCGGCCAGCCACCGGTGCGCCACGATGGCCTCGTCCTCGTGCCGCAGACCCTTGGCGACCCGGTACCCGTCGAGGTCGTTCAGCAGCCGCCTGGCCTGGTTCTCCTCGACGTCGAGGCCGGTGAGCCGGAGCAGCCGCCGCTGGTGGTGCCCCGAGTCGACCACCTTGGGCCGCACGATGAGCCGCCCGGTGCCGACCTTGCGGCGGACCATCATCTCGGCCACATCGAAGCCCAGCAGGTTGAGCCGCCTGATCCGCTGCTCCACCCGGTGCCAGTCGACCTCCTCGATGATCTCGTCCTGGGTGATCTCGTTCCACAGCCGGTGGTAGCGGGTCACGATGTCCTCGGCGGTGTCCATCGGGTCGATCGACGGGTGCAGCAGCTCGCCGGCCTCCAGGTCGAGCATCTCGCCGAAGATGTTCGTGTGCGCGGCGTCGATGTCGGCGAGCCGCTGGCCCTCACTGATCATCGGGTGCATCTCGCCGGTCTCCGCGTCCACCAGGTAGGCGGCGAACGCGCCCGCGTCCCTGCGGAACAGCGTGTTCGACAGCGAGCAGTCGCCCCAGTAGAAACCCATCAGGTGCAGCCGCACCAGCAGCACGGCCAGGGCGTCCAGCAGCCGGGTGAGCGTGTCGGGCCGCAGCGTCCCCGACATGACCGCGCGGTACGGGAGCGAGAACTGCAGATGCCGGGTGATCAGCGCCGCGTCGAGTCCCTCGTCCCGGCCGGTGACGTAGGCGATCGGCTCGACCGACGGTGCGTCGTGCCTGGCCAGGTCCCACAGCAGCTGGTACTCCCGCTTGGCGTACCGCTCGCTGATCTCCTTGATCGCGTACACCTTGCCGGACAGCCTGACGAAGCGCACCACGTGCCGCGAGATACCGCGCGGGAGATCGACCAGATGATGCGCCGGCCAGTCGGCGAGAGGGACATCCCATGGCAGGCGGATCAGGTCGGGGTCCCCGAGCGCGCCGGTGATCTGAAGTGGCATAAAGCCCAGGATATTGTGCGAACGTGGACGATTTTCTCAAGTGGTACTTTTCTGGTCGTCCCGTCGTCGCCAGCTACCTGGGAGCCGACGGCTACGATCACACGCTCGGCGACTTCACCGCCGCCGCCTTCGCCGCCCGCGAGCGGGAAGAGATCCTCTGGCTGGACCGGCTCTCCAGGCTGGAGACCGCGACGCCGGACGACGCCATCGACAGGGATCTCGTCCTGTCGCAGTTAAGGGGCTCCATCGCCCTGGCATCCTGGCCGGACTGGCGGCGCGACCCGGCCGCCTACCTGTCGGCGATCTTCACCTCCATGTTCACGCCGTTCCAGCAGCGGCTCAAGCCCGAACCCGAGCTGGTGTCCGCCGCCGTCTCCCGGCTGGCCGAGGTGCCGGACGTGCTGGCCGCCTGCCGTACCAACCTCGACCCCGATCTCGCCGCGCCGCTGCTGGTCCAGCGCGCGCTCGGACAGGCCCGCACCGGACGCAACTTCCTCACCAGAACCGTCCCGTCGATGGTGACGGACCTCGAACTACGCGCGAAGCTCGCGGACGCCGCCGAACCGGCCGCCCGCGCGTTCGACGCGTTCGTCACCTTCCTCGATGGGTTCGCGTGCGGCGGCACCTGGCGGATGGGCGAGCCGCTCTACTCCACGCTGCTGCGCGAGCGCGAGCTGCTCGGGTACGGCGCCGACGAGCTGCACCGCAAGGGCGAGGCGGCCTGGGCGTCGCTGGACGCGCGGATGCGCGAGGTCACCATGAGGCTCGACGGCACCGAGGACTGGCGGGCCGCGATGGAGTCCCTGATGGACGACCATCCCGCCACGCTGGCCGACATGCGGACCGAGTACGAGGCCGAGACCCGGCGGGCCCGCGAGTTCGTCAGGGAGCGCGACCTGGTGACCTTCCCCGAGGGGGAGGAGTGCCTGGTGCTGCCCTCGGCCGAATACACCCGGCCGATCCTCGCCGTCGCCCACTACCTGGCGCCGCCGCCGCTGAGCAGCTCGCGCACCGGCGTGTTCTTCGTGCCGTACACGCCCGACGACTTCACCGAGGAGCAGGTACGGCAGCGCCTGCGGACGAACTCGCGGGCCCAGATGCCGTCGATCGCCGTCCACGAGGCCTACCCCGGCCACCACTGGCACCTGTCGCACATGGCGAGCAACACCCGGACCGTGCGCAACGTGTTCCGCACCCCGTACTTCACCGAGGGCTGGGCCCTCTACGTCGAGAAGCTGCTGCACGAGCAGGGCTACTTCGACACGCTCGCCACCGAGCTGGCGCACCTGGACTGCCGCATGTTCCGCGCGGCCCGCATCGTGGTGGACACGGCGCTGCACTGCGAGGACATGTCGATCGAGGAGGCGGAGACGTTCATGGCGACGAAGGCGTCGCTGTCTCCCGGGACGGCGCAGGGGGAGGTCAGCCGGTACTGCGCCTGGCCCACGCAGGCGCCGTCGTACCTGACGGGGGCGATCGAGATCGACCGGATCAGGGAGTCGTACGAGGGGTCGCTGAAGTCGTTCCATGACAAGATCGCGGGCTCGGGCGGGCTGCCGCTGGGACTGGCGGAACAGGCGGCGCACCTGTAGCTCGTCTGGCTCGTCACGGCGTGCGGCGGGGGAAGGCCGGGGGGTTGAGCGCGCGGTCGACCACGGCCGCGAGCTGCTCGTCGGTCAGGATCGTGGGCTTGCCGACGCTCAGCCCCCGCACATACACCTCACACAGCCATTCCAGCAGCCGGGTGGCCTCGAAGGCCTGTTCCAGCGTGGCGCCGATGGTGACGCCGCCGTGGTTGGCCATGAGCGCCGCCTGCCTGCCCTCCAGCGCCGCCCGTACGTTGGCCGCCAGCTCCGGCGTCCCGTACGTCGCGTACTCGGCCACCCGCACCACCCCGCCCAGCAGCAGCGCGTTGTAGTGGACCGCCGGCAGCTCGGTCATCGTGGTGGCCACCACCGTCCCGAACACCGAGTGCGTGTGAACGATGGCCTGCGCGGCGGTGGTCTCGTAGACGGCCAGATGCATCGGGGTCTCGGAGGACGGCTGCAGATCGCCTTCGACCAGGTAGCCCTCGATGTCCACGATCGGGCACATCTCAGGCGTCAGCCGGTCGAGCGCGACTCCGGACGGGGTGACCGCGACCAGTTCGCCCTGACGGACGCTCAGGTTGCCCGACGTGCCGATGACCAGGCCCTGCTCGACGGCTCTCCGTCCGTACTCGCACAGCTGCTCGCGGAGGCTCATGGCGGGCAATGTAGTCGGTCGTCCGACTTGCGGCAAGAAACCGGCCGACGAGCCCACGACGGTGAACATGACGGGAGCGGCAGATGCCGATGTGGACGATCGCCGGTGGTGTTCGCCATTGCCCGGGGCATGTCGTCGGAGAAAACTCCTGGCGGGCCTGTGACATTTGAATCTGTTGCGCGGCGGCCCGCCAGTGCAGGGTGGAGATCGCCCCGTCCACGCCTCCGGCGGCAGGAAGGCGAGACCCGCGCATGACCCTTTCGCTCGCACCGACCAGGCGGCCGCCGACGGCCGGCACCACCACGCGGCCAGGACGCCTACCCTGGTCAGCCGGTACCGAAGAGCGGGTGGTGGGCGGATTGGCGGAGTTCCGGCGCTCCGAGCGCATGCTTCTGCTGGCCCCGCTGGGGGCGGTCGGCTACAGCGCCGCGCTGCCGTTGGTGCAGGTGGCGCTGGCGTTCGGCTACGGCGGCAGCGATCTGCGGACCGGGCTGTGGAGCCTGGCGGCGACCACGGTGTACCTCCCGCTGCACCTGCGGCACGTCTGGTACGCCGCGCGCGGGGTCCGGCCGCCGTCCGGCCACTGGACGCTGGCGGGGATGGCCGTCGTCATTCTCGTCGCCACGCCCTTGGCCGGGGCCATGTGGGTGCGGTCTTACACGGCTCTCATCGTGTCGGCGATGCTGGTGCTGCCCGGCCCGTGGTCGTACGTCGTCTATGCGGCGGTAGTGGTAGCGGTGGCCCCGGTGGGCCACGCGCTGGGGACGCCCTGGGACACCGCGCCGTGGCTGGTGCTCTCGGTGGTATGCGGCAGCATGGCGTTGCTGCTGCTGGTCTGGCTCCCGGCGGCGCTGGCCCGATTGCGTACGGCCAGGGAGGCGCTGGCCCAGCAGGCGGTCGCGCAGGAGCGCCGCAGGATCGACGCCGAGCTGCGCCGCACGGTCGGCGCCGCGCTGGAGTCCATCGCCGACCGTGGCCATCGGCTCGGCAGCCGCCTCGCCCAGAGTGAGCCACCAGCAGCCGCAGAGCCGAGAGAACCCGCAGAGCCGAGAGAACCCGCGGAGCCGGCAGAACCCGCCGAGTTGGCGGACGAGCTGACCGGGCTGTCCGCCGACTCCAGGCGCGCGCTCGCCGAGACGAGGCGGCGCGTGCGCGGTTACCGGCAGCCGTCGCTGCGCGCCGAACTGGAGACCGCCGCCGCGCTACTGTCCGCGGCGGGCATCGCCACGCGCCTGGACCTTCCACGCAGCGGCCTGCCCGACACCATCGCCCAGCCGTCGCGGGCCGCCCTGCGTGCGGCCATCACGCGCCTGCTGCGCGACCACGCGGTGCGGGCCTGCACGATCACGGTGACCTCCCTGGATGGCCGGGTGCGGCTGGAATTACGCGCGGACCAGGCCGCCGAGATCGTCGAGGTGGCGTCATGACCCCGTCCATGACCCGGTCGACGACCCCGTCGATCCTGCCCGCGTGGGTGCTGCGGCGCCCGCACTGGCCGCTGGTCGCGCTGCACGTGCCGCTGACCGTGCAGGCACCGGTCTACTCGATCATCGGCATGGAGGGCCGGCCCTCTGCCCCGCTCATCATGATCCCGGCGGCCGCCGCGGTGGGCGCGCTCCAGCTACGGCACAGCCTCGCCGCCGCCCGGGGCGAGCGTCCCGCGGGCTGGCGCTGGAGCTACGCGGCGTTGCTGCTGCTCGCGTACGTGCCGGTGATCTGGATCGGCGCGAACTGGGAGGCCATGGGCATCTTGGCCCTCGCCTCGACGGTGATGTTGCTGCGCCCGCGGACGGCGTGGCCGGTGTGCGCCGCGCAGATGCTGGTCCCGGTGACGTTCGAGCTCAAGTCGGTCATGGGAGCCTCGCTCCTGGAGATCGTCACCATGATGATCTACGCTGCGGTCGTCTGGCCCCTGTTCGCCGCCGCGCTGGTCGGCGGCGCCCGGCTGGTCCGGCTGGTGAACGAGCTGTACGCCACTCGCACCGAGCTGGCCGCCGCGGCGGTCGGCGAGGAACGCGTCCGGGTCTCGCGCGACCTGCACGACCTGCTCGGGCAGAGCCTGTCGGCGATCTCGCTCAAGGGTGACCTGGCGCTGCGACTGCTGGCCAAGGACGCCGCCGCCGCCCGCGGCGAGGTCGAGAGCCTGACCGGGGTGGCGCGTGAGGCACTGCGGGGCGTACGTGCGATCGCCCGCGACGAGCACGCCGTTTCGCTGCGTACCGAGATCGAGGGTGCCGCGGCCCTGCTCGGCGCGGCCGGGGTGGACACCGAGCTCGACGTGGCCGACCTGCCGCCGCTGCCCGGCCCCGCGCAGAACGCGCTGGCGTGGGCGATCCGCGAGGGCACCACCAACCTGCTGCGCCACAGCGAGGCCCAGACCTGCTCCATCACCCTGTCCCGGCACAACGGGACGGTACGGTTGGAGATCGTCAACGACGGCGTGCGGGGCGTCGCGGCTCCCGGCTCGGGGCTCGCGGGGGTGGGCGAGCGGGCCCGCGCCGTGTCCGGCACCTCCGCCACCGCCGTCCACAACGGTCGCTTCCGGCTGTCGGTCGAAGTCCCAGAGGAAGCCCTGTGATCCGCGTACTCATCGCCGAGGACATGCACATGATCAGGTCCGCCCTGGTCGCCTTGCTGTCGCTGGAGGACGACATGGAGGTCGTCGCCGAGATCGAGCGCGGCGACGAGGTGCTGGCCGCCGCCCTGCGGGTACGTCCCGACGTCGCGGTGCTCGACATCGACATGCCCGGCCTGGACGGGCTGTCGGCCGCCGAGCAGCTCTTCGAGCGCCTGCCCGGCTGCCGCACCCTCGTGCTCACCGGGCTCAGCCAACCCGGCAACCTGCTGCGCGCGCTGAAGGTCCACGTGAGGGGGTTCATCGTCAAGGACGCCCCGGCCCAGACCCTCACCGACGGGATCCGCCGCATCGCCCGCGGCGAGCGGGTGATCGACCCCGAGCTCGTCGCCGCCGCGCTCGAGACCGGCAGCAGCCCGCTCACCGCCAGGGAGACCGACGTACTGCGCGCCGCCGGTACGGGCATCAGCATCGCCGAGATCGCCGTCCACCTGTCGCTGTCGCAGGCCACTGTGCGCAACTACCTGTCCAACGCGATCGGCAAGGTCGGTGGGCGCAACCGCATCGACGCCATCCGCATCTCCCGCGACGCGGGCTGGCTCTGACCGCTCTGACCGCAGGCCGTGCACGTTGAGTGAACTCCTCACGGCCCGGATCCGGGCGCGCTGAATCCAATCGCCGGGAGCGTGCCGGGCACCGGCCAACCGGCGGACATCGCGTTCTTCCTTTTCGTCGCGCGGGGCCCGCGCGAACAGCAGCTTTGGCATGGCGCAAACCCTCCTGCCATGACAATCCGCCTGCTCAAGTCTCCTGGCCAGAGGACAATTCCACATGCTTTTCGGAACGCAGCACTAGGCCGGGCCACCGCACCACCGGCGATCCCGAAGGGCCGCGGCCCTGTGGCGAAACTCATCACCCGTCGTGTGACATTTACATCTGTTTGCTCCGAGGTCTCACGTGGAGGATCGGACTCACGTAACCCCGGGTGACACGCACGACCGACTTTCGCGGGGAACGCGGTGTCCCTGATACGGCGGTCGGTTTGATCGAAATCTCGGGGAAATCATTCAGGCGCCCACCTAGGGGCGTTGGGCCTGTGCTGGGGACCGTCCCGGCGCGGGAAGAAACAAATGGAGGCACCGGATGCGGAAGTTGATTCTGGGTTTTTACGTCTCGCTCGACGGTAAGAGCGCTGACGGCGACAACGGAATCCGGGACGTCATGATGAGCATCGACGACCCCGAGCAGGAGGAGTACTTTGTCAGCCGGCTGTGGGAGGCTGGCGCCTTCCTCATGGGCCGGAACAGCTACGAGAGCATGGCCGGATACTGGCCCACCTCCGACCACCCGTCCGCCAAGGCCATGAACGACATCCCCAAGGTCGTCTTCTCCCGCACCCTGAAATCGGCCGACGACTGGCCCGAGACCCGGATCGCCGGCGGTGACACGGCGGAGGAGATCGCCAAGCTCAAGGCCGAGCCCGGCAAGGACCTCGTCGCCGCCGGCGGCACCGAGTTCATGCACTCCCTGATCAAGCTCGGCGTGGTCGACGAGTACCGGCTGTGGGTGCTGCCCGCCGTCACCGGCAAGGGCGCGCCGCTGTTCCCCGAGCTGGATCAGCCCGTGAACCTGCGCTTGGTGAAAAGCACGGCCTTCCCGTCCGGAATCCTCGAACTGGTGTACGCGCCAGCCGACAAGTAAGACCCCAACTGCACCCGGGTCACGCTCTCGTTGCTCACCGACTTCGAGAACTGCGGCGTCTTCAAACCGGCGGCCCAGCAGGAGGACGCGCTCACCACCATGCTGGATCAGGTGATCGCCTGGGGCCAGGCGTTGCGGCCACTTCGTCACCAGCGCGCGGCCACGTAGCGATTACGAAGGACGTTCTCCACGCAGAACCGGTCCGGATCGACAAGAAAAGGATTTCACCATGACCGAACCCCATGTTTCACCGATCAGCTACGCGGCCAAGCCCCCGGTCGCCGACCGGGCCGCGTTCCAGGCCGAACTGGATCGGCTCCGGGCCCGGGAAAAGGCCCACACGCGCGAGGGCGACGCCATCGCCGCCGCCCGCCGCCGCCTGCCGATGGTCCAGGTCGATCCACAGACCCCGCTGATCGGGGCGGACGGGACGGTGCCGTTGATCGACTTGTTCGCCGGCCGGTCCCAGCTGGTCGCCTACTTCCACATGTGGCACCCCGGCCGGCCCGCCGCCGAGCAGTGCGAGGGCTGCACCTTCAGCACCTCCCACGTCACCGAGCTGGCCTACCTGCACTCCCGCGACGTCAGCTACGCGGTCTTGGCCAAGGGGTCCTACGAGGAGGCCTCGCGCTACCGCGACTTCATGGGCTACCCCGTTCCCTGGTACTCGGTGCCGTCCGAGTCCGTGGACCGGCTGATCGCCGGCCGGCACTTCGGCATCCTGGCCTGCTATCTGCGCGACGGTGACCAGGCGTATGAGACCTACTGGACCACCAGCCGCGGCAACGAAGCGATGGCACCGTCGTACGGACTGCTGGATCGCACCATCTACGGCCGGCAAGAAGACTGGGAGGACTCGCCGGACGGCTGGCCCCAGCGCTGGGGCTCCAAGGGCGGCCAGTTCCAGCAGGACGGCCGCCCGACCGCCCAATGGCCGCGCCTGCGGGCCGGCCGCGACGACGACCTCGGCCCGATGCCGGACGGCTGGACCGCGTCCACATGCCCTCTGCACACCGCACCACCGGCCGCGGCGACGCCCTGACGGACTGCGGATCCGACGGGGGCAAGGAGTGCATCATGACCCTCCTCCACGCGGTGGGAATATCGGTCGGCTGTGTCCTGGCCCTCGTGCCGGCCCTGTTGCCCTCTGTACGGCTCACCCGGAGGTGGCCGCACGTCGTCATGGCGCTCGGTATGGCGGCCGGGCATCTGGGCGGGTTGTTCCTCTTGGTCGGGGTGCTCGCGTTGCTGGCCGCCGGCTGGCTGTGCGGCTCCCCGTCCCGCCGCGCGGAGAGCGGTCATCACATCCAGGACTTCGTGGTCATGTCCGTTCTCTTGGTGTTGACGGCGTTCGGCGGACCTCCTCTCGGTGGCACTCCCGCTGGGCACGCGCATGCAGGCGGTTCGCCGGCGACGGTGGGCCTGGTCATCGGGTTGGTCTGGACCTGCGCCCGGCTCATCCGCGTTCTGCCCGAGCGGGGCGGGAAGCGAAGGGTGATCGGCCAGGATCTGTGCTCGGCCGGAATGGCGGCCAGCATGACCTTCATGGCCGCGTTGCCGTTGTGATGGGTCAGCCGGCGCTGGTGGCCTGTGAGGGCGCCGCAGCGAGGTGAGTTCGCCGGAATCAGCCTCATTGTCAACGGTGCGCCGATCCCGGTGTCCAGGTTCGCCACGCTGAGGATCGCCCGCCCGCCTGATCCCTTTTTAAGGCCATTGACGACAGCGGTGTCCGAACCTATATTCGAAATGTTGCATACCCTTGGTATGGAAGAGAGCTGGTCATGAAGGCACCGCTCATCGCCGTCTACGGAGCAAACGGGCACACCGGCCGCCTGGTCGCCACCGAACTTCTCTCGCGAGGCCAGGAGATCGTGCTGGCCGGGCGCAACGCGGAGGCCCTGCGCTCGCTCGCGGACGAACTGAACGCCCCCGGTCGGGTACGGACCCATCCGGCCGCCCTCGACGACCCGCCGGCCCTGCGCGAGCTGGCCGAGAGCGCCGCCGTGCTGATCCACTGCGCCGGGCCGTTCACCCGGACCTGCGAGCCGATCGCCACCGCGGCCGTCGCGGCAGGCTGCCACTACATCGACCACGCCATCGAGCCGCATCCGGTGAAGTACCTGTTCGACACCGTTCAGGCCCCGGCCCAGCAGGCGGGGATCGTGATGATCCCGCAGATGAGCTTCTACGGCGGCCTCGCCGACCTGCTCGCCGCCGCCGTGGCCGACGGGCTGCCCGGCGTCGACCGGGTGACGGTCGGCTACTCGGTGACGGGCTGGCGGATGACTCCCGCGGCCGTGAAGACCGCCGAACTGCTGATCGGCGAGATCGACCGCGTGACGTTCGCCGACGGCGCCCAGCGGGTCGGCCCCGTGGAGATCCGCAACACGGTCTTCCCGTTCCCGCCGCCGCTCGGACCGCGCACGATGATCGCCCCCTTCCCTTCGGGCGAGGTGGTCACGATCCCCCGGCACGTCCCCGCCAGGGTGGTGGAGTCGCAGCTCACGGCCAGTACGTTCGAGGAGGAGCAGATCTTCACCAGCCAGGACGCCACGCCCGCCGACCGGGCCAGGACCGACTTCATGATCGCGGTCCAGATCACCTCACCGGGCGGCGGCGGGCGCAACGGTCACGTGCGGGGGAGCGACATCTGGTGGGTCGGCGCCCTGGCCTCGGTGGCGGCGGCGATCCGCCTGACCAGGGGCGAAGGGCCACAGAAGACCGGCGTCCTCAGCGCGGCGGAGGCCTTCCCGGCCGAACCATTCCTCCGGCAAATGGAAGAACTGGGGGCATTCACATTGAGCCTCTGACCGAGGGCGAGGGCTGAATCGGGTGGGGCGGCTTGCCGTACAGGATGAAATGTCGTTGAAAGAGATCACAGACGGTCGAGGGCGGAGAGCATCAGGCGCTCCAGGTCCACGCGGGCCAGCCGGTCGGGATAGAGCAGCAGGTGCAGGCTGAGCCCGTCGACCAGCGCCAGGAGGCGCTCGGCGACGTCGTCGAGGTTCTCGCCGGTGGTGAGCTCTCCCGCCGCCCGCGCCTCGCCGAGCAGCCTCCGCACGGCGGTGCGGAGTTCGGCGGCCTCGGCCCGCTGGACCTCGGCGAGGTGGTCCGAGGCCAGGCTGCGGCTCCAGAAGCTGACCTCCAGACGCGTCTCCTGAGTACGTTCCGCGTCGAGGGGGAGGTTGTCCAGCAGCAGTTCGCGCAGTGCGGCGAGGCCGGTGGCGCCCTCGATCTTGCGCGTCAGCCGCTCGCGGATGCGCTGGTGCGACTGGCGCAGTGCCGACAGCAGGATCTCGTCCTTGTCGGCGAAGTAGTGCGCCAGCACGCCGTTGGAGTAGCCCGCCTCTTTGGCGATGGCGCGGGTCGTGGCGGCGTCGATGCCGTCCCTGACGATCACCCGGCGGGCGGCTGAGAGCACCTCGCGCCTGCGTTCGTCATGGTCAACGATCTTCGGCATCCGGCGGCCCCCTTCGTGTGCTGTCCCGAGCATATTGACTTTTTATTCGGACGTCTGTCTATTTAGACCCATGACCGCCCCCACCGTCGCCACTGTCGGCGTGCACATCGTCGATATCCTCGCCAGGCCCGTCTCATACATCCCGGAAGGGCAGGACACCGCCCTGGTGGACCAGATCCGGCTGACCGCCGCGGGGTCCGCGGCCGGGACGGCGGTCGACCTGGTCAAACTGGGCAACGAGGTCGTCTCCATGGGTGCGATCGGAGACGACGAACTCGGCGACTTCCTGGTGGCGGTGATGACCAAGCGCGGCGTGGACGTCTCCCGGCTCACCCGCAAGGCCGGAGAACAGACGGCGGCCTCGATCCTCCCGATCCGACCCGACGGCGGCCGCCCCAGCTTCCACGTCCCCGGCGCGAACCTCGGGGTCACGTCGTCGGACCTGGACGTGGCGCGGCTGCGTGAGGTTCGGGCCGTCCACCTGGGTGGGATGGACGTGACGTTCGGGCTGGGGGATCCGGCGTTCTTCGCGCTGCTGGACTCGCTCCGGGCGGACGGGGTGATCGTGACGATGGACCTGCTGTCCGAGATGCCGGACCTGCTGGGGATGGCACGGGCGTTCCTCCCGCATGTGGACTATGTGCTCCCGAACGGCTCCCAGGCCCTTCTCATGGCAGCCGGCCTCACCACTGGCGGCCCGGCGGGGGATGCCCCCGCTCCGGGCGGCGATTCGCCAACCGGAGACGCCACCGGAGGGTCGATCGCGGAGGTGTCGGCGGCGGCGATGGCGTTGCTGGCGGAAGGGCCGCGAGGAGTGCTCGTCACCATGGGAGGCGCGGGGAGCCTGGTGGTGACCGAGGCGGGGATCGAGCAGGTGCCCGCGCTCAAGGTCGAGGTCAGCGACACGACTGGCTGCGGGGACGCGTACTGTGCCGGGTTCATCACCGGTCTGCTGCACGGGCAGGACGTACTGGGCGCAGCCCGCTGGGGCACGGCCGCCGCCGCCCGAGTCGCCACCGGGCTCGGCTCGGACGCCGGCCTCACCGACCTCGAATCCACCCTCGCCCTCCTGACGTGACCACGACGCCGGCCGCGCCGAACTCCGGTCGTACCGGACTCCGGCCGCCCCTGACCCCCACACGCCCGGAGGCTCGGACCCCGGACCTTGGACGCCCCGAGCCCCGGTCGTACCGGACTCCGGCCGCGCAGCCCCGGCCGGGCTCAACCCCGGCGTATTGAACTTGGAGAGAGGGATTTCAGATGACAGACGCTGAACTTCGTCAGCGGGCGTTGAAGGTCGTGCCCGGCGGGATGTACGGGCACCTCAACGCGGCGATCTTCGCCCCCGGATACCCGCAGTTCTTCGAGCGGGGCGAAGGCTGCCGGCAGTGGGATGTGGACGGCCGCGAGTACATCGACTTCATGTGTAGTTGGGGCCCGGTCGTGCTCGGGCACCGGCATCCGCGCGTGGAGGAGGCGGCCGCGCGGCAGCTCGCTCTCGGCGACTGTCTCAACGGGCCGGGCGCGGTCATGGTCGAGCTGGCCGAACTGCTGGTCGACACCGTGCCCAGCGCCGACTGGGCGATGTTCTCCAAGAACGGCACCGACGCCACCACGCAGGCGCTCATGGTCGCCCGAGCCGCCACCGGCCGGACGAAGGTGCTGATGGCCCACGGCGCCTACCACGGAGCCGATCCCTGGTGCACCCCGTCGCTCGCCGGGACGACGCCGAACGAGCGGGCCGACCTGGTGGAGTTCGACTACAACTCGATCGAGTCGCTGGAGGCCGCGGCGGCCACGGTCGAGGGGGATGTCGCGGCGATCATCGTGACGCCGTTCAAACACGACTCCTTCGAGGATCAGGAACTGGTAGAGCCTGCTTTCGCGCGGGCCGCGCGGGCGCTGGCCGACCGGATCGGGGCCGCGCTGGTGATCGACGACGTGCGGGCGGGGTTCAGGATCGACCTGCGGGGCTCGTGGGAGCCGTATGGCGTACGGCCGGACCTGACGGCGTGGTCCAAGGCCATGGCGAACGGTTACCCGATAGCCGCCGTGACCGGCACGGACGCGTTGCGCGGGCCGGCTCAGTCGCTGTATTCGACGGGATCGTTCTGGTTCTCGGCGATGGCGATGGCGGCGGCGAAGGCGACGATCGAGACGCTGCGCGACACCGAGGGCATCGCGGTCATGGAGCGGGCCGGGACACTGTTGCGTGAGGGGCTGTATGGGCAGGCCAAGGCGCACGGGTTCGTGGTGAACCAGACCGGGCCGGTGACCATCCCGTGGCTGAGCTTCGACGGCGACGCCGACCTGTCGACCGCCCTGTACTGGAGCGACGCCTGCCTGCGGCACGGCGTGTACATCCACCCGTGGCACAACTGGTTCATGTCGGCGGCGCACACGGAGGAGGACGTGGCACGGGCCCTGGAGGGAACCGACCTGGCCTTCGCCGAGACCCGGGCGCACTTCGGCTGAAGTACGAGATGAGTCCCAGCAGATGAGCGAGGCGAGCCCCTGAGGGCAAGCCCCTGAGCACGAGTACAGGTACGGCTATGGGTGGCCGTTTGGGCGGCTGCCCTCTACTGTCCTTCATGTAGGACGATCGCGGCAAAAGTTACGTCTCGATTGCGCCCCTTGACGTGCGCGGGCGGCCGTTCGTACCTTCGGGCAAACGGTTAGGAAACTTTCCTAATCCGTCCTCTTCAGGAGCCCCCCATGACCCACCCGGGAGAGATCACTCGTCGTCAGCTGCTGCGCCGGATCGGTCTGACCGCGTTCGTCGCCGGTCCCGGCGCGGGCCTGCTGAGCGCCTGCGCCACCAGCGGCGCCGGCGACGAGCCCACCGCGACGCCGACCGGCTCGATCGGCGTCTCCGCCGACCCCAAGAACCCGTTCGGCGTCGACGCCAAGAAGCCGCTGGAGGTCACGATCTTCAGCGGCGGGTACGGCGACGCGTACGCCAAAGACCTGCACGAGGAGATGTACAAGAAGCGGTTCCCCGGAGCGACGGTCAAGCACAACGCGACCCAGCAGATCGGCACCCAGCTCCGCCCGCGCTTCGTCAGCGGCGACGTGCCCGATGTGGTCAACAACTCGGGCCCCGAGGCGCTCGACCTGGCCGCCATGGCCACCGAGGGCCAGCTCGCCGACCTGACCGCGCTGTTCGACGCGCCTTCGCTCGACGATCCGGCCAAGAAGGTCCGCGACACCGTGACGCCGGCCGTACTGGACAACGCGAAGATCGACGACAAGAACCTCGTCCTGAACTACACCGTCTCCCACCGCGCGCTCTGGTACAACGCGAAGCTCTTCGCCGACAAGGGGTGGACGCTCCCGAAGACGTGGGCGGAGTTCAAGGCACTCGGCGAGACGGCGAAGCAGGAGGGCATCCTGCTGTTCGCCTATCCCGGGCAGAAGGGTCCGTACTACCAGCTCTGGAACGCCCTCTACACGGCCGCCAAGATCGGCGGCAACCAGGTCATCATCGACATCGACAACCTGGTCGACAACGCCTGGAACGCCGAGCCGATGAAGCAGTCGGTGACCGCCTGGGTGGAGATCCAGACGCTGTATGGCGACAAAGCGTACTTCGGCCTCGATCACACCCAGACCCAGGTCAAGCAGCTCCAGAACAAGCTGCTCTTCTACCCGGTCGGCTCGTGGATCGAGAACGAGATGGCCAAGGACAAGCCCAAGGACTTCGAGTACGCCATCGCCCCGGTTCCCGACGTCACCGCCGCCGACAAGATGCCGTACGGGGCCATCCAGGTAGGCGTCGGCGAGAACTTCTTCGTCTCCGCCAAAGGCAAGAACCCGCAGGGCGGCCTGGAATATCTCCGCATCATGCTGTCGAAGGAAGGCGCCAAAGGCTTCACCGAGAAGACGCTGAACCTCACCGTGGTCAACGGCGCGGCCGAAGGGCTGGACCTCACTCCGGGCCTCAAGAGCGCGGCCAAGGCGCAGGACACCGCCGGGCAGAACATCATCACCGACGCCCGTTTCGAGGGCTGGTACAAGGAACTGTTCGACTACGGCACCCAGCAGATCAACGTGGTCATGGCCGGGCGCATCACGCCCGAGAAGTTCTGCCAGAACATGCAGAAGAAGGCGGACGCCATCAAGAAGGACTCGTCCGTCTCCAAGCAGACGCGAGGCCAGTAACCCATGCAGCGGTTGCGCAAGTACGGGTTCGTCGCCGGGTTTCTCGCCGTTCCGGTCGCGCTCTACTCGGTGTTCGTGATCAGTCCCTACATCCAGGCGTTCCAGATCTCCCTGACGGACTGGAACGGCTACAAGTCGAGGCTGCACTACGTCGGGTTCGACAACTTCACCCGGCTGTTCGGGGACGAGGTCTTCTGGCGGGCCCTGCGCAATCACGGAATCCTGCTGCTCGTGCTGCCGCTCGTGACGGTCGTCATCGCGTTGTTCTTCGCGTTCCTGCTGAACCTGGGCGGGGGATCGCGGGGCGCGGGAATGAAGGGCGTCTGGGGGTCGAAGTTCTATCGGGTGGTGTTCTTCTTCCCCCAGGTGCTCGCCGTGGCCGTGGTCGGAGTGCTGTTCAAGGCCGTTTACCGGCCCGACGAGAGCGGTGTGATCAACGGAGCGTTGATCAAGCTGGGTTTCGATCCCGTCGGCTGGCTCATCGAACCGAACCTGGCCCTCTGGGCGATAATCGCGGTGATGATCTGGCAGGCCGTCGGATTCTACGTGGTGCTCTTCTCGGCCGGAATGGCCGCCATCCCGAAGGACTACTTCGAGGCGGCGGCGCTCGACGGAGCGGGCCGGGTGCGGCTGTTCTTCTCGATAACGCTGCCGCTGCTGCGCGACACCATCCAGGTGGGCTGGGTGTATTTGGGGATCGCGGCGTTCGACGGGTTCGCGCTGATCCTGGTGCTCGCCGGGGACAAAGGAGAGCCCGACGGGGCCACGACCGTGTTGCCGGTGGAAATCTGGAAGACCGCGTTCACCTATTCCAAGGTCGGCTACGCCTCGGCGATGGGGGTCGTGCTGTTCTTTCTCACCGTGACGTTCGCGGTGCTGACCCTGCGCACCACGCGGCAGGAGAGGATCGAGCTCTGACATGGCCATGCCTCGTCCGGCCAGACCGCGGCCCAGTGTGCTCGGCGGCCTTTCGCATGTGGCGCTCTTCATCTGGGCGCTGCTGATCATCCTGCCGCTGCTCTGGACGTTCCTCGCGTCCTTCAAGAACAACACGGAGATCTTCGGGGACGCGCTTCAACTGCCCGGCCAGTTGCGGCTCGACGCCTGGGGGCGGGCCTGGGACAAGGCCCACGTGGGGCAGTACATGTTCAACACCGTTATCGTCGTATTTTTCAGCACTTTGGGGACGATGCTGTTCGGCTCGATGGCGGCGTATGTCCTGGCGCGCTACCAGTTTTTCGGCAATAAGGTGATTTATTACCTCTTTGTGGCCGGAATGGCGTTTCCGATCTTCCTGGCGCTGGGGCCGCTGTTCTTCGTGGTCCTCCAGCTCGGCCTGCTGAACTCCCACGTCGGGCTCATCCTGGTCTACATCGCGTACTCGCTGCCGTTCACGGTCTTCTTCATGGCCGCATTTTTCCGTACGTTGCCGGACGCCGTGGCCGAGGCGGCGGCGATCGACGGGGCCTCCCACACGCGCACGTTCTTCCAGATCATGCTCCCCATGGCCAAGCCCGGCCTGATCAGCATCACTGTCTTCAACGTGCTCGGCCAGTGGAACCAGTACCTGCTGCCCCTGGTCCTTCTCACCGACGACAAGGACAAGTGGGTCATCACCCAGGGCATCGCCGACATCTCCACCATCGCCGGGTACGAGGCGGACTGGCCCAGCCTGTTCGCCGCCCTCAGCATGGCGATCATCCCCGTGATGATCGTCTACATCATCTTCCAGCGCCAGATCCAGTCCGGGCTCGGCGCGGGGACGCTGAAGTAACGTGAACGTATGGACGTCGACAGCAAGCTCAACGACCTGCCCGAATGGCGTAGAGAAGGCGACGAGATCCGGCGCACGATCGCCGCGCCCGACTTCCCCACGGCCATCCGGATCGTCGACGAGATCGCGGTTCAGGCCGAAGAGCTGAACCACCATCCCGACATCGACATCCGGTGGCGCAAGCTCCACCTCGCGCTGACCACCCACGACAAAGGGGCCCTCACGGAGAACGACTTCATCCTGGCCGGCCTGATCGACGCGATCGCCGCCAAACACGGTGCGTAGCTAGTCGGTTACTCGCTAGAGTGGTGGCCCCGTGAGCCTGGCCCAGGCTCGTCACCGCTTTCGGGGGTTCCCATGCGCCTGCCCACACCCGCCACCGCACCGAGGATGCCCGCATCCGGCCGGTCGCCGCGCCCCGGATACCCCGGCTTCGTCGTCGAAGAGGGGTCCACCGACCTGGGCGGCACCGTACGTGCATCCGCCGTTCCCGACCGGCGGCTACGCGCCGGATACCCCGGCTTCGTCGAAGGTAGGTCCGTCGATCTGGGCGGCACCGTGCGTGGGCCCGGTCGGCTGAGGGCGCGCGTGTCGGCGTTGATGCTGGTCCTCGTGGTCGCGGGCTGCGCGCAGAGCCCGTCCGATCCAGCGGCCGACAAGGATGCCGCCCACAGCGCCAGCCCCGGCGTCGTCTCGGCGCCCACCTCGCTCACGGGCGCGGGGGAGTTCAAGCGGCACGCCACGGCGGCCATCGTCTACAACCGCAAGTTGGTGCCCAAGGGTGCCCAGGCGAGCCTGACCGCCGAGTCCGCCGGCGGCAAGACGGTGACCTCGCTGGTGGTGGAAGGGCTGCTGCCCGACCATCGGTATGGCGCCCACCTCCACGTCGCGCCCTGCGGGACCCGTCCCGGTGACGCGGGCGCGCACTTCCAGCACATAGCCGGTCGGGCTGATGCCTCCAGCGAGGTATGGCTGGACCTGAAGACGGACGACTCCGGCGCCGGGCGCGCCACCGCCCACCACGACTGGCCGCTGACGGGCACCCTGCCCCGATCCCTGGTCCTCCACGCCTCCGCCACCGCCCCGACCGCCCCGCCCGCGCCGCGTGTCGCCTGCCTCACCCTCAGCTGACGTCTTTTTGTTTTTCGGCTCGCTGTTCCACCTGCGCGTTCGTTTGAAGAGCGGTTTTCTTTTACGGCCGGCATGGGCCAGCCCCACCCGCCCCACGTGGCCGGGCTCCCTCCAGGGGCACGCTCCTCCGGTTCACGTGGCTGGGCGCCGTGACGTGCGCACTCTTGGCCGATCCCGTGGCCATTCGCAGGCCGATGCCGCGGCTGTTCGCAGGCCGCTTCCCGCGACAGTTCGCAGGCCTCTTCCGCGACACTTCGTAGGCCGCTTCCACGGCTGTTCGCAGGCCGGTTCCGCAGGCCGGTTCTGCGGGGCGGTTCGCGGGACGATAGCGTCGCCGTTCGTGGGCCGATCTCGGAGTCATCCGCGGGAAGTGGCTTGGCCATTTCGTCCAGCCCGAGCGCGGTCGGTGATCCTCGCCATGCCGCCACCGCGTTCCCCATCCCCAACCGGGCCCGTTAACCCGTACACAGCAGACCTCCAGGGCGGCATAATTACACGATTACACGTGGGAGGTACGGGTGGGTAGGAGCTGGCAGCCGCCTCGGTTACGGCTGTTCGAGGGGGTGCAGCGGCGGGCCACCTGGCTGGAGCTGCTGTATGACCTGGTGTTCGTCGTGGCCGTGGCCGAGTTGGCCGATGTGCTGGCCGAAGGGACCGAGGTCGGGCAGGTCCTGGCGTTCATCGGGTTGTTCGTTCCCGTCTGGTGGGCCTGGGCGGGATATGTGTTCTACGCGAATCGGTTCGACACCGACGACGTGAGTCATCGCCTGCTCGTACTCCCCCAAATCCTGGCCATCGGGACGATGGCCGCGAGCGTGGGCGAAATCGGGGAGCGGTCCGCGTTGTTCGCGCTCTCCTACGTGGCCGTGCGGGTCCTGCTCATCGTGGCCTACCTGCGGGCGGGGCGGCACGTGCCCGAAGGACGGCCGCTGACCAGCCGTTATGTGGCCGGATTCACGGTGTCGGCGGTCATCTGGGTGGCGTCGCTGGCCGTCGAGCCGCCACAGCGCTATGTGCTGTGGGGCGTCGCCATGGTGATCGATCTCGCCACGCCGCTGCTGGCGCGGCGCCACCAGGGCGCGTTGCCGCCGCAGAGTGAGCATTTGCCCGAGCGGTTCGGGCTCTTCGTGGTGATCGTGCTGGGCGAGGTCGTCGCCGCGGTGGTGGTCGGGTTGAAGGGGCACGCGGTCACACCGGCCACGCTGCTGATCGCCCTCGCGGGCATCGCGATCGCCATGGCCTTCTGGTGGCTGTACTTCGGCCACATCGACGAGTCCGTGGTGCTGCGTACGCAGATGGCGGGGCAGGTCTGGGTCTACTCCCATCTGCCGCTGTCGCTGGGGTTGGTCGCGTTCGGCATCGGGATCGAGCACGCGATCGCGCATCCGGGCACGGGCTGGGCCGTCGGCGTACCCGCCGCAGTGGTGTTCGTCACCCTCGGGCTCCAGCACCTGTGCTCCGGCGACCGGCTCGCCGCCGGCGTCCGCCTGGCGGGCGGCGCGCTCACGCTTGTCACGTCCGCGCTCCCGGCCGCGCTGGCGCTTCCCTTGATTCTCTTGTACGGCGCGGCGCAGGTCGCCTACGACCTTCGCCGGCCCCTGCCCGGAGGAGAGGCATGACCCTCATGGACCTGTTCGACCGCCAGCTGGCCGCGATCGCGGACCGAGACCTGGAGGCCCTGCTGGCGCAGTATCACGACGACGCCATGGTCGTCCGCTTCGACCGTGTGGCAAGGGGGCCCGTCGAGATCCGCGAGCTGTTCACCGGCTATATGGCCGCCAAGCCGGAGGTGGTTGAGGTCACGTCGCTCCAGGTGGTGGACGACGTCGTCTTCTACAGCGCTCTCATGACCATCGCCGGCAACAAGGTGACCACGTTCGGCACGCTGGTGATCAGGGACGGCAAGATCTGGCGCCAGACCGCCGCCGCCCTGCCGTCCACCTGACCACCCGTATCTGACCACCCGTGGCCGGCCGCGCACAGTTGGCTGCGGGGCAGCTGACCACGCACAAGCCGTCGGCTCAGCCCATCAGTTGCCTCATCGGCTGCCACGGCGTGGCGTCGAAGATCAGCAGGATCGAGACGATCCGGCCGTCGACGAGCTTGAAGTGCTCGGCGGTGCGCTGGGTGCCCACCGGCGTGGCGGTGTGGACGTCGTAGACGAGCGTGGCCTCCGACTCGCCGTACAGCTTGCTGATCAGGTCGACCCCGGTGACCACCTGGACGAAGCCGACGATCCCGGCCAGGTGGCCGGCGGCGTCGTCAGAGGTCATGAGCGGGCTCCGGAAGCTGAACCCGTCACCGATTAGGGCGGCGGCGGTGCTCACATCGCCCCGGAACCGCGCCTCGTGGTAACCCCGCACGACGTCACGCGTCCGCCGCTCGTCATGCGTCAGACTTTCGCCCTGCAGTTCGCCCTGCGCCCGATTCTCGCTCTGCACGGCATCACGCGTCAGGCTCTCGTCGTGCAGGTCGTCACGCGCCTGGCTTTCGCTGCTCAAGAGGCATCTTCCAAGTACTGTGCGAGCCGGTGCTGGTTGTCGGCCACCCGGAGGCAGAGGTGCCGGAACCGGGTCAGCTCGTCGGCGGTGAAATCCCGGAACATCGCCGCCATCGCCCGCTGCGACGGCTCGCTGAACGCCTTGATCCATTCCCGTCCCTCGGCGGTGATCTGGGCCAGCACGGAACGCCGATCCCGCTGGTCAGGGACCCGCCGCACCAGCCCCTCCCGCTCCAGCGTGTCGACCAACCCGGTCACGTTCCGCGAGCTGACACCGGCGGACTGGGCCAGATCCCCAATGCTCACCCCGTCGTCGTCGGAGGCGCCGAGCCGCATCAGCAGGTCCATCGCCCCAGAGCTCAACCCCCTGCCTTGGCTGCCATGGGCGCGCATACGTTCGATGGCGTGGAAGGCGGTGCGGACGGCGGCCGCGGCCTCCAACGTGGCGGTGTCGCCTCCGCCGGTGAACTGCCGCATGGCGGCCCTGGTCTTGGGATCGAAGAGGTTTCCGTCTGGATCACTGTCGAACTCTGATTTATGTACGTCCTTCATAATGAGTCGGTACATTAGTACGTACTTCACGACTTGTCGACCGAGCGGAGCCGCGGATCGCGGGCTCTTGGGCGGGCCGGGCTGTTGATCATGGGGCCAGCCGTCAACGGCGCGGCGAAAACCGGCTTGGACTTTTCATGAACTTTGCCGCGAATGTCGTCGTCTTTCCTACTGAAATGCAAACGGCAGGTGGCATGGCGAGAAAGCTGCTATCCGTCACCGCCATCGCCGGACTCGTGCCCGCCACCGTGGGCACCACTGCCGCTTCGGCGACCGTCCAGACGAGTCCCAGTGCATATCTGACCGATAGGCATGGGAATGTGTGCCACAACAAGATCATCGTCTGCGACCGCAGTACCCACCACCGTTACGCCATGGCCAAGGTCAGGTACCAAGAGCACCCCTACCAGTACGTCAACGCGTACAAGAACCAGGACTGCGTCGAGTGGACGACCAGGCACATGTCGCATGGCAAGATCGAACTGTGGGCCTGCGTGAGCGTGAAATTCGGCTACTGCGGGGCCGAGAAAACAGTAGTCCGCCCGTAATGGAATTGCCCATTCAGCACGATGGGCCGCCGTGAATTACGGCGGCCCATCGTTATGCTGCTATTTCCACTGCCGAACAATCAGGCGGCGGGAATGGATCCCAGTCGTCCTGCCTGATAGTCCTCGAAAGCCTGGACCAGCTCGGCGCGGGTGTTCATGACGAACGGACCGTAATGGGCCACCGGCTCGCCGATCGGCTGGCCGCCCAGGACGATGACCTCCATCGTGTCCTTCGCCGACAGAGTGATCGTCTCGCCCGTCGCAGCCAGGCCGGGACGGTCGCCGAAGCCGTCGAACACGGCCAGTTGGCCGCTGGCCAGCGGACGCCGGTCGGCGCCGACCGTGCCACGTCCCGACAGGACGTAGGCGAGCGCGTTGAAGTCGCTGCGCCATGGCATCGTCAGCCGCGCGCCCGGGCTGATCGTGGCGTGCAGCAGGGTGATGGGCGTCTGGGTGCTGCCAGGCCCGGCGTTCCCGGCCAGGTCGCCCGCGATGAGGCGGACCAGGGCGCCGCCGTCGTGGCTGCTGAGCAGCGCGACGCTGGAGCTTCCGATGTCCTGATATTTCGGCGCGATCATCTTCTTGGCGCCCGGTAGGTTCACCCATAGCTGGATGCCGTGGAACAGGCCGCCCTTCTGCACCAGCCACTCCGGCGGCGCTTCCTTGTGCAGGATGCCGGAGCCGGCGGTCATCCACTGGGTGTCACCGTTCGTGATCGTGCCACCGCCCCCGTTGGAGTCGAGGTGCTCCATCACGCCGTCGATCATGTAGGTGACGGTCTCGAAGCCGCGATGCGGGTGCCACGGGGTGCCCTTGGGCTCGCCGGCCGCGTAATCGACCTCTCCCATCTGATCCATCATCACGAACGGGTCGAGGTACTCCGGCTTGATCGCGGCCAGGGCGCGGCGGACCGGGAAGCCCTCACCCTCGAAGCCGCTCGGCGCGGTCTCGACCGCGAGCACCTTGCGGGCCTGCGCCCCGGCGACCGGCTCTGGCAGGCGCGGCAGGGTGAGCGGGTTCTCTACGGTGACGGCGGGCATGTCGGGCTCCCTTCGGCGGAATCTGCTCTGCTCAACCAAGTTGAGATTTCAACTATTCCACGACCCGCCCCTCCCGCGCATTCGACGACGTGACCGCCGACCGGCAAGGGCCGGCGGTGAATCGCGGGGAGCCGGTGGTGGATCGCGGGGAGCCTGCGACGTGATCACAGCCGGCTGCGGCCGGCGGTGGATCCGCCACGGCCGCAGGGCCGGATCAGGACGTCTTGAGCAGCGTGAACGCGCCCCGCGCCAGCGCGACGAGCTCCTCGTAGACCTGGTCCTCGTTGAGAGCTGCGGACGGGTCGGAGGCCATGGCCGTGACCACGAAGGTGCGTCCGGACGGCGTGCGGGCCAGGTAGCTCAGGTTGAGCACACCGGGTTCGGAGCCGCCCTTGTACCAGACCGTCGGCCACTCCTCGGCGGGCAGCTTGATCCCGCCGGTGTTCTGCGACATCACCTCGCCGATCCGCTTGTCACGACTCTTCGCCAGCTCCGCGTAGGCGCGGCAGATGTCGGCGGGGGAGCCGAACCACTCCACCGAGTCCAGCTCGCGCGGCGCGGCCCACGGGATGACGCTGGACAGCGGGAGCTTGTCGACGACCTCCGACAGGTAGGCCCGCCGCCCGGCCGTGTCGCGTGACAGGTACTCCTTGGCGTGCCGCGGATAGTCGGCGCCCTTGAGCACGAACAGCTCCCTGGTGTTCAGGAACGGGGTGTTCCGCTTCACCTGGCCGTGCCAGGACCGTACGGTGTGCTCGACCGACGTCCGGCCGGCCTGGTGGAGCAGCAGGTCCGCGCCCGTGTTGTCGCTGATGGCGATCATCAGCTTGGCCGCCTCCAGCACCGGCACCTGGCTGTTGTCGGGACGGTCCTGGAGCCGGCCGCTCGGCAGGCTCTTCAGCTCGGGTTTGATCGTCATCGGGGTGTCCCAGGAGAACCTGCCCTGCTCGATCTTCTTGGCGACGGCTCCCAGGACGTACAGCTTGAACATCGAGCCGAGCGGGCGCGCCACGCCACCGGCGATGGCGTGGGCCGGGCGGCAGGTGCCGTCGGACTTCACCTCGGCGGCGAGGAAGCCCACCTGGGGCGCCGCCTTGCGCGCCCGCCGGTCGAGCTCGTCCCAGCTCGTGGGCGAGGGCTGAGGAGGCGCCGGTACGGTGAACAGCGCGGAGTTGATCTTTCCGGTGGCGTCCACCGAGAGCGTCAGTTTGAGCGTCTGGGCGCCGACCACCACGTGGGCGATCAGAGCGGTGGGCGCGGCGCCGAGGATCCTCTCCAGCCGGATCCCGCGCAGCGAGGCCAGGGTCTCGTTGAACTTGGCCGCCGGAACCTGCTCCAGAAACGCCGGGGCGAGGTGCTCGGCCAGCTCGGCCTGTCCGAGCGGCGCCCTGGCGGGGGCGTCGAGCAGCCAGCGCAACTGCTGTCCGACGGGCGTGCCGGGAATCTCCACGGGCGGCGCGGTGGGCGCCGGAAGCGATCGTGGAACGTTCCAATCGAAGGAGCCCGCGAGAGACACCGTGAGCGGCCTCGTGGTGGCGACGTTCGTAGCGGTCACTCCCGCGCACGCGGTGAGTGACATGGTCATGGCGGTCGCCGCGACGGCAAGGGCCGGTTTCGACGGGGAGAACATGGCAGCTCCTTCGACTCGGACTCAGGCTCGGGCCCGGACTCGGTGGAACACATGCCCCCCGGCCAACCGGCCCCGTCCTACATACCGCACCCGGTGAGCCGTCGTCCTCGCATCCGCGGAGTTGCGGTCGACCGAGCGCGGGGCTCAGCCGAAGACGGCAGCGCGGGGCTCAGCCGAAGACGGCGGGGGGCGGCACCGGGGCCAGCACCGCGTCGCCGTCCTTGATCGGAGAGGCGCCCGCGACGAAGTTCGTCAGTGCCTCCCCGTGCACGCACCTGGCCTGGGTGAGGCCACCGGCCGCGCGGCGGGTCAGCAGGTCGATCGGCAGCTCCGCCCGCGAGGCGGCGACGATGAGGTTGCCGAAGCGGCGCCCGCGCATGACGCCCGGCTCGGCCAGCAGCGCGACGTGCCGGAACGTGCCCTGGACCGTCGCCACGAGCCGCCTGGCGAAGGCCAGCCCCTTGCCGTCGGCCATGTTGATCAGCAGCGTGCCCGACGGGCGCAGCACTCTGGCGATGTCGCCCATGTACTCCGTCGTGGCCAGCTCGACCGGCATGGTGGCGCCGGAGAAGGCGTCGAGGACCAGCAGGTCGGCCGAGTCGTCCCAGACCTTGGCGGTGCCCTCGCGGCCGCCCTGCACGATCACCTTCAGCCGTGGCACGGACCGCAGGTCGAGCTGCTCGCGGATCAGGTTGACCAGCAGCCCGTCGGGTTCGAGGACGATGTGCCGGGAACCGGGCCGGGTGGCCGCGACGTAACGCGGGATCGTGCACGCCCCGCCGCCCACGTGAACGCAGGCGAGCGCGCCTTCCGGAAGAAGGTCGATGACGTCTGCCATGAGACGTACGTACTCGAATTCCAGATAAGTAGGGTCTTGTAAGTCAACGTACGACTGAGGTACGCCATCCTTGGACAGCACCCAGCCGTCCTGCCTGTCCAAGTCCCGGAGCAGTTCTATCTCGCCGAACGTCACCGGGTAGAGGCCGGGCATCGGCTCCCGCTGTCCTCGTGCCACGCTGATCCCCTCCTGGGAGTAAACCGTATGCGACGACGAAGGCTGATTGTGCTGTTTATCGCCGTTGTTGCGGTAGTCGGCGCAGGTGCCTTCGCGATGGTGGTGTCCACGAGGGTCAAGGGCAGCGCCGCGCAGACCTCGGCCGCCTACTTCGCGGCGTGGAAGCGGGGGGACCTGCAGGGCATGGCGGCCCTGGTCTACCAGCCGCCGGCGGACTTCATCGCCCGGCACCGGTCGTTCTCGGAGGACCTGCACGTCGAGGACATCCAGTTGCTTCCCGGGGCCGTGAAGGGCACTGGGGAGACGGCGGCCGAGGTGCCGTTCACCGGGAGCAGGATCTTGAGCGAGTTCGGGGCGTGGCCGTTCAGCAGCACGTTGCGGCTGGCCGTACGCGACAGGACCTGGAAAGTGCTCTGGGCGCCGGAGACGCTGGACCCCCTGCTCAAGGACGGCGGCACGGTGCGGCTGACCGAGTTCGACGGGCCGGCGGTCCAACTGGTGACCAGTGAGGGGGAGAAGATCCCCAACGACAGCTACGCCGAGTCCTACCTCGCCGAGCTCAAGCCGGAGTTCGACGAGGTGGGACAGGGATGGGCGCTGGAGTCGGCGCTGCCGGGACAGCAGGCACGGCGGCTCAAGACCGTCGAGCCCAAGGTGAGCCTGGAGCGCACCACGCTGTCGCGCTCGGTGCAGGCGGCGGCCGCGCGGGCGCTCGACGGGGTGCGGAACGCGTCGATCGTCGCGATACGGCCCAGCACCGGCGAGGTGCTCGCGGTGGCCGACCGGCTGGAGGACAACTACAGCGCGTTCCGCGACTTCTTCCCGCCCGGGTCCACGTTCAAGACGGTCACGGCGGCGGCGCTGCTGGAGGCGGGCCTGGATCCGGCGGCGGAGGTGGACTGCCCCGGAACGTACACGATCCCGAACTCCAGGACGGTCAAGAACGCGGGCGAGCAGGGGCACGGTAGCGTGACGTTCGCCGACGCGTTCGCGTACTCCTGCAACACCACGTTCGTGCGCGAGGCCGTCGACCGATTATCAGCTGACAGCCTGGTCGAGACCGCCGCGAAATGGGGGTTCAACGGCGCCAAGCTGGCCACGGGCCTGGGCGGCCACTGCGGTCGGATGGATCCGCCCGACAGCGTGGACGAGCTGGCGGCCGACTCCTTCGGCCAGGGCTCGGTCGAGGCGACCCCGCTGTGCATGGCGATGGTCGCGGCGGCGGTCGAGAGCGGCTCACTGCGCGTGCCGCGCATCCTGTCGAAGGCCGCCGTGGAACGGATCGACGGCCCGCCCGCCAAGCCGGTCGAACTCGACGAGGGAACGGTCACGGCGCTGCGCGACATGATGGCCGCCGTCGTCGACCACGGTACGGCCGCTGCCGCCGGGCTTCCGGCCGGCGTGTCCGGCAAGACGGGGACGGCCGAGGCGGGGACGGGAGAGGCGGCGCGGGAGCACGGCTGGTTCATCGGTTACCGCGACGACCTGGCCTTCAGCGTCTTCGTACGGGACGGCGGCTCGGGCCGGAGCGCCGCGCTGCCGGTCGCGGCCCGCTTCCTCAACGGGTTATGACCTCCGGTAGACCGCGTTGAGAGATTCACCATAACCTACGGTACCGTAGGTTATATGACGACGATCTCCGCGAAGCCGAGGCTGAGAGGCTGGTTGCACACAGGAGCGTTGCCCGTGACGCTGGTCGCCGGGTTCGCGCTCGTGGCGCTCGGTCCCACACTGCAGGCCCGTCTCGCGTCCGCGATCTACGCGATCACCTCGGGCCTGCTCTTCGGCATCTCGGCCACCTACCACCGTGGCACGCTCGGCCCGCGCCTGGCCGAGGTGCTGCGCCGCTTCGACCACGCGAACATCTACCTGATCATCGCCGGCACCTACACACCCTTCGCGCTGCTCGCGCTCGACGGGGCCGCCCGCGTGGCCGTCCTGGCGGTCATCTGGGGCGGCGCGCTGTCCGGGGTGCTCTTCCGGGTGTTCTGGATGAGTGCGCCGCGCTGGCTCTACACGCTCCTCTATCTGGCGCTCGGCTGGACCGCGATCTTCGTGATGCCGCAGTTGCTCGACGGCGCGGGCGTGGTGGCCGTCGTGCTGGTCGCCGTCGGCGGCGCCTTCTACACCGCCGGAGCCATCGTGTACGGGCTGCGCCGCCCGGATCCGTCACCCGGCTGGTTCGGCTACCACGAGGTGTTCCACGCGTTCACGGTGGCCGCCTACGTGGTGCAGTACATCGCGGTGTCGATCGTGGTCTACTCCCACGTGTAGGAGCCCTGGTGCGCGGCAGGGTTCAGCAGCAATGATGGATAAAGGCTGCTCAGGTAGCTGATTTCGCCCGGACGGCACGGAACGGTTGGTGGCGGGTTACCGACTTTTGACCGCGCGGTGGTCTGCTTTCGTGATCGATCGGGAGATCAGACCAGTATGGAGCAAATCGCAAGTACCTGGTGGCTCGTCCTCATTCGCGGCATTTTGGCGGTGATCTTCGGCATCCTGGCGTTGATCTGGCCAGGGAAGACGCTGCTCGTGCTCGTGATCTTCTTCGGCGCGTACGCGATCGTCAGCGGGATCTTCTCGGTGTTCGCCGCCTTCAGGCACGGGGCTCAGTCTCGTGCCTGGCTCATCATCTCCGGAATCATCGGGATCCTGGCGGGGATCATAGCGTTCGTCTGGCCGGGCAAAACGGTGCTGGCCCTGCTCTTCGTGATCGCCTTCTGGGCGATCATCAGTGGGGTGTCGGAGGTCTTCGCGGGCATCCAGATGCGCAAGGTGATCGAGAACGAATGGATGCTCATCATCGGTGGCATCCTTTCCGTCATCTTCGGCGTCCTGCTGCTCGTCCAGCCCGGCGCGGGGTTGCTCACCCTGGCCTGGCTGGTCGGGATCTTCGCCATCCTGTACGGCATCGCGATGATCGTGCTGTCGTTCGAAGTGAAGAAGCTTGCGCCTACGGCCTGAAGCCCGGAAATTTTTCGCATATATCGGGCTTGGACAGGGAAATGTATGCCATGTCTGGTTCAACGTGGAGGAGACATGGACGTACACGACCGCCTTGCCCGCCATCTGCTCGTCGACGGTTACCGGCTTGTGCTCGATCTGGAGCGCAGCCAAGGCTCCTGGCTCGTCGACGCCCGAAACGGCCGCCGATACCTGGACTTCTACACGTTCTTCGCGAGCGCGCCCCTCGGCGTGAACCCGCCCTTCGAGCCGGAGTTCGTCCGGCTCCTTGGCGAGGTCGCCCGCAACAAGCCCGCCAATCCCGACATGTACACCGCACACCTCGCGGACTTCGTCGACACCTTCACCCGTGTCCTCGGCGACCCCGAGCTGCCCCACCTGTTCTTCGTCGAGGGTGGTGCACTGGCCGTCGAGAATGCGCTCAAGACCGCCTTCGACTGGAAGAGCCGCCGCAACGAGGCGGCGGGCCGGTCCCGCGACCTCGGCACCCAGGTCATGCACCTGACCAAGGCATTTCACGGCCGCACCGGCTACACCTTGAGCCTGACCAATACCGAACCGGGCAAGACCGACCGTTTCCCCCAGTTCCGCTGGCCGCGCATCGACGTACCCGCCATACACCTCGGACAGGTCGAGGCCGCCGAGCAGCACGCGCTCGCCCAGGCACGGGCCGCCTTCGAGGCGAACCCGCACGACATCGCCTGCTTCATCGCCGAGCCCATCCAGGGCGAGGGCGGCGACAACCACATGCGCCCGGAGTTCCTGCAGGCCATGCAGCATCTGTGTCACGAGTACGACGCGCTGTTCATCCTGGACGAGGTGCAGACGGGCGGCGGCACGACGGGCACCGCCTGGGCCTACCAGCAGCTCGGCCTGGCGCCGGACATCGTGGCCTTCGCGAAGAAGGTCCAGGTGGGCGGCATCATGGCCGGCCGCCGCGTGGACCTGGTCCCCGACAACGTCTTCCAGGTCAGCGGCCGGATCAACTCGACCTGGGGCGGCGGCCTGGTGGACATGGTCCGCTCACGCGGCATCCTGGAGATCGTCGAACGCGACGGCCTCATCCCGCGCGCCGCCACCCTCGGCACGCTCCTCGTCGAGCGCCTCACCAAACTGCAGGTGGAGCACCCGCACCTGGTCTCCAACCCCCGGGGCCGCGGCTTGATGTGCGCGTTCGACCTGCCCGACAGGGCCGCGCGCGACGCGCTGGTCGCGCGGCTGCGGGACGAGGCGGGCGTGCTGGTCCTGGCCTGCGGCCCGCGCTCGGTACGGCTCAGGCCCGCGCTCAACATCCCCGAATCCGACCTCGACCACGGCCTCATGGCCATCTCGGCGGCCCTCCGCTGACGACACGCGCACATCTTCACCGGCGCTGTGTACCTGCCCGGCGGCGACGGCTACGACGCGGAACGGCGATCGACCGGCACCCCGTCGCCCGTGTTCGGCTCGTCGGCGGGCGGTACGGGCGCGCGTTCTGTCGGGTCGCTCTCGCGCCTGGGAGGTCGGTTACGGCTGACCCAGTACGGCACGTACTCCGGGTTCGACGGCCGTGCGGAAAGCGGCGTCGAGTTCGGCGGGCGAGGCGGTGGCCTCGCCGTCCACCCACGCGCGCAGCAGTCCCATGAACGCGCCGACCACGCAGACCACCAGCAGGTCGAGCGCGGCCGACGCCCGCGCGCCGGCGGCGACAAGCTCGTCCCTGACGAGATCGGCCAGCAGCTGCTCCCCACGCATGTGCACCGGCCCGCCGCCTCGCCGCCCCAGCAGCGCCCTCACCAACCGCTCCTGCTCGCGGACGTGCTCGAACATCGGCAGGCTGAACCCGAACAGCTCCCCCTGCCCGCCGGTCGGCGCGGGACGCAGGAAAGCAAGCTCGTCGATGTTGCTGAGCAGCACGGCCTCCTTGTCGGTGAAATGGGAGTAGAACGTGGAGCGGCCCACGTCCGCCCGGTCGATGATGTCGGTGACGGTCACCGCCTCATAGCCCTTCTCCAGGATCAGCGCCACCAGCGCCTCCTGGATCAGCCGCCGCGTACGCCGCACTCGCCGGTCTCCGGACAATTTCCCGCTCCCTGTTCAGTACGGCACAGCGCGGCCGATCTGCTTGTTGACCCTCCCACAGTATGAACGCATCATTCATAACCGAACAGCTTGTTCGGAATTCGGGAGGTCATGCCATGGGGCTGGGGAAGCTGCTGCACCACCATGAGGAGCGCGCCGACGCGGGCGGCATCATCGATCGCCCGCGGGCCTATGAGGTCTTCGGCTCGATCGCGTTTCTTGGCGGCCGTCGCGCCGCCTTCACCCGCGTGGCCGCCGCGGCACGGCCGCGGGCCGGGGATCGGGTCTTGGACGTCGGCTGCGGCACCGGTTATCTGAGCCGGATTCTGGCCCCGGTGGTCATGCCCGGCGGCCATGTCACCGGCCTGGACCCGTCCACCGCGATGATCGAGTACGCCACCCGGCACGCCCCGGCCAACTGCGCCTACGTCGTCGGCGAGGGGCAGGACATGCCGTTCCCGGACGGCTCGTTCGACCTGGTCATCTCCAGCCTGGCCGTGCACCACATACCCGCCGGGGCCCGCCCCGAGGCGCTGCGGCAGATGTTCCGGGTGCTACGGCCGGGTGGGCGGCTGCTCATCGCGGAGTTCCGGCCGCCGGCCAACCGCCTGGCCCGGCACCTGGTCGGCGCGCTGTCCGGCCCTGCCATGCGGCATGACCCGCGTGACCTGCTCGGCACCATGATCCCGGACGCCGGGTTCGAGGTGGAGGCCGAGGGCGACCTGCCCTACCTGCTGTACTACGTCCGTGCCTCCGGCCGTAGGACGACACCAACGCCCTAAGCCGGGTGCCCGAAGGGCGGCAGTGCCGGGGCGAGCCACTCCAGTTGGTCCACGCCGGCCGCGAAGTCGGTGCCGATCGGCTGCATGAGCGTCACATGATCCGCGCCGGCGGCCAGGTGCTCGCGTACCTTGGCGGCGATGTCGGCAGGGTCGCCATGGGCGATGATCGCGTCCACCAGCCGGTCACTCACCTTGGCGATCTCCTGCTCCGAGTAGCCGAGCCGGGCCAGGGCGGCCGCGACCCAGGTCAGGCGGAGGCTGCCCGACACCTGCTCCCGTGCGAGAGCCCGCGTCCGGTCGCGGTCGGCGCCCGGGACCACGGAGAGCCCGACGACCAGCAGTTTGTCCGGGCCGAGTACCTGCCGGGCCTGCGCGGTGAACTCGGGCGGCCCCCCGGCGGGCAGCGCCCCATCGGCGATCTCGCCGGCCAACGCGAGCATCTTCGGGCCGTTCGCGGCGATGATCCGGGGATAGGCCACGTCGGGTGCGGGTGGCGAGGTCGGGCTGTCCATCCGCTCGCGGTAGTCGCGCATCGTGGCCAGCGGGCTGCCGAACACCATCCGCCGTGTGGCGGCCAGCAGCACGGCCAACTGCACAAGGGCGTCCTTTCCGCCGATGACCTCGTTGGTCCAGACGGCGTGGTAGCCGGCGCGTTCCAGCCGCTCGACGGCCTCGCGCTGCAGGTCGATGGACAGGGCGTCGGTGAACGAGACCGGCAGCGTCAGGCCGACCGGCCCCAACGCCCGGCGGGCCGCGTCGACCACGGTGGTCCCGCCTCCGGTGGACCTGGATCTGCGGCTGGTGCGCTCGTTCACCACGGTCGCCGAGCACCGGCACTTCGGTCGTGCCGCCGCCGCCCTCCATCTCACCCAGTCCTCGTTGAGCCGGCAGATCGCCCGTCTCGAACAGCAGGTTGGCGCCCGCCTGCTGGACCGCACCCCCCAGGGCAGCCGGCTCACCGACGCCGGAGAGGTCTTCCTCCCGCTCGCCCTCACGCTGCTGCGCTCCGCCACCCGAGCCGTGGCGCGGACCCGGGGCGCCGCCCAGACCAGCCGGATCGCGATCGGCTACATCGGCAACCTCGTCCTCACCCCGGCGGTGCGCGAGCTGCGCCACCGGCATCCCGGCGCCGAGGTGCGGATCATTCACCTGGCCTGGGACGAACCACGCGCTGCGCTCCTCGACCACCGGGTGGACGCGGTGGTGACCCGGCTGCCGTTCCCCACCGAAGAGCTGCACGTCACGGTCCTCTACGACGAACCCCGGGCGCTGCTGGTGCCCGTGGAGCACCGCCTGGCGGGCAAGGCGTCGGTCACCCTCGACGACATCGCCGACGAGCCGATGCCCCGGGCGCTCGACCCGGTCTGGAACGCCTTCTGGCGCGCCGACCCTCGCCCCGACGGAAGCCCGGCACCCGACGGCCCCCTCATGGAGACGGGCGAGGACAAAGTCGAACTCGTCGCCAGCGGGCAGGCTGTCGTCATCCTCCCGGCCACCGCCCGCGTCGGCAACGTGCGCCCCGACCTCACCATGATCCCTCTGGAGGGCGTCGAGCCCAGCCACGTCGTGCTGGCCACTCGAGCCGACGACCGCAGCCGCCTTGTCGCGACCTTCCGCAAATGCGCCGAAGCCCATCTCACCGGGCCGGGGTGATCCGTCCCAGCATCAGTCGCGGTGGTGACGGGACTGGAGGAATGCCGCGGTGGCGGCGTCGGCGGGCAGGAAGGCCTCCAGCTTGAGCTCGGCCAGCGTGACGTCCACCGCGGTGGCGAACGAGGTGAGCGTGGTCAGCAGCCGCAGCTCGGCATCGCCGGTACGCAACCGCAGCGGCACCGCGAACCCCAGATGGTCGTTCCCCGGCACCGCCTCGGGCACGTAGGACTCCAGCTCGGTGATGAACGCGTCGAGCCGCGGATCCTGGCTGCGGAGGAGGTCGGCCCGCAGGCTCTCGGTGATGTGCCGGCCCCAGTCCGCGAGGTTGACGACCCGAGGAGCCATGCCCTTGGGGTGCAGGGCGAGCCGCAACACGTTGATCGGCGGCTCGAGCAGCTCGGCCGCGACTCCCTCGGTGAGCACCTCGAAGGCCGCGTTGGCCGCCACCAGCTCGCCGTAGGGCCGCACCACGACCGCCGGGTACGGCAGGTGGCCGTCGAGGATGCTGTCCAGAGCCTCGCGTACCGGGCGCAGCATGGCGTCGTCCAGACCTGACTCGGGGAACAGGGGGGCGTAACCGGCCGCCAGCAGCAGGCCGTTGCGTTCGCGGAGCGACAGGTCGAGCGACTCGGCCAGGCGTACGACGATGGCCCGCCCGGGGCGGGATCGGCCGCGCTCCATGAAGCTCAGATGGCGTTGGGTGGTGCCGGCCCGGTTGGCGAGCTCGAGCTGGCTCACCCGCCGGTTGCTACGCCATCGTCGCAGCTCGCTCGCGAATCGTTCCACGCCTCCCTTTCTAGCCCACGCGCGTGACGGAGCACGATTCCCCGCAGGGAATGACACGGGCTCACGAATGCCCCCGAGACGGTCTCACCGTCTCGTAACGGCGCCCGACCACCTCCACCGGAGGAGCGTCCCCCTGGAGAGAGCCCAGCCCCGTGTGGCGGGTGGGGGTGCCCCATGCCGGCCGTAAGAGAAAGGACTGCAACGCACGCACGAATCTCCGGCCCGTCCGAAGGCCCGCCACGCGGAGATCCTGCGCGCCAGAGATCCGGCCCGAGAGAGCGTCCAGCCCGCGAGGTGGCCCGGCACGCGGAGAGCTGGCCCGCAAGAGGTACGGCACACGAGAGGCCTGGCGCGTGCGGAGGTTCGCCGCGATCAGGACACCGCGCTCAAAAAGCCGCAATCATGACACCGAGCTCAGGACGCTGCGCTCAAGACGGCGGACGCGACTGCCAGAGGCCGATCGCGGTGACGCGCGAGTCGACGCCGAGTTTGGCGTAGATGCGGTTGACGTGGTTCTTGACCGTTTTCTCGCTGAGAAACAGTCGTTGCGCGATCTGCCCATTCGACTGCCCGGTCGCGATCAGATCCATGACCTCGGTTTCGCGCTTGCTCAAGGACGTGAACACGCTATCGAACGCTGCGTCTTCGACTCTCATCCGGCCTCCGGGGGCGCGCAGACGGTCAGATCGCCGAGGCCCCCGCGCATCCGGCGTAAGCGGTAGACAGCGAGCATAACTCGCAATGTCATGTTTTGGGGACGTTGCCGTAGAAAACGACAAACGGCCGGTCCCAAAGGACCGGCCGCGTGCATGGGGTGAGTGAAGGGACTTGAACCCTCGACATCCAGGACCACAACCTGGCGCTCTACCAGCTGAGCTACACCCACCATGAACCGCCGAGGTGGCGGCACAGGAAAAGTGTAGCGGTCTTCGGGAGTCTTTACGCCACTCAATTAGCCGGTGACACGCTCGGCCACCGCTCTGGCGGTGGCCGAATCAGGCCCCGGCTGGCCGACGAAGATGGCCGCCCGGTAGTAGCGGAGCTCCCTGATGCTCTCCGTGATGTCGGCCAGCGCGCGGTGTCCGCCCTGCTTCTCCGGGGCCGCGAAGTAGACCCGGGGGTACCAGCGGCGGACCAGCTCCTTGATCGATGACACGTCGATCATCCGGTAGTGCAGATAGCCGTCGACCGCGGGCATGTCGCGCGAGATGAACGTGCGGTCGGTGCTGATGGAGTTGCCGCAGAGCGGCGCCTTCTTCGGCTCGGGGATGTGGCGGCGGATGTAGTCGAGCACGAGCGACTCCGCCTCCGCCAGCGTCACCCCGCCCGCCATCTCGGGCAGCAGGCCCGAGGCGGTGTGCATCTCGCGGACCACCTGCGACATCTGCTCCAGCGACTCGGGCGGCGGTTTGATGACCACGTCGACGCCCTCGTCCAGCTGATTGAGCTCGCTGTCGGTGATGATGCACGCCACCTCGACGAGCGCATCGCGACCCAGGTCGAGCCCGGTCATCTCGCAGTCGATCCAGACCAGCAAGTCACTCATTCGATCTCCTCGCCCAAGCGGCTCGGAGTCATCCGCCCGCCTGAATACCCCATCAGCCTAGTGCCACCAGTTATGCGGGCTTGAGCGAGCTGAGGACCTGGTTGACCACGTCGGTGCCCAGATTGTCCGGAACTGACGTGTATAGGAGGGCTGGAGGCTGGCCCTGGCCGCGATCCATCAAGACGATCGCGCCGTTTTCCTTGTTCCACTTGTAACCTTTGGCCTTCGACTCCTTCGAGAAGTCGAGCTGGAACTGGAGGACCCAGGCGTCCTTGCCGCCTATCTTGAGCGCCTTGTCCTGGACGATCTTGTTGGTGTGTGTGATCGGGTAGTACTCGGCGAAGTTCACGAACACCGCCTTGGCCGTGTTGCTCAGCCCCTCCGTCCCCGTGTAGGGGTAGAGCGGATTGAGCAGACCGCTGAAGACGTTGCCGTTCCAGTTGTCCTTGCCGTTGTACTTCTCCTGTGAGATCGCCTCCACGCCGCTCGACCAGGCCTGCTGGCGCGGGTCGGAGCCGTTGATGGAGCTGGACTCGGGCACCTTCCAGCCTTCGGGCACCTGGAAGGACAGGCCCGCCTGCGGGTCGGAGATACGGCCGTCCTGCGGCTGTGGCAGCTCTGCCGGGGCCTGCGACGGCGGCTGGGTGGTCTGGCCCTGCTCCGGCGACTGCTCCGTCTCACTGGGCGTCGGGGGCGCGGCGAGGGTGTCGGCGTTGCGGTTCACGAAGAAGATGCCGGCCACCACGATCAGGCCGACCACCACGAGCGCCGCCAGCCCGCCGAACACCCACGGCAACGGGTTGCTCTCCTTCGGCGGCGGACCGTAACCGGGTCCGGGCAGTGGGGTGTCACCCCATCGATTCTGGCCGGGCGGGCTGTAAGAGGGCTGGCCGAACGCCGGCTGCTCCTGGGTGGGCTGCGCATACGCCGGCTGGCTCTGGGCGGACGGCCCGTACGCGGGTTGCCCATAAGCGGACTGCCCGTATGTCGGCTGGCCGAACTGCTGCGTCGGGTTCGCCGGCGTGGCGGACCAGTCGGGATTCGACTGCTGCTGCTGCGGTCCGGAAGGCGGTTGCTGTTGCGCTGGCGTCCCCTGCTCCAGCGGGTGGGTGGCGTCCGTCCACTGGCCGCCGTCCCACCAACGGAGTTGGGGCGATCCGTACGGGTCGGGGTACCAGCCCGCGGGGGTCTGCGTGGTCATGTTCGTCAGCGTAGTAACAACAGCTTTGATATGCATTGCTGGCTCGGCATCAGCACTTATACGTGAAGCTCGCTTTGTCCGTCCTGAGGGGTCCGGGAGACAGCACCCGGAGGGTGGCCGTGGCCTTGACGGTGCTCTTGCCCTTGAGCGTCCACCGGAGTGGCACGTTGTAGGCGGTCTGGCCGGAGGTCGTCTGGAGTGTCTGCTTGACGATCTCCTTGTCCAGGTTCTTGCGCCACTCGTAGGTGATCTCGCCGGCCTCACCGTTCGTGACGATCTTGCCTGTGACGACGACGGCGCTGTTGCAGCCCTGCGTCTTCTTCGGCGCCACGACGTCGATCGACGTGATCGCCAGGTCCGGGGAGGCGCTCAGCCTGAGCCAGGCGAAGATCGCCCCGCCCATGACGATCGCGAACACTATCGCCGCGAGGATGGTTCGCCACCGCCTCGCCCGTGCCGCCCTGGACGGCCTGCCGGCGCCGTGCTGGACCGTTCCGACCTGCTCCCGGCCCTCCCGCCAGATCCGTTCCGCCGTGGTGCCGGCCTGCGGCGCCTGCGTGCTCACTCCCGGCCCGAAGTGCACCGGCGCCTGATGAGGATTGGGGACGGCGAGCAACGTGACGATGTCACCCTCGTCGAGCGGCGGCTGCGCCTCCACGGGCGGATGCGCGAACGCCGACCTGCCGCGGGCCGCCTGCGCCAGCCGGTCGTGCTTGATCGCCCCGCCCGGCAGCGCCGCGGGCTCGGAGAGCACGACGGACTTGGCGGCGCCCAGGCCGTGGGTGGTCGCGATGACCGCGGCCCGCTCGAAGAGGGCCGCCGCCCGCGGGGCGCTCCGCGTGACCGAGGCGGCCAGCCCCCGCGCCAGCGACGCCCACGCCGCCGCGTCCCGCTCCGGCAGGGAGATCTGCCCGCGGATGGCGTCGGACAGGCCGCGTTCCGACAGCAGCGCCGCGCCTTCGGCGGTGATGACCACGGTGCCCGGATGCACGGAACCGTGGGTGACCCCGGCCGCGTGCAGCGCGAGGAGGGTCTGCGCCGTCTCCGCCAGTACGGCCGCCGCGCCGCTCGCGTCGATCGGCCCGGCGGCCAGCAGGTCCGACAGCGTCGGGCTGACGGCCTGCGCGGTGAGCAGCCAGACCTGGTCGCCCGCCGCCACGACGTCGGCGACGGGGATCAGCCCGGTCAGCCCGGCCAGGACGAGCCGCTGGTCGGTCAGCACCGTCGCCACGACGCGCTCACGCACGCCGGGCAGTCCGATGATCTTCGAGTCGAACAGCAGGGCTCCGGCCCTGCGCCCGTCGGGTGAGATCGCGTCGATCCAGTTGCCCAGCTCGGTGATCCAGGTGTTCTCGGTGAGCCGGAAGCCGGCGATACCGTGTCGCGGGTTATCCATCGCCGTTTGCTCCATCGCCGTTTGCCCCCGACGCCTTTCTAGCGCTTCCTCCGGTGTCGTCCGCCATAAGGCGCTTTACCGCAAGTGTGACCGGAAGCGCGCCGGACGTCACCAGCGCGCGCGCCAGGACCGCGCCGCCCTCCGGCGACGGTGGGCCCGTCTATCCGCTGTTTGCACCGTCCGAAGGGGTCCTCGGCGGCGCGGAACTGGGCTCCGGGGTGCTGAGAGTACGCGTCGGTCTGACGGTCGGGGGCGCGGTCGTGGGCGGCTTCGAAGTGGCGGACGTGGCCACCGCCGGCTGGTCGTCGACATCCCTGGTGATCTCGGGCTCGGTCGACTCGGTCGGCGGCGCGGTCTTGATGGCGGTTCTGGTGGCGGTCTTCGAAGGTCTGGGCTTCGGCGTCCTGGTGATCGTCCGGGTCGGTGTGGGCGTCGGCCTGCGGGTGGTGACGGGCGGCGGCGCGGTACTCGTCGAGGTCGTCGGCTCCGGCGTGGTCTCCTCGACCGTCGGAGTGGGCTCCTCGGAAGGTTCCTCGTCCTCGGACGCGGCGGGCGGCGCCGGCTCCGTGGCAGAGGGCGTCACCTGCGAGGTCTGCGCCTGCAGGGCGGGCTCGCTGGACGCCGTCTTCACCAGGACGAGCGCGATGCCGATCAGCAGGCCGGTGCAGGCGGTGCCGATGAGGATCTTCGTGGAGCGCTTGCCGAGCACCTTGCCCGGTTCGGCGAACTGGTTCTCGGCGAGCGAGGTCTGCGCCTCCGCGGGACCCGGCGGCGGGCTGGGGAACAGTATCAGCAGCAGGCCGGACAGCCGGGCCAGGCGGTGCTTGCCGCGCTCCTCCCAGTCGGACCCGTACGCCCTGGCCGCGACCGCTTCGAGCTCCGTCAGGAACGCCTCGGCGGACGACGGGCGATCGACGGGGTTCTTGGCCAGGCCGCGCTCGACCAGGTTCCGCAGCGGCCCGGGGACCTCCTCGATGGGTGGCGGCGAGCTCTGGTGCTGGCGGGCCAGCGCCGCGAGGTTGGGCGAGCGGAAGGGGCGGGCGCCGGTCAGGCACTCGAAGAAGACGACGGTGGCGGCGTAGACGTCGGTGGAGGGCGCGGCGGAGGCGCCCGACCACTGCTCGGGCGACATGTAGGGCGGGGTGCCGGCGGCGCTCGCGTCCTCGCCGTTCCTGACCGCGATGCCGAAGTCGACGAGCTTGCTGGAGCCGTCGCCCTGGACCATGACGTTCTCGGGCTTGAAGTCGCGGTGCACGACGCCGATCGCGTGGGCCGCGGCCAGACCTTGTAACGAGCCCTTGAGCACCAGCAGCGCGGCCTCCGGGCCCGTGGGGCCCTCCGACCTGAGCAGTTCGCGCAGCGAGACCCCGTTGACGAGCTCCATGACGATGGCCGCGCCCGCGCCGGCCTCGACGTATTCGATCAGGCGGGCGTTGTGCGGGCTGCGCATGGTGCCCAGCAGCCGGGCCTCGTGCCTGAACCGGGCCACGAAGCCGACGTCGGACCGCAGCTCGTCGGAGAGGTACTTGACGGCCACCTCCACGCCGTCGTGGTCCCGCCGGGCCAGCACGACCCGCCCGGCTGATCCGGCGCCAAGCTCACGAATCTCGGTATAACCCGGGACCCCCCACGGGCCATCGTCGTACATACGGTCTCCTCCGAAGTCCTCTGGGCCCCCACGCTCATCAGACGGACCGTAGCTTAACCAGACGTAACGGCTTTCTCACAGGTTATCTCCAGACAAGTCTAAATCTGGAGGTCAGCCGATGGTTCCGGAATCGTCGGACGGCGGGGACTTGGTGTCAGGGGACGGGGTGTCCGGGGTCTTCGGCTCTTCGGTCTCGGTGTCGTCCTTCGGCGGATCCTTCTGCGGGTCCTCCTCCTCGCAGGCCGCGGTCGTGCCGCCCGAGCTGTCGCCGCCGCCGTCCGCCCTGGGCCGGGTGGCGGCCGTCACGAGCCAGGACGTCCCGCACGGCACCTTGTCGAAGGTGAAGCTCACGGTCCTGGTGTAGGAGGTCTCGCCGGACAGGGCCAGGGCCTCGGTGTGCGCGATGCGGCCGCCGAGGGAGAAGGAGACGCCGAGCCGTACCGGCTGGTCGTTGCCGGTGGTCACCGAGACGACGGCGGTGGCCACGCCGCGCGGGCTGAGCGAGGCCCGCACGATCGACACCTTCCGTACGCTCGGCGGGCAGGTCACCCTGGTCCGGGCGGTGGCCGTCCGGTCGCCCGCGCGGACCACCACCGAGACGGTGGCGTCGCACGGGCGGGACCTGAAGGCGTGGGTGAACGTCCGCGAGTAGGCCGTCTGACCGGACAGGGTGGCCGAGCGGGTGGCGACCTGGTCGCCGTTCAGCGCGAACGCGGCCTCCACGGGGACCTCGGCGGTGCCGCTGGTGGTCACCCTGACCTGGGCCTGAGCCGTACGTCCTGGCGAGGCGGCCAGGTTGAGCGACACCCGCAGGCCCGTCACCCGGGTGGGACAGGGCGGCACGTTCACCGTGGCGGTCCGCGCCCCGCCGGGAGCGGCGGGGGAGGTGGTGACGGTCAGCGTGACGCTCTTGCCGCACGGGCGCTCGTCCATGGTGTAGCTGAGCGAGCGGTCATAGGACCGGCCGCCGGTCAGCCGCAGGGTCTGGCTGTGGACGGGGGCGCCGGCCACGGACCAGGCGGCGGTCGCGGTGACCGGTCCCGTGCCGGTGGTGAGGACGGAGAGCGAGGAGCCGGCCACGTTGTCGTCGCCGACCGTCAGCCCGCCGAGCGTGAGGCCCGCGACCGAGGTCACCGGGGCCGGCGTCACTGTGGGCGTGGTCACGGTGACGACGGGCGTCGGCGTGATGGTCTTGGGCGGCTTGGGGGTGTTGGTAGGAGTCGGCTCAGCGGACTTGGTGACCTTGGGCGTGGGCTTACCGCTCTTGGTGACCTTGGGTGTCGGGGTGGGCGCGGGCTCGGTGGTCGGTGGCGCGGTGGCCGCCACGGGCTCGGCGGTCTCCGGCTCGGGGCTGGTGGGGGTTACGGCGAGCGGGGACGGATCGCCGCTGGGCC
The DNA here is from genome assembly GCF_040638335.1 of Nonomuraea sp. NPDC026600. Classification (NCBI taxonomy): domain Bacteria; kingdom Bacillati; phylum Actinomycetota; class Actinomycetes; order Streptosporangiales; family Streptosporangiaceae; genus Nonomuraea; species Nonomuraea sp. NPDC026600. The sequence continues at coordinate 447,197 of NZ_JBEZYD010000005.1, forward strand.
GGTCGACCGGGGACTCCTCGGGCGGCTGGGTCACCGCGACCGGCGGGGCCTGCTCGGCGGGGCCCTGCGACTGCGAGGGCCCCACCAGGGCCACGTCTATGGGCGTCGTCCCCCGGTCACGGCTCGACAGTGCGACGATCACGGCGATGGTGGCGACCGCGACCAGCCCCACGCCCGTGCCCAGCCGCACCGAGTTCCGCTTGGCCGTTCGGAGGGTCGTACGGAAGACGGTCTGCGCCAGTGAGGTCGTGACCTGGGCGGGAGGCGGCTGCGGCACGGGCAGGAGCAGGGCGAGCAGGGCCACCAGCCCGGCCAGCCGCCGCCTGCCGCGCTCCTCCCAGTCCTCGCCGTACGCGGCCCGCGCCGCCGCCTCCAGCTCGATGACGAACGCGTCGGCGCTGACGGGCCGGGTGGCCGGGTCCTTGGCCAGCCCGCGCGTGATCAGCTCGCGGACCGGCTCGGGGGCGTCGTGGACCGGGATCGGCGCGTGCATGTGCTGGTAACCGAGCACGCTCGGCTCGGTCGACCGGTACGGCCGGTGCCCGGTCAGGCACTCGAAGAACACCGCCGTCGCCGCGTACACGTCGGTGGCGGGCGAGGCGGGCAGGTTCTCCCACAGCTCGGGCGCCATGTACGGGGGCGTGCCCTCGGGACGCGAGGTGGTCCCCTGGTGGACGGCGATGCCGAAGTCGACCAGCTTGCTGACCCCGTCGTCGCGGACGATCACGTTCTCGGGCTTGTAGTCCTTGTGCACCAGGCCGTGCGAGTGCGCCCTGGCCAGGCCGAGCAGCGAGCCCTTGAGGACGGCCAGGGCCGCCTCCGGCCCCGTCGTCCCGTGCTCGCGCAGCAGCGCCCGCAGGGACACGCCGTTGACCAGCTCCATCACGATGGCCGCGCCGTAGCCGTCCTGGATGTACTCCCACAGGGTGGCGATGTGCTGGTCGCGCAGCGTGGTCAGCAGCCGCGCCTCCGACTGGAACCGGGCGAGGGCCACCGGGTCGCGTCTTAACCTCTCCGAGAGGTACTTGATCGCGACCTTGACGCCGGTCTCATCGTGCACCGCCAGCACGACCCGGCCACTGCCGCCCGCCCCGAGCTGCTTGATTTCCGTATATCCAGGAGCGATCCACTCCATCGCCATCCCCCATCAGGAGTAGGGCCCACCTGATGAGACGCGTGATCAAGGAGAGAAGTTTGCCAGGTGGTTCCTGATTTATGGAACTACTCCCGGCCGCGGATGTGAACAGGTACATCCATACCTTCTGGGAGTTTCGGATCCGGCACGGGCTCTCCCCAGGACGTCACCAGCGGCAGCACCCCCGCCCAGACGGGCAGCGCGTAGTCGTCCTCCTCGTCCATGGGGCCGCCGCGCCGCATCTTCACCGACGCCTCTTCGAGCGACAGGGCCAGCACGGCGGTCGCGGCCAGCTCCTTGGGCGACGGCTTCCTGACGTAGTCCCACTGGCCGGGCGCGAGCTGCTCGGACAGGACGCGGAGCCCGGTCAGCCGCTCCTCCGGGTCCGTCAGCAGCCTGGCGTGGCCGTAGATGATCGCGGAGCGGTAGTTGACGGAGTGGTGGAAGATCGACCGGGCCAGCACGATGCCGTCGACGTGGGTGACGGTGACGCACACCTCCGCGCCGCTGCCCGCGCGCAGCGACCGCGCCCCGGTGGAGCCGTGCAGATAGAGGGTCTCGCCCAGGCGCCCGTATCCGGTCGGCACCACCATGGGGTGGCCGTCGACCACCACACCCAGATGGCAGAACAGGCCGGTGTCGAGCACCTCGTACAGATCGTTCCGGTCGCTGCTGCCACGGTTCTTCTCGCGGCCGAGCGTTGTGCGGGGTGTGGTGGAGAGCATGCCGCCACCGTAATGAGAAAGTGGACATAGCTTGTATGGCCACTAATGCCCGCTTCCCGGAGACCACTTTCGTGCGTACCCTCGTGGACCTGCCCATATCCCTGTCCAGGGAGTCGGCCGTCCCGCTCTCGGCGCAGCTCACCGGCTGGCTGCGCCGGGCCATGCTCGCGGGCACGCTCGCGCCCGGGGAGCGGCTGCCGTCCTCGCGCGGGCTGGCCGGCCAGCTACAGGTGAGCAGGACCGTGGTCACGGAGGCGTACCAGCAGTTGTACGCCGAAGGGTGGCTGGAGGGGCGGCACGGCTCCGGCACGTTCGTGGCCTCGCTGGAGGCGTCGCATCTCGCCGTCGAGGCGCCGCCCGCCCCCGAGCCGCCGCCTCGCCCACCGGCCGAGCGGACGATCGACCTGACCCCCGGCACGCCCTGGGTGCGCGACTACGACCGCGCCGCCTGGAAGCGGGCCTGGCGCAAGGCCGCCGACCTGCCTCCGGGTGACTCCCCGGACCCGTACGGCCTGCCGTACCTGCGCGAACTGCTCGCCGACCACCTGCGGCGGGCCAGGGCCGTGACCGTCGGCCCCGAGAACGTCCTGGTCACCAGGGGCACCGGCAACGGCCTCGACCTGTGCGCGCTGGCCCTGCTCGGCGAGGGCGGCCGGGCGGGCGTCGAGGATCCCGGGTATCACGTGGCGCGCACGGTGTTCGCGGCCAGGGGCGCGAAGGTCGTGCCGTGCCCGGTGGACGAGGACGGCGTGATCGTCGAGGGGCTCCCCGACGACCTCCGCGTCCTCTACACCACGCCCGCCCACCAGTACCCGCTCGGCGGCCGCCTGCCGATCCCGCGCAGGGAACGGCTGCTCGCCTGGGCCAGGAGCACCGGCGCGATCATCGTGGAGGACGACTACGACGCCGAGTTCCGCTACGACGTGGCGCCCTTGCCCGCCCTCTACGGCCTCGACCCGTCGCGCGTCGTCCTGCTCGGCACGCTCTCCAAGACCCTCGCCCCCGACATCGGCGTCGGCTGGCTGGTCGGCTCACCCGAACTGCTCGACCGGATCGCCGCCATCCGCCTCACGCTGTCGGACCGCACCAGCGGCCCGGTCCAGCAGGCCGTCGCGACCCTCCTGGAACGCGGTGACCTGGACCGCCACCTGCGCCGGATGCGCCTGGAGTACGCCCGCAGGCGCGGCGCGATCGTCGAGATCCTCGGCCCGCTCTGCCGCCTGCACGGCGACACGGCGGGCCTGCACCTGCTGGCGGAGCTGCCCCGCGAGACCGTCCCCGCGCTGGTCGCCGCCGCGCGGGAGAAGGGCGTGCTGCTCGACTCCACCGTCCGCCACCACTACGGTTCCGAACGCCTCCACGGCCTGGTGATCGGGTACGGCTCGGCCACGCTGGCCGACGTCAGGCGCGGCTGCCGGATAGTGGCCGGTCTGATGTGCTCAGCCGTGAATGAGTATGTGAGCGGTGATGCCGAGCCTCCCTCCTGAGCCAGAGTGGAAGGCATGAAATGGTGGTTACTTCTGGCCTCGGTCATCGGCACCCTGATCACCGCCTGGCTGATCCTCTACGCGGGGGTGCGGCTGTCGACGCTGCTCTCCCTCGGCCTGGGCGCCATCAGCCTCATCTGGCTGGTCGTCCTCCTCACCGTCCCGTGGAACCTGTACTTCGCCGCCCGCCGGGTCGCGCAGGACATCCCCGAGTCGCGTGAGCGTGGCATCGAGGTGCCGCAGGGCCGCGAGGACGAGGCGCGCGACATCGCCCGGCGGATGGTCAGGCTCGCGATCGCCGGGCACATCGTGTCGGCGGCCGTGCTGGTGGGCATCACGTTCTTCTCCGGCGCGCAGGTGGGCTACTACTTCGCGGCCTTCTACCTGCTCGCCACCTGTTTCCGCCCGGTGGGCGCGTACCTGTCGCACCTTCGCCGGCGGGTCACGACGCTGGCCGAGGAGGTCCGCTACCCGCGCAGGGACGTCGTCTCGCTGGCCGCTTTGGCCGACGCGCTCCACCTCAGGACCGACGAGCTGGGCAAGGACCTCGAACGCCTGCGCGAGGAGATGGCCGCCACGCGGTACGCCCTGGAGACGGCCGACCACGACCTCAACCGGCGCATGACCGGCATGACCCGCCGCTTCGACGAGACGGTGGACGGGCTCGGCGACAACCAAGAGGTGATCTCCGGGCTCAAGGCCTTCCTCCGCCTGATCCGCGCCGAGGCGTAGCCGTCTCAGGCGGGCTGGAGCTCGCGCAGGATCGGCAGGGAGCGGTCGGCGTACACCGGATCGACGGGCAGGGCGTGGCGGGCCCACCAGCGGGCCGGGGCCGGATCGGGGGAGGGGTCGGTGAAGGCGGCCGCGTAGTCGTCGTACGGCGGGTCGTAGAGGTAACCCGTCACCACTCCGCGCCGCTCCAGCGCGGCGATCGCCGCGTCCCGGTCGCGCACCAGCAGCGGCACCCGGAACAGCGGCTGGTCGACATGATCTCGTACGCCCTGCGCCACCGAGGGCAGCTCCGCCAGCCGGCGGACGCCCGCCACCCGGCGGGCCCGCTCCCCGGGCACCTTGGCCAGCCGCCTCGACTGGTACCAGCGGGCCAGCGCCCCTCGCCGGGCACGGTAGTCGTGCAGGTCGGCACGGACCCACGGATCGAACGGCGGCAGCGACGGCACCTGCTTCATGGCCACTTCGAGCTCGTCGGGCCGCAGCGGGATCCGGTAGCCCTCGCGTGACTCCTCCATGCCCAGCAGGCGCGAGAGCCGGAGCGCGGGCCGGACCAGGTCGAGCCGGAGCGCGGCCTGGCGGGCCATCGAGCTGGCCACGGCCAGCAGCTCGGCGCGGAAGGCGCCCGGCTCCAGCAGCGCGTCGCGGGCCTGTGCGAGGGCACGCAGGTCTTCCAGGCGCTCCACCGCGAGGACGCCGCCCGACCCGGCGCCCGGGTGCTTGGAGAGGCTGAACACCCCGGCCTGGCCGAACGTGCCCAACGGCCGGCCGCCGACGGTGGTCTCCATCGCGTGGGCGACATCTTCGATCAGGATTTTTCCGGTGAAGGCGGAAACGGCGTCCGGCAGGCCGTACAGGTTGGTGGTCAGGACGGCGTCCACCTGGCCGAGGTTCACGCGGGAGGCGTCGATGTTGCCGTCGCGGCGCGACAGCGGCGCGATCACCGGGCGCAGGCCCGCCGCCAGCACCAGGAAGAGGATCTCGTCGGCGGAGATCGGTGACATGAGCAGCCGCTGGCCCGGCGTGCACCAGTGACGCAGCGCGAGGTAGAGGCCGAGGCGGTTCGACGGGAGCAGCAGGCAGTGGCGGCCGGTGCGCTCGGCGATCCTCTTCACGACCGGCTCGGTCGTGGCTCGTTCGGTCACGACTGGAGCGCCGTGCGGAGTCGGCCGAACGTCTTCAGCGCCCGGTCGGCCGTCTTGTGCAGCAGCGGGTTGGCCAGCACGGTGGCCCGGGTCTTGCGCAGGGGCACCCGCACCAGCCAGTGGACCGCCGAAGCGGCGCCGATCGTGGCGACCCGGCCCTCGGCCACCTGGAACTCGCCGTTCTTCAACTTCTCTTTGTACTCCTTCTCGCCCCGGCCCATGTCGATCACCTGGATGCCGGACCCGGCGGCCTGCTCGGCCATCGCGAGATGGTGGATGAGGCCGGGGGAGTATTTGGCGTATTGCGTGTCGTACGCCGGGAACCAACCCGCGAGCGTGGTGCGCGTGCGCAGACCGAAATGGCCGGCCATCGGCAGGTCGTTCACGTAGATCATGTCGAGCACCCCGGCGAAGCCCTCGGTCTGCGTGGCCAGCAGCCGCTCGACCAGCTCGACGATCCACTGGTGCGCGAACCGGTCGGTGCGCCCCGTACGCCGGTACTGGTCGGTCTTCCAGCCGAGCAGCGTGTGCAGCGGCGCCGGGTCGGTGGTCGCGTACTCGTGCCGGACCGGCCCGATGTCACGCTGGAGCTTGCGCGACTTGGCCAGGGTCGTCTTGTACGTCTTGCCGGAGTGCAGCCGCAGATACTCGGTGTAGCGGTCGTGCCCCTCACGCAGGTCGATGATCGGCGACGGGTGGCGCTCATGCCGCTCGGCGATCAGCGGCTGGCCCGCGACCAGGTGGTCGAACTCGAAGACCGACAGCCCGCACTGCTTGATCAAGCGGCGCGGGTCGATCTCGAGGTCCTTGGCGTGGACTAACCCCTGCGCGTCGGTGAGCCCGGCGGCCACCGGCTTGCCGATGCCCATGGGGTGACGTTCGAACGGGAAGAAGCCCACGATGTCGGGCCCGTCGTAGAGCACGGCGACGCGGACCATGTCTCGTAGCTCACCGACCGTGATCGTGAACTCTGGAGACAGGAACGGGTTGTCGAAGGCCGCGTGTCCCTCCTGGAGAGTCCGCCATCGACTCAGCTCAGGTGCTCCCAGCTCGCGAGGGTGAGCAAGTGTGACGCGCATGGGCTCCTACTGTCGGCATACCTTCAGTTAGCTTGGAGGTAGCTGTTGTACAGCCAGGGTAAGTGGTCTTACATGATGGTCGTCTGCGCAGGTCCGGAACGTTACATAACTCTCAGCTAGCCTTCAGGACCGAGTGACGTTCTAATGTGTGTCCATGACCGTACCTGGGATTGACTGGCCTCGGCTGACCGGCTGGATGGGCGACAACGTGCCCGACGCGGGCGAGCCCCTGTCTGTCTCGCTGATATCCGGCGGCAAGTCTAACCTGACGTACCTCATCGAGACCCGTGAGCGCCGCGTGGTGCTGCGCCGTCCGCCGCTCGGCCACGTGCTGCCCACCGCGCACGACATGCGGCGCGAGTGGCGGGTCATCTCCGCGCTCGCCACGACGCCGGTTCCGGTGCCGGAGCCGGTCGCGTTCTGCGCCGACGAGGAGGTCATCGGAGCGCCGTTCTACCTGATGGGCCACGTGGACGGGCTGGCCGCCAGGACCCGCGAGCAGCTCGGCGCGCCCTCGCCGGCCGAGACGCGCCGGCTGGCCGAACGGCTCGCCGAGGTGCTGGCCGCCATCCACGCCGTCGACTACCGGGAGGTCGGGCTCGGCGACTTCGGCCGCCCGGACGGCTACCTGGCCAGGCAGCTCGCCCGGTGGTGCCAGCAGTGGGACCGCTCGAAGACCGCCGACCTGCCGGAGTACGACCGCCTGGTCAAGCGGCTGGGCGAGCGCATGCCGGCCCGCTCCGCCAGCACGCTCGTGCACGGTGACTACCGGCTCGACAACACGCTCGTACGGCTGGCGCCCGGTCCGCCCGAAATCCTGGCCGTGGTCGACTGGGAGATGTCCACTCTCGGCGACCCGCTGGCCGATCTGGGGCTCACACTCACCTACTGGCAGGACTCCGGCGACGAGGAGCGGGCCGGGATCCCGGTGGCGGGCGACGTGACGATCGCCCCGGGCTTCCTGAACGCCGCCGAGTTCGCCGCCCACTACACGAAGGTCTCCGGCCGCGACATCTCCGACCTTCCGTTCTACGTGGCGTTCGGGAACTTCAAGCTCGCGGTCATAGTGGAAGGTATCCACGCCCGTTTCCGGCAGGGCAAGACCGTGGGTGACGGCTTCGAGAACATCGGCTCCGCCGTACCCACCCTCATCGCCCGCGCGCACCGCCTGCTGGACCAGCCGTCGTAAGAGCCTTTGGGCGTTGAGCAATAGAGGGAGCGCACATGAGCACTGTGGCACTGATCACCGGAGCGGCGAGCGGCATCGGGGCCGCGGTGGCACGGCGGCTGTCGGCGGGCGGGGCCAAGTGCGTCATCCTCGACCTCGACGCCGAAGGCGCCGAGCGCCTCGCCAAGGAGGTCGGCGGCGTGTGGCTGGCCGGTGACGTCAGCACCGAGGAGGCCTCGCGGCAGGCCGTCGCGCTCGCCGAGGACACCTACGGCCGACTCGACCTGGTGCACCTCAACGCGGGGATCTCGGGCGGGGTGGACCTGGCGGAGTTCGACGTCGAGCGATACCGCAAGGTCGTCGGGGTGAACGTGGACGGCGTGGTCTTCGGCGTCGCCGCCTGCCTGCCGCTGCTCAGGCGCTCGGGCGGTGGCGCGATCGTGGTCACCTCGTCGCTGGCCGGGCTCGTCGGCTTCGGCGGCGACCCGATCTACACGATGACCAAGCACGCCGTGGTCGGGCTCGTCAGGGCGCTGGCCGGGCCGCTGGCCAAGGAGGGGATCAGGATCGGCGCCGTGTGCCCGGGGTTCACGGACACGCCACTGGTGGCGGGGGCGCGGGAGATGTTCGTCAACGCCGGCTTCCCGTTGCTGAGTGCCGCCGACGTCGCCGCGGCCGTCGAAAGCGCCTTCTACGCCGACGAGCCGGGCACGCTGCTCATCGTGCAACCGGGCAGGCAGCCGGTAGCGTACCGTTATGCGGGCGTTCCAGGTCCGGCCGGAGGTCAGCGCCCGCCGACGTCTTGATCGACCGCAAGTCCCTTGCAAGTACTGACATATACCGTGAGAAGGGCTGGGAGAGATGTCCCGGCCCTTGTCCACGCGCGAGGGTGGAGGCTCCGTGATACCCACCGATGGCAAACACGCACGTCGACGGCCACCATGGCCGATCGCGTTAGGCGTTGGAATCCTCGCGATAGTGCTCGTCGCGGGGATCATGGTGTACGCGGGCACGCGGAGCGGCCCTCGCGACGAGTACAAGGGCGGTGAGGTCGCCCAGGTCCAGCCGAGCGAGCCGGCGCCGACGCTGCCGCCGCCGCCCACCCTGGACGACTGGCCGCGCTGGGGCGTCACCCACACCCAGTACAGCGCCGACAACTCGCCCCGCGAGATCACCGAGCAGGCCAAGGGCATCCTCGGCCGGGTCCCCATGCTGCAGAACCAGCACATCATGGGCTGGGGCGTGGGCAATCCGGAGCCGAGCCCCGGACAGTTCAACTTACGAGATCTCGACCGGCGGCTGAAGCTCATGGCCTCATCGCGGGCCGTTCCGATCATCACGCTGTGCTGCGCGCCTGACTGGATGAAGGGCGGGCAGGCCGGCCGTACGGACTGGTCCAAGAACCACACGGTCGCCCCCAAGCCCGAGCACTTCGACGACTACGCCAAGCTCGCCGTGAAGATCGCCAAACAGTATCCGACGGTCAAGTACTTCATGGTGTGGAACGAGTTCAAGGGCTTCTGGAACCCGGCCACGAACCGCTGGGACGCCGAGGGCTACACGGAGCTGTACAACAAGGTCTATACGGCGCTGAAGAAGGTGAACAGCGACATCCAGGTGGGCGGTCCGTACATCCCGGTCGAGACCAACTCCGGCAAGTCCCCCTCGGAGCTCAGCGGCCCGTGGGGCACGGTCGACCAGCGCGCGCTGGACGCGATCGAGTACTGGATCGAGCACAAGAAGGGCGCCGACTTCATCGTCGTCGACGGTGCCTCGATGACCAACGACAAGGCCAACCTCCCGGACGACTTCGCCGCCCAGGCCAAGTTCGGCGCGGTCACCACCTGGCTCAAGCAGAAGAGCAACGACATGCCGGTGTGGTGGGCGGAGTGGTACGTCGAGCCCACCAACTCCGGCTGGACCGAGGACAAGCGCATCGCCGTACAGGCCACGACGCTGATGGAGTTCGCCAGGAGCGGCGTGACGTCGGCGCTCTACTGGAACCCGGAGCAGAAGGACGGGACGCAGTGCCCCGGCTGCCTCTGGTCGTCCGGAACGGGCCAGGAACTGCCTATGGCGGGGCTGCTGAGCGGGTTCACCAAGTGGTTCCCCGCCGGGGCGCAACTGGAGGCGGTGACCACCTCCGACCCGCGGATCAAGGTGCTGGGGCAGGAACGGCAGGTCGTCATGGTGAACACGGCCGCCACGAGCGTCACCGCCACCGTGGACGGCAAGCGGGTGACCCTGAAGCCGTACGAGATCCAGTGGGCGGGCCGCGGGACCTGACGCGTCTCTGAAACCCTCGCAGGCCCTCGATCGGATGCCGGTCGGGGGCCTGTTCGCGTGTCCGGATCTTGGCTGGAGCGCCGCGCTTCGCCATTCTTCGAACCAATATTTGCCATCGCCCGGAATTCCATTGCCGAAGGTGGCTTGCGCCGTTCGGAAAGACATCGAGGTGAATTGCTACTTCGGTGATCATCGATGCATCCGCTTGGGTTTGCCCAGGCTCCAGCGGGGCTCAGGTATCGCGCTCGATGTAAGCGCTTTATCGGCCATTTACCTCTGGCCCGCCTACATTCCTTTCCCGCGATGATCGTCAAATTGCCCCCAAATATCCCTCCAACCCCTGTTTTCTCACCTTTTGGGTGCTAGCGTCCTATTTTGAAAGCCGAAATGGTGCTAGTGCACAGGGGGGAATCATGGTTCTCGGTAAGCTCTTCCCGGCTCACCGCACTGACTGGTGGGGCTGGCGTCGTCGCGGCGGTTGCGGTCGTCGTCGCTGGGGTGGATGCGGCGGCGGCTGCGGCGGCGGCGGCTGGGGCGGCGGCTGGCGCAGGCGGTGGTGGTGGTAGCAGAGGTGCCACCTGAGAGCCGCCGGGTCTCCCAGCGGCTCTCACTCACCGCTCAGCCTCTGGCGCCGACGGTGTCCATCCGGAACACATTCCGGGCCTTCTGGCCGGACACGCGCGGCGTCAGGCGGCTGTTCGTGGCCGGGATCGTCTTCTCGATCCTGGCCGCTCTTTGTGAGGTCGCCGCCATCGGCCTGTTCGGCTTCATCACCGACCGGGTCCTCAGCGAGCGGGATCTGGGAGCTTTCTGGGCTCCCGCCGCCACCTGGCTCGGCCTGGCCGTTGTGGCCGGTCTCGTCTCCTTCGCCGGCGCGTACGTCACCGCCGCGGGCGCGGAACGCTTTCTCCTCAAGCTCCGCGACCGCGTCTTCGGCCACGTTCAGACCCTCACACCCGATTTCTTCGAGAACCGCCGCCTCGGCGACCTGATGGCCAGGCTCACCGACGACATCGAGTCCATCGAGGAACTGGTCGGCTCGGGCCTGGTCAAGGTGTTCACCACGGTGGCTAGCGTGATCTTCTTCGCCGGAGCGGCGTTCGTCATCCGATGGGACCTGGCGCTGGTCACGTTCGCGCTGATCCCCGCGTTCCTGGTGGTCTCCAAGCTCTTCGCGTCCCGGTTCAGGAACGCCGCCGCCCGCGAGCGCACCAGCAACGGCACCATGAACAGCGTCATCGAGGAGAGCCTGTCCAACCAATCGCTCGTCCAGGCCTTCAACCAGCAGCACACCGAGGCCAGGCACCTGCACCGCGAAGGCCGCACCTGGCTCCGCGCGAACCTGTCCCAAGCCTGGCTCTCCGGCCTCTACGGCCCGTCCGTACAGGTCCTCGAGACCATCTGCCTGATCGTCATCCTGGGCTTCGGCGCCTGGGAGATCGCCCAAGGCCGCCTCACTCTGGGTGGCCTGCTCGCCTTCGCCGCCTATCTCGCGTATCTGTACCCCGCCGTCCAGGGCCTGGGCGAACTCGCCCTGACCGTCTCGCAGGCCGCCGCCGGTTCGGACCGCGTCCTGGAGGTCCTGTCCGTACGCCCGGCCGTCGTCGACCGCCCCACCGCCGTAGCGGTTCGGGGGCGCAGCAAGGGCCGGATCGAGTTCTCGCGAGTCGGCTTCACCTATCCCAAGCGGATCCGGGCGACCCTGCGCGAGCTGTCGTTCGTGATCGAACCGGGGGAGCTCGTCGTCTGCACCGGACCCAGCGGCGCCGGCAAGTCCACGCTGGCCAAGCTGCTCCTGCGCTTCTACGACCCGAACATCGGCCGCATCCTTCTGGACGGCGTAGACCTGCGCGACCTGACCCGATCGTCCTTGCGCGACAGCATCACCCTCCTGCACCAGGAGAACCTCCTGTTCTCCGGCACGGTCCGTGACAACATCACCTACGGCTCCCCGGACGCCGGCGACGCCGCCGTGGTGCAGGCCGCCGAACTGGCCGACGTGCACGACTTCATCCAGACATTGCCTCAGAAGTACGACACGCCGATCGGCCAGCGAGGTCGCCTCATGTCAGGCGGCCAACGCCAGCGCCTCGCCATCGCCCGCGCGATCCTGCGCGACGCGCCCGTCCTGGTGCTGGACGAGCCGATGACCGGCTTGGACGTGGCCACGGCCGAGCGGGTGATGGAGCCGCTGCGCCGCCTGATGGAGGGGCGGACCACGCTGCTCATCACCCACGACCTCCGGCACGTCCCGGAGGGGGTACGCCGGATCGACCTGGAACCGGTACGACGCTCGGACCGAATCCGGCTCAGGCCGAAGCGGCATGATCTCGGGGTGCATGGCCAGCGCGCCACTTGAGAATGGCGAGTGCGCCTTCCAGCGTGCGTGGCGCGCCGTCCGTCGGCATTTGTTAGTGGACCTACCAGCAAGAACAGCAGCAATTGGTGACCAACCGCCCACACAAAGCGAAGATTCCACTACAATCCGACGAAGATCTTTCAGGTTCTACGTTTCCGACCTCCGACGAGGAACCGCTTGATGCCAGCTCACATACCTGTTCACCGTCGGGCCTTGCTCGTGCCGCTGGCCGCCGCGATCGTCGCCGGCACCGCGTGCGTGTGGGCGGTGGCCGAGGCGCCGGTCGAGGGGCGGACCCTCATGGCCTGGTGCCTGGGGATAGCCGCCGTCCTGCTGTGCGCCGCGATCTCGTTCGGCCTGTACGGCCGGCAGCAGACACAGCAGCTCCGCGACCGTCTCCAGGCGATGGACGCCGACATCGCCCAGCTCGCCGACCAGACGCTGCCCGCGCTGGTGAAGAGGCTGCGCGACGGGGCGTCGGTCGACACCGCGCTCGCCGAGGTGCACAGGCCCGTCGATCTGGCCCAGCAGCGCATCCTGTGGACGCTGGCGCAGGAGGTCGGCAGGGGTGACCGCATGCGCGCGGCCGCCATGTCGGCCTGTGCGAATGCCGCGGGCCGGGTTCAGGCACTGGCGACCAGCATGCTGGCCGATCTGCGGGAGATGGAGGACCGGCACGAAGAGAAGGTCCTCGGCGACCTGCTGAGGCTGGACCACAGCACCGCGCAGGCGGGCCGGCTGGCCGACAGCATCGCCGTGCTGACCGGCGCGCGGTCCGGCCGGCGCTGGACCAAGCCGATCGTGATGGAGAGCATCATGCGCGGCGCGGTGGGCCGGATCAACGCCTACCAGCGGGTCCGGGTGCACTCGGCCAGCACCGTCGCGATCGCCGGGCACGCCGCCGAAGGCGTCATGCACGCCCTCGCGGAGCTGATGGACAACGCCACCAGCTTCTCGCCTCCCTCCGAGGAGGTACACGTGTACGTGGAAGAGGTGAGCACGGGCGTCGTGATCACCATCGAGGACTGCGGTCTCGTCATGAGCGCCGCCGCGCTGGCCCGCGCCCGGCAGGCCGTCTCGTCCGAGCCGCTGGACCTGACGACGCTGTCCGGTACGCGCCTGGGCCTGGCCGTGGTGGGCTGCCTGGCCCGCAAGCACGACTTGACCGTCTCCTTCAGGCCGTCCTCACGCGGGGGCACCGGAGTGGTGGTCATGATCCCGCAGAAACTGGTCACACAGCCTCCGCCGCCCCCCGCGCCGGACCCGCCGCGTCCGCCGAGCATTCCGGCCGCCCGCCGGGCCACCTCCGTGGCCGCCCCGGCGCCCGCGGAGCGCGTCGCGGACGGCGATCTGCCCAGGCGCCGGCGCGGCCAGACGCTCGCGGCGGCGACGTCCACGACGTCCGCGCCCGAGACCACGACTCCGGCGAGGGCGAGGCCCAAGCCGTCCCTCGCCGACGCCGGAGCGAGATTCAGCGCTTTCCGCCAGGCCAGCCGGGGAACCGCCGGCGGCGCAACACCTGCCGACACACCTGATGTCAGCGCAGAGGACGACACCCTGTGACCGACCAACAGATTGGAGGGAGGGCTGTCCGTCCGGTGTCGACGCCGGATGACCGTCCCAGAATCTCGATGAGAACCTCAGATCGCGACCTCGCCTGGCTGCTGGAGAACCTCTTGGAGAGGACGCCGCAGACCCGGCACGCCCTGGTGCTGTCGAAGGACGGCCTCAAGCTCTCCCACACCCACGCGCTTTCGGTGGACCGGGCCGATCAACTGGCCGCCATCGCCTCGGGTATCCAGAGCCTCGCCCACGGCGCGTCCATGGAGTTCGGCGACGGTTCCGGCGGACTGCGGCAGTCCATGACGGAGTTCCACGGCGGGCTGCTGTTCATCGTGGAGGCGGGAGAGGGCGCCCATCTCGCCGTCGTGGCCGGCGATGACGCCGACCCCGGCATCATCGGTCACAACATGAACGAACTGGTCGAGCAGATCGGGGAATACCTGACCGCCCCGCCGCGCGAACCTCAGCAGAGCAGCCGGGCTCTATGATCTCGCGGCGAGTGGCGAGCGAGAACCCGGACCGGCTGTACACGGTCACCGGGGGACGCAGCCACACGGACGAGAGCGCCATGGACATGGTCACCTTGATCGTGAGCGAATGCGATCCGACCCCGGGCATGCAGTCCGAGCACGTCAAGATCCTCCAGATGTGCCGCCAGCCGATGGCGGTCGTCGAGGTCTCCTCGGAGCTGAGACTGCCGATCAGCGTCGTACGGATCCTGCTGTGCGACCTGCTCGACACCGGACGCATCACCGCCCGCCATCCGCCCAAGGCTCCCGCCAAGGCGCAACTGCCCGATCCCGAAATCCTGGAGCAGGTGCTAGTTGGACTTCAGAACCTCTGACCCACTCGTCCGCACACCGCTGCGGAACACGATGACCACCGGACTCAAGATCGTGGTCGTCGGCGGGTTCGGCGTGGGCAAGACGACCATGGTCCGCTCGGTCAGCGAGATCCGGCCGCTGAGCACCGAGGAGACGATGACCCAGGCAGGCATGGGGATCGACGACGCGAGCGGCGTACAGACCAAGTCCACGACCACGGTGGCCTTCGACTTCGGCCGCATCAGCCTGAACGAGCAGATGGTGCTGTACCTGTTCGGGGCCCCGGGTCAGGAACGGTTCTGGTTCCTGTGGGACCGGCTGTTCTCGGGGACGCTGGGGGCGGTGGTCCTGGTGGACGTCCGCCGCCTGGCCGATTCGTGGTACGCCATCGACCGGCTCGAACACCACGGAATGCCGTTCATCGTCGCGCGCAACAACTTCGACGAGCCGACCCATCCCCTGGAACGGATCCGGGAGGCACTGGACCTGTCCGACGACGTTCCGCTGATCGACTGCGACGCCCGCCAGCGTGACTCCAGCAAGGCCGTGCTGATCGCCCTCGTGAACCACCTCCACGCGATGTCCTCCGCCCAGGGGGTTACCCGATGACCTACATCCCCGAGCCCGTGGCGATGTACGGCCCCCGCTTCCAGGAGGATCCGGACCGGCTGTACCGGGACATGAGGAAGGAGTACGGGCCGGTCGTCCCGGTCCTGCTCGAAGGCGACATCTTCGCCTGGCTGGTGATCGGCTACCGCGAGCTCCGCTACGTCCTCAGCAATCCGCAGCTCTTCGCCCGCGACTCCCGCCGGTGGAACGCCTGGGATCGCATCCCGCCGGACTGGCCGCTGATGGCGTTCGTCGGCTACCAGCCGTCCATTCTGTTCACCGAAGGCGCCGAGCATCAGCGGCGGGCCGGCGCCATCGGCGACGCCCTCGCCGCCGTCGACCAGTTCGAGCTGAGAACCAGGACCGAGAGAGCCGCCGACGGCCTGATCGACGCGTTCACCGGCCACGGCCGGGCCGACCTGATCGCCCAGTACGCCCAGCCGATGCCGCTGCTGTCCATCTCCACGCTGTTCGGCCTGCCGGACGCCGAGACGCCACGCCTGGTGGCGGACGTGACCGAGTTGCTGAACACCGGCCCGGGCGTCGTGGAGGCGCATCAGCGAGTCCAGGCCACGATGCAGCGCCTGCTCGACAGCAAGCGCGAGCGTCCCGGTCCGGACCTGCCCTCACGCCTGATGGCCCATCCCGCGGGGCTCACCGACGAAGAGCTCATCCAGGACCTGGTCGTGCTGCTGAGCGGGGGCCAGGAACCGACCGCCAACTGGATCGGCAACACCCTGCGGTTGATGCTGACCGACGAACGGTTCGCCGTGACCCTGTCGGGCGGCCGCCGCAGTGCCGGCCAGGCGCTGAACGAGGTCATGTGGGAGGAGTCGCCCGCCCAGAACAGCCTGGGCCGCTGGGCGGTTCATGACACCCAGCTCGGCGGGCAGCGCATCCGGGCCGGCGACGCGCTCGTCATCGGCCTCGCCGGCGCGAACGCCGATCCGCAGGTACGGCCGGACTCCTACGGCGGCTCCGCCGGCAACCACGCGCACATGTCCTTCGGCCACGGCGAGCACGGCTGCCCGCACCCGGCGCCGGAACTCGCCGAGGTCATCGCCTACACGGCCGTCGAGGTGCTCCTGGACCGGCTCCCGGACCTGGGGCTGTCGGTGCCCGCCGACGACCTCGTCTGGCGGACGTCCTTCCGGCTGCGCGCCCTGTCGGCCCTGCCGGTCGAGTTCTCGCCCGGCTACGCCAGGGGATTGGGCTAGAAGTGCCGGTTGTGCGTCCCCGGTACGTCAGGGGACGCACAACCGGTCAGCTCGACGTCAGTGGACCGGGCGGCCCGTGATGGACAGCGGGGAGTCCTGCGTGGACAGTGTCGTCGCGGGCGGTTCCGTCGGGAACTGGGTGGGACAGTGCGTCCCCGCCGCGGGCAGCGTGCGGTTGATCAGGTACTTCTCGATGTAGTCGCGCGCACAGGTGCTGTTGCGGAACTGGCCGTGGCCGACGCCGTCGTACTCCAGGACGACCGAGCGCGGGATCTGCCGGGCGGCGGCGTAGTTCCAGGCAGCGGGGGTGGCCACGTCGTCACGCGCCTTGATGACCAGGGTCGGCGGAGTGCCGCTGATCTTGAGGCGGTGCTGCGGGTTGGACGTCTTGCCCTGCCAGTTGAGGCAGGTCGTGACATCGCTCCAGAACGGGGACAGCTCGGTGTGCGGGGCGACGGCCTTGAGGCGACGCTTGTAGCGGTCGAGCTCGGCGAAGCTCTTGACGTTCCACTTCCAGTCGGAGCACCAGATGGCCGGGTAGGCGTAGTTGACGCCCTCGGCGGCCGACGTCGAAGCCGAGGCGGCGGCCCTGGCCGTGGTCTTCGCGTCCCCTGACGCGGAAGCCGAAGCGGATGCGGACGGCGACGGCGACGGCGATGCCGACGGCTTGTCGGCGGCCTTCTCGGCCGCCTGGCCGGCCGCCAGTGCCTTCAGCCGGTCGGCCAGCGGGAAGAAGCCCGCCGACGGCTTGTACATCGGCTCGAACACCTCGATCCGGACCTCCTCGTCCGACAGCACGGCGCCGGTCTCCGGGTCCTTCAGGGTGCCCGCCCTGGCCCTGGCCAGCAGGTCGTCCAGGACCGCGGAGACGTCCTGGCCGTGCAGCGCGCAGGCGGCGGTCTCGCCGCACCACTTCGCGAACGCCAGGAACGAGCCCTCGAGGTCGTCGGTGGTGGTCTTCATGTACTGGTAGGCCGAGGTGATGCTGTGGTCCATGTTGGAGTCGATGGCCATCGCGCGCAGGTTCTTCGGGAACAGCTCGGAGTACTGCTGGCCGACCTGCGTGCCGTACGAGATCGCGAAGAAGCTGATCTGGCGCTCGCCGAGCGCCGCCCGGATCGAGTCCACGTCGCGCGCCACGCTGGTGGTGTCGACATGGTCGAACAGCGGGCCGGTGCGCTCGCGGCAGTCCTTCGACAGCTTGGCGTTGAAGGCCAGCAGGTTCTGGTAGTCGGCCTCGCTGGCCGGGTAGGTCAGCGGCGTCTCGTCGACCACGTCCTCGCCGCACAGGATGGGCGTGCTGCGGCCGACGCCGCGGGGGTCCACGCTGACGATGTCGAAGTACTGGCGCAGCGGGCTGTCGTCCGGGATGCCGCGGCCCATGATGTAGGAGTTGAGGCCGGAACCACCGGGACCACCCGGGTGCACGAACAGCACGCCCTGCCGCTTGGCCGGGTCGAGCGCCGTCAACCGGCCGATGGCCAGGTCGATCGTCGGGCCGCCGGGCTTCGCGTAGTCCAGCGGCACCTTGATGGTCGCGCACTCACCCTTGTACGTGGTGCCGCATTCCGCCCAGCCGATCGCCGTGGGCACCGCCTCCAGCCGCTCGGCCGAAGCGGCTGACTGGGCTGATGCCACCCCGGCGAGCTGGGACAGGAGTGCGGCACCGGCCAGTGCCGCGGTGAACAACCGTAACCTCACTATCGGTCCTTCCTGATGCGTCGATGTGTTCCCATCGATCATCCTGGCGGCCGACAGTGAGGTTTGCGTGGTTTTACTGAGGTTGTTGGTAAAAGGCCAGGGTTGGACTAGACGTAATACCCCTCGACCGGCACCCGCGCCTCGTCGTACAGCGCCGGTCCGTCGAGCCGCGCCCCGGCGTTCTCGGCGGCCGGCTTGAGCCCGCTGAGCTGCTCGCTGGACAGCGCGAACACCACCCGCCCGAGCCCCGACCGCTCGATGGCGGCCGAGCACATGCCACAGGGCTGGCAACTGGTGTACATGATGGTGGCGGCCGCGGCCTCGGGGGTGAGCTCGCGGGCCGCCCAGCGGGCCAGCTTCAGCTCGGGGTGCGCGGTGATGTCGGCGTCGCTGATGGAGGTGTTCGTGTCCTCCGCGAGCACGTCGCCGTCCGGCCCCACCAGGAGCGACCCGAACGGCGGGTTGCCCCCCGTCCGGGCCTTGGCGGCCAGCCCGATGGCCCTGCGCAGAAACTGCTCGTCGTCGTACGTCATGATCGCTCCGTTCATAGGTGGTTCGCGTGAAGATCCCAGGAGGCGGCCACGGCCGCCAGAGCGTGCCAGGCCGCCTCAGGGCGACAGGTCTCCTGAGGGTCGCCGCCGAAGGGGTCGAGGACGACGGTGTCCGCGCCGAGGAGGCGTAGTTGTTCGAGGTCGTCCATGATCTGCTCGATCGTGCCCGCGCCGGCCAGCCGGTCGGGATCGGTGATCGGGGTCGTGGTGAGCCGGAGGACGATGCGGGGCATCAGCGCGGGCACCGGGCGCCCGTGCTCGCCGGCCAGGGTTTCCAGGCGGCCGGCGGCTTCGCGCAGCCAGGGCAGGGTGTTCCGGAGCGGGTGCCACGGCTCGCCGAGGCGCACCGCCCGGCGCAGGCCGGCGTCGCTGTTGCCGCCGATCCAGATCGGCACCGGCCCGCCTCGGTAGTCCTCGCCGTCCGCCCAGGCGGCGCGCAGCTCGTGGAGGTATTCGTCGGTCAGTGCCCCGCGCCGCTGGAACGGCACGCCGAGCGCCTCGAACTCCTGCCGTGCCCACCCCACGCCCACGCCGAGGACCAGCCGCCCCCCGCTGAGGTCGTTGAGGTTGGCGGCCATCCGGGCGACGAGCTGCGGATGCCGGTACGGCATGATGAGCACCGTGGTCCCGAGCCTGATCCGGTCGGTGATGCCCGCCAGCCAGGACAGCGTGGTGAAAGGCTCGTAGAACGGCGCCGGATACTGCTTGGCGACGTCGGGTGTCACCACCACATGGTCGGAGATCATCAACAGGTCGAAGCCGAGGCCCTCCACTGTCCGTGCCCAGCCGCGCAGCATGTCGGGGTTGGTGCCTGGTCCGAAGTTCGGGACATTCACGCCTATTCGCACCCGTGCAGGCTAGCCAATCAATCATGGCGGCAGGAAGGGAGTCCTCCCTGCGTGCGCGACGATTGGCCGGGGAATTACCGGTATTTTGGGCGGATGGCCGAAAGCCTTGACATGACGGATTGGTCGATCATCGCCGAGCTCCAGAGAGACGGCCGCATCGCGCTCACCGAGCTGGGGCGACGGGTCAATCTCAGCCCCTCCGCGACGACCGAGCGGGTGAAGCGGCTGGAGGCGGCCGGTGTCATCACCGGCTATCGAGCCGAGGTGGATCTGGAGAAGGTCGGGTTCGCCGTGCTCGCCGTGGTGCGGCTCAAGTTCCCCGGCAACCGGCACGACCCGCTGCACCGGCTGCTCGGCGAGCGCTCGGAGATCCTCGAATGCCTGCGTACGACGGGCGACGACTGCTACCTGCTGAAGGTGGCCGCGACCTCCATGTCCCACCTCGAACAGGTCGTCGACGACCTCGCCCAGTTCGGCAGCACCACCACCAACCTGGTCTACAGCCGGACGCTGCCCTATCGGGGGCCTCAGGCGCGCCCTGACCTCTGATGGGCGCCCCGCCCCGGCCGGCTCCAGTACGTCAGGGCGCGCAGCAACCATTCCACCGGTCCGTACCGGTGGGATCGCAGCCACCAGTGACTGAGGAGGACCTGGGCGACGAAGACGGCCATCGCGATCAGCACCTCCAGCGGCGGGCTGACGCGGTCCACGAGCGCCAGGCCGTACCCGGTGAAGATCAGTGAGCAGATGAGCGACTGCCCGAGATAGTTGGACAGCGCCATCCGGCCCGGCGCCGCCAGCGCCCGCCCGATGCGGGGCAGATACGGCAGCAGCCGCAGGAACGTCGCCGCGTAGGCGGCGGCGAGCAGGGGAGCCGTGACCAGGTCCACGGCCTCGCCGAGGAACTTGTTCACGCTGCCGTGCCAGGCCGACAGCGTGTAGACGAACGCGCCGCCCAGCCCGACGGTGAACCCGAGCCACTGCAGCCGGCGGAGCGTGGCCGTGTGCGCCGACAGGTCGCGCAGCACGCCGAGCTTGCCGACCGCGAGTCCGATCAGGCAGGCGGCCAGTACGGCGGGCCCCTGGAAGAGCACGCGCAGCACGACGATGAGGGAGAGCTTGCGCAGGTGCTCGCCGATGATCTGAAGGCCGGAGCCGCGCAGCGCCGAGTCCGAGTGCACCGCCTCCGCGACCCCCTGCGAGACCGTCCCCGCCGTGTCCAGACCCACCATCGCCAGTACGGCCAGCAGCACGAACCCCAGGGCCAGCAGGGACGTCAAGGCGACCGCGAGCATGACCGCGGTCCTGGGCGAGATCTTGCGGAACAGCAGCAGGGCCAGGCCGACCGCGGCGTAGGTGGTGAGAATGTCACCCGGGAACAGCAGCACGGCATGGGCCAGCCCGAGCAGGAACAACCCGGCCAGGCGGCGCAGGAACATCGGCACGAACGCCTTGCCCCGCCGTACGGCCGAGTCGACCTGCAGCGTGAAGCTGTAGCCGAACAGGAAGGAGAACAGCAAGTAGAACTTGTTCTCCATGAGCAGGGTCACGGTCCACCGCACCGCCCAGTCGAGCGGAGAGACGAACGCGGGCTCGGCCATCCCGGCCATCCGGTAGCCGGAGGCCAGGAAGGCGATGTTCACCACGAGGATGCCGAGCAGCGAGAAGCCCCGCAGGGCATCAACAGAAGTGATACGCGCAGCTACGGATCGTTCGGGGGATATGGCGGGATGTGTCCTCATCAGCGAACATCATTCCGCAAAACCTGAGAGTTTCCTGTGAATCCTAGGTATTTGATGCGATATAGATAAATCGCTCTATGATCACGCCCACGGCCACGGCGAACGCCGGTATGGACACCCACAGCAACACCCTGCGCGCCCTGACCGCCCGGTTCGGCCCGTTGAGCCGGATCACCTCGTAGCCGAACATGCTCGCCCAGGTCAGGGCCAGTGCCGCGAGACCGACCGGCGTCCATGGCGAGGTCGGGTCGCCGCGCCCCTTGTACGGCTGGGGATCCGGGATCTCGGTGCCCTTGACGAACTTCTTCCACGTGTACAGGGCGGCGTCGCTGTTGGAGTAGACCTTCTTCACCTCCGGCGAGGCGTCCAGCGCGGCCCGGAACCTGGCGCCCCAGTCTGCCGGGAACCCCTCGTTGAGCTGCAGGTAGCTGATCTGACCGGTGCTGACGGCGAGATAGCTGTTGCGCGGGCTGGCCTTGAGCGCCGCCACCGCCTTGGCGGTCTGCGTCGGATCCTTGAACACGAGCGCCTGGCCGTTGAAGTTGACCAGCTCGATGTCCTTCTCGCCCCACGGCAGCGTCGGGGTGACCTCGGGGCCCTCCTTGGCCGTCAGGTAGAGGACCCGGGCGCTCGGCTTGTCGTGCGCGTAGATGTAGTGCATCGCGGCGACCTCGCCGGTCGTCACCCGCTCGAACTTCTCGTTGCCGTAGCGGGCGATCAGGAACGCCCCCGCGAACAGCACCGCGAAGCAGGCCGCGAGCACGACCGACAGCTTCCTGGTCAGCTCGGGGTTGAAGCGCACGTTCCGCTTGCGGATGGGCACGGTCTCTTCGCGCACGTCCGCGCTGTCGGCGGGCAGGTTCGGGAAGAACGCGTACGCGGCCAGCAGGCAGGCGCCGGGCAGCGCGAACATGTAGATGCGCAGCCCGATCTCGCCGCCGTAGCTCTGCAGCCCCAGCGCCAGCACCGGCACGCAGAGCAGGATCAGTGACGCCCGGTCGAACACCCCGCGCCGCAGCCGCCTGAGCAGGCCGACCGCCGCCAGCAGCAGGATCGCGCCCAGGATGCCCAGCCGCGCCTTCAACACCAACGCGTGCGCCGGGTCGCTGCCCGCGATGCGGTCGCCGGTGTTGGTCTGCAGGTTCGTCAGAATCCTGCCCAGGCCGCCGAAGATCGCGTCGATCTGGCCCGCCCAGAACCCCACGGTCTCGTAGCTGATCCAGGCCAGGACGGCCAGACCGAGGAAGAACGGCAGCGCCCACGTCAGCTTGGTCCGCTTGAAGATGAGGAACGCCGTCAGCACGCCGAGCATCATGAACGGCGTGATCTGGTGCGATGCCGTCGCCGCGAAGAACAGCGCGAGCAGCATCATCAGCATCAGCAGCCGGTCGGCCCGGAACGTCCCGGTGTTGGCGATCTCGCCGGGCGTCATCGCGTCGAGGCGGCCGAGCAGCTTACGCAGCCCCTTCGGCGCGATCGGCTTGGTCCGCGGCTCCACCCGCCCGAACCAGCGCAACAGGATC
This sequence comes from Nonomuraea sp. NPDC026600, assembly GCF_040638335.1. Classification (NCBI taxonomy): domain Bacteria; kingdom Bacillati; phylum Actinomycetota; class Actinomycetes; order Streptosporangiales; family Streptosporangiaceae; genus Nonomuraea; species Nonomuraea sp. NPDC026600. The sequence continues at coordinate 469,888 of NZ_JBEZYD010000005.1, forward strand.
GCGACAAAGGCCAGATAGAGGGCGAAGGTAAAGCCCTGCGGCGAGAAGTAGTCCTGCCCGATCCACTGCACCAGCACGAACAGCAGCGCCGCGAACCAGCGCGCCCGCGTGGTGGCCACCACCTGGCGCAGGATCAGCACGAACGGCAGCAGGTAGAGCAGGTTCGTCAGCAGCGGCGTCCACTGGAGGATCGTGGTCATGTCGGTGATGCCGGCGGCCTTCGTCACGAAGGCGAACAGCGCGAAGTAACCCGGCCAGCCCATGCGGGCGTCGATGTTGATCGCGGTCTCGCCGGTCCGGCCGATGAAGTCGACGAAGCCCGCGTGGATGTACGCCGTGGGGAACCTGGGCTCGGAGGCCACCAGTGAACCGGCGCCGTGCAGGGCGAACGTGATGACGGCGATCTGGAACAGCAGGAGGAACTTGCGGTCCGTGCTCTGGGCGACGGTCACGAAGAACGACACCAGCATGATCAGGATCGCGGCGAACGCGCTGGCCGGGAGGGCGGCGATCAGGCCGAGGCCGTTGATGTCGGCCGGGTTCACGCCGCGCAGCGGGCCTGGGGGGACGCGCAGGGCCAGCACGTACATGACCAGGCCCTCGACCGTGAGCAGCGCGGGGAGCCACGTGGGCGCGCTCCGCACCAACCGGCTCACCCGTCCGCCCGGCCCCGGCGTCTTGGCGGGAGCGGGCTTCTCTGGGGCCTTGGCAGGAGGCTGGGCGGGAGTCTCTACCGGGGTCCTGGCCGCGGTCTTGGCCGGGGGGGCGGCGGCAGGCTCGACGGGTGCCTTGGCGGGAGCAGGGGGAGCCGGGGGAGCTTCCACGGACAGTCGCGCGACCGGGGCGGCCGCCTGTGGGGCAGCGGCCCTCGGCTCAGCGGCCTGCGGGGCAGCCCCCTGAGGGCGAGCTCCCTGCGGGCGAGCGGCCTGCGGGACAGCAGCCTCCGGCACGGCGGCTTTCGGGGCGGCCGTCTGCGGGGCAATGGCCTGTGGGGCGGCCGCCTCTGGGACGGAGGCATACGGGGCGGCCACCTTCGTCGGCACGGTCCCCGCGGCGCCGTCATCCGCAGCGGGCTCGGGCGCGGCGGGTTTGGGCGCGGCGTCCTTCCTGCCCTTCGAGCCCCCCGTGCCTTTCGAGTCTTTTGCGGGCGTGTCTTTTGCGCCCTCCGGGGCCTTCGGCGGCGTGCCGATGTGGAGGGTGGCAGGCAGGCGTAGCGCGGGCCGGGTGCCCGTCTCCTCCTTCTCGTCGTCACCATCGGTGACCTCGGCGGAAGAGCCGGACGCGGGGCTGTCCGAGCCGTCCAGGCGCGGCAGACGCGGGATGACGCCCGTGGCATCCGGATCGAAGGCCACGCCCGTTTCCTCCTCTGTGCCGTCTGTGGAGTCGCCCATGGGCTCGGAAGAGCCCGTGATCCCCGTTGTCATGCCATCGCCGTCACGTTGCCTCACGTTGACCATCATGCGGCCCCGGACGACCCCTGAGTGACGCTAGCCCGTCGCATATCACCAAGAATGAGTATTTTGCGTAGAGATTTGAAGATCAAAAGTGCCATCAGGGTCTCGCTGAGCAGCAAGCCGTACCCCACCGCATTGACTCCGGCGAACGGGAACAGCCCCAAGATCGAGACCACCACGAGCACCGCGAGCCCGATCTGCACGCCGGCCAGTCTCCGCGCGTCACTCTGCGCCCGCAGCGCGCTCAGATAGACCTCTATCAGCACCCGCGGCAGCACGGCCAGCGCCATGAGCCGCAGCAGCGTCGTACCGACTGCCGCGAAGCCGTCACCGAAGATGCTCAGGATGAGCGGCGCGCCCGCGAGCACCACCACGATGACCGGTACGATGATCATAAAGGCCCGCTGCAGCGCCCGGCGGCAGTTCGCGGCCAGTTGTGATCGGTCGAAGGAGCCTTCGACGGTCAGCGACACGGCCATGTTCATGGCCAGTAGTTCGATCATGCTGGCCAGCGTGTGGGCCATGGAGAAGCGGCCGAACGTGGCCTCGTCCACCCGGGTCGCGACGACGGTGGGCACGAGGTAGACGATCGCCAGGATCGACAGCGTGCCGGGGAAGTCGCCGGCCAGGAACCGGCCGATCTCGCGCAGGCGCGGCGGCTCCTGGACGGTCTCGGTCCGCTTCATGTGCCGGGGGACGATGACGCCGAAGATCAGCCAGTTGACCGGGATCAGCGCGAGCGCCGTCGGCACCATCCAGGAGGTGAAGATGCCGCCGTCGGGCAGCGCGCCGGCCATCGCGACCAGCAACCCCATCTTGGCCAGGCCGAAGACCAGGTTGTTGAGCGGCACCCAGGTCGCCTCGCGCAGCCCGGTCAGCACCACGTCCTGCAACGTGAACACCGACCAGACCAGCACCGAGGCCAGGAAGAACAGTCCCGGCCCGAACCCGCCGAGCACCGAGTAGGTCCGCCCCCACAGCGGCAGGGTCAGCAGGAAGCCGAGTGCCGCCACGCCGCCGGTCGCCGCCGCCAGGCCGTACCCCCGCAGGATGAGCTCGGGGATGCGGCGGCCCGCCAGCGGCAGGAAGCGCGAGAGCGCGCCCACCAGACCCAGGGCGGTCAGCGACGCGAACAGCCGCATCGCGGTGATCATCGCCTGGCCGCGGCCGAACTCCTCGGGCGTGTAGAAGTGGGCGGCCAGCAGCCAGTAGCCCATGCCGAGCGTCGCGGTGATCGCCGTGTTGGCCATCAGCGCGTAGCCGTTACGGAACAGTGGGCTACGGAGGTCGTGCAGCAGCCTGCCCCAGAGGTTAGACATTGCCACGCACCCGCTGCAGGCCGTACCTCGTGCGCCTGACGATCGCGTAGCCCTTGGTGAGGACCCGCTCCTTCAGGTAGATGAGGGGGACGGCGCTGCCCTCTACGGCGCGCTTGAACATGCTGATGGAGGTGTGCCGGGCCACGGTCAGCCGGGGGATGGCCAGCATGTCGTGGCGGTCGGCGGCGATGGTGTTGTTCACCGCGCAGGCGGCGAAGTAGCCGGCCTTGCGCACCTCGCGGCGCACGCGGGCGCTGGAGTAGCCGTAGGGGTAGGCCATGGTGGCGACGGGCGTGCCGATCATGTCCTCCAGCAGGCCCTTGTTCCGGCGCAGTTCCTGGCGCAGCTCGTCGGTGCGGAGCTGGTCGAGCTGCGGGTGGCTGTGGCTGTGGCCGCCGATCTCGATGCCGGTCTGGGCGGCCTCGCGGGCCTGGCCCCAGGTGAGCATGTCGTCCAGCGGCCGGCCCGCGGCGTCGTCCCCGGCGTCCGACACCCAGCCACTGGTCAGGAAGACCGTGGCCGGGAACTTGTAGCGGTCGAGCATCGGCAGCGCGTGGCTGTGGAAGTCGGCGTAGCCGTCGTCGAACGTCAGCACGATCGGCTTGGCCGGCACGCTCCTGCCGTTGTTGTTGTTCAGTGAGGCCACCAGATCGCCCAGCGTGAGCGCGGTGAACCCGTTCTCCGACAGGTAGGCGAGCTGCTCGTCCAGGTCCGACGGCCGTACCGAGTGAGGGCGCGTCTCGTCGTTCGGGTTGTCGGCGACGGAGTGGTACATCAGGATCGGTACGCGGATCATGCGCGCACCGCCTTCAGCCGTGCTGAACCGACCACGTAGCCCCAGGTGGTCCAGGCCAGGCCGACCACGATCGCGGCGGCCCGGCCGAGCCCGCCGACATCGCCGCGGAACGCCTCGCCGACGCCCCGCAGCGCGCCGAGCGGCAGCGTCTTCAGCGCGTGCGCCCGTTCGCTGGCCAGCCCGTCCTGGGTGCCCACTTCCTTGGTGACCAGGGCCTTGGACAGACCCTCCGCGTAGCATCTGGACCTGAAGTAGGCGAACCGCTCGCGCTGCCGCGACACCTTGTGCCCGATCAGCGCGCGCGGCTCGAACAGCATGACCGAGCCGGGCTTGCGCTGGCTCAGCCTGATGCAGAACTCGGTCTCCTCGCAGCCCAGCGGCCTGCTCTTGCGGCCCTGCACGCTGCGCCCGATGCCGCTGTGGAAGCCACCCACCTCGGAGACGACCTCACGCAGAAAGGCGGCGTTGCCGCCCATCACGTTGCGGATCGGCGCCCTGACCGCGGGCATGCCGCGGTAGGAGCAGCCGACCGTCCAGTCGAACTCGTAGGGGAACCAGCGCGGCCTGCGCTGGGACGCCCACAGTGGATCGGTACGACCGCCGACGCCGACGACGCCCGGATCCTGGAAGCCCTCCTCCAAAGCCTCCAGCCATCCGGGATCGGCGACCGCGTCGTCGTCGAGGAACGCGACGATGTCACCGGTGGCCGTGGCCACGCCGGTGTTCTTGCCGCCGGACAGCCCCTGCTCGTGCGTGTTCTCCACCACGATGGCCTGTGGGTAGGCACGCTTGAGTTTCAGGTGCAGGTCCGGGTTGTAGTCGACGACCAGGATCAGCTCGCGTGGCCGGCATCGCTGCTGCTCGACCGACTCGACGGCTTGCCTGATGTCCTCCCACCGCTCGTCGGTGTATACGCAGATGACAACAGACGTCTTCACAACTGACCTTCTTACGCGACACCCCGGTCCGCGGCCGGAGCAGTGGCGGGCTTGGGCTGCGGTGGGGCGGGCTGGCGGCGCCACTCTCGCAGGATGGTCGTCAGTACACGCATGCCGTCACGCACGACGCGCAGGTTGCTCTCGCCGTGGATCCGGTTGCGTTCGTGGCTCGGCACCTCGTGCACCTTCAATCCGGCCTTGGCGGCGCGGACGTTCAGCAGGGTCTCCACCTCGAAACCGTCGCAATCGAGGTCGAGCGCCTCCAGGTGGCGGGCCCAGAAGGCGTTGTAGCCGTAGCACAAGTCGGTGTACTGGGTGCCGTACATCACATTGACTATGCCGGTGAGGACCCGGTTGCCCAACCGGCGGCCGAACGTCAGGTCGTCGCTGCCGCCACCGGCGGCGTAGCGCGAGCCCTTGACGAAGTCGGCGCCGGTCACCAGCGCGCCGACGAACGAGATGATCTCGTGGCCGTCGGTGGAGCCGTCGGCGTCGATCATCACGATGATATCGCCGCTGGCTGCCGCGAAACCGGCCCCCAAGGCGTCACCCTTGCCCTTGCCGGTCTGGGTGATCACCTTCACGTTGGGCCGCAGGCGTCTGGCCACCGCCACCGTGTCGTCAACGGAGTTGCCGTCGACCAGGATGATCTCATCGATCCACTGTGGCAGCGTGGCGAAGACGTGCGGCAGGTTGGCCGCCTCGTTCATGGCCGGAACCACCACACTCACCGTCGGAGAGATCGCCAGGTGAGGGGTGACGGGTGTGAAACGCTCAATCGGCGGCATCGATCGCAGGGGCGCGACCTGCACTTTGCCGTTGTGCTTGATGTCGGGACTCATGGTGAGGGAATTTCCTTCCGTGACCCCACCACGCGGGCCGGACGCAGCCACTCCCGGGTGCGGGAGGAATGGCGGTGCTGCGAAACGGTGCATGAAGGGTCCACTGAGAGCGAGGGTTGCGCGGGCTTGCTGTGTGCTGTGGGGGTGGGAGCGCTCAGCGCGCTCCCGTTGGTTCCTTGACGACTGCGTTGGATGACTCCTGGTGCAACGAGCTGCGCACCCGACCGAAGCCCTTCAGGACGCGATCGGCTGCCCTATAAAGAGACGGCCGGTCCATGACAATTGTTCGGGCTTTGTTGAAAGGAGTTCTGCCCATCCAGTGAACCGCCGCCGAAGCGGAGGGTCGGGAGACGCGGCCCTCGGCGACGTACAGCACCCCGCTCTTGAGCCAGTCCTTGTATTCCTTGCCGCCCTTGCCCATGTCCACCATGTGCAACCCGGCCGCCGCGGCGGCCTCTGCCATCTGCAGATGGTGCACGATGCCCGGTGAGTACCGGGCGAACTCGGTGTCGTAGGCGGGGAACCACCCGACGAGCGTGGTGGCCGTGCGCAGTCCAAAATGGCCGGCGACTGGCACGTCTCCCGCGTACAGCATGGTCAGGACACCCGAGAAGTCGGCTGACTTCTCGGCGAACATCAGATCGATCAGCTCGACGATCCAGGGCTGGGCGAACCGGTCGACCCGGCCCGTCCGCCGGTACTGATCGGACTTCCACGCGAGCAGGGTGCGCAGCACCTCCGGATCGGCCGAAGCCCATTCGAAGCGCAGCCCGCCGTGCTCCCTGCCGAACTTGCGCTCCTTGTAGCGCACGGTCTTCAGGTTCTTGGGGGAATTGGTCTTCACCTGCTGGAGCCAGGCGTCGAAGCCCTGGGTGAAGTCCATGACCGGCGCCGGGCGCACGTCGCTCTCATAAGGCGCGAACGTCGGCTGCCCCGCGACCAGGTGGTCGAAATCGAAGACACTCAGCTTGCATGCCCTCAGCAGGGCTTTGGCCTCTAACCTCAGGTCGGGGACGGAGATCAGGCCATGGCACGTGGTCAGGAAGCCGCCGAGCGGCTTGCCGATGCCGAAGCTGTGCCGTTCGTAGGGGAAGAAGCCGGCGATGCCGGTCTCGTCCTGGATGACCGCGACCCGCACCCGATCCCGCAGCCGGTCCATCGCCAAGGCGAACTCGACGGAGAGGAAGGGATTGTCCAGGCTCGGGTCCGCCTTCTGGAGCGCGCGCCATCGGGCCCGCTCGGACTCTCCGAGGTCTCCGGGGCGGACTACTGTGATCTTCACCTTGCCCTGGCCCCCTGTTCGGTCTGCATGTTCTTCCCCCGGTACAACACGCGAAGCACGTACATGAAGCCTCCGAGCACGGCGACCGTTGCCACACCGGCCCGGGGCGACCATGCGTTGAACTGCAGCATGGCTTGAGCAAGAAGCACGTTAAGCACGAGACTTGCCGCAGCTCCTACTGATAGTGCGGCAAGTGGGTCACGATCACGCAACAGTCCTACGACTGCCGCTCCTGGCACCACCAGAAGGAAAAGAGAGATGAGGAACGGGCGCAGCGGTGTCTGGATGTCGAACAGCGCGATCACCGCTCCCGCGATGCAGGCGAGCGCGAGGAGCCACGTCAACGCTCTGCGGTGCTTGAGCATCTACCGTCTCTCTCCTGGACCTAGCTGGGTAAAGGCGCGTTTGATCGCATTTTCATGGGACCAATACACCCCTGGACACGTCAATGCCGACGCTTGGCGACACGCTCTGGTTTACCGGCAGGCAAATATTCCGCATGTGGTGTTCAACACATGCCCGCTGAATCCGGCCTCCGTTGCGGTCCCCAAACCCCAAGGATGCCCTATATGCCGCTAGATCTTCGAGCTAAGGTCCGTTTTCTCCCCATTTGTAACGTAAGTGTACTCATGGCCCACCGGTCGCGCTGATCCGGGGGCGAAGATTCGACGACCGGCAGTCAGGATTTCTGCGGCCGAACAGGCGGAATGTCACGCCGTATGGCTACATCGGCCGGATACCGGTGGCCCGTCACGCATGGGGGGAATGGCGGCCGGTCGACTCGTCAGGAGTCGTGAGTCGGGTCCGCCTGGACGTTGTCCACGGACGTGCTCTGCGTCGGGCCGCTGGGCGTCTCACTCGGGTCGGGGACGGTCGTCGGCTGGTCGGTGGGCGGTTCCTGCGTCTGCTCCGGGCCGCCGTCCCACGACAATGAGCACTTCGCGCCGCCGCCGTTGGAGCTGAACGAGACCGTGCCGCTGCCGCCGGTGCCCGGGTCGTCGACCGTGACCCAGATCGCCACCGAACCGCCCGCCTTGATCGACCCGCTCGCGGGCAGCACCTCCAGCCCCGCCGACGCGGTCGCGCTCCAGGTGACGGTGGCGTTGCGCGCGCTCAACCCGATCTTCGCGGCCGCCTCGACGCTCCCCGGACAGGAGGCGGCGAACCGGGCGCCGCGCACGGTCCGCCGGCGGGTGGCCGTCGGAGCGGCCGCGGGCCTGGTGGTCGCGGCGGTGGCGGCGGGCCTCGCGCTCGGCACGCCGGTGGGGGAGGACGTGCGCGACGGATCGGGGGCGGGTGTGGTGTCGTCCTCCAGCTCGGGCGCGGTGCCGGTCGGCTCGTCAGGGGAGGCAGATGGGGAGGCCGAGGGGGCGCGGGTCACAAGCAGCGCGTTCTTGGCGGGGTCCCCGGTGTTCATCACGACCATCGCCCCGGTCGCCGCGAGAACCGCCGCGCCGGCCAGCATCACCGGCGCGAGGCGGCGCGGCCTGCGGCGCCGCGACCGCCGCTCGGCCGCCACGGGGAACCCCGTGCGGTCGAAGCTGTCGCCCCGATCGGTGATCAGCGTCCGGGTCTGGTCCCGCTCCGGGCTCACGCAGGTGTCGACCACCCGCCGGCGCAGCGAAATGGGGGGAAACGCCACCGGCACCATGTCGAGCAGCCGCGCGGCCGCCACCTGCCGATGCCGCCCCTCGGTACACACCTCGCACCCGGAGATATGTCCCGACAACCGCCGGCGCAGCAACGGGGTGAGCGGCCCTTCCCAGGAGTCCAGCATCGCCGACAGGTCGGGACAGTGCGCCCGCCCGGTCCTGGCCAGGATCACGGCGGCGGCGGCGTTCTCCAGATGATCACGAGCCCGGCCGAGCCGGGTGACGGCCTGGCGAGAGGTCAGGCCGAGCACCGCCCCTGCCTCGGCCGGAGTGAGCCCGTGCCGCAGCGACAGCTCCAGAACCTCGCGCTCGTTCCTCTTCAGCTCGCCGAGCGCCTCATGCACGAGTTCGGCGAGTTCGGGGTCCTCCGGCTCATCGAAAACCGGCAACGGCACGCTGCCGGATTTCGCCGATCCGGTCCTATGGGCTAACCGGGCGGCGGCCTGGAACCTGGTCAACGCATACAACCAGGCTCTGAGCCGGCCGGGCTCCTTCAACCGGGATACGCATCCATGCGCGGTGACCAGCGCGTCATGCACGGAATCGGCCGCGGCGTCGCGCTCTCCGGTAAGAGAACACGCGTAATCATGCAACCGCTCCGCATAAGCGTCATAGAGCTTGGCAGCGCCTTCGACAGCACCCATTCGAAGCGCGTCAACCACCTGCTGATCGTCACCACGGTCAACAGCCGGCCATCCAGACACGTTTCCTCCCCGGTCGAAGGCGAAAGCCAACAGCGGGTAGGACGCCTCCTCGGTCAAGCCGGGTTACCACCGCATGCCAAACCATGCTCAACAGGCATGAGCTGGGGAAACAGTGTCAGGTGTGACTCGGGGTGAGAAAGGAGAGGCAAGGGTCAAGAGGGCGCACGTCACGGCGCCCAGCCGCGAAAACCGCAGGAGCGTGTCCCTGGACAGGGGCCGGCCCCGGTCGGTGGGTGGGGCCGGCCCATGCTTGCCGTAACGGCGAACTGAGCATGAAGGCCGGCCCATGCCGGCCGTAAAGGCAGGATGGGGTTTATCCGAAGTCAGCCGTCGCAGCGTGGCGAGCAGAGGCGGCGCTGCATGCCCTGGAGGAAGAAGTCGCGCACCTGCAGAACATTCTTGGCGATATATGCCTCGCCGCCGGTCGACTGCGCGACGGCGTCCATTTGCTGCTTGCCCTTCGGGGCGTCAGGGCCGAAGGCGATGAGCAGGATGCTGACCGGGCGCTTGGGGTTATACGTTTTCTTGAGATAATTCAGGATTTGCTTATTCGACAGCCCGCCGTCCGGATCGTCGTTGCCGGCGCCGTCGGTGAGGACCACAATCGTGTTGATCTTGTCTTCCTGGTACGACTTCGTCATCTCCGCATAAGCGGCCTTGAGCGTGTCGTTCAACCCCGTGTCGCCCGTGGCCTTGGCCTGGACCGTCGAGAACTGTCTGGCGATGGCGTCCTTGCGGAGCACGCTGTTGACGCTCTCGCTGAGCGGTCCGACCGAGACCAGCTCGCGCCAGTCCTTGCCCTGTCCGTCGAGGTGGGTGGAGAACGTCCACACGCCGATCTCCGCGTCGGCGGGGAACAGCCCGAGCCCCTCGACGGCGATCTTGGTGATCGCCTGCATGCGGGTCATCTTCGTGCCGGGGACCGGCAGTGCCATCGTGCCCGAGACGTCGACCAGCGTGAGCAGGCGGGTGCCGAGGTTCAGCCGGGACCAGGTCTGCGCCATGCTCACCACCGTCTTGTCGTCGGGGGCGGGCAGCGCCTCGGGCTTCGCCGGATTGAAGCCCTTGTCCTTGGACAGGGCGTCGCCGGCCTTGCCGTCAGGCGTACGGAAGCCCTGGTCGCGCAGCGTCCGGTGCGCCGACTCGGTGCCGAGCTCCTGCTGGAAGGCTGCGGCGGCCTTCTGTACCGCCGCGTCCTTGGTGACGATCACGATCGGATAGTCGAGGCTGAGCGTGCCTTCGGCCGGGTAGAGCGGCACCACCTGGTTGTCAGGCTTTTTCGTGTTATAGAGGTAGATGGTCTGTTCGGACGTGACGCCGATCGGGACCTTGCTCCCGGACTTCACGGTCAGGCTCGCCAGCAGCGCGGTCGGGTCGGCGACGAGCTGGCCCGACAGTTCCTTGAGCGCGCCCACCAGCGCCTTGCCCTGACCGGCCTGCTGCGCCTGGCCCGCGGCGGCCAGCAGCGCGGCCATCCCGGCCGAGTTCTTCTGCGGGTCGAGGGCCAGCACGCGGATCTTCTTGCCGGGTCCGTCCGGATTGGCGACGTTCGCCGCCGCGATGACGCCCGCCCAGCTCGGCTGGAGGCTGCTGGCCAGCTTGGCCGCCGCGGTCTTGGCGGCCACCAGCACGACCGGCGAGGTGGCGACCGAGCCGGTGGACTCCGGCACCGTGGCGCCCGCGGCCTGGCCGCGGAGCCTGGACACGACGAGGCTGGAGTCGGCCACCCACAGATCGGCGTTGATCTTGCCGGCGGCCAGCGCGTTCGCGGTCCGGGCCGCGGACTCCTTGGCCACCGTCACCTCGACGCAGCGGCTGTCGATCGAGTGCATGGCCTTGTTGTAGTTGCCGGCGATCTTGTTGAGCGCGGGCTGGATGTCCGGGGTCGCGACGACGCGGAGCGCCAGCTTGCCGTTCGAGCAGTCATGGTCGCGGTTGAAGATCACGAACGCCGCGACGCCCAGGAGTACAGCGAGTGCGACCGCTCCGGCGAGCGGGACGAACACCTTGCCGCGGCCACCACCGTTCCCACGCTTACGGGGAGTCGGTTCCTGGGCTTGGTAGCCGCCATCAAGCTCGTCTGTGCGGTGTCGCCCCACGATGTCCTCTTCGGTGTGTCGGGACCTTCCGGAGACCCTAGCGGGAGATGCTCCGCAATACTTCCGGAACGATACTCGGTGCGCTTACTGTGGCAAAACAGCCCGTTTGGTGCGGCGATTACCTGGTGTGATGGTTAGTGGCAACATGAGTGACCATGCCAGGCCCGAGTTCCCTCTCTCGCCGCGACTCCCGCCAGCGCCACCGCCATCACCGGATCGACCCACCACCAGCCGAGCGTGTTCAGCCACAGCCCGGTCAGGACCCCCGCCGCCATCGCGGCGCAGATGAGGTTCTGGGTGCCCTCTCCGGAGGTCGCGGCGGACCCGAGCCGCCGGCCGAGCCGCCGCTTGGCCAGTCCCAGCACGGGCATGCTGACCAGGCTGAACGCCGTCACCGCGATGCCCAGCGCGGTCGGTACGGACCGGTGGCCGGCGTCGAGATCGTGGGCGACATGGATCACCAGATAGGGCGCCAGCAGCCAGAAACTCACCGCCACCGCCCGTCCCGCCCTGCGCTCCGCGCTCGGCGACAGCGTGCGCGAGCCGGTGAACCGCCACACGACGATCAGGCTCGCCGCCGCCTCCACGAGAGCCGACAGCCCCCAGCCGATCAGCGCCACCGAATGCGCCGACAGTCCGGCGGTCAGGCCGAGCGAGCTCTCCACCGCCAGCCAGACAAGGGTGCCCACCGAGAGCGAACGAGCCACGCGCGCAGCGCGCAGCCAGTCGGCTGACGCGGCCGGATGAGCGTGAACTCGCTGTTCAGGCACCTCGAACCCCCGAATCCCGACTCCCGGCCGTCGACAGCGATACGTAAGCTACCCATTACTAATCGTGACTTTAGGGGTAACGGGCAAAGCTTGTTCAAGGTTCGCGAGGTAATCTACGAAGATCAGCCACGGGGGAGGGGTCGGGGCCTGTGCCGTTCACGCCCAGTCACATCGCAGCGGTGCTCCCGCTGATGTCATCGCCCCTGCTCCGCCGGTTGGCGAATCCGTGGGCGCTGGCGATCGGGGCGATGGTCCCCGACCTCCCGCTCTTCCTGTGGTTCCTGCCGGACTACAGCGACTGGCACTCCTACTACGGCGTCGTCACCATCGACCTGGCCGCCGTCCTCCTCCTGCTGGGCCTGTTCCACCTGCTGTTCCGCGAACCGCTGATCTCCCTGCTGCCGCCCGCCCTCGCGGGGCGGGCCGCGACCCTGAGCCCGCCGCGCCTTCGTGACCTGCCGTCCGTCGTGTCCGGCGCCGTGATCGGCGCCGCCTCCCACGTCCTGTGGGACTCCTTCACCCACTCCACCGGTCCCGAGGAGTGGGGCTCCTGGCTCTCGGTGTCGGTGTTCGGGGTGGTGCGGCTGTTCCGCCTGCTCCAGTACACCTCCTCGGTGATCGGCCTGGCCATCGTCGTGTGGTGGGCCTGGCGCGGCCTCACCCGGATGTCCGCCGCGACCGTCCCCGCCCGGCTGCGGATCCACTCGGCGCTACGGCGGGCGATCCTCGTGCTGTGCACGGTCGGCACCGTCGCGGGCGCCTTCCTCTGGCCCCTGGTCTCCGAGCCCGACCCCCGCCTCGGCCTGGCGAGCGTCGTCACCAAGATGGGCGCGGGCACCGTAGTCGGGCTCTGCCTGGTGCTCACCTGCTATGCGGTGGTCTGGCAGGTCACGCGCCTCGTGGCAATATCTGAAGGTGCCTGACTACGTAACCGACGCCGCCGATCCACGCCTCACCGACTACACCCGGCTCAGGGACGTGGACCTGCGCAAGAGCCTGGAGGCGGAGCGCGGCCTGTTCGTGGCCGAGGGCGAGAAGGTGATCAGACGCGCGATCGCGGCCGGCTACCCGATCAGATCGGTCCTGACGACTCCCCGCTGGCTGGAGCCGCTGGCGGACGTGCTCGGGGATGCGACGGTGTACGTGGTGAGCGACGAGACCATGCTGGGCGTCGCCGGGTTCCAGGTGCACCGGGGGGCACTGGCGTCGATGGAGCGCCTGCCGCTGCCGCCCGTGGAGGAGGTGCTGGCGGGCACGTCACGCGTCGTGGTCCTGGAGGACCTCGTGGACCACTCGAACGTGGGCGCCATCTTCAGGTGCGCGGCCGCCCTGGGGGTGGAGGGGATCGTGTTGTCGCCCCGGTGCGCCGATCCGCTGTACCGGCGGTCGGTGAAGGTGTCGATGGGGGCGGTCTTCTCCATCCCGTACGGGCGGATGGACGACTGGTACGGCGGCCTGGAGCGGATCCGTACGGCGGGTCACACCCTGCTCGCGCTGACCCCCGATCAGAGTGCGACACCCATGGACAAGGTGAAGATGGGGGAGCGGGTGGCCCTGCTCCTCGGCTCGGAGGGGGACGGTCTGTCCTCCCGCTGGATGCGTGAGGCTGACGAGTCGGTGTGCATCCCCATGAGCCCGGCGGCCATGGCCGCCGGAGTGGACTCCCTCAACGTGGTGGCCGCCGCCGCGATCGCCTGCCACAGCCTGATGCGCGCCGACGAAGCCTGACGGCCGTCGCCCCTCCTCGATGCCTGATCCGAAAACATCGGTATACCTACCGATGCACATACGGATTTGCAGGCCCGAGCGCAGCGCCTAGCGTCTCGGCAGCAAGGTGAAACGGCATGCTCAGTCACCCCCCTTTCCCGGTCGACTCCGTGGCCCAGGCGATCCCTGCGGCGCGGTGGTCGGCGTGCGCGCACGTCGCGGCGCCCGGGAAATGCCGAAAGGAGCACGACGCGTGAAACGCACTGCCTTAGCCGCCGCGGCCGTGGGACTCGCCACGGCCGCGTCGATGTCTGTCTTCGTTCCTCCCGCGCACGCCGCCCCACCCGGAGCCAGCAAGGACGACTCCAACGCGCAGGCACGAGCGGCGGCCGACCCGGCCTCGCTCGCGGCGGCGGTCGCCGACAAGGCCGTCTCCAGCGGGCTCGACAAGCTGGCCAAGGGGCCCGACGAGGCGTACAGCCGCGTGTCGGTCACCCGCGGCACCAGCGACATGTACTTCGTCAGCTACGAGCGCACCTACAAGGGGCTGCCGGTGGTCGGCGGGGACGCGGTCGTCGTCACCGACTCGGCGGGGCACGTCCGCGACACCGTCGCGGCGGCCGGACCGAACACCCCGGACGTGCAGACCCAGGCCAGGATCAGCGCGGAGAAGGCCACCGAGGTGGCCAAGACCCGGCTCTCGCGCGTGGACGACTCCGCCGCCCCGCGCCTGGTGGTGTTCAACTGGGGCGCGAAGCCCGCGCTGGCCTGGGAGGCCGTCGTCAGCGGCCTGGTCAAGGGCCGGCCGAGCATCCAGCACGTGTTCGTGGACGCCCGCACCGGCAAGATCGCCGACTCCTACGACCAGGTGCGCGAGGGCACCGGCAACGGCTACTACTACGGGCAGGTCACCATCAACACGAGCGGCTCCGGCAGCTCGTACTCGATGACAGACACGACCAGGCCAGGCATCCAGTGCGGCGGGCAGGGCGGCACCGCCTACACCGGCACCGACGACGCGTGGGGCAACGCCTCGGGCACCAACCTGGAGACGGCCTGCGTCGACGTGCTCTACTCCGTCCAGCGCGAGTGGGACATGCTGCGTGACTGGCTCGGCCGCAACGGCATCAACGGCAGCGGCCGGGGCTACCCCGCGCGCGTCGGCCTGGCCGACGTCAACGCCTACTGGGATGGCAGCGTCACCAACTTCGGCCACAGCCAGGACAACGCCCGGCAGGCCAGCAACATCGACGTGGTGTCGCACGAGTTCGGGCACGCCATCTTCCAGACCACGCCCGGCGGCGCCGGTTCCGGCAACGAGAACGGCGGCATCAACGAGGGCACCGGTGACATCTTCGGCGCTCTCACCGAGCATTTCGCCAACAACCCCAACGACCCGCCGGACTACCTGGTCGGCGAAGAGGTGGACCTCGTCGGTGACGGGCCGATCCGCAACATGTACAACCCGAGCGCGCTCGGCGACCCGAACTGCTACTCCTCCTCGATCCCCAGCACCGAGGTGCACGCGGCGGCCGGTCCGCTGAACCACTGGTTCTACCTGCTGGCCGAGGGTAACAACCCCGGCGGCGGCAAGCCGGCCAGCCCCATCTGCTCCGGTGGCCCGTCGTCGGTGACCGGCGTCGGCGTGCAGAAGGCCGGCCAGATCTACCTGGGCGCCCTGAACCGCAAGACCTCGGCCTGGCGCTACACCAACGTCCGCGCCGCCTCCGTCGCGGCCGCGATCGAGCTGTTCGGCGCCAACAGCGCCGAGTGCAGCACCACCAAGGCGGCGTGGAGCGCGGTGAGCGTGGCGGCGGCGACGGGCGAGCCCGCCTGCGGCACGGCCACCAACGACTTCGCCCTCTCCCTCACCCCGTCGACCGGCAGCGCCCAGCCCGGGGCGCAGACGACGGCCACGGTCAACACCCAGACCACCTCCGGCAGTGCCCAGACGGTCAACCTGACCGCGTCCGGGCTGCCCAGCGGCGTCACCGCGAGCTTCAGCCCGTCGTCGGTCACCTCCGGCAACTCCTCCACCCTGACCTTGTCCGTCGGCTCCTCGACGGCGACGGGCACCTACCAGATCACCGTCACCGGCACGGGGTCGCTCACGCACACCGCGATCTTCACCCTCACGGTCGGCACCGCGACCCGTGACTTCTCGATCTCGGCCAGCCCGGCGTCCGGCACGGTGACGGCCGGCTCCGCGGCCACCACCACGATCGGCACCACCACGACGGCAGGCACCGCGCAGGCCGTGAACCTGGCCGCGAGCGGGCTCCCCACGGGCGCCTCGGCCACCTTCAACCCGGCCTCGGTGACCTCGGGCGGCTCGTCCACCCTGACGATCTCGACCGCGGCGACCACGCCCGCCGGCTCGTACAGCGTGACCGTGACCGGCACCGGCGTGACGGCGACGCACACCACGACCTACGCGCTCACGGTGCAGAGCACCTCGGGCAGCAGGACGTTCACCAACGGCACCGACTACACCATCAGGGACTTCGGCACGATACAGAGCCCGGTCACCTCCACGGCGACGGGCTCGGCGGTCTCGCCGGTCAGGCTGTCGGTCACCATCGTCCACACCTGCGCGGAGGATCTCCACATCCGGCTCCGCGGGCCGAACGGCACGTGGTACGCGGTCGACAGTTCCGGCGGCACCAGCTGCACCTCGTACGGCACCAGGACGTACTCGATCCCGGTGAGCCAACTGGCGGCGGGCACCTGGGTGCTCGAAGTCACCGACGATTACTTGCTTGACACCGGTTACCTGAACTCCTGGAGCATCACCGTCTGACACACGGCACCACAGCCCCGGCCGGTCATCCGGCCGGGGCTTCGCTCATGGCGGCGGACAAACCTCGTAGCGGGTGCGGACACCGAGTTTCTGCAGCACCCGCGCCACGTGTGTGTCCACCGTGCGGCGCGACAGGAACAGCACCACGGCGATCTCCCGGTTGGTCTGGCCGAGCGCGACCAGCCTGGCCACCTCGCTCTCCCTCGGCGACAGCACCCCGCGGGCCTTCCTGCCGCCGCGGGACTTCCTGCCCACGTGGGGCCGGCTGCCCGCACCGATCTCCCGCAGCAGATGGCGGCAGCGGGCGGCGTCGTGGGTGGCGCCGAGCGCGGTGTACCGCTCGCCCGCGCGGGCGATGATCTCCGCGGCGGCTTCCCCGTCGTCCAGTTCGAGCCGCGCCCCCGCCTCGGCTTCCGCCGCCCGTGCCGCCCCGTAGGGCCTTCGCATCGCCTCGTAGGCGGCGCGGGCCCGGCCGTGGCGGCGGGCGGCCTCCTCGAACCGGCCCCCCGCTCCGGCCAGCGCTCCGTGCGCCGACTCCAGCGCCGCCTCGGCCGCCGGCGCGTCCGTGCCCTCGATGCCCGCGGCGAACTCGGCCACCAGCTCGGCGGCCTGGTCGGAGCGTCCGGCCCTGAGCAGCGCGGTGACGGCCGCCGGCACGATCTGCTCGCCCCACACCCACACGCCCTTGCGCCGGAGCCTGGTCACCGCGCTGTCCGCCTCCGCCAGCGCGGCGTCCACGGAGTCGCGGATCAGGTGCAGCTCGACCAGCCCGCCGGAGGCGGCGGCGGCCACCGGGAGGAAGGCCGAGTCCAGCTCGCGCGGGCCGGCCGCCGCCAGGCGTTCCTCCGCCTCCTCCCATTCGCCCCTGGCCAGCGCCAGCATGCCGAGGACCAGCCGGGCGTCCACGGCGAGCAGCGGCGCCTCGGGGGTCATCTCGACCACCGCGGCCGCCCGCTCCCGAAGGCCGTCCCAGCGCCCGGTCAGCCAGTCGAGCCTGATCGACGACACTTCCACCAGGTACGCGGGGTACAGCGCGCCGCTCTCCTCGGCGATCCGCCTGCCCTCGCACGCGAACCGGTCGGCCGGGCCGTAGTGGCCGAGCGCGGTCGCCGCGTCGCACAGGTTGGAGTAGGCGCGCGCGACCTGCCTGCGTACCGCTGCCGACGGGTCGTTCACGGGCAGCGTGCCGGCCAGCGCGAAGGCGTCGGGCGAGCCCACGAGCATGGCGAAGGTGACCTTGTTGGCGTGCACCGTGGCGGTCAGTTCGGGGTCCTCGTCGGCGACGGTGACGAGGAGGCTCTCGGCCTGGTCCATCCACTTCCTGTGGGTGGCGATCGGCTCGGCGCCGTAGGCCGGCATCGCCAGCAGGGCCAGCCCTCTGGCGGCGATGCCGGGCCTGCCCTCCAGGTCGGGGAGCGCGGCGAGGACCTCCTGGCGTCCCTCCGCGATGGCGCCCGCCTGGTTGGCCAGCAGCACGCCCAGGTTCAGCCTGGCCTGGCCGCGGACCTCCCTGGACAGGAAGTCGTCCGACAGCAGGTGACGGAGCAACCGCACCGCGCGCCGATGGGAGAGCCCGATCGCCGCGAGTCGGCTGAGCTGGAGGGCCAGTGGGCCGCGGGCGTCGCGTGGCAGCTTGGGGTCGGCCAGCATGCCCTCCAGCAGCTCGACCGCGAGCGGGACGTCGCCCAGGGCCGCCGCCTGGTCCGCGGCGGTGCCGCCGTGCCGCCGCCACGCCTCGTACTCGCCCGCGCACCGGGCATGGTAGGCGAGCTGTACCAGTGGCGGCGGGTCCAGCGCGGAGAGCGCCGCCATGGCCCGCCGGTGGGCGAGCTGCCTGTCGGGGCCGGGGATCGCGTCGTAGACAGCCTGCTGGGCGAGCGCGTGGCGGAACCCGTACTGGCCGTCGGGGTGCTCCAGCAGGACGCCCGCTTTGAGCACCTCGAGCAGGCCCGCCCCGGTGGGGGCGGTGGCGCCGGAGACGGCGGCGATCAGCCGTTCGTCGGCGGGCAGCTTGAGCACGGCGGCGGCGTGCACCGCGTGCAGCGCGGGCGGCGACAGGCCGGCGAGCTGCTCCGCCATCGCCTCGCGGAGGAGCAGCGGCACCGCGATGTGGTCGAGCGCCTCCGGCTCCTCCACGCCGCCGGGGAACTGGCCGTCGCCGTCGAGCAGCGAGCGGGCGACCTCTTCGATGAGGAACGGGACGCCGGCGGTCCGTTCGCGCAGCCTGGCGGCGAAGCCCTCCGTCACCTGGGAGCGGCCGAGCAGGGTGCTGGTCAGGGTTCTGACGGCCTCGACGTCCAGCGGCTTGAGCGAGATCACCAGGCTGTTGGCGCCCGGCGGATGCCGGTAGGCGTGGCCCAGCGGCAGCTCGGGCACGGGCAGGTCCTCACGCCGGAAGGTCATCACCAGCGCCAGGCCCTCGGGCGGTTGGTGGGTGAGGAAGCGCAGCAGGTCCCGGGTGCCGTCATCGGCCCAATGCAGGTCCTCGACCACCAGCACGGCGGGCGCCGCGGCGTCCAGCAGCGCGTGGACCGCGCGGAACAGGCGGTGCCGCTCGGCTCGCGGGTCGTCGACCGGCGGCGGCGACGGCGGCAGGTGCCCGGCCAGCTCGGGGAGGTAGCCGCGCAGTGCGCCGGTCACCGGGTTGAGCGCCTCAGCCTTCGGCAGGGCGGCGGCGACGTGGCGAAGCGCGTCGAGCACCGGGCCGTACGGGAACGGCTCTCTGAGCTGGTGGCAGTGGCCGAGCAGTACGGTGCGCCCGCCGTCGCGCAGGACGTCGATGGCCGCCCGCACCAGCCGAGTCTTGCCGATCCCCGCCTCGCCCTCCACCAGGGCCACAGCGGGCGGTCGGGTGATCGCGTCGAGGAGTGCTCGCAACGGTGCTTCACGTCCGACCATC
This sequence comes from Nonomuraea sp. NPDC026600, assembly GCF_040638335.1. Lineage (NCBI taxonomy): Bacteria > Bacillati > Actinomycetota > Actinomycetes > Streptosporangiales > Streptosporangiaceae > Nonomuraea > Nonomuraea sp. NPDC026600. Next base: position 489,150 of record NZ_JBEZYD010000005.1, read on the forward strand.
GCGGGGCTGGCGACACTCGTCATCGGCGTCTCCGAGGGTCGGGTTTGGTGCCCGTGCCGAATACCGTTATCTACTACCAGTCATCTTCGGTCAACCCTCGCTTTACCTTTCATATCACTATGTAACGTTCCAAAGCGGACGTTAGGGCGGCCTATCCCCTTCAGTTGGACCGATCAAACCCGGCTCGGTGATGATCTTTTCCGCCTGGCGGACGTGTCTCGCCAGGAGGGCTGACCATGCGCTAACAAAAGGACTAAAAGGGGTGTTAGCTATTTCTTTCTATATATCCCGATAAGTCGCTAGTTGCTGCTGCGAAGCGGGCGGCTGTTCTTTGTTGCTGCATTTACGAGATCCATTCCAGAGTTTGTCGCAGAATTAAAGGTCCATCACCCACGTGGGTTCGGGCAGGAGACGCGCATGGATGTCCCGGTACGGTCGGGCCTGGTTTCGCTGATCGATCAGTTCATCCAGGTAGCGGGCGGCCCACAGGTCGGAGGAGACGCCGCTCGCCCGACCGTGATCCTGGAAGGTGTCGGTGGCTCCGGCCGCTCTCGCGTGCTGGACGACACATGGCGGCGCTGGGCGCGGAAGACCCCGATCGTGAAGGTGGACCCGCTGGTCAGGGGCGACGACGCCGACTCCATGCGATCCGTGCTGACCGCCGTCATGCTCGGCCTCACCGCCGAGGCCCCGGGCTATCAGATCTCCTTCCCCCGGGGCGTGCTGGCCCACATCGCGATGTCCGGACCGATCGAAGACGCCGATCCGAGGAAGAGCACCGGCATCATGCGGCAGCGGATCAACGACTACCAGGACCCGAGCCTGGTGGCCACGCTGCTCCGTCGGCTGCTGTCGCTGGCCGGGGGATCTCTCGGCCTCGACGCCGCGGGTCTGGACAAGACCATCGAGGAGATGACCGGGCGGCTGAGCAGGTCGGGCCTGCGGTCGAGGCTGCTCTGGCGGGAGGCCCTGGCCTGGTTCGAGCACCAGGACCAGGGCTTCCGCCACGACCCCGAACACGCGCTGGTCCGGCTCAGTCTGCAGGCCTCGGTGCGGAACGTCGGTGTGCGGGAGAACGTCGACAGCCTGCTGATGGCCGCGCTGCTGGCCGACCTGCGTGACAGCTTCGACCGCGCGGTCAACCATCCCTCTCGCGCGGTCGTGTTGCTCGACAACGGCGACGTCCCCTCGGCCACCCAGTTCGTGAAGACCCTGGTCAAAGTACGCAACAAGCTGGCACGTCACCAGGTGCCCCGAGATCCCCTGACCGTGATCACCGCCAGCGGCGGCTACACACTGGCCGATTCGGTCGGCCTGTACGGCCGGGCGGCGCAATGGCCCGAGTCCGCGCTGCCCCGCCTGTCCGCCGACGACCTCGACAGGACCGGCCCGTGGCTGCGCGTACTCCTCGAAGGCATCACCACCGACGCCATCGAGCACATCGTGGAGGCGGATCTCACCTGGTGGCCCCCATCTCTCGGCACCGGCACCATCACCAGCGCCGTCCGGCGGCTCACCGGCGGGCACGCCGAGGCCACGGACCTCGTGCTCGCGCGGCTCCGGGATGATCCGGATCTCATCGACGACCTGGGACGGGTGCTCTCCGAGCATCTGCCGGACCTGGAACAGACGATGGACGGCCACCTGATCAACAAGATCACGGTGGATCTGAGCCCGCGGCGGCGCTTCGACGAGCACCTCAGAGGGGCGCTGATCACGCTGGCCGGGGCGCGGGACAACGACGAGGCGCAGTGCCTGACGCCGCTCCTGGACAACACGGTCCAGGGGGAGCCCATCCTGCTCGTCTCACCGTCGCTGTGGCCCGTATCCTCACCCGGGGAACCCCGGGCTGAGGGCCCATGGGCGATGGCGCCGTTCGTCCGCTTTCTGCTGCTGCGCGAACTGGCCGCGCGCCCGGACAGCCACCAGGCCTGCTGGACCAGGGTCTTCGAACGGCTCCGTGACCACACGCCGGATCAGGACATCTGCGGCAAACTCCATCACGAGCTGGCCTTGGGCAACCGCGAGACAGTCGTGGCCGAGCTGCTGAGGCTCCTGGACAAGGTCTCGGGCGCCGAGTGGCTGAGCTGTCTCGATCGGATCGTCGCCACGCCCGATCTCCGCCCGCCGCGCGGCGGACCCGCTTCCGCCCGGGTGGCGGCGGAGCCGCGCTGCGCGGCGGTCTCCCAGCTCGTCGCCGCTCTGCATCAGCTCGCCGACCCCCTGCTCAGTGACCGGGGGCTGCGCCGCGGCCGCTACATCATCGCCGCCGAGGAGTGCAGGCGGCTCTCCGACGTGGATCCGCTCTCCTTCCTCAAACGCGCCCAGTGTTACCAGAAGCTCGCCGATGCCCTCGCCTGACCGCGGCACTCCGTACTCGCCCGGGATCCGCCGACTGGAGCCGACAACCATGAGCACCCGCACCTACATATGGCGGATCTGGCCGAACCGGGGGCGGTTCCCGAGGCAGTGGTGGCACTGGTGGCGCCCGCTCGGCGCCGTCATGGCCCTCGGCGCCCTCGTACCAGGCGTGGTGAAGGGCGTTCCGTGGCTGTCGGACAGGTTCTCCTGCGGGTGGCAGCCGCTGAACGGCGTATGGAAGCAGGAGGGCGAATGCGTTGGTCTCACCGTGGGGCCGTACGCTTTCGACCGTCGCGAGCTGACGGATGTGATGAGTAAGATCGCGCGGCAGAACGAGGCGGCCAAGGACGGCTCGTGCGCTTCGGGTGCCGAGGCGGTGTGGGTCGGCGCATTGATGACCCTGACGTCGGCGGAGAGCGGCGGCCGGGCGCTGCACCAGCTCGAAGGCATCGTCGCGGAGCAGGCGAACGCCAACGGCAACAAGGCCGAGTGCGTGCATCCGATAAAGCTGCGGGTGGCCCAGATGGGCGCCGGAGAACAGGCGGCGACCAAGATGGCCGAGTTGCTCGCCGACGAGGGCGTCGTCGCCGTGACCGGCATGGGGCTGAGCCGGCAGGAGACGGCCGACGCCGCCCTGGTGCTGGCCCAGCGCAAGATCCCTATGGTCGGCAACGTGATCACGGCCGAGGGCTTCGACGGGAACGGCTCGCAGCAGGACAGGCCTGACTACGGGCGCTGCGACCCGTCACACACCTACAAGAACGGCATCGGACTGGGCTACTTCTACCGCGTCTCCTACCGCAACGCGGTTCAGATCGAGCAGCTCGCCAAATATCTGGGGCCGGGCAAGAGGACGCTCACCTTCATCATGACGCCGATCACCATGGACGACCCGTATACGTGCACGACGCTGCCGCTCGTACATGCGAGGTTCGACCCGAAGTCGCGTCCTCTGCGGGAGGTGAAGTTCGACCCGGGGGACCCGGCGACCGTGAAGCAGTCGGCGCAGCGCGTCTGTGCCAGCGCGGGGCCGGTGAGCGTCTTCTACGCCGCGCGGGCCACCCACTTGCCGCAGTTCCTCAAGAGCATCGCGGACCAGTCCGAGCTCGGCCAGTGCCAGTTCACCAGCATCACGGTGCTCAGCACCTCGGATGCGGGGCGGATGCGGGCCGTGGAGGTCGATCCGAATCTCGAGCAGCAACGGGTGGCGGCCCTCAGCACCCCGATGTTCGTGGATGGGACCGTTCGCCTTATCTACACGCCTTTGGCCGACCCCGACCTGCTGCCGAAAGAAGGGGGAATGAGGGTGCTGCGGCAGTCGTTCGCCGCGCTCGGCTTCGATCCCGCGCACCTGGACAGCGGATGGGCGATCACCGGCTTCGACGGCATGGCCGTCGTCGCCGGCGCCGTCAACACGCTCACCGCGAAGGAGCCGGTCACCTCGTCCCGGATCAACGCCGCGCTCGGCGGATTCGTCCAGGGCGGCGCGACAGTTGGCGGCGCCAGCGGAAACATCACCTTCGACAACTACGGAAACCGCGACGACTCGGCGCCGAGCGTCGTGCGCCTCTGTCCAGGCAAGGGCGGCGGCGAGCCCAAGACGGTACGGGTCTACCCGGTTCGTACGGGCTGCCCTTGATCACCCGGCCGTCAGAGCCCCAGGTCGTCCAGTTCCTTCAGTAGCGCGGATCTGGAGCTCGGCTCCGGTGAGGCCGGGGCCGGCCGGGCACGGCTGCCGCGGTCGCGGAACAACCAGCCGCCCACCACGCCGGCGAAGAAGCCGAACAGATGCGCCTGCCAGCCGATGCCGCCCTCCTGGGGCAGCAGCCCGGCGAATTGATAGGCGAAGGACAGGGCCATGACCACGCCCACCACGATGTCGATCAGATGCCGGTCGAATATGCCGCGCACCAGGGTGTAGCCGAAATAGCCGAAGACGACGCCGCTCGCGCCTACGCCGACCGTCCGTGGATCAGAGGTGAACCAGGCGCCGAGTTCGCTGACCACGATGATGAGCCCCGTCACGCTGAGGAACTTGGTGACGCCCCGATAGGCGGACAGGAAACCGAAGATGAACAGCGGCCCCGAGTTGGCCTCGATGTGCTCCCAACTCCAGTGCAGGAATGGCGACGACACCATGTTCGGCAGGGCCGCCGGATCCCACGGCCGCAGGCCGTAGTCGTAGCTCAGCGCGTAGCCCGAGGCCCAGTTGACGATCTGCAGCAGCCAGATGACAGCCAGAAACCCGACCATCACCCAGAATGCCTTACGGGCTTCGGCGATCATGATCTCAGCCGTACGACCTTTGGCCTCCACCCGGTTCCTCCTCGGCTGTCCGCGTCTTGCGAGCGGGACCAGTATCGGGGTAAAAGATCACGAATCCAGCATCGGCCGGACGGGGCATGTTCGCGATTCCGTATGGCGGAGAACCATCGATCGAGGAGCATATGTGTACGCTGCCCGTGATTCCTGGGCACAGCTCGACGAGTTCATGTGCGCCACCTGGATTTCCGGCGCCACAGTGGCGGAGGTCGTCCAGACCTTCAACGCCCGGAGCGAGGACTTGACCCATCCCCGCGCGGTGACCGTCCAGGACGAGGTCGAAGACGGCTTCGCGGCCGATCCCATCGGGGTGCGCCTGCTCATCCGGGAGGTCGCGGGGTGGGTGGCGGTGTTGGAGGTGCGGAGCAGTCGCGGGGCCGATGACGCGGTGCTCACCGCACTGTCTCAGGGCGGGCGGGCGCTCAACATCGTCGCTGGGGAGCGGGGCACGTACCTCACGTACGCCGTCCAGGGCCGCGTCACCCATGACTTCGACGCCGACGACATCGGCGAGGACGACCCGGAGGTTCGGGAGATCCGTGACTGGGCGAATGGCCTCGGCGTGGACGTCCACGAGTGGAGCGAGTATCCGGGAGGGGCCGCCTTCTCCCTGGCCGAAGCCATCACGGGAACGGAACTCGACGACTCCTGGGCCGTCGGCGAATGGATCGGCGTGCGTCTGCCGGGGTAGTTCAGCTGGATTGCTCACGGATTCATGGAGCGCAGATTTATATCGTCCCCTGGGAATGCGCGGTGAATTTCCAGCTTATTGGTAACGATGAGTAAGGTGCGTCTTGACGGAGTCCTGGGCCGAAGTTACTTTGTGCGCATGATCATGAAGAATTCGCGGAAGCGTGCGTTGTGAAAGCCCCGTTTCCCGGCTGGCGGCACATGCTCACGACCTTCTTACTCATGGCGGCGACCCTGGTCATAGGCCAGGGCGCCGCGTACGCCGACTACCCCGGCAACCAGTGCGACGATGCGGCGCAGGACGACATCGTCACCGTCAGCGGCGAGACCTGGATCTGCGCCTACGACGGGGACATCGACGACTACATCTGGAAGCCCGAGTTCGAGGAACTGGGACCGCCCAACTACTGGATCTTCAGCTACGGCTGGGCCACCTCCAGCACGGGCAGCTATGAGCACGGCACCCGGTCGCGGATGGAATTCCTGCCGGACGGCGTCCACACCGGGGGCGACGACTTCTCCTACCACAACGGCAGCCGGTGGCGCACCACCCACATCAGCGAGAACCTCCTCTACTACTGGGACGGCAGCACCTGGGTGCAGTGCGGCGGCACCGGGCAGGTGTCGGGTTCGTCGTCGTTCACGTTCGCGCCGACATGGGGCTGGGGCGGCGCCTGTGGCGAGAACCGCTACTACGCGACGACCGCCTGGTCCTGGCAGTGGACCGGATCGGCGTGGAACGGCTCCTCGGCGTGGTCGGGCTTCCTGTGGGCGCCGTGCCGGGGTTGCCTGGCGGCGGCGGACAAACCACCGGCCCCCACGGGACGGCCCTCGGCCGAGCCACCCAAGCCACCGATCGGGCCGCCGGGCCGACTGAAGCTGCGCCCGCCGACCGGCACGGCCCCGGAATCGCTCCGCATGTGAAAACCCGGGTCCGGGGCCCGGGCTCGGTGATGGCAGCGAGTTCCACGCGAAACGCCGCCACCCGGCGGGTGGCGGCTACCTCTTTGGCGAAACGGGCTCTGGCCTGCGCCCTTTCCATCCAGCCGAGCCTGAGCAGCTTGACGGCTACTCAGGTGCCGTCCCTGTCGTAGACCTCGTAGACGACCCCCTGTCCGCCGGAGCCGAGCCGCCTGCCGAGCCAGTGATCGCCCACCTGCCTATCGGTCCCTCGGGCGAATGGTGCTTGAGCCATCGAGCCCCCCGCATTCGATGGAGGAAGTCACCATGCGCACCTCGGGCCGCAGGTGGGACCCAGCGTAGGTCGGTGGCGGATCGGGCGCCTCAGGGCTCGACCAAGGGATGCCCCTAGGACGGTCCGCCGCGATCTTCGGCTGCCGCCCTGACGGTCGTGTTCTCCTATAGGGGAGGACCGCCTCGATCGCCTATGGAGGAGCGATGCCCCCAGGATCGACCGACCACGACGTGATCATCATCGGTGCGGGCTTCGCGGGCCTGTACATGCTCCACCGCCTGCGCGGCCTGGGCATGTCGGCTCGCGTTCTGGAGGCGGGTGGCGGCGTCGGCGGCACCTGGTACTGGAACCGCTACCCCGGAGCCCGCTGCGACGTCGAGAGCCTCCAGTACTCCTACTCCTTCGCCGAGGATCTCCAGCGCGAATGGACCTGGACCGAGCGGTACGCCACGCAGCCCGAGATCCTCCGCTACCTCGACCACGTCGCCGACCGCTTCGACCTGCGCCGCGACATCGAGCTGCACACCCGCGTCACGACCGCCTCCTGGGACGCGCCCGGGGCGTGGGTGGTCGAGACCGACGGCGGCGAACGGCTGTCGGCCCGCTACCTCGTCACGGCCGTCGGCTGCCTGTCCGCGGCCAACCTGCCCCGGCTGCCCGGCTCCTTCCGGGGGCCGAGCTACCACACGGGACGGTGGCCGGCCGAGGGCGTGGACCTCGCCGGGCGGCGGGTGGCGGTCATCGGCACCGGCTCTTCCGGCATCCAGTCCATTCCGGTCATCGCGGAGAGCGCCGAGCAGGTGACGGTGTTCCAGCGGACGCCCAACTTCAGCGTCCCCGCGCGCAACGGGCCGCTGCGGCCCGAGGACGACCAGTGGTTCAAGGCCAACCACCACGAGCTCCGTCACCAGCTCCGTACCTCACACAGCGGGCTCCTGACCAACCCGAACCCCGACTCCGCCCTGATGGTGACGGATGAGGAGCGGGGACGCGAGTTCGAGGCGCGCTGGGAGCGCGGCGGCCTGGCCTTCCTCGGCGCGTTCTCCGACCTGATGATCAGCGAGGAGGCGAACAGGACGGCCGCCGACTTCGTCCGCGGCAAGATCCGCGCCACCGTACGGGACCCGGCGGTGGCCGACCTGCTCCTCCCCGGCGATCACCCCGTGGGCAGTAAGCGCGTGTGCGTCGACACGGGCTACTACGCCGCCTACAACCGTCCGAACGTCACGCTCGCCGATCTCAGGACCACACCCATCAGGGAGCTCACCCCCGATGGCGTGCGTACGGCCGACCGTGAGCATCCCGTTGACGTGATCGTGTACGCCACCGGGTTCGACGCGATGACCGGGCCGCTGCTGGCCATCGACATCCGCGGCAAGGGCGGGCTGTCGCTGAGGGAGAAATGGCGGGCGGGGCCCAGGAGCTATCTCGGGCTGATGAGCGCCGGCTTCCCCAACCTGTTCACGATCACCGGGCCGGGCAGTCCGTCGGTGCTGAGCAACATGATCGTCTCGATCGAGCAGCATGTGGACTGGATCGCGGAGTGCCTGGACCGGTTAGGCGGGCAGACCCTTGACGCGGATCCGCTGGCTGAGGACGCGTGGGTGGAGCAGGTGAACGAGATCGCGGGCCTGACGCTGTTCCCCCGGGCGAACTCCTGGTACATGGGGGCGAACATCCCCGGCAAGCCTCGGGTTTTCATGCCTTACGTCGGCGGTGTCGGCGTATATCGGGATAAATGCGCTGAAGTGGCGGCCAACGGCTACCAGGGATTCCTTCGAGACTGAGGGGCGCTCGACCGTGCGCGAGGTCAGGTCTGGCCGGAAGCGGTCACGGGCCGGCGATGACCTGGCCGGTCGCCAGGTCATCGCCGGCACCGGCGGGTCAACCGCCGGCGATCTGCTCGCCCGCGAAGTCGAGCAGCTTCTCGGCCGTGCTGAAGCGGCGCGCGTCCTGGTCCCCGAGGAGTACGCCCACCACCTGCCGGCCGCCGCGCTCTCCCGCGAACAGCAGGCAGAATCCCGCCGTGCTCGTGTAGCCGGTCTTGACGCCCAGCACGCCGTCGGCCTGCTTCAGCAGTTTGTTGGTGTTGCGCCAGGTGTGCGCGCGGTGCGCCGCCGTCTTGGCCACCTTGTGCTCCGTCTGCCCGACGACCGTCCTGAACGTCGTGTCGCCGAGCGCCGCCTGCGCCAGCTTGACCTGGTCGACGGCCGTGGAGTAACCGCCCTTACCGGGGGTGGGCAGGCCGTCGGGGTTGGTGTAGCGGGTGTCGGCCAGGTGCAGCCGCTGGGCCGCGGCGTTCATCTTGGCCACGAACGCCGCGTTGCCCGGCCCGTACGTCCTGGCCAGCGCGCTGGCGGCGTCGGCCCCCGAGGGGAGCATGAGCCCGTACAACAGATCCCTGACCGTGAGCCGCTCGCCCTTCTTCAGTGCCGCGGTCGTGGCGCCGTTCTGGGTCGCGTGCTTGACGTCGGCTGCGGTGATCGTGATGGTGTCACCCAGTTTGGCCTCGCGGAGCACCACGTAGGCCGTCATCACCTTGACGAGGCTGGCGACCGGGACCCGGCGCGTCTCGCGCTTGCTGAAGTGGATCGTTCCCGCCGAATCGATCACATACGCGGACTTGGCCGCCACCGCGGGTGCGTCCGCCGCCTGCGCGGCAGTCGCGGGCGACGAGACCCCGACGACCACGGCGAGTACGGCGGAGCCAATGAAACCCCCAATATGCATGCCAGCCATGGTCGCAGGTGATCATCGCTAAATATGCCGAACTTGCCCTCAAGCCGCGAAATCCCCGGCGTCAGGCGGCCAGCGCCTTCTCGGCCCGCTTCTTCCTGCGCCACACGACGAACCCGACCACCCCGCCGACGAACAGCACGGCCAGGACCGCCGCCGTGATCGGTGACCGGGCGGCGACCTGGAGCCAGGCCCAGATCAGCGCGGTCAGGCCGAACCACCAGATGGGCGCCCAGGTCAGGCAGCCCAGCGCGCTGGCCACGACGTACCAGGGGTAGGAGACGCGCAGCGCCCCGGCGACCCACGGCAGCGTGTGCCGGAGCATGGGCACCCAGAAGCACCCGTAGACCGCGAACGCGCCCCACTTCTCGACGACGCCCTCGACCTTCGCGATCCGTTCCCGGCCGAGCTTGACGCCGATGCGCGAGTCGTACAGCCGCTCGCCGAGCTTGCGGCCGATCCAGTAGTACGCCTGGAACGCGCCGAACAGGGCGATGATCAGCACGACTCCGAGCCAGATCGGCCCCACGGGATCGATGGTGATCGCCAGACGTCGCATCAGGACCCCCCACACCCCCGTCGCGCGTTTTAGGTCAGCCTTACCTTAGTTCAAGGGGCAAGTCGCCGCCATACCAGGGTGCAACTCGCCGACAAGCAGGGTTCAACCACCTTCGCATACACCTGTAGGTGAGTGAGAAGGAGTGCCGATCATGGCAACGAGAAGCAGTGCGGTTCTGGTCTCCGGCACGGCCAACACGGCCAAGCTCTTCGTGGCGGCTCTCGCCTTCACCGGAGCCTACGTCGGTTTCTCGGCCTACGGCACCGCCAGCTCCGCGCCACGGCCCACGCAGACCGTCACCTTGTCGTCCCGCGAACTGCCCATCACCTCCTCCCTCAGCACCCGGACGGCGCCGCCCGCCAAGGCGGGCAAGGTCAGCGTCAGCGCGCTGCCGGGCGGCACCGGGTGCGTCAAGACGTTCGTGGCCCGCAGCGTGGTCGTCAACCCCGGCCCCGGCCCCGACCGGACCGTGATGTACGACTGGCGGCTGGCTCGCTGGAGCGCCGACACCCACACCTGGCACACCTACTTCGTCAACTACGACGGCTTCGCCGGCGACAAGAAGACCGTGGACTGGAAGCCCAGCATCTCGGCCAACCCCGGCTGGTATCGCATCGAGCTCACCGTCGAGGGTGCCAAGACCGTCAAGAGCGACCGCTTCCAGGTGAGTTGCTGACCGACCGCTGCGCCGCCTCCACCCAGCGCGGCACGCCCACCCGCTGGGCCACCTCCAGTGCCTTCTCGTAGTGGGCCCGCGACGCGTCCGGCTGGCCCAGCCGCACCGCCAGGTCGCCGAGCGTCAGCGCCACCGGCCAGAGGGCCACGACGCCGGTGCCGGCGCCCGCGATGCGGTCCGCGAACGGCTTGAGCTTGTCATAGCAGTCGATCATCCGTTCGCGGTCGTCGAGCAGCATCCCGGCCAGCGCCCGCCAGGTCATCGCCAGCTCGTACAGGAAGTCGGGCCGCACGGGCGGGCGTACGGCGGCCACGGCCTTGGCGTCGGACACGTGACCCGCCGAGGCGAGCGCCAGCGCGTAGGCGTCGAGGGTCCACTTCGCGCCGCCCTGGTGCTTCTCGGAGAGCAGCCCGATCGTCTCGGCGGCCCGCCCGTCGACCAGGTGCAGGCAGAACGTGGTGATCACCGGCAGGTCCTGGCGGCCCTCCAGCATGCCCGCCTGCCTGGTCATCCTGGCCGCGTCGCGGTAGGCCCGCTCGGCACCGCCGTAGTCGCCGGCGATCATCAACCGCTGGCCCGCGTACCAGGCGCAGACGGCCGCCGGGGCCGACAGGTCGTACTGTCTGGCCAGCCGGTCGGCCGCGGCGGCGTGCTCGTCGGCGACGGAGAACTCGCCGCGCGCCGCCGCGCATTCGAGCAGCACCAGATGGGCCAGCGCCTGCGTGGCCATCTGCCCGGATCGCTGGGCGACCTCCAGGAGCTCGCGGCCGATGTTCTCGCGGGTGTCGACCGCCGGGATGTCATAGGACTGGCGCAGCCGCCCGCTGAGGGCCGCCGCGAGCAGCGTCGGGTCGCCGCTCTGCCTGGCCAGCTCCAGCGCCTCCAGCGACGCCTGCCGCCCCCGCTCGGGCGACGAGGAGCCCTCCAGCTCCAGCGCCAGCGTGGTGAGCAGGCTCGCGCGCAGCGTCTGCTCCCCTTCGGGGAGCTCCATCAGCGCCTTCTCGGTGACGTCGACGATCTCCCACGCGGTGCGGGTGAAGTCGCGGGCCATCCCCTTGTGCGGTACGGCGAGCGACGCCGCCACCCGCGCGGTGATCTCCAGGTCGCCCAGCGGCAGCGCGGCGTCCATGGCCTCGCGGCGCAGCAGCCTGGCCGCCGTCATGTCGCCGCACAGGGCCAGGGCCCTGATCCGGCGGAGCATGAGCTGCAGCCGCTCCTTGGTGTCGCCACCGGTGCGGTCGAAGGCCGCGATGGCCTGCTCCCACAGCGTGGCGGCCTCGCGGTGCGCGAACCTGCGCTCGGCCTGCTCGGCGGCCAGCCCGGCGTAGTGGACGGCCTTGTCCGCGGCGTCGGCGAGGAAGTAGTGGTGCGCCAGCGCCGCCACGTCGGACGGCGTGCGCCGCTCGATGACCGCCGCGACCGCCGCGTGCAACCGGGTGCGGCGCAGCCGTGAGGCGTCGGAGTAGATCGTGTCACGCACCAGGTCGTGATCGAACCTGAGCAGCCCCGGCCCCGGCTCGGTCACCAGCCCGGCCAGCAGCGCCGCCTCGACCGCCTCGACCACGGCGTCTTCGTCGCCCGCCACGTCGACCAGCACGTCGACGTCGACGTCGCGACCGATCACCGCCGCCTGCAGCAGGATCTGCTGGGCCCCGGCGGGCAGCCGGGAGATGCGCCGCCGCAGCACGTCGCGGACCCCGGTGGGCACCCGCGACAGCACTTCGGCCGCGCTGGCCCGGTCGGCCGCCGCCTCGGAGTCGAGCAGGCGTACGGTCTCGCGCACGAAGAACGGGTTGCCGCCGGTGCGCTCGACGATGGATTCGACCGCGTCCTCGTCGATCTCGCGCACGCAGGTGGCCCTGACCAGCTCGCCCACGGCCTTCGGATCGAGGCCGGACAGCCCGACCCGGACCGGGCCGAGCCGGGCGAGCGAGGCCAGCACGTCGGACTGGCGGTCGTCGAGCTCGCTCTCCCTGCACGTGACCACGAGCAGCACCCTGCTGGTGGCCAGCAGGCTGGGCAGCGCGCGAAGCAGCGCCAGCGTCTGGTCGTCGGCCCAGTGGAGGTCCTCGAGCGTGAGCAGCACCGGCGCGCGCCGCGCCACCCCGGCGAGGTAGCCGCCGACCGCCCGGTGCAGCCGGAAGCCGCCGGACACCTCGTCGTCGTCGGGATCGGGGTCGGCGTCGTCCAGCAGCGGCGCCAGCAACTGGGCGTATTCGCCCGCGCCGGTCATCCCCACCAGGGTGCGCAGGATCTCCACCCACGCCCAGCCCGGCGGTGTCGCGCTGGAGTCCGGGCAGGCGCCGGACGAGGTGATCCAGCCGTCGCCGGTGAGCTTGCCGTCGAGCTGGCGCAGCAGCGTGGTCTTGCCCGCGCCCGCCACGCCCGCGACGATCGCCACCTGGAACCTGCCGGTGCGGGCGGCGGCCGTGGTGAGCCTGGCCAGCTCGGCGTCGCGGCCGACGAACGGCTCGGGCTCCAGCGGCGGCGGCTCGACCGGGGCGGCCGGCCTGGGCGGCCAGGTGTCGGTGGGCTGCTGCACGGGCCTGGACGGGCGCGGGGCGACGCTCAGCTCCAGCTCGGGCGACTGGGCCAGGATGTCGGACTCCAGCTTGCGCAGCGCGGGCCCCGGGTCGATGCCGAGCTCGTCGGCCAGGATGCCCCTGGCCCGGCGCAGCGCCGCCAGCGCGTCGCCCTGCCGGCCGCAGCGGTAGAAGCCGAGGCCCAGCAATCGCCAGCCCTCCTCGCGCAGCGGGTGCTCGGAGGTGAGCGCCTCCAGGTCGGGGACGGTCTCGGCGGGCAGGCCGAGGCGCAGCCCGGTGTCGGCGTGCCGCTCGCGCGCCACCAGCCGCAGCTCGGTCAGCCTGTTGACCTCGGCCTCCGCCCACTGCTGGTCGGCGAAGTCGGAATAGGGGGTGCCCCGCCACAGGCCGAGCGCCTTCTCCAGGCGAGCGCGGGCCGACTGCGGATCGCCCTCTTCGAGGTGCTCGCCCGCCGCCCTGACCAACTGCTCGAACTTGAGCGCGTCGACCTGGTCGGGCGCCACCCGCAGCGCGTAGCCGGAGGCGACGGTCACCAGCAGGCGGTTGGGCCCGCCACGCGGACGGCCGGGCTCCAGCACCCGGCGCAGCCGGGAGATGTAAACCTGGAGCCCCGATTGGGCTCCCTTGGCCGTGTCGTCATCCCACAAGTCGTAGAGGAGGGTGTCAACCGGCACGACCTGACCTCTGGCCACGAGAAGTCGGGCGAGGACGGCGCGCTGCCGCAACCCGCCGAGGTCGAGTTCGTCGTCGTGTTCGTACGCCTCGACTGGCCCCAGAACTCGGAACGCCACCATGTCAGCCGCCACGCTATGCGGGCTTCCGAATCACGCACAAGAGCCGTGATTGATTAACGCCAGTTGGGTTTGGGATTGTCACTGAGGGGCCTTCGAGATCGCGGACGGGGGCTCCGCGTCGGCGTTCCTAGCATTGCGCCTGCGCAGAAGCGCCCACGCGCCTAGTGCGAGGCCGCCGAACGGGATCTCGATAGTGTAAGTCCAGAAGCCGAAGAGCAGTGCGGTCGCGGTCGCCGGAGCGGCTGCCACACCGAAGGCGCCGGTCATCAGGATCACCACGCCGCTCTCCATGATGCCGGCGCCGCTCGGCGTCACCAGCGCACTGGTGAGCACGCGGGACAGGGCGAAGACGGCGATCGACTGGGCCAGCCCCGGATAGGCGCCGGTGGCGTGCATGCAGACGACCATGATCGCCCACTGGAAGCCCAGGAAGAAGATCATGGCCAGCGACAGTGCGATCGACCGCGACCTCACGATCTCGGCGGTGTCCTTGCGCAGCCGGTTGAGCGCGTCGGAGGCGTGGAACTTCAGTCGGAGCAGCCGTACGAGGACGTCGAGGCCCTTGCCCAGGAGGGCGGCGGCGCGGTCCCAGTAGAGGGCGGCGGCCACCACCGCGCAGAGCACCAGGATCGACACCGCGCCCACCCAGCCGGCCTTGGCCACCGTCGCGTTGGGCGCCTTGCCGGCCGCCAGCAGCGCGATGATGCCGACGGCGGGCAGGATGAATCTAAACAGAGTGTTCCAGATGCCGCTGACCAGGGTCATCACCACGATCGGCCGGTTGGCGAACCCCCAGCCCCGGGTCATCCCGAACGTCAGCGCCACCCCGGCCGCGCCGCCGAACGGCAGCAGGTTGCTCACCGCGCTGCCCGCCGCGTTGAGCGCGAGCGCCTGCCCGTTGTTGAGGCCCGGCAGCGAGTTGGTGAGCACGAACGTGTAGGCCAGCAGGCTCAGCAGCCAGAGCGCGCTCATCAGCGCGATCGTGCCCACGCTGAGGGTGCCGAAGAGCTTGCCGATCTCGTGCCAGGACACGGGCTTGCCGGTCAGCGCGTGGACGATCTGCGGCAGGTAAACGACGAGGACCACGGCCAGCGCGAGGGACAGCGCGGACAGCGTGATCTGGAGCCATCTGTTCTTCATCGGGGTACAGTCTGCCGGTCGCGGGGGCGGCCCGGATCATACTGGGGACTCATTTCGGCCACTGGTCCAGGGGATGACGGAGGCGGGTGCCGGGTGGAAGATCACGCCGTACGTACCATTCGGTGCCGAAGACGAGCCGGTAGATCGGGCCGGGCACCTTGAGCATGACGGCCAGCGTGCGGTCGCTGTCGCCGCCGGTGGCCTGGGAGGCGTGCGCGGACATCGACGCCCGCTTCTGTTTCGCATATTTCCGGACATTGACCCGGTGGGTGATCGTCTCGCTCGCCGAGTAGGCGCTCTCGAAGGTCCGTACGTCGAACTCGGGCGGGAACCGGTAGAACTTCCCCGCCAGCTTCAGCAGCCTGACCAGCGGGTCGCGGTTGACCGTCGCCTCCAGCACGACCGGCGTGCCCGCGATCTCCGCCGCCCGCCGGCCCACCCGGTGCACCTTGACGTGGTCGGGATGGCCGTAGCCGCCCGCCGGGTCGTAGATCGACAGCAGGTCGGCCTTCTCCTCCTCCAGGATGGCGGCCAGCTTTCCGGCCGCCTTCTCGGAGTCGGCGTCGATGAAGGCGTCGTCGGGCCGTTCCTCGGCGCTCCCGCCCTGCGGGCTCAGGCCCGAGTCGCCGTAGCCGAGGCACTCGACGCGGGCGCAGCCGAGCAGCGCGGCCGATTCGTACAGCTCCTTGAGCCGGGTGGCGCGCAGCTCCTCGCCCGGCCCCATCTCGGCCAGGCCGCGCTCGCCGGCGGTCGCCACCACGAGGACCACGCGGTGACCTTCGGCCGCGAGCATCGCCATCGTGCCGGCCGTCAGCAGGGCCTCGTCGTCGGGATGGGCGTGGAAGAACACAGCGGTACGTGGAGGCACAAGGCCCAGATTAGTCTGGGAGGGGTGCGGATCTTTCACGTGAGTGACTGTTACCTGCCGCGACTCGGGGGGATCGAGGTTCAGGTCGCCGACCTCGTGCGTACGCAGCGCGAGGCCGGCCACGCCGTCGATGTGGCGACCGCGACCAAGGGCGAGACGCTGCCCGGGGTCCACAGGATCGTCGCCAGGATGCCCTTCGACCTGCCGGTCCACCCGTTCGGAGTGGGGCATCTCACGCGGCGGCTGACCTCCTCGCGGCCCGATGTGGTGCATGTGCACATGGGTGCGGTCTCGCCGTTCGCCTGGATGGGGGTGCGGGCCGCGCGGCGGGCCGGAATTCCGTGCGTGGTGACCGTGCACAGCATGTGGGATCCCGTCACGCGTGGCGTCTACCGGTTGCTGCGGCTGGCGTACGGCTGGCAGAGCTGGGGGCTGGTGGCCACCACGGTCAGCAACGCGGCGGCGGCGCCGATCCGGTCGGTCGCGGGGGAGGGGGTGCCCGTGCACGTGGTGTCCAACGGCCTCGACCTGTCGGGCTGGCGCCACTTCTCAGGCGACTTCTCAGGCGACTTCTCAGACGGCGAACCGTCGGCCGCGCGGGACTCCGAGGTGCACATCGTGGCGGTGGGGCGTCTCGCGCCGCGCAAGCAGCCGGTGCGGCTGCTCAAGCTGCTCGACATGGTGCGCTCCCGGGTCCCGGCGGGCGTCCCGCTGCGTGCCACGGTGATCGGCGACGGGCCGGCGCGCGCCCAGATGGAGCGGTATCTGGCCCGGCACGGCATGACGGGCTGGGTCTCGTTGCCGGGACGCTACACCCGCGAGCAGATCGCCAAGGTGCTGGAGTCGGCCGACGTGTTCGTGGCGCCGGCGCCACGCGAGTCGTTCGGGATCGCCGCCCTGGAGGCTCGGGCCGCCGGGCTCCCCGTGGTGGCGCGGGCCCAGAGCGGGGTGGCCGACTTCGTCCGGCACGGCACGGAGGGACTGCTCGGCCGCAGCCTCGGTGACCTGGCCGACGCCGTGGCCCGCCTGGCCACGGACCTTGAGCTACGGCAGCGCATGATCGCCCACAACCGCGCCGTCCCGCCGTCGGCGGGCTCCTGGCCGACCGTCCTGGCGGGCTTCGACCAGGCGTACGCGGAGGCCATCGGATAGATCGCCGCCATCACGTCCGACGTAAGACCACATATCCATCGCGGTCGTACACCTTCGTGTAGCCCTCGGTCACCAGCCGATCCACCTGGGCGCGCTGCTCGTCGGGGGAGCCGAACGGGTACTGCCAGCGCGCCGTGTCGGCCACCACCCAGGCGGCGCCGTGCGACTCGCCCGTCCAGAGCAGGACCGTGGTGCGGGACGTCAGGGCGGGTCCGAGGGAGTTCGCCGCCTCGACGGTGACGCCCCGCGGGACCTTGGCCACCGCCTCGGCGGCCGACGCGGTGGCGATCTCCTCGGCCTTGTAGAAGCTCGGATGGTAGAGCTGGTCCAGGGAGAACCTCGGCACCAGGGTGAGCGCGACCACGCACACGCCGGCCGACCAGGCCAGTTTGAGCGAGCGGTCGTCCGGGCGCTTGAGCCGGCGCAGCAGCCTGCACAGCCCGTCGACGCCCGCGCAGAGCAGGATCACCACCGTGAAGGCGTTGTACTGGAAGTCCGCCCGCCACCACAGGTCGCGGTCCGACAGCATGCGTTCGAGCAGGTGCGGCAGCGCGACCAGCGACAGCGGCGACAGCAGGCAGAGCAGCAGTGTCGGCCAGGCCAGCAGGAAGAGCGTGTCGACCTTGGTCTCCTCGCTGAACGGCAGGAGTAAGGCGGCCAGCGGGTCGCGGAGCAGCGTCAGGATCGCGCTGGGCACGTCGGGCCCCAGGTGGCCATAGGCCCAGAAGTCCGAGCTCTCGCCGCCGATCAGCGGAATGAGCGCGCCCCGGGTCAGCATGACCCCGCCGAGGCCGATCGCGGCGCAGCACAGCCCGCGGAACCTGTCGCCGGTGACGAAGAGGTAGAGACCGAAGCCGATCACCGTGAGCCCCATGTCCTCCTTGACCAGGAGGAGCGCGCCCATCGCCGTGAAGGCGGGCAGGAAACGGTCCGCGTGGTAGCGCTCGATCATGATCGCGGTGAGCAGCGGGACGAACATCACCTCGTGCGCGTCGAACGCGATCGCCTGCGCGACGGGCCACGACAGCGCGTAGGCCACGGCGACCAGGTAGGCCGGGGCGGTCCCCAGCATCCGCCTGGTGAACAACCAGATGAACGGGATCGCGGCGGCGAACAGCAGCGCCTGCGCCACGATCAGCGAGGCCGGGCCGTCATGGATCCAGTAGAACGGCGCCAGCAACGCGTAGATGGGCGAGAAGTGGTCGGCGAGCTGAAGGTAGTCGAGCCCCCGGTCGTGGAAGGCGCCGACCATCGGGATGTACGGTGGCCGAAAGTGCGCGTAGTTGCGCACGGCCTGGTCAACGATCACCAGATCGAACGTGCTGGCGCGATAGGTGGCCAGCTTGACCAGGCCGAGCACGGCGTAAACAGCGGCCGAGACCACGGCGATCAGCCCGACGCGCAGGCGGTTCGGCGTGATCCGGGCCGTCCAACGGGCAACACCGGCTGTCAGAGCTTCCCCCGTCACGGGCAGCAAGAGTAGACCGATTTCACCTATACCGCGCTGGGGCCGCCGCCCCGCTCCGCCCCCCGCGGGCGGTGCGGCGGCGGTTCATCAGCCGCAGGCGCTCTGGATCTTGGCCGTGGCGGCCGGGATCTTCGCCATGGCGTCGGTCGCGGCGGTCGGGTCCTTCGCGTCGACCTTGATGCCCTCGAACACCGAACCCAGGTCGTTGAGAGCCCCGGCCAGGTCGCCGTCGTACTTGGAGGCGAGGGTCTTGAGCTTGTCGGCTGTCTCCTGGGTGGCCTTGTTGAGCGCCTTGGGGTCGGTGGCCGCAGTGCTCATGGAAGTGGTGAACTCCTGGGTGATCTTGTTCACTTCCTTGGCGGCCTCGTTGCAGTCGACCGCCTGGCCGATGGCACCGCAGGCAGTGGTGAGGCCGGCAAGGGAAAGCGCCGCGATCGCGATGGCGATCCGACGACGAGGGGGAGTCATGTTCCAATGCCCTTCGTTGCGTTCAGTGACGAAGCGACACTATGGAGCAACCCTTGATCCCTGGTTGCACCTCACTAGCACGATATGTATCAAGTCGATGTAAAGCGGGGCATCTGGAGCTGCATCAGTGGGTGAACCAGCGCTTATGCGGATAGCGGACCGCCAGGGTATGAACTAGAGGGCTCCCAGCTGGGGCCAGCCCGGTACGTTCGTCGTCACGGTGCTGCCCCACGCCGAGCGGAACCTGCTTCAGAACGGGAGGGGTCGGCCGGAGGGCGTACGCAGATCGAGGGGGAGCGGCCGGGGGGAGGGCTTCGTGGGCCGCACGATCTGGAGTTTCTTCATAACACCTGGATACCCAACGGATTGCCGTAAAGACCTCATCGCGAGGTAGCTTGAAGTGTGATGGTGGCTGACCCGTTCGTGCACCCGGCACTCTTCTACCGAGGAGATCGGGAGTATGTGGCGGCCACCACGGCTTTTGTCCGTGAAGGGCTTAGTTCGGGAGAGCCTGTCGCCGTCGCCGTCCCGCCCAAAAATCTCGCCTTGATCCAGGCCGATCTGGGGCCCGACGCCGACGAGGTGCTCCTGCTCGACATGACCAGCGCGGGGCGCAACCCGGGACGCATCATCCCCGCCGTGCTCCACGAGTTCGCCGACCGCCACCCCGGCGGTCATGTACGGATCATCGGCGAGCCCATCTGGCCGGGCCGCACCGTGACGGAATATCCGGCCTGCGCCCAGCACGAGGCCCTGATCAACTACGCGTTCACCGGTCGCCACGTCACGATCCTGTGCCCCTACGACCTCGACGGGCTCGACCCCGGGGTCATCCGCGAGGCCGAGCTGACCCATCCCGTGCTCCGCGACGGCTCCGGCGAGTGGCACAGCGGTGACTACGCGCCCCAGAAGGTCGTCGACGGGCACAACCAGCCGCTGGGCGAGCCCGCCGACTTCATCTCGCTCCGCTTCGACCACACCAACCTGGCCGCCGCGCGTGGCCTGGCCGCCAGGCGGGCCGCCGACCTCGGGTTCAGCCGCGCCAAGCTCGACGACATCCGTCTGACGGTCGCCGAGCTCGGCGCCAACAGCCTCGATCACGGCGGCGGCTCCGGGCTCATCAGGATCTGGGTCGAAGCCGACCGGCTGGTGTGCGAGATCAGCGACACCGGCCACATCATCGACCCGCTGGCCGGGCGGATGCCGGTCGATCCGCGTACGCCCGGCTCACGCGGCCTGCTGATCGTCAACCTGCTCAGCGACCTGGTCCGCGTTCACACGCGAGCCGGCACCACCGTGATCAGGGCGTACTTCGACCTGCCCGGCTCACTAGCCGATCGCTGACCCGCCTGGCTCACGGGTCGATCGCTGACCTGCCCGGCTCACGACTCGATCGCTGACATGTCCGGATAGCGGGAGCCGCGTACGGCGTCAGCCGGTACAGCCCGCGCCAGCTCGGCCAGCTGCTCGGCGGTCAGCGTGACCGAGGCGGCCGCGGCGTTCTCCGCCAGATACTTCAGCCGCTTGGTGCCCGGGATGGGCACGATGTCGTCGCCCTGGGCCAGCAGCCAGGCCAGGGAGAGCTGCGCGCCGGTGATCCCGGCCGCCGCGGCGATCCGCAGGACCTCGGCGGTGAGCCGGGCGTTGTGCTCGGCGTTCTCACCCGAGTTGCGGGGCAGCCACTTGCGGAAGTCGTCGTCGGGCAACTGGTCGGCGGGCGCGACCGTGCCGGTGAGGAAGCCGCGGCTGATCGGCGAGTACGCCACCAGCGCGATGCCCAGCTCGCGGGCCGCGGGCAGGATCTTGCCCTCGATGTCCCTGGTGAACAGCGAATACTCGCTCTGCAGGGCGGCGATCGGGTGTGTGGCCGCGGCCTTGCGCAGCGTCTCGGCGCCTACCTCCGACAGGCCCAGGTGCCTGACCTTGCCCTGCCGTACGAGCTCGGCCATCGCGCCGACCGACTCCTCGATCGGCACCTGGGGGTTGCGGCGGTGCATGTAGTAGAGGTCGATGTGGTCGACGCCGAGTCGCTGGAGGGAGGCGTCGCAGGCGGCCCTGATGTACTCGGGGGTGTTGTCGATGGAGCGGCTGTCGCCCTCGCGCCTGATGCCGAACTTGGTGGCCAGCACCACCTGGTCGCGGCGGTCCTTGATGGCCCGGCCGACGAGCTCCTCGTTGTGCCCACTGCCGTACATATCGGCTGTGTCAAGAAAATTCACGCCAAGCTCTAGCGCGCGGTGAATGACGGCTATCGACTCATTTTCGTTTCCTTGGCCGTAAAACTCAGACATGCCCATGCAGCCGAGTCCGAGGGCGGAGACCTGCGGGCCGCCGGTGCCGAGAGTGCGCTTGTCCATATCCATCCTCTGAAGGCCTGTTTCCGGGTAGAGCTACAGACTGGCCCTTAGAGCGCGCTCTAAGTCAAATCGGCTACCGCCGGCGGTACCTACCCTGAGGAGGCCAACCCCACCAAGGGGTGGTTTCCCGCAGGTCAGCGGTCATCCACCCGAAGTGCTACGACCAAGGTATTAAGGGGTCGTTCAGGGCCCGTTCGGGTCGATCTCCGATACTCCGGAAGCCCGTATTCCACGAGCTTTGAAGCATGAAGGCATTGCTTCTCAGCGGATTCGCGGCCATCGGCACCGGGGCCGGCGCCATGCTCACCTTGCACGCCGAGTCGGGTCTCGACCCGCTGCACAGCGTGATCAGCGAGTACGCCTTCCAGCCCCTGGGATGGCTGCTGCCGACCTCGCTGACGCTCTTCGCGTTCGGCTCGGCACTGATCGCCGAGTCGCTGCGCCGGGCCGGTGCGAGCCTCTGGGTCGTCCTGCTGCTGCTGGCGTGGGGCGGGAGCATGTTCCTGATCGGCGCCTTTCCCACGGACCGCCCGGGAGTGCCGCTTTCGCTGTCGGGAGGCATCCATAGGTATGCCGCCTTCGCCGCTTTCCTGGTGATGCCGGCCGCGGGGATGCTGCTGGCCAACGCGCGGGTCCGGTACGCCAGGGCCGTGCGGGTCCTGAGCGCGGTGGCGCTGGGCGCGCTGCTGCTCGTCGTGGTCCCCTACGTCGTGCGGATGTTCGGCATCCCGCTGTCCAACGACCAGATCCCCGCCGGGCTCACCCAGCGGCTGGTGGTCATCACCGAGGTCGGGGTGCTCGCCCTGGCCGGGCTGTCCCTGCTCAAGCCCTCGATTCAGCGTTCCCAGGGTGGCGTGTCGCCCGTCTTGGCGTAGTACTCGGCCAGGTGCGACCTGATCCGATCGAGGTCGCCCTTCGGCACGTCGACCCCGCCCCTGGCACCGTCGACGACCGCGGCGGCGGAGATCACGGCCCGCGGGACGACCTTCAGCACGCGTTTGTCGGCCGCCGCCGCGTCTCATTCGCGGTCACGGTCGGCCAGAGGCAGGTCTGTGAATCGAGTGACTGTCATATTCGCTGGCTACCCGGCTCGTGGGCGTGAAACGGCTCGCTCAGGAAAGAGCTCGGCTATGGAAGCAGCTGAAACGACCATTCTGATCGCGTACGACGGCTCGGACGACGCCAAGGCGGCGATCGCCTTCGCGGGCACGCTGCTGGCCGGCCGGCGCGCCGTTGTGCTGACCGTGTGGGAACGCCTGGGGATGGCCTCGGTGCGGGCGTCGGCCGGGTTGATGATGCCCATCGATGATTCGCCCGTCGAGGACGAGGCCGTCGGACAGGCCATGAGGCAGCTCGCCGAGCAGGGCGCGGAGCTGGCCAGGAAGGCGGGGTTCGACGCCACGCCGCGTTGCGAGCCGGACGCGCTCGCCGTGTGGTCGGCCATTGTGGAGGTGGCGGACGAGATCGGGGCCACGCTGATCGTCACCGGGACGCGGGGGCTGGGCGGGGTGAAGTCACTGCTGCTCGGGAGCACGTCCGACCGGGTGCTGCACCACGCGCACCGGCCGGTGCTGGTGGTGCCCGCACCGGACAAGCCTGACCAGCCGGATTAGCTCGCGGCTCTTTTGTCGGCGCCGTGGTGCATAGTGGCTGCCAGCCGGTGGAACGGGGAGGGCGGGGTGGAGCTGTCACGGCGTCTCGGCACCGCCGACGCGGTGGTCGTGGGGCTGAGCGCGATGATCGGCGCCGGGGTGTTCGCCGCCTTCGCGCCCGCCGCGGCGGCCGCAGGTACGTGGCTGCTCGCCGCACTCGCCCTCGCCGCCGTCGTCGCCTACTGCAACGCGACCTCCTCCGCACGCCTCGCCGCCCTCTATCCCGAGTCGGGCGGCACCTACGTCTACGGCAGGCGGCGGCTCGGCCCGGTCTGGGGCTACCTCGCGGGCTGGGGCTTCACCATCGGCAAGACCGCCTCCTGCGCGGCGATGGCGCTGACCTTCGGCTCGTACGTGGCGCCCGGCCTCGCCAGGCCCCTGGCCATCGCCGCCGTGGTGGCACTGACCGCGCTCAACCTGTTCGGCGTTCAGCGCTCGGCCATGGCGGCCCGGGTGATGGTGGCGTTCGTGCTGGCGGTCCTGGTCGCGGTGGTCGCCATCGGGCTGCTGAACGGCCCTGACGCCTCCTCGGCGACCGGCTCCGAGGTCGGTGCCCTCTCGGCGGACGATCTGCCGTCGAACGCGCGCATCGTCGACAAGGACCAGAGGATCGACCTCTCTCCCGAGGGGCTCGCCGCACTCATCCCCGAGTCCGACGAGGTCGCCCGGTTCTACGCGATCGCGGTGCAGGTCGCCGAGGCGTACCACCCCACCCCGTGGGATGTTCTCCAGGGCGCGGGCCTGCTGTTCTTCGCCTTCGCCGGGTATGCCAGGATCGCCACGCTCGGCGAGGAGGTCCGCGACCCGGCACACACCATCCCCCGCGCCATCACCGCCGCCCTGGCCGTCACGCTGGTGGTCTACGCCCTGGTCGCCGTCACCGCGCTGTACGTGCTGGATCCCATGTCGCTCGGCGCGTCCGAAGCCCCGCTCGCCGACGTGGCCACCGCGTCCGGCGCGCCCTGGTTACGGCCGGTGGTCGGTGCGGGCGCGGCGGTGGCGGCGCTCGGGGCGCTGCTGGCCCTCCTTCTCGGCGTCTCCCGCACCGTCCTCGCCATGGCCCGCCGGCACGACCTCCCCGAGCCCCTGGCCGAGGTCCATTCCGCGACCGAGGTCCCCCGCCGGGCCGAGCTGGCCGTGGGCGTGGCGGTGGTCGGGTTGCTGCTGGTGGCGGACCTGCGCGGGGCGATCGGCTTCTCGTCGTTCGGCGTCCTGGTCTATTACGCCATCGCCAACGCCTGCGCGCTCACCCTCGGGCCGGACGAGGGCGCCCCGCCCAAGGCCGTACCGGCGCTCGGACTGGCCCTCTGCCTGCTGCTGGCGGCGACCCTGCCGCTGACGTCCGTGCTCGCGGGCCTCGCCGTCTTCGCGGTCGGCCTGATCATCTGGAAGATCCGCCATCGCGGGCCTCCGTGACGCCGGGTGCCTCGCGGGCTCCGTTCATGGGCCGCCACGTCGCTCGGCGGCGCGGCCGGCATCGGCGGCACCGTGGGGCCGGTGATTTACGAGTGCGCCGGTTTCATCCGCAACGCTACGATGAGCGCATGACGACGCGACTGGTGATGATGGCCCCGTAGGGGCTTCCACCGACGACGTCTTGTTCGAGGCCCTGCGACCGGGGCCTCGCATCGTGTCCGGGGCTCCTCGGGAGACACACGATGTACATCACGACCACCATCCCTTATGTCAACGCCCGCCCGCATCTGGGGCACGCCCTGGAGATCGTGCAGGGTGACGTGCTGGCCCGGCACTACCGGCGGCGCGGCGAGCCCGTACGCTTCCAGACCGGCACCGACGACAACTCACTGAAGAACGTGCTGGCCGCCGAGGCGGAGGGCGTCCCGGTGCGGGAGCTCGTCGATCGGAACGCGGCCGCCTTCGAGGGGCTGCGAGAGTCGTACGACCTGTCCTTCGACTCGTTCATCCGGACGAGCCATCATCCGGGGCATCGCCCGGGAGTCGAGCGGATCTGGCGGACGATCGACGGCGACCTCTACCAGCGGCACTACGAGGGGCTTTACTGCGTCGGCTGCGAACAGTTCTGCATCGAGGGGCCCTGTCCCGAGCACGAGGCGCCGTTGCAGCGGGTCTCGGAGAAGAACTGGTTCTTCCGCCTGTCGCGTTACCAGGACGCGTTACTGGACCTCATCCGCGGCGGGCGGCTCAGGATCGAGCCGGCCGCGCGGCGGAACGAGGTACTGGCGTTCATCGAGGCCGGGCTGGCCGACATCAGCGTCTCGCGCTCCGCGGACCGGGCCCGCGGCTGGGGCATACCGGTGCCGGGGGACCCTTCCCAGGTGGTGTACGTGTGGTGGGACGCCCTGGCCAACTACGTCACCGCGCTGGACGGCGGCGACTACGACCGCTGGTGGGTGGCGGAGCCGCGCAAGGTCCACCTGATGGGCAAGGGCGTGATCCGCTTCCACGCGGTGTACTGGCCCGCGATGCTGCTCGCGGCGGGACTGCCGCTGCCTGCCGAGATCTTCGTCCACGACTACCTGACCGTCGGCGGGCGCAAGATCAGCAAGTCGTCGGGAACGTCCGCGGTCGCCGTTGACGCGGTCGCCGGACGTACCCTCGTCGAAGCCTGTGAGAGCGCGCCGGGACGGGTGCACGAGGCGCTGGAGGGCTTCGACTTCCGCCGCGCCGCCGCCGCGGTCTGGACGATCGTCGAGGAGGCGAACAAGTACGTCGAACGGGTCAAGCCGTGGCGGCAGGAGCCCGGCGACAGGGAGACCTCGCTGGCGACGCTCGTGTACGCGTGCCGGGTGCTGGCCGGACAACTGGCGCCGTTCCTGCCCACGGGGGCGGCGCGCGTGGCGGCGGCGGTGAGCGGGGAACGGCTGGCCGACCCCGAGCCGTTGTTCCCGCGGCTGGCCGGTTGACGGGGGGTAGGCGGCGGCCTAGGTTGGCGGCACCGACCAGCCGGTATGGAGGCGCGCATGCCCACCGTCAACACCGTTCGCGGCCCCGTCGACGTCGATGAGCTCGGTCAGACCCTGATGCACGAACACGTCTTCGTCCTCTCCACCGAATACCTGGACAACTACGGCAAAGGTGACTGGTGGGACGAGGAGTTCCGGGTCGCGGACGCGATCACGAAGCTCAACGCGGCGGCGGCGAAGGGCGTGCGGACGATCGTGGACCCGACGGTGTGGGGGATCGGACGGTACATCCCCCGTATCCAGCGCATCGCCGCCGAAGTGCCGGACCTGCACATCATCGCCGCGACCGGCATGTACAGCTTCGACGAGCTGCCGCACCAGTACGAGTTCCGCGGTCCCGGCCTGCTCCTGGACATACCCGATCCGATGATCGACGACTTCGTGCGGGACATCACCGAGGGCATCGCCGACACCGGGGTCAAGGCGGCGTTCCTCAAGTGCGTGGTCGAGCAGAAGGGCCTGACGCCCGGGGTCGAGCGGATCTGCCGGGCCGTCGCGCAGGCTCACGTACGCACCGGTGCGCCGATCACCGTCCACACGAACTCCGTCACGCAGAGCGGGGCGATAGCGCTCGACTTCTTCGCCAAGGAGGGCGTGGACCTGACGAAGGTCGTCGTCGGGCACGCGGGCGACACCAACGATCTCGACTACCTGATGCGTCTGGCCGACACGGGCGCCACGCTGGGTATGGATAGATTCGGGCTGGATGTCTACAATTCGACCTCCGAGCGAGTGGCCACCATCGCCGCCCTCTGCCAGCGGGGATACGCTGATCGCATGGTCCTCAGCCATGACGCCGGGTGCTTTTATGACTACTTTGGGACGGCTTGGGATGAGGCGCTGAGCACGATGGCGCCCAACTGGCGCTACGATCACATCCACGACGAGGTCTTGGCCGCACTCCTGGACTCGGGTGTGACCGGCGATCAGATCGAGCAGATGCTGGTGTCCAACCCGAGACGCTACTTCTCGTAAAGTGGCGACATCGGACAAGCAATGCGGGTAGGTGGAACTGGGTGGCTTCGGAGCAGGCCTTGTCGATCAGCCTCGGGCTCCAGGGACCGTGTGTCATCGCCAGGCTAACGGGGGATTTCGACTTCGGCTCCGCGGCCGAGGTGCGCGATCGCGTCACCAAGGCGCTGGATCTGACCCAGCCACCCCTACTCGTCATCGACATGCAGGCGGTCAGCGTCTGCGATTCTTCGGGCCTTTCCGTGCTCGTTTATCTGCACAAGGCGGTGACCGCGTCCGGCGGCCGGTTGCTCCTTTCCGGGCTTAACGGCAGGTGTAAGCATCTGTTCGCCATCACCGCGCTCGACAAGTTCTTCGATATCCGCACCACCGCCGAACTCGCGATAGCAGAACTCAACGAACCGGGGAGTTCGCCGCCGTTTACCGGGTAGTCGCCGTGGTATGTCGGCCGAAGAGCCCGACCTGCTCGGCATGTACCTGGAGCAGATCGGAAAGACACCTTTGCTCTCCGCCGCGGACGAAGTGGACCTGGCACGACGGATCGAGGCGGGGCTCTATTCGGGCTACCTGATCGGCCGTGGCCAGGGCACTCCGGAGCTCGAATGCGTCCGCCGCGAGGGGCAGCGCGCCAAGGACCTGCTCATCAGGTCCAATCTCCGGCTGGTGGTGGCCGCCGCCAGACGCTACGCCTTCCGTGGGCTTCCGCTCCTCGACGTCATCCAGGAGGGCAATCTCGGGTTGATCAGGGCTGTGCAGAAGTTCGACTACAAACGCGGCTACAAGTTCTCCACGTACGGGATGTGGTGGATCCGCCAGGCCATCGAACGCGGCATCCACGACAAGAGCCGCACCGTACGGCTGCCCACGCACGTCGCCGAAGAGCTGTCGCGGCTGACCAGGATCGCCGGGCAACTCGCCGTCGACCTGGGACGCGAACCACGCGACGGCGAACTCGCCAAGGCCGCCGAACGCTCACTCGGCCGAGTCGCCGCGCTGCGGCGACTCGCCCAGGAGACGGTCAGCCTGGACGTGCCCGTCGGCGAGAACGGCGAGGGCAACATCGGCGACATGATCGCCGACGAGGACGGTCTCCAGGCGCAGGAGGTCATGGAGCGCCGCGCGCTCAACGCCGATCTGCACCAGGTGCTCACCTCACTCCCGCCGCGAGAGGCTTTCATCCTCAGACTCCGGTACGGCCTGGCCGACCAGG
This sequence comes from Nonomuraea sp. NPDC026600, assembly GCF_040638335.1. NCBI lineage: Bacteria > Bacillati > Actinomycetota > Actinomycetes > Streptosporangiales > Streptosporangiaceae > Nonomuraea > Nonomuraea sp. NPDC026600. The sequence goes on from NZ_JBEZYD010000005.1 coordinate 517,258, forward strand.
AAACGTGGACCTATACCGAAATCGCGGAACGCCTCGGGCTCACCAGAGAGCGCATCAGGCAACTGGAGAAACAGGCGTTGAAACGCCTGCGACAGGGGAGTCGTTTGCTCTCTTGGGCTTCCTAATGCCACATAACGGGGTAATAGGGATGTGGTCGGACAACCAATTGACTCCGCCGTTTTCCTGACAGTTAATCGGGAGCCTGACGTCGCTTTCAACAGGGGGAAGCGGCAGCACGTCGTTGCTTATGGGGGCAACATGGTCAAGGGTCTCGTCGGCACGCTCTTATCCGTCACCTCGGCGGTGGCCGTGGTCGCGGTGCCGTCCGCCGCGAACGCCGCGGCTCCGTCTCCCGCTCTCGCGGTGGTGGCCGCGAACACGCCAACCACCCTTTCCAACACCGCCAAGCCGCATCTGATCAAGTACAAGATCTACTGGGGCCGGTGCAAGGACACCTGCCGCGTCAAGGTGCGGATCACCAACGTCTCCCGGACGACCCTCTACACCGTCAGCCTGAACGCCCGGCTCAAGGTCAACGGCAAGAAGGTCGGGTCGTGCTACGACTACGTCGGCACCATCCGGGCCAAGCACTCCCGCTGGGGAGGATGCACTGTCAGGACTCGTACGCTCTCGAACATGTGGAACCGGTGGCTCGACGGCGAGATCCGCTTCGACCGTGACGTCAGCACGGTCGTCCACTACGAGTATTACCGCTGACCAGGACGCCAGGGGCCGTGTCCGGTCCGGCTCCTGGCCGTCAGGAGGTGACCATCAGGGCGAGGCCGATGAGGACCACAACCGGGACTAGCCAGACCACGGCCTCGGCGGCGAACTCCTTGTACATTTCGTAGATCTCCCTTGAGACGCCCGTGCGGGGGCGGCGGTAAATCGTTCATTGCGCAGCATAGCCGCCCCTACCCACGACTCCGTCCCATTTCCTGGTTGCTCGGTCGGCCGCCTTCGCCCGGTCCAACGCCTGCTTTCGGCCGCTTTCAAGTGTTCTGCCGGCTGCTTTTGACCGTTCCACCAGGCGTCTTCAGCGGCTGCACCGCCCGCTGTCGGCCACCGCACCGGCAGTCTTTGGCAGCTTCCGCTTCTCCACCGCCGTCGTCGGCCGCTGAGGGGCGGCTGCGACCCGGGCCGTTGAGGACGCGGCCTGCCGACGTCAGTGATCGTTCTGGGCCATGCGCTTGCGGAGGCCCGCGAGTGAGTCGTCCGCCATCAGCGTGGGCAGGCGCGGCGCGTCGGTCTCGATCTGCCGGAGCACCTCAGGGTCGCCGCCGTGGAAGCGGCTCCAGGCGCGGACCACGTCGGGCATGGCCGAGAGGGCCGCCTCGGTCAGGATCGCCTCGCGCGGCAACCACGAGGTGAGGAACCGCGAGACCCGGGCCGGACTCCACCACAGGGGCCGATCACCCACGAACTCGACAAGCTTCCCGAACGCCTCCTGCGCTCCGGGCAGATCGGGCAGATCCAGGAACCGGGACGCGGTGTCGTCGGGTGCCTGGCGTACCGGATCGGGGACGGTCCGCGCGCGGGCGAGCGCCAGCGGGCGGACGGCGGGCAGGCTCTCGGCGATCGGCGCCCCCATGACGAGGTCCGTCATCTCGAACGCGTCCAGCACCCGCCCCGCGGCCACCGCCGGATCCGCCGGTCGCAGGTCCAGGTCGTCGAGGAACTTCGGCTCCTCGATCACCGCATCGACCGCCAGACCGCCGTTGACCTGGTCGATGCCGACGATCAGGACATGCGGCTCCTTGCCGTCGGGGTAGCGGAACCGCAGCGCGGCCAGGGCCTGCTCGCCGTAGCGGTCGGCCTTGCCGTACCACGCCTGCTCACACACGACCTGCCCCATCCGCCCGACCCACTCGGGCAGCCCGCGCACGGCTTCCTTCCCGGCTTCCCGCAGGATCTCTTGAAGGCTCTTGCTTCCTGGCTCCTGCGTGGTCGGGTGTCCGGTCTGCGGATCCGTGCCCGCGTACGAGCCGGTGCCGCTGGCTACGGTGTTGCCCGTTGCCCGAGCGCTATCGTCGGATGCCGGTTCGGTAGGGGGTGCGGCCGCTGCTTCGGCGTTGGTGCCGTCGTAGCGTGCCTCGTCGTCGTCCAGGGCTGCGGTTTCCACGACGGCCAGGGCGGCGAGTGTGAGGCGTGCCTCTGGGCTGCCGGCTTCGGTCAGCTGCTGTACGAGCGGCCGGACCTCCGTTGGGCGCAGTGTCGCCGTGAGCCGGGCCGCCCAGAGCTCTGTGCGCAGTGGTGAGCGCCACCTGAGCAGGTCTCGGGCCTGGGTGATCGCCGTGGTAAACGCAGTTGTGCTCACCATCCGACCGTATCGCCCCCGCGGGCACGGCTGCCTCGCCGAAGTTCCGCCTGCAGCGGACCATCTGACGGGTGAAGCCAGCGGTCGGCCGGTGCGTTAGTTGCCCAACGCACCGGCCGAGGGCCGGGAGTTACTTGTCGTCGCCGGTCAGGCCGGCCTTTCGGAGGGCTTCGGCCATGGCGCCTGAGGGGGCCGGGCGGCGGGCACCGCCGCCGCGCTGGCCGCCTTCCCCGCGACCCCGCTGACCACCGTCGCCGCGCTGAGCGCCGTCGCCCCTACCGCGCTGGCCGCCATCACCGCGACCGCCATCACCGCGACCGCCGCCACCTCGTGCGGCGTCGCCGCGTCCGCCGGAACCGCCTCGTGCGCCGTCTCCTCGACCGCCGTCTCCACGTCCACCGGCGCCGCGACCGCTGTCGCCGCGACTGTCACCACGTGTGCCGCCGCCAGAGGCGCCGCTTCCGGGGGCGCCGCCTCCGCGGCTCGCGTCGGCGCGGCCGCCGGATCCGCGACCGCCGTCTCCAGCACCGGCCGCTCCACGGCCCGCCGCGCCATGGCTACCGTCTCCAGCACCAGCCGCGCCGCGGCTACCGTCTCCAACTGTGCCGCGGTTGCCGTCTCCGGCCGTGCCACGGCCTGCGCCACCGGGTCCGCGGTTGCCCTCTCCGCCTGGGCCGAGACCGCCGCCGCCCGGGCCGCGGTTGCCGTCGGCTGGGCCGCGGCCGGAGCTGCGGGAGGGGCGGCCTTCGGGGGTGGTCTCGTCGTCCAGGCGCAAGGTCAGGGAGATGCGCTTGCGGGGGATGTCGACCTCTAGGACCTTGACGCGGACGATGTCGCCGGGCTTGGCGACATCGCGGGGATTTGTCACGTAATTTCGGGACATGGCGGAGACGTGGACCAGGCCGTCCTGGTGTACGCCGACATCCACGAACGCGCCGAACGCCGCCACGTTCGTCACCACGCCCTCCAGGATCATGCCGGGCAGCAGGTCGGAGAGCTTCTCCACGCCCTCCTTGAAGGTCGCGGTCTTGAACGCGGGCCGTGGGTCACGGCCGGGCTTCTCGAGTTCGCGCAGGATGTCGGTGACCGTCGGCAGGCCGAACTTGTCGTCCGTGAACTCCTGCGGCTTGATCGCCCGCAGCGAAGCCGTGTTGCCGATCAGCGTCTTGAGGTCGGTCTGGACCGAGCCGAGGATGCGCCGGACCACCGGGTAGGCCTCGGGGTGCACGCTGGAGGCGTCGAGTGGGTCGTCGCCGCCCGCGATGCGCAGGAAGCCCGCGCACTGTTCGAACGCCTTGGGCCCGAGGCGGGCCACGTCCTTCAGGGCCGAGCGGGTCTTGAAGGGACCGTTGGTGTCGCGGTGGCGCACGATGCTCTCGGCCAGCGTGGAGCCGATGCCCGACACGCGCGTGAGCAGCGGCGGGGAGGCGGTGTTGACGTCGACGCCCACGGCGTTGACACAGTCTTCGACCACCGCGTCGAGGGAGCGGGACAGCTTGGTCTCGGCGAGGTCGTGCTGATACTGGCCGACGCCGATCGACTTGGGGTCGATCTTGACCAGCTCGGCCAGCGGGTCCTGGAGGCGGCGCGCGATGGAGACGGCGCCCCGGATCGACACGTCGAGGTCGGGCAGCTCCGCGGAGGCGTAGGCCGAGGCGGAGTAGACGGACGCGCCCGCCTCCGACACCACGATCTTGGTCACTGACGGCATGTGCTGGACCAGCTCGCCGGCCAGTTTGTCGGTCTCGCGGGAGGCGGTGCCGTTGCCGATCGCGATCAGCTCGACGCCGTGCTTCTGCGCGAGCGCGCCCAGGACGGCCAGCGACTGGTCCCACTGCCGCTTGGGCTCGTGCGGGTAGATGGTGGCGGTGTCGACGACCTTGCCGGTGGCGTCGACCACGGCCACCTTGACGCCGGTGCGCAGCCCGGGGTCGAGGCCCATGGTCGTGCGGGTGCCGGCGGGCGCGGCCAGCAGCAGGTCGCGCAGGTTGGTGGCGAACACCCGCACGGCCTCGTCCTCGGCCGCCTGCCAGAGCCGCATGCGGATGTCGATGCCCAGATGCACGAGGATGCGGGTGCGCCAGGCCCAGCGCACGGTCTCGTTGAGCCAGCGGTCGGCCGGGCGGCCCTGGTCGGAGACGCTGAAGCGGGAGGCGATGCGCATCTCGTATTCGGGGCTGTCGTCGGGCTCCAGCGTGACGGAGAGGATCTCCTCCTTCTCGCCCCTGAACATGGCCAGGATCCGGTGCGAGGGCAGTTTGGTGAACGGCTCCCCGAACTCGAAGTAGTCGGAGAACTTCGCCCCCGCCTCCTCCTTGCCCTCACGGACCTTGGCGAGCAGCCGGCCACGGCCCCAGAGCTGCTCGCGCAGCCCGCCGATGAGGTCTGCGTCCTCGGCGAAGCGCTCGATGAGGATCGCCCGCGCGCCCTCCAGGGCGGCCGCGGCGTCGGCGACGCCCTCGGTGAGGAACGTCTCGGCCAGCGCGGCGGGGTCGTGGGAGGGATCGGCGAGCAACTGGTCGGCCAGTGGCTCCAGGCCCTGCTCGCGGGCGATCTGCGCCTTGGTGCGCCGCTTGGGCTTGTAGGGGAGGTAGATGTCCTCCAGGCGGGCCTTGGTGTCGGCCGCCATGATCTGGGCGCGCAGCTCGTCGTCGAGCTTGCCCTGGGACTCGATCGACTCCAGGATCGCCGCCCTGCGCTCCTCCAGCTCGCGCAGGTAGCGCAGCCGCTCTTCGAGCGTGCGCAACTGGGCGTCGTCGAGGGCGCCGGTGACCTCCTTGCGGTAGCGGGCGATGAACGGCACCGTCGCGCCGCCGTCGAGCAGCTCGACCGCCGACAGCACCTGCCCGTCGCGTACGCCGAGCTCTTCCGCGATCCGCTGGTGAATAGAGAGCACTTGCCTGCCTTTCGATGGTCCCGCCGGTCAATTGTGCAGGACTGCGCCGTCTTTCATGACCAGAGTGCGCGCCGGGTGAACGACCACGGCCTCGGCCGGACCGCTCGCGGGGACGACGACGAGGTCGGCCCGGTCACCGGCGGCCAGGCCGTAGGCGTCGAGGCCGAGCACGCGGGCGCCGCCGTAGGTCGCCGCCTCCAGCGCGAGCTCGATGTCCTCGTCTCCGCGGAACGTGCTGCGGTAGGCCACGTGCATGGCGCGTTCGAGCATGTCGCCGCTGCCGTAGGGGCCCCACAGGTCGCGGATGCCGTCGTGGCCGCACGCGACCGTGACGCCCGCGGTCCGCAGCTTCTTGATCGGTGGTACGGGGAAGCTGTAGACGGCGGCCGTCACCAGCGCCACACCGGCCTCGGCGAAGCCTTGGGCCAGGCGGTCCTGGTAGGCGTCGTCGAGCTGGCCCAGCGCGTAGGCGTGGCTGACCGTCACCCTGCCCGCCAGGCCGAGCACCTTGGTGCGCTCGGTGATGAGCTCCAGCTCCCAGGCGCCGAGCGAGCCGCCGTCGTGGAGGTGGATGTCGAGCTGCGCGCCATAGCGCTCCGCCAGCCCGAAGATGACGTCGAGGTGGCGCACCGGGTCGCGGTCGATGCCCGCCGGGTCGAGGCCGCCGACCGCCTCGACGCCGCTCTTGAGCGCCGCTTCGAGCAGCTCGGCCGTGCCGGGGTTGGTGAGCACGCCGTGCTGCGGGAAGGCGACCTGGCGCACGTCGACGGGGGAGCCCGCCGCCGCCTCCCGGACGGCCTCCACACCGCGCAGGCCGACCAGCGGGTCGATGTCGGTGTGGGTGCGGACGTGGGTGGTGCCGTAGGCGCTCATCCGGGCCAGCAGCGCGGCGACGCGTTCGACGCTCGGCACGCCGAGATCGGCGCGGCGGCCCAGGTCGTTGCCGATGCGGCCGGCCAGCGTGTCGTCGGCGGAGTGGGGCACCCAGGGCCCGCCGTAGAGGGTCTTGTCGAGGTGGCAGTGCGCCTCGACGAGGCCGGGCAGCACGAGGCCGCCGGTGATGTCGAACGAGCGCGCCCCGGGCGCGTCGATCCCGGCCGCGACCCGCTCGATCCGGCCGGCGCGGACGAGGATGTCGGCGGGTGCGTCGCGACCCCACGGCCGCCCGCCGCGGAGGAGCACGTCGGTCATGCCCAGCACCCTAAACGGCGGCACCGACGTTTCCGAGCTTCCGTCCAAGGTCATTTCCCGGACAACGGTCTCGTCGTCAGATCGCGTCGAGGTGGGAGACGTTCGCCTGGTCGACGGCGTCCGTGCTCGGCGCGCCGGCCAGCCAGGAGTCGAGGATCTCCTCCAGCACCACCTCGGACGTCAGCCGCAGGCTCAGCGCCAGGACGTTGGCGTCGTTCCATTTACGCGCCCCGCCGGCCGTGTAGGCGTCGACGCAGAGCGCCGCCCGTACACCCGGCACCTTGTTCGCCGCGATCGAGGCGCCCGTGCCGGTCCAGCAGCACACGACGGCCTGGTCGGCGCGTCCCTCGCGCACGTCGCGCGCGGCGCGTTCGGACGCCCAGGCCCAGTCGGCGCGCTCCTCGGCGTTGAGCGCGCCGTGCGTGACCACCTCGTGGCCGCGCGTGCGCAGGAGTTCCACGACACGCCGGGCCACGCCGTCCAGGCTGTCGGTCGCCACCGAAATCCGCATGCTCACGCTCACCTTTCCGCATCTGCCGGTACACCGAAGCTTGCCCCAAACGAGCCTCGCCGCGCGGACCGGGCGGCGCAATCGGTTCGCGGATCTGACAGCCCTGACTGGCGCAACAGGTGGCTATGTGCTTGGTTGTGTCGCCATATGAGTATCGACATCAGCGACATTCCCGCCCTCGCCCGGGGATGTGCCGTGCTGGGCACCGGAGGCGGCGGAGACGTGCGGACCGGGTCGCTGGCGGCGATCCGGGCGATCCGGACGTACGGGCCGGTGCCGCTCGTCGAGCTGGCGGAGCTGCCCGGCGACGCGCTGGTCGTACCACTGTCCGGCATCGGCGCGCCGACCGTCAGTCACGAGATGATCCACAGCGAGGACGAGGCCAAGCGGATCGCGGAGGAGATCGAGCGGATCTTCGGCCGCCCGCCGGCCGCGGTCATGTCGTCGGAGATCGGCGGGTCGAACGGCGTCGCGCCCGTCGCCTGGGCCGCCCAGCTCGGCCTGCCGCTGCTGGACGCCGACGCCATGGGCCGGGCGTTCCCCGAGGTGCAGATGGTGTCGATGTACGTGGCGGGGCTGCCCGCCGACCTCGTCGTCATGTCCGACGTCGTGGGGAACATCGTGACGATCCGCCCCATCGATGGCCTCTGGTCGGAGCGGCTGGCGCGCGCCGTCTGCGTGGCGGCGGGCTCGACCGCCCTGATGGCCGACTACGTGCTCACCGCCGCACAGGCGCGCGGCGCGGTCATCGAGGGTACGGTCACCCGCGCGCTGGCCATCGGCCGCGCCACCGAGGGCGCGGCGGAGCCGCTGCGCGCGCTGGCGGAACGGCTGGGCGCGGCCCGGCTGATCACCGGCAAGCTGGCGGACGTCGAACGGCGTACGACCGGCGGGTTCGTCAGAGGCACGGCCACGATCGACGGCACCGGCGACGACCGGGGCCGCACGCTCACGCTGGAGCTCCAGAACGAGAACCTCGTCGCCCTCGAGAACGGCCGGCCCAGAGCCATGGTGCCGGACCTGATCACCGTGGTCGACACCGAGACGGCCGCCGCCGTCCAGACCGAGGGCCTGCGGTACGGCCAGCGCGTCACGGTGCTCGCCTGGCCGTGCGACCCGCTCTGGCGCACGCCCAAGGGGCTGGAGACGGCGGGGCCGCGCGCGTTCGGCTACGACCTGGAGTACGTGCCCATCGAGGAGCTGGTGAAGGGGGAGCCGCGTGGCTGAGGGCGCGTTGCGCATCGGGATCGACGTCGGCGGCACGAACACGGACGCCGTCGTCCTGGACGCGTCCGACCGGGTGATCGCCAAGGCCAAGCGGCCGACGACGCCGGACGTGACCGCGGGGCTGCGGGCGGCGCTGGACGCGGTGCTCGCCGAGGTGGCCGCGTGGGACCGGATCACCCGGGTCATGCTGGGCACCACGCACGCGACCAACGCGATCCTGGAGCGCAGGAACCTCGGCCGGGTGGCGGTGCTGCGGCTCGGCGCGCCCGCGACCACCTCGGTGCCGCCGCTCTCCGACTGGCCGGACGACCTGCGCAAGACCGTGTCCGCGGGCGAGGCCATCGTGCCGGGCGGCCACTACGTCGACGGCCGCGAGATCAGCCCGCTGGACCTCGGCGCGATCCGCCGGTTCCTGGACGGCGTGCGGGCCGACGCCGTGGCGGTGACCGGCGTGTTCAGCCCGGCCAGCGCCGACCAGGAGCGGGTCGTCGAGGAGCTGGTCGGGAACGAGTACGGGCTGCCCGTCTCGGTGAGCCACGAGATCGGCTCCCTCGGGCTGCTGGAGCGGGAGAACGCGACCGTGCTCAACGCCGCCCTGTACGGCGTGGCGGCGCACGTGACCGACGCCCTGGTGACGGCGCTGGCCGAACGGGGGCTGGGCGCACAGCCGTACCTCGCCCAGAACGACGGCACGCTGATGACGGTGGCGCACGCCGCGCGGCTGCCGGTGTCCACGATCGGCTCCGGGCCGGCGAACTCGCTGCGCGGGGCTGCCTTCCTGTCGGGGGCGCGCGATGCGATCGTGGCCGACGTGGGCGGTACCTCCACGGACCTGGGCGTGCTCGTCGGCGGGTTCCCGAGGGAGTCGGCGGCGGCGGTGGAGATCGGCGGGGTGCTGACGAACTTCCGGATGCCGGACATCCTGGCCATCGCGCTGGGCGGTGGCAGCGTGGTCAGAGCCGCGGGTGGGACTGTGGGGCCGGACTCGGTGGGGTACCGGATCGCGGAGGAGGCGCTGGTGTTCGGCGGCTCCACGATGACGGTCACCGACGCCGCCGTGGCGGGTGGCCGCGTCCCGGCGGACGCGGCCGGCTGGCGCGAACGGCTGGAAGCAGCCGTCCAAGCGGCTCACGCCGCGAGAACGGCTGTGCACGGCAAGGGCGACATGTCGGAAACTTTCGGCGACACTCTGCAAAGGGCGCTGGCCGTGGCCGACGCGATGGTGATCGACGCCGTGGACCGGATGGCGCTCGGCCGGGCCGACCGCCCGCTGGTGGCGGTGGGTGGCGGCGCGTTCCTGCTGCCCGCCGAGATCCCCGGCGTGAGCCGCGTCATCCGCCCGGAACACGCCGAGGTGGCCAACGCCGTCGGGGCAGCGATCGCCCTGGCGAGCGGCAGAGTGGATACGATCTTGCCGGCGGGCGAAAGCCGGTCAAAGGCGATCGAAAGAGCCAAGGAGGAAGCGGCGGCTCGTGCCGTGGCCGCAGGAGCGGATCCGGCCGGAGTGGAGATCGTCGACCTGCTCGAGGTGCCGCTGAGCTACCTCTCCGAGCCCGCGGTGCGGGTACACGTCAAAGCCGCCGGACCTCTCTCCCGGTGACAGATCGAAAGGACACCCCACCCATGCGCTGGCACAAGCGTCTGCTCGTCGCCGGGGTCGCCGGTGCCGTGGCCATGACCGCATCCGCGTGCGCGGGCGGCCAGGTGCGCGGTGCGGACCGGACCCCGAAACCGAGCGCCACGACGAGCGACTCCGCCGTCGCCGCCACCAAGGCCAACGACGCCACCTTCGTCTACGCGCCCAACCTCGACGTGGTGACGGACTGGGACCCGGCGACCTCGTACTCCAACGAGATCATCGCCATGTCCAACATCTACGAGGGCTTAACCAGGTACAACACCCAGTCGCAGAAGCCCGAGCCGCGCCTGGCCACCGAGTGGACGTCGGCCGAGGGCGGCAAGCAGTGGACGTTCAAGCTGCGCCAGGGCGTGAAGTTCCACACCGGCGCCAGTGTGGACGCCGAGGCGGCCAAGAAGGCCATCGAGCGCACGATCAAGATGAACGCGGGCGCCGCCTACATCTGGGGCTCGGTCAAGACGATCGAGACGCCCGACCCGGCGACGCTGAAGTTCACCCTCAAGTACGCGGCTCCGCTCGACCTGATCGCCTCCTCCGGCTACGCCGCCTACATCTATGACACGGCCGCCGCCGACAAGCTCAAGGACGGCAAGACCGACGCCGGCACCGGCCCGTACACCATCGACACCTGGCAGAAGGGCAAGGAGACCGAGCTCACGCTGAAGGCGTACGAGGGCTACTGGGGCGGCTGGAAGCCCGAGCAGTACAAGAAGATCGCTTTCCGGGTCACCCCCGAGATCACCACCGCCTGGCAGTTGCTGCAGAAGGGCGAGGTGAACTTCGTCGAGCGCCTCAACCCGCAGATCTTCGAGCAGGCGGGCGCGACCCAGGGCGTGCACACCTCGCAGACGCCGTCCTTCCAGAACCTCCTCCTGCTGTTCAACACCGCCACGGGTCCGATGAAGGACGTCAGGATCCGGCAGGCGCTCCAGCTCGCGCTCGACTACGACGGCCTCATCGCGGCGCTGAAGGGCGCGGGCAGGAAGAGCACCGGCCTGGTGCCGCAGGGCCTCATCGGCTACACCGCCAACCTGGAGCCCAAGCAGGACCTGGCCAAGGCGCAGGCGCTGCTCGCCGAGGCGGGTTACGGCCGTGACCTGCCCGAGCTGAAGCTGAAGATGACCTACGCCCAGGGCGACGAGGACCAGAAGCTCCTGGTCACGCTGCTCAGCTCGGCGCTGAAGGAGCTCAACGTGAGCCTGGAGGCCAAGCCGATGGCCTGGAACGCGCAGTGGGACCAGGGCAAGAAGCAGGGTCAGGACATCTTCGTCATGTACTGGTATCCCGACTACGCCGACGCGTACTCGTGGTTCCTCAACGTGTTCAGGAGCGCGAACAAGCCGCAGTTCAACCTCTCCTACCTGAAGAACGCCGAGATCGACAAGGAGATCGACGCGCTGCCGCAGCTCACGGCCACCGACAGGTTCGCCGCCGAGCAGTCGTACGCGACCCTGCAGAAGCAGATCATCCAGGATCAGGCCGCTGTAGCGGTGCCGTACGTACAGACCTACCAGCGCGCGCTGACGGCGGACGTGCAGGGGTACGTCGACAACCCGGCCTATCCCAACGTGGTCTTCTTCTACGATCTCAAGCCCGCCAGCTGACCCATGCCGCGCTATCTGGTCCGCCGCCTCGGCCAGGCCGTCCTGGTCGTGGCCGGTGTGATCGTGCTCACGTTCGCCGTCATGCGGCTGGTGCCCGGCGATCCGGCGGTCGCGTTCGCCGGGCCGAAGGCGACTCCCGAGGAGCTCGCCGCGGCCCGGCTGCGGTTCGGGCTGGACGACGCGATCCCGGTGCAGCTCTGGAACTACGTCAGGGACCTGGTGACGGGCGACTGGGGCACCAGCCTGCGTACCCGGCAGCCGGTCCGCGACGATCTGCTGCTCGCCTTCCCCGCCTCGCTGGAGCTGGTCGGCACGGCGCTGCTCCTCGCGATCGCGGTGGGCATCCCGGTCGGCGTGCTCGCCGCCCGCTATAAGACGAAATTTCCGGACTTTGGGGTGCGGATCACCAGCATGCTGGCCGTCTCGGTGCCGGTGTTCTGGCTGGCTCTGGCGCTGCAGACGGTGTTCGCCAGCAACCTCGGCTGGTTCCCGATCGCCGGTGAGTACGACTCCGCGCTCGACACCACCAGCCCGCTGACGCTCTGGACCAACATCACCATCGTCGATGCGCTCATCACCGGCAACTGGCCGATCTTCACCAGCACGCTCGAACACCTGGTGCTGCCCGCCCTGGTCGTGGCGGCCTACCCGACGGGCGTGATCGCGCAGATGACCAGGGCGGCGCTCATCGAGGAGTCCGGTCAGGACCACGTCCGGATGGAGCGGGCGCTCGGCTTCGGGGAGACGTCGATCCTGACCAGGTTCGCGCTGCGGCCCGCGCTGAACCCGGTGCTGTCCCTGATCGCCCTGGTCTTCGCGTACGCGATCGTGAACGGGTTCCTGGTCGAGGCGGTGTTCAACTGGCCGGGGCTGGGCCGGTACGCCGTGCAGTCGATCTCCAACCGCGACACTCCGGCCATCGCGGGCGTCACGCTGCTGGTCGCCATGGTCTACGTGCTGGCCAACCTGGTCGTGGACCTCCTCCAGGGCGTGGTCGACCCGAGAGCGAGGGCCCGATGACGGAGACGCGGGTGGCGGCGGAGCCGGTGCGGTTGCGCCGTACGCTGCCGAAGGTCACCGACCGGTTCGCCGCCGCCGGTGCGGTGCTCATCGTGCTCATCCTGCTGGCCGCGATCCTGGCGCCGTGGCTCGCGCCGTACCCCGTGGACCGGCTCGATCTCGTCAACACGCTGCTCCCGCCGAGCGGCGCGCACTGGTTCGGGACCGACAAGGTCGGGCGCGACGTGCTCACCCAGGTCCTGTACGGCGGGCGGACCTCTCTGACCATCGCCGTGGCCGTGCTGGCGATGTCGGCGGCCGTCGGCGTCACGCTGGGCGTGGTGGCGGGCTACGCGGGCGGCTGGCTGCGGGACGTCATCATGCGCGTCACCGACGTCTTCCTGGCCTTCCCCGCGCTGCTGCTGTCGCTGGCCCTGGCCGTGGTGCTGGAGCCCAGCGTGACGACCGCGATCGTGGCCATCGCGGTGACCTGGTGGCCCTGGTACGCCCGGCTGGCCGCCTCCGTGGCGGCCTCCATCTCCACCCGGAGTTACGTGGACGCGGCCCGCTGCCTGGGCGTGCCCGCGCCCATGATCATCCTGAGGCACGTCCTGCCGAACTCCCTCACCCCCGTCCTGGTCCAGATCTCCCTCGACGCGGGCGGGGTGATCCTCACCGCCGCCGCGCTGTCGTACCTGGGCCTCGGCGCGCAGGAGCCGACGGCGGAGTGGGGGCTGATGGTGGAGCAGGGGCAGACGCTGTTCACCACGAACTGGTGGGTCGTGACCTTCCCCGGGCTGGCGATCCTGGTGACGGCCTTCGCCTTCAACGTACTGGGGGAGGGGCTGCGCAACGCCCTGGACCCACGAAGGGTCGTGAAGTGATCGAGGTCAGGGATCTTCAGGTGCGCTACGGCGAGCGGCTGGTCGCCGCCGTGCCCGAGCTGGACGTGCGTGAAGGGGAGTGCGTGGCGATCGTGGGGGAGAGCGGGTCGGGCAAGTCGACCACGCTGCTCTCGCTGCTGGGCCTCACCGAAGGCGCCCACGTATCCGGAAATATCCGGGTCTGTGGGGTCGAGGTGCTCCAAGCGCCCGAACGGCGGCTCCGCGAGATCCGGGGCGCCCGGGTGGCGCTCGTGATGCAGTCGCCCCAGGCCGCGCTGAGCCCCACGACCCGCCTGGGCACCCTGATGCGCCGCGCGCTGAAGCTGCACGGCCAGGGCGCCGACCGGGTCATGGTGGAAGCCGTCGAGGCGGTCATGCTCGACCCGGGCATCCTGCGCCGCTATCCGCACGAGATCTCGGGCGGCCAGGCGCAGCGGTTCGCGATCGCGCTGGCCATCGCGCTGGGCGCCGAGGTGATCCTGGCCGACGAGCCCACCAGCGCGCTCGACGTGACCGTGCAGGCCGAGGTCGTCGGCGTGCTGCGGCGGCTGCGCGCGGAACGCGGCCTGGCCCTGCTGCTCGTCTCCCACGACCTGGCCCTGGTCTCCACGATCGCCGACCGGGTGCTGGTCATGAAGGACGGCGCGGTCGTGGAGAGCGGCCCGGCGGCCGAGGTGCTCGCCGTGCCGTCCCATCCGTACACCCGCGAGCTGCTGGAGGCGCTGCCGTGACGATGCTCAGGGCGGAGGGGGTGACGCTCGGGTACGGCCGGACGCCCGTCGTGCACGACGTCACGCTCGACCTCGTCGACGGCGGTGTCGGCCTGATCGGCGAGAGCGGCTCGGGCAAGACCACGCTGGCGCGGGCCTTCCTCGGCCTGCTCACCCCCACATCCGGAAATATCTGGTACGGCAAGCAAACCCTGAAAAATGCGGATATGAGGGCGTTTCGCAGGGACGTCCAACCGGTCTTCCAAGCCGAGGCCCTCGACCCCAGGATGCGCATCGGCGGCTCCATAGCCGAAGCCCTGCCGAGGAACGCCAGGCACCGCGTCCCCGAACTCCTGGAACAGGTCGGCCTCTCCCCGGAGCTGGCCACCAGGCGCCCGCACCAGCTCTCAGGAGGTCAGCGGCAGCGCGTGGTCATCGCCAGGGCGCTCGCGGTCGGCCCACGGCTGCTCATCCTCGACGAGCCCACCAGCGCGCTCGACGTGACCGTCCAGGCCAGGATCCTCGACCTGCTGGCCGGCCTCGACACCGAACGCCTGCTCATCACCCACAACCTGGCCGTGGTCGGCCGGCTCTGCCGCATCTCGCACGTCCTGTTCGCGGGCCGCGTCGTGGAGTCGGGCCCGACGGCCGACCTGCTGGCCAAGCCCGCGCACCCGTACACGCTGGCGCTGCGTGACGCCGTACCGAAGCTCGGGGGCGAGCCGCCCGTGAGCACGGGCAGGACCGAGGCGCGGCCCGCCGGGACGGGCTGCCCGTTCCGGCTGCGCTGCCCGCTGGCGGCGCCGGAGTGCGAGGAGGCGCCCGCGCTCAGGGACGTCGGCGGCCGGCAGGTGGCCTGCCACCGCGCCGAGGACGTGCTGGGCTGACCGCCCAGGCCGCTCGGCGGGTTCGGGTCTCCTGACGGGTCACTTGGCGGCGGTGTCCGCGAAGCGCTCCTGAAGGTGCGTGCACAGGTCGTCGGAGAGTTTGGACAGCAGCCGCCCCAGCTCGGCCCGTTCGGCATCGGGCCAGTCGGAGATCGCGGCGTCGAACCACTCCGTGGTGACGCGGCGGCACCTGGCGGCCACCTCGGCGCCCTCATCGGTGAGCGCGATCCGCCAGGCCCGGCCGTCGTCGGGGTCCTTGACCCGGGCGAGCAGCCCGCGCTGCTCCAGGGTCGAGACGTGCCGGGTCACATGCGGGCTCTCCACCTGCAGCCCCTCGGCGATCGCGCCCACCCTGCGCGGCTCGCCCGAGTCGAGCAGATAGACGAGGATCTGCACGTCGGGCCGGTCGAGCCGGACACCGGCCGCCTCGGTCAGCCGCTCGTGCGTCTTGGCCCGGTTGAGGGTGGTCACCAACCGTCTGAAGGCCACCACGGTCTTGTTGAGGTCTTCGCCCATCGCTTTGCTTACCTAACTTACGTATGTATTATCGTCACTCGGTTACTTACCTAAGTTATCTAAAGGAGCCGTCATGGCGACAGTAGTCGCTTCCCCGAAACGTGAGACCTCGACCAGGAGCCCATGGCCCGCCGTGGTCGCGCTCGCGTTCGCGGCCTCCATCGCCGCATTGCAGAACACCGCGGTGGTGCCCCTGCTTCCCGTGCTCCAGCGCGAGCTGCACACCTCGCTCTCGGCGGTGAGCTGGACGCTCACGCTCAGCCTGCTGACCGGCGCGGTGGCCACGCCGCTGCTGTCGAGGTTCGGCGACATGTACGGCAGACGGGCGGTCATCCTCGGCGCGCTGGCCCTCCTGGTGATCGGCTCCGTCATGGCCGGGCTGGCCACCTCGCTGCCGATGTTGCTGGTGGCCCGGGTCCTGCAGGGGTTCGTGGCGGCGTTGGTGCCGCTGGCGATCGGTGTGGTCCGTGACCTGTTGCCCAGGGAGCAGCTGGCCACCGGCATCGGGGTGCTCAGCGCCACGATGGGTTTCGGCAGCGGGGGCGGGATGATCCTCGCGGGGCTCGCCTCGGGTGACTACCACGCCGTGTTCTGGATCACCGCCGCGGTCACGGTGGTCGCCGCGGTGATCGTCGCCTTCCTGGTACGCGACCGGGCTCCGGGCGGCGGCGGGCGCCCCGACCTGGCCGGGGCGTTCCTGCTGACCGTGTGGCTCGTCGCGTTGCTGCTGGCCATCAGCGAGGGCGGCTCGTGGGGCTGGGGCTCGCCGGGGGTGCTCGGGCTGATCGCGGTCACGGTGGTGGGCGCGGTGGCCTGGGTGGCCGTCGAGCGGCGGGTGGCCGAGCCGCTGGTGCAGATGTCGATGCTGGTGCAGCGGGGCACGATCGGCGCGACGGTGGCCTCGATGCTGCTCGGGTTCGCCTTCTTCACCGTCATGACCGGCGTGTCGGGGTTCACCCAGGCGCCGGCCTCAGGTCTGCGGGCCACGACCTTGCAGGTGGGGTTCTACCTGCTGCCCAGCACGCTGTTCATGCTGGTGATCTCGCTGTTCGCCGGGCGGTTCATGCGCCGGTTCTCGGCCTCGTCGATGGTGGCGGCCGGTGGCGGGGTCGTCGGGCTCGCGGCCCTCTGGCTGGTCTTCGCCCACCGGACCGGCGGCGACATCTACGTGGCGACGTCGCTGCTGGGCATCGGCCTCGGGGTGGGGTACGCGGCTCTCGGCACCATGGCGGTCGAGCACGTCAGCCCGGACAAGACGGCGCTGGCCGCCGGGGTCAACGCACTGGTGCGCATCGTGGGCGGCAGCACCGCGGGCGCGGTCATCGCCGCGCTCCTTGCCGCCCAGCCGGGCGTACTCGGGTACCAGTGGGTCTTCGGTGTCGCCGCCGTCGCGGGCGGGGTGGCCGCGGTGTTCGCGGCCGTGTTCGGCCTGCTCAACCGGCGGGTCGCCGTCGCGACGCCGTAAGGCGGCGCTCAGAGCGCCCTCAGACCGCTGATCACCTCCAGCAGCACCGTGGCGTCCGGCGCGGAGCGCGGCGGCTCGACCTGGATGAGCTGCTGCGCGTGCAGGTCGCCGCAGAGGACCCTGACCACGCCGATGGGCAGGTTCAGCTCGGCGGCCACGTCCACGAGCCGGGTCGGCTTCGTGCACTTCTGCATGATGATCAGATGCTCGGGGCCGAGCCCGGCGGGCGGCGCCAGGCCACCGGCCGTGATGATCACCGCGATGAGGTCGATGGCCTCGCTCGCGGGGACGGTACGGCCCCGGGTCAGCAAGTAGGCGGGGACGATGGGACCCGCGTCCTCATCCAGCCACCGCTCGTCATTCACTTGGCACCACCCGCAGGGGATGGGCGACGGGCTCCTGGGCGCGGCTCTCCGGCTCGGCCGGCGGGTCGCTCACGTGTTCTGCCGGGATCAACACGATCGCGGTGGTCCCTCCATATGGTGAACCGCGTAATGTCACGCGGATGTCATGCCTGGCGGCCAGGCGGGAGACGACGAACAGGCCGAGCCGGTCACTGTCGGCCAGGTCGAACTCCGGGGGGCTGGCCAGCCGCTCGTTGAAGTCGGCCAGCTCCTCTTCGCCCATCCCGAGACCGCGGTCCTCCACCTCGAAGACGAAGCCGCGGGCCGCCGCCTCGCCGCGCACGATGACCGTGGTGTGCGGCGGGGAATTGACGGTGGCGTTCTCGATGAGCTCGGCGATCAGATGGATCACGTCACCGACGACCGGCCCGGCCAGGCGCTGCCCGGGCATCGGCTCGACGGTGACCCGCTGGTAGTCCTCGACCTCGGCCGCCGCGCCGCGCGCCACGTCCAGCAGCGGCACGGGCTTGCTCCAGCCGCGGCCGGGGGTGGCGCCCGACAGGATGATCAGGCCCTCGGCGTGGCGGCGCATGCGGGTGGTCAGGTGGTCGAGGCGGAACAGGTCGTCGAGGGCGTCCGGGTCGGTCGCACGGTGCTGCATGCCCTCGAGCTGGATCCGCTGGCGGTGCAGCAGCGTCTGGCTGCGCCTGGCCAGGTTGCGGAAGACGTAGCCGACACCGTCGCGGAGCTGCGACTGCCCGACCGCGGCTTCCACGGCCGTCTGCTGGACGATGGAGAACGCCTGGCCGACATCGGCGATCTCGGCGGTCGTGCTGGCCACTGACAGCTCGGGCACCTCGACCGTCTCGCCCTTGCGCAGCTTGGCCACGACCTGCGGCAGCCGCTCCCGGGCCACTTCGAGCGCGGCCAGCCGGAGCGCGCCCAGCTCCTTGGACAGCCGCGTGCCCATCCGCAGCGAGAACGCGATCGACACGATCACCAGGATGAAACAGGTCCCGGCCAGCAGGAACGCCCGGTAGAGCACCGAGTCCGCCACCGGCTCCGCCCGTACGGAGAGCATCTCGCTCGCCTGCATCTGGGCGTTCTGGAATGACTTGGCCAGCGTGTCGGCCGTGGTCAGCCAGGACTTCGGGGCGGCGCCCGCGATGATCTGGTCTTCCATGAGCCGCATCCGCTGGTAGGCGGGCGAGGTGATCAGCGACACCTGCGTGTCGCGCAGGCGCGGGTCGAGCTCGCCGAGCGCCTGGTCGATGATGAAGCGCCGGTTGCCGACCCACTGGGTGAACAGCCTGCGCTCGGCGTCCGTGGTCGGCCCGACCGCGATGGCCTGCTCCCTGGTGAGCAGCTCCTTGGCGTAGCCCATGTCGATGACGATGCGCGACTGCTCGTAAATCGGGATGTCGTCGATGAACGCCACCCGCCTGTGCAGGCCGAACAGCGCGTCGGTCATCGCGTTGTAGGACTCGACCGCGCGCAGACGGTCGGACAGGCCCGCGTCGATCTCGGCCCTGACCGCGTCCAGCCGGTCCATCTGCGTGAGCACCGCGTCCACCTGTGTCCGGATCGTCTCCGACGCGTTCATGGACGTGCTGGAGAGCTTCTTGAATTCCGCGTCGGCCGCGTCCGTCCTGGTGCGCTGCGCGGCGGTGGCCGACCTGTCGGCCGGGCTCTCCGTACGCAGCAGCTTCACCGAGGCGAGGCGCTCGAGCTGGATCTGGTTGATGAGTTTGTACGCGGGCAGTCGCAGGTTGGTCCAGAGCGTCTTGTACTGGCGCAGCTCCAGGCTCTCGCTCGCGGTGACGGCGGTGATGACTCCCCAGAGCACCACCATCGAGGCGAGCGGAACCAGCAGTAGGCCGATGATCTTCATGCGGATCGTTCGGCTACGACCCATGGCACCTCATTCCGGTCGGTCCCCTGCTGGCAACCCCGGACGGGACAAGCCCAGAGGATAGCAATTCGATCTCTGGAATGGCTAATTTTTCGGGACTTTTGGACTTTTGACAGGCATCGTGCAGTAGGTTTCGGCGTACATCCGTCACAGAGGGAGATGCGTTGCGCCGTCGTCTCACAGCGGTCGCCGCGCTGGTGTTCTCCATCGCCGCGTGTTCGACCCCGTCAGAGGTGGTACGACAGGCACCGGCCGGCGAGTCGCCGTTCGTCTACGTTCAGAATCTGGACGTGATCTCCGACTGGGATCCCAGTCACTCGTACTCCAACGAGATCATCGCCCTGCAGAACATCTACGAGACGCTGACCGTCTGGAACCCGGTGACCAAGAAGTCCAGCCCCCGGCTGGCCACCTCCTGGCGCTCGTCGGCCGACGGCAAGACGTGGACGTTCACGCTCCGGTCCGGCGTCACCTTCCACACCGGCAGGGCCCTGGACGCGGCGGCGGTGAAGGCGTCGATCGAGCGGACGATCAAGACCGGGGTCGGCGCGTCGTACATCTGGGACGCGGTGTCCGCCATCCGGGCCGACGACCTGGAGACCGTGACGTTCACCCTCAAGTACCCGGTCCCGCTGGACCTGGTCGCCTCCTCCGGCTACGCGGCCTACATCTACGACACCCAGGCCGCTCCCGACCTCGGCAAGTGGTTCGAGGCGGGCCGGGACGCGGGCTCGGGCCCGTACACCGTCGCGAGCTGGCGCAAGGGCAAGGAGAAGGAGCTCACGCTCAAGTCGTACGACGGCTACTGGGGCGGCTGGAGCCAGCCTCACTACCGAACGGTCGAGTACCGCGTCGTGCCCGACACCGAACGGGCCTGGAAGATGCTGCTGCGCGGCGACGTGAGCTTCGTGGACCGGCTCAACCCGCGGCTGTTCGCCAGGGCGTCGGTCACGCCGGGCCTGCGCACGTCCGCCCGGGCGTCGTTCCAGACGGCGATGCTGCTGTTCAACACGGCCGCGGGCCCGATGGCCGACGTGCGGGTGCGGCGCGCGGTGCAGAAGGCCGTCGACTACCAGGGCATCATCCGGGCGCTCAAGGGCGCGGCCTCACCGCCCAGCGGCATCGTGCCGGAGGGGCTGCCCGGTTACACCCCTGGGCGGGTACCGAAGCAGGACCTCGTGGAGGCCGCGCGGCAGCTCCAGCTCGCGGGCTACGGCCCCGGCGGCAAGCCGCTGCGGCTGCGGCTCACCTACGCCGAGGGCGACAACGACGAGCGGCTGCTGGTCACCAGGCTGCAGGCCACGCTCAAGACGCTCAACGTCACGCTGGACGCGCGGGCGATGCCGTGGAACGCCCAATGGGAGCTCGGCAAGAAGCACGGCCAGGACATCTTCGTCATGTACTGGTGGCCCGACTACGCCGACGGCTACTCGTGGTTCGGCAACGTCTTCCACAGCGCCGAGCCGCCGGTCTTCAACCTGGCCTACCTGAAGGACAAGCGGACGGACGCCCTGCTCGACACGCTGCCCAAGCTCACGGTGACCGACAAGGCCGCCGCCCAGCGCGGCTTCGCCCAGGCCACGAGCCGGGTGCTGGACCAGCAGGTCGCCGGCGCGCTGCCCTGGGTGGTCAACTACCAGCGTGCCTATCTCGGCGGCATCCAGGGCTATGACGACAACCCGGCCTATCCCGACGTGGTCTTCGCCTACGACCTGCGACCTGCCGGCTGAGAGCCCTTACTTCGTGAGGCGGTCTCGGTCGCCCTCGTGTTCACGGCCTCACTTCGTGAGGCGGTCTCGGTCGCCTGATGCCGCCGCCTTCCCCCGTCGCTCTGGTCGCTACGCTCCCGGCGCTCCTCCTCCAGGCGACGGCGCTCCCTCGACGCGGTCGCGCAGCCGTTCCTTGATCTCCTCCGGGGTGTAGGCGCGGCGGCGCCGTTCGGCCCGCGCGATCGCCACCCCGGTGGCCGCGACTCCCGCGACCCCGGCCAGTCCGAGTATCTTCCACCAGCGCATGTGCCTAGGCTAGCGGTGTGCTGACTCTCGACGAGGCCGTGAGCCTGACCAGGACCGGCGATGTGTGGGTCTTCCGCGGGCGCTCGGTGCCGGACCGCGCCATCCAGACGATGACCAACAGCCCGATCAACCACGTCGGCATGGCGATCGTGGTCGAAGACCTGCCGCCCATGATGTGGCACGCCGAGCTCGGCAGGTCGCTGCCCGACCTCTGGGCGGGCACCCACCAGCGCGGGGTGCAACTCCACGATCTGCGCGACGCGGTCACGGTCTGGGCCAACAGGTACGGCCAGCGGGCCTGGCTCCGCCAGCTCGAACCCGAGGCGACGCCCGAGATGGAGGACGCCGCCCTGCGCGCGGTGGCCCGGCTCGACGGCACGCCGTTCCCCTCCACGGCGAGGATGGCGGCCCGCTGGGCCAAGGGACGGGTCCCGCAGCTACGGCGCCGGATGGGGGAGCGCACGCTGGAGAGCGCCTACTGCGCCGAGATCGTCGCGGTCACGTACGAGGAGATGGGGCTGCTGCCCGGCGGGCGCCGGCCCAACTGGTACGACCCGGGCAGGTTCTGGAGCGGTGACGATCTCGACCTCGTGGGCGCCCACAAGCTGGGCAACGAGATCACGGTGGGCGTCGAGCGGGCCGGCTGACCCGCCCTCAGCGGCGGGTGCGCTTGCGTGTCAGGGGCAGGGTGGCGGCGACCAGCGCGGCGATCACGGCGAAGCCCACCGGATAGCCGGTGTGGCCGATGAGCAGGCCGAACCCCATCGCGCCGACACCCATCCCCGCGTCGTAGGCGAGGTTCCACAGGGCACTGACCGGGCCCGAGGGACCGCGTTCGAGCATCAGCGCCAGCGTGGCGTTCTGCAGCACCCCGAACCCGACCCCGAACATCGCCATCCCCACCACCACCGCGACCGGCTCGCCGGTCCAGACCTGGAGCGCGACCCCGGCGGCGGTGATGAGGATGCCGGGCACCAGCAGCCGCTCCGAGCCGTGCCCGTCCCCGAACCTGCCCGCCCACCAGCGGGCCAGCGGCGTGCCGAGCGACTGGGCGAGCAGCGCCGCCGAGGCCAGCTCCGGCGACCCGGCCAGCGGCAGGAACGTCACCAGCACGCCGACAGCCAGCGTGACGGCGGCGAAGATCAGCGTGGGCCGCACCTGGACGCGCAGATCGAACGTCCCAGCGTTCCCGGCGGTGGGTCCGGTGTCAGGCCCGGTGTTGGATTCTGCGGTGGGGTGGGTGGCGGGGTTGATGGCGGGCAGCGCGAGCACCGTGACCAGTCCGGCCAGCGGGATCAGGGCGCCCACGACGAGCACCGGGGTGAAGCCGAGCACTCCGGCCGCCCACAGGCCCAGCGGCAGCCCGATGACCGACGGAACGCCCACCGCCACGCCGTACAGCCCCATTCCCTCGCCGCGCCGTTCGGCCGGCACCAGCTCGGCGGCCAGCGCGGTGCCCGCGACGACCAGGATGCCGAGCCCGGCACCACGCAGCAGCGCCACCGCGATGACCAGCGGTAACCCCGCGGACAGGGGCAGCAACAAGGCGGGCAGACCGAGCAGCACCAGCCCGGACGCCAGCACGGCACGGTAGCCGTACCTCGACAGCAGCCACGGCACGGCCAGCTCCAGCAGAACCGTGGACAACATCATGGCGCCGGTCGTCAGACCCACCCCGGACTCGCCCGCGCCACCCGACGCGGCGTACAGCGGCATGGTCGCGAACAGCAGATAGAACCCCAGCAGCCCGCTGGCCGCGGCGGCCATGGCCAGGAGCAGCGGGCGGGTGAGCAGCGAGCCAGATGGTGCCGGTATCGGGCGAGTCAGCATGATTCCGACAGTGCCGGAGGGCCGCCTCAGGCACATCGGGCATGATGCGTAGCCCCCTCTTCATAGTGTGGAGCTGTGTTCGTCGGACGTGAGAAGCAGCTCGCCGCGCTGGCGGCCGCCCTGGAGCGCACGCCGGGTGCGGTGCTCGTCGTCGGCGAGGCGGGCATCGGCAAATCGTCCCTGGTACGCGAGTTCACGCGCGGCGTCGACGCGCTGGTGGCCGAGGGCGGCGCCGACCCGGGAACGGCCTTTCAGCCGATGGCCGGTCAAGGGTCGTCCGGTCAAGGGTCGGCCGGTCTGGGGTCGGCCGGTCAGGGCGTGATGCCGTATGCGCCGTTCGTGCCGGTGTTGCGCCGACTGGTCCGGGAGTACGGCGCCGAGCTCATCCCCGGCGGGGGCCGGATGGGGCTGGCGCGGCTGCTGCCCGAGCTCGGCGAACTGGAAGAACATCCGGAGCTGGGGCGGGCCAGGCTGTTCGAAGAGGTGCTGCTGCTGGTCGAGCGGGTGGCGGAGCGGCGGCCCGTCGTGCTCGTACTGGAGGATCTGCACTGGGCTGATCAGGCCACTCGCGACCTGCTGGTGTTCCTGTTGCGTAACTTGACGCGGCCCGGCGTGCTGGTGATCGCTACCTCGCGTGAGCCCCTGCGCCTGCCTGTGGCCGAGGTCGTCAAGGTCCCGCCACTGGGCCGCGACGAGGTGGCGCGCATGCTGGGCGGCACCGACGGTGGCATCGGCGGCGGACAGAGCGTGGTGCCCGGGCTTGCCCGTACCGACATCGATCGGATTGTGGCGCGTAGCGAGGGCAATCCGCTGTTCGCTGAGGCGCTGGCCGACGCGGGCACCACCTCGCCCACGACGCCCGCCTCGCTGCGGGAGTTGTTGCTCGCCGGAGCGGAGCGGCTCGGCCAGGCCAGCCTGGACGTGCTGCGGATCGCCGCCGTGTCGTCTTCTGTGTCGCGTTCGGCGCTGTACGAGGGGAGCAGGACGCCGCACGAGGTGCTGCGGTCCGTGGCCGGACTGGACGACCTGGCACTCGACGAGGCGTTGCGACCGGTCGTCCGGGCTCGGCTGCTGTTGGTGGATGGTGACGGCTACGTGTTCAGGCACACGCTGATCCGGGACGCTGTCTACGACGACCTGCTGCCGGGTGAGCGCATCCGCCTGCACATCCGCTGCGCCGAGGCGCGGCCCGAACTGGCCGCCGACCACTGGTACGCGGCGGGTGACAGACGCCGCGCCTTCCAGGCGGCCTGGCGGGCACACCGCTGGGGCCGCGTACTGGAACTGTGGGACCACTCCGACGACGGAGGACATGAGGGCGGCGAGGACCATCCTGGCGGCGGGGGTCGTGGCGACGGCATGGATTCGGTCGGTGGTATGGATCACGCCGCGGTGCTGGAGCTGGCGGCCAAGGATGCGCTGCACGTGGGTGACGCCGAGCGTGCCGAGGAGCTTGCGGGTCTGGCGCTCGACGAGGTGAGCGGTGATCCGCTGAGGGCCGCCCATCTGCTGGAGCTGCGGGTGGCGATCCGTGACCTGCTCGGCGAGGACGGCCTGGCGGATCTGCGCGAAGCGGTACGGCTGGCGCCGCGTGAGGCCCGGCTGATCGGCGCCCTCGCCAACACGCTCGCCTGGAACGGCCAGGACGCCGAGGCCCGTGCCCACGCCGAGGACGCGCTGGCGCTCGGCGACGCCAGGTCCCTCGTCACCCTGGCCGCGCTCACCGCGCTCGAAGGCGACCTGACGACCGCGTCGAGGCTGCACGCCGAGGCGCGGGCCGCCGCTCCCGACGACGACACGGTGCTGGTCGCGTACGCCGGCGAGGCCGACGTACTGGAGGCGGCGGGGGAGCACACCAGGGCGGAGGCGGTCGCGCGCCGGGGCATGGCGCAGGCCAGGCGCGTGGGCATGGCCCGCTCGCGTGGCGCCCACATCGCCGCGAACCTGGCCGAACCCCTGGCCTCCCTAGGCCGCTGGAAAGAGGCGCGCGAGGTCATCGACGCGGCCTTGGCGCTCGACCCGCCGCCGATCCACCGAGCGTGGCTGCTGATGGTGCTCGGCACGGTGGCGGTCTGGGAGGGTTCGCTGGAGGAGGCGGCCGACGTTCTGGATCGGGCCAGGCCGCTGATGCGCGGGCGTTCGCGCGGGTACGACTCGTGCCTGGAACCTGACCTGCTCGAAGGCAGGCTCGCTGTCGCCGCCGGTGACGTGGAGCGGGCCGGGCGGCTGGCCGACCACGTGCTGTCCGCGCACGACCTGACGCTCAGCCGCCGCTATGCCTGGCCGCTGCTGGTGATCGCCGCGCGTACGGGCCGGGTACGGCAGGCGCCTTCGGGGATGGAGACGATGGGGCGGGTCCAGGAGGCCTACCGGGCGACGTTCGAGGCCGAGTGCGGGGGCTCGTGGGCGGCCGCCGTGGCCGCGTGGCGGACGGTCGGTCAGCCGTACACGCTGGGGCAGGCCCTGGTCAGGGCGGCCGAACAGGATCCCGAGGCGGCGCGCGAGCGGCTGCGGGAGGCCGCCGCCATCGCCGGGCGGCTGGGCTCGGAGCCGCTGCGGCGCGAAGTCGAGGCCGCGGCGGCCAGTGGCAGGGTGCGCCTGACGGCCGATCCCGGGCTGTCGGCGCGGGAGCTGGAGGTGCTGGAGCTGGTGGCCGAGGGGATGAGCAACAAGCAGATCGCCGAGCGGCTGTTCATCTCGGCCAGGACCTCGGGTGTCCACGTGTCCAACATCATGGCCAAGCTCGGCGTGGGCTCGCGGGTCGAGGCGGCGTCCTTGGCCCGCCGTACCGGGCTCCTGTAGGGCGTTGCCGTTGGCGTCCGATCGTGGCTAGCCGCCGCGCCCCGGCGCACGTCACAGTGGGTCGGGTGATGGATGCTGACAACCTGTACGCGGTGCTCAGGAGCCGCGACCGGCGCTTCGACGGGCGCTTCTTCGTCGGGGTCGCCACCACGGGCGTCTACTGCCGGCCGAGCTGCCCGGCGGCCATGCCCAAGCCGGAGAACCTGCGGCTCTACCCCTCGGCGGCGGCCGCCCAGCAGGCGGGACATCGGGCCTGCAAGCGCTGCCGTCCCGACGCGGCGCCCGGCTCGCCCGAGTGGAACCTGCGGGCCGACGTGGCCGGGCGGGCGATGCGGCTGATCGCCGACGGGCTGGTGGACAGGGAGGGCGTCTCGGGGCTGGCCGCCCGGCTCGGCTACAGCGAGCGGCAACTGCACCGGCTCCTGCTCGCCGAACTCGGCGCCGGACCGCAGGCGCTGGCCAGGGCGCAGCGGGCGCAGACCGCGCGGATCCTGCTGGAGTCGACGGGGCTGGGCGCGGGGGAGGTGGCGTTCGCGGCCGGGTTCGCGAGCATCAGGCAGTTCAATCAGACGATCAGGCAGCTGTACGGGCTGACCCCCACCGAGCTACGGTCCCGCACCGCCGGGAAAGCCGTGAAAGCTGTGAAAGCCGGGCATCGGGCTGTGCGGGTCCAGGTGCGGCTGGCCTATCGGCCGCCGTTGGACGTGGACGCGCTGTTCGGCTACCTGGCCGCGCGGGCCGTGCCCGGGGTCGAGGAGGGTGGGGCCGGGTTCTACCGCAGGTCGCTGCGACTGCCGTACGGAACAGGCGTGGTGGACGTAACGGACGGCGGCGATCACATGCGGTGCGAGCTGCTGCTGGCGGACGTCAGGGACCTGGCGGTCGCCGTGCGGCGGTGCCGGGTGCTGCTCGACCTCGACGCCGACCCGCGCGAGATCGAGGAGGTGCTCGGCGCGGACCCGGTGCTGGCCCCGCTGGTCGCGGCCCGTCCGGGGCTGCGCGCGCCCGGCCACGTGGACCCCGCCGAGCTGGCCGTGCGCGCGGTGTGTGGGCCGGGGGACGGCTTGGCGGAGCTGGTCGAACGGTTCGGCGAGCCGCTCGGCAGCCCGGTGGGCGCCGTCACCCGGCTGTTCCCGCCGGTGGCGGCGCTGGCTGAGGCTGCCCCGATCGCGGCGGTGCTGGCCGAGGTCGCCCCGATCGCGGAGGCGCTGGCCACCGGGCGGCTCACGCTCGATGCGGGCGCCGACCGGGACGCGGCCGAGCGGCAGCTGCGTACCGTGCCCGGCGTGGACGAGCGGACCGCCGCCTACATCCGCATGCGCGCGCTCGCCGACCCCGACGTCTTCCTGCCCACCCGGCAGGTACGGCAGGCGCCCGCGAGCTGGCGCCCCTGGCGCTCCTACGCCCTGCACCACCTGTGGGCCGCGGCATGACGCTCACCGTTCTGGCCGCGCGGGACTTCCGCCGGCTGTGGATCGGCTCGTCCATCTCGCTGGTCGGCGACGGCATGACGCTGGTGGCCCTGTCCTGGCTGGTGCTCAACGGTCCCGGCGGCGTCGGCGCGCTGAGCCTGCTGGCCGCCTGCTACACCGCGCCGGTGCTGGCCGGTGGGCTGGCCGTGGGTCCGCTGCTCGACCGCTTCGACAAGCGGCACGTGCTGGCCGCCGACAGCCTGGTCAGGGGCGTCGCGGTGGCCACCGTGCCGCTGACGGCCGTGCTGGGCGGGGTGCCGGGCTGGCTGCCGTTCGTGGTGGCCGCCCTGCATGGCCTGCTCAAGATGGTGCCCATGGCCGGTGTACCCGCGGCCATCCCGGACCTCGTCGAGCCGGACGAGCTCGACAAGGCCAACGCGCTGGAGTCCCTGGCGTACGCGGTGTCCGGAATCGTGGGCTACGCCCTGG
Organism: Nonomuraea sp. NPDC026600; assembly: GCF_040638335.1. Taxonomy (NCBI): domain Bacteria; kingdom Bacillati; phylum Actinomycetota; class Actinomycetes; order Streptosporangiales; family Streptosporangiaceae; genus Nonomuraea; species Nonomuraea sp. NPDC026600. The sequence goes on from NZ_JBEZYD010000005.1 coordinate 544,908, forward strand.
CCGGAACGTTGATCGACGCCATCGGCGCGGTGAACGTGCTCGCTCTCGACGCGGTCAGCTATCTGTGCTTCGCCGTGGCCGCGCTGCTGGTCCGGACGCCGCTGCGGCCGCACGTGACGGCGGAGACGGGCCGGCCGCGACTGGCCCACCTGCTGCGGGACCGGGCGCTGGTCCGCACGACGCTGGCGTTCATGGCGTTCAACATCGCCGAGGGCGCCCTGGTGCTGGTCGCCGGGCCGTGGCTGGCCAAGGACCGGCTGCCCGGCGGGCCGGCCACGCTGGCGCTGCTGTTGAGCGCCCTGTCGGTGGGCGAGCTGGCGGGCGGGTTCCTGGCCGGGTCGTGGAAGCCGAACACCGGCCGGCTGCGGGCCATCGGGCTGGCGCAACTCGTCGCGGCGGCCGGATTCCTGGCGGTGCTGGCCGTACCCGACCGGTGGGTGCTGGCGGCGGGCTTCCTGCTGATCGGGGTGGCGGGGGTGGTGATGACGGTCTGGGCCCAGTCGCTGCGCATGGAGCTCATCCCGCCCGCCCTGCGCGGCCGCGCGTTCAGCGTGCTCCGTACGCTCATGCAGGCCACGCCGCCCCTCGGCGCCGCGGCCGTCGCTCCGCTCCTGGCAGGCGGGAACCTGACGCTGACCGCTGTCCTCATGGCCGCTCTGGCCGGGCTGCCTGCCTTCCTCCTGCTCCTGCCCCCCGCCCGGAATTGAACCTCAACCCCGGCGGCGCAGCCCCCAGGCGGCCAGCACGGCGATGCCGGCGGCGGTCAGGCTCACCGCGCGGGTGAGGCGTACCGCGCGCCGGATGTCCCCGGGCTCGGGCTTGGGGCCGTCGCCCATGGTCGGGCGGTGCTCGGTCCGGCCGCCGTAGACGTTCGTGCCGCCCAGCGTGAGGTCGAGCGCTCCGGCGAACGCGGCCTCGCACCTGCCCGAGTTCGGGCTGGGATGGCGGTGCCCGTCTCTTCGCAGTACGGCCAGCGCCCGCGCCCGGTTCGGGGCGACGAGTACGGTGATCAGACCCGTCAGCCGGGCCGGCAGGTAGTTGGCCACGTCGTCGAGCCTGGCCGCGGCCCACCCGAAACGCTCATAGCGCGGCGAGTGGTGGCCGATCATCGCGTCCAGCGTGTTGATCGCCCGGTAGGCCAGCAGCCCGGGAACGCCCGCCACGGCGCCCCAGAAGAGAGGGGCCACGACGGCGTCGGAGGCGTTCTCGGCCAGCGACTCGACGGTGGCCCTGGCGATCTCGGGCGCCTCCAGCCGGGCGGGGTCGCGGCCGCACAGGTGCGGCAGCCGGGCGCGTGCCCTGGTCAGGTCGTCGTCCTCCAGCGCCTCGGCCAGGTAGGCGCCCTCGCGGGCCAGCGTGGTGCCGCCGAGCACCGCCCAGGTGGCGACGGCCGTCAACGCCGTACGGACGACGGGGTTCGCCACGCGCTCGGCCAGCACGCCGAGGCCGGCGGCCGTGCCCGCGCAGAGGACGACGTGGGCGACGCCGTTCGGCCTGGCGTCGCCGTACAGGGCCCGCTCCAGCCTGGTGGCGGCGCGGCCGAACAGCGCGACGGGATGGGCCGTGCGCGGATCGCCGACGACGGCGTCGAGCACGACCCCCAACGCGATGCCCAGCGGCCTGGTTGGGTGGGACTTATTTGACCAAATGCGCATGGAGCTTATCTTCGTGCTTGTCCAGCCAGGCGGCCGCCCGGCGGATGCGCTCGCCCGCGCCGCCCGCCCACATCATGGCCCAGTTCCCGCCCGCCGCCGCCCGGCCACGCATGACCGTGTACGAGCGCTGGAACCGGAGCCTGGCCAGCTCCAGCAGCCGTCGGCGATCACGGGGCGGCACCCCGTACGCGTCGCAGAACAGGCGGAGCCGCGCCCCCACGTCCAGCCCGCGCTGGAGCGGCGCCAGGTCGACGGGGTCGGCGATGGGCGCCCAGTGCCTGAGCGTCGTGACGACGTCGAACAGCCGGGTCGTCGGCCGGGCCAGATCGAAGTCGATCAACGCCCGGGGCCTTCCGTCACGAAATATCACGTTTTGGAGGGTTAAATCGCAGTGGCCGATGACCTCTGGGGCGGCGTCGTCGTTCGAACCGCCCTCCCAGCCGCCACGTGTCAGCGGGAAGCCCTCTGTCGCGTCGTGGAAGTCGCGCAGCAGCTCGGCCAGGCGTACCAGAGCCTCGTCGGTGACCGTCACCAGGCCGAGTCCGGTCGTACCCGGAACATAGGTGAGGATCTCCCGCCCGAGCCCGTCCATGCCCACCACGCGCGGCGCGCCCTCGAACCCGGCGGCTTCCAGGTGGCGGAGCAGGGCGTGCACGGCGGGCGTCGACGGGCTCACCGGCCTGCGCACGGTGTCACCGACCCGGACCACCCCGTCCGTCACATCCCCGCCCTGCAAGGGGATCTCGTGCAGGAGCGTCGCGACCATGCCAAGAGAGCTTAGACCCTTTTACACCCCTCCCGCCTGGCGTTTTAGCGTGTCGCGACTCTGCGGCGCACACCCGCCCCCTAGCCTGGAGCGTCATGCCGATCCTGCTGTCGTTCGCGGCATTCTTGATGACGCTGCTCGGCGGGCTGGTCGCGCATCGGGTCAGGGAACGCCGTCACCTCGTCCTCGGCGCCGCCGCCGGCGTCATGCTCGGCGTGGTGGCGTTCGATCTGCTGCCTGAGGCGCTCTCGCGCGAACCGGCCGAGCTCGGCGGGGTGCCGGTGCCGATGCTCATGTTCGCGCTGGCGTTCCTCGGCATCCACGCCGTCGAACGCTCGATGGGCATGCACGACGCCCACGAAGGCGACTACGCCTCACACCGCCACTCGCACGCGGGCGTCGGCCTCGTCGCCGGCACCGGGCTCGTCGTCCACAGCTTCCTCGACGGCGCCGCGATCGGCGCCGCCTTCCAGACCGACACCACGCTCGCCGTCGCCGTCGCGATCGGCGTCATCGCGCACGACTTCACTGACGGGTTCAACACGTACACGATCACTTCCCTGTACGGGAACGCGCGCCGCCGGGCCGTTCTGCTGCTGGGTCTGGATGCGCTGGCACCGGTGACGGGGGCGACTTTGACGTCTCTGATCGCGATTCCGGCCGGGGTACTGGGGGCGTACCTGGGGATGTTCGCCGGGTTCCTGTTGTATCTGGCGACGTCCGACATCCTGCCCGAGGCCCACACCACGAGCCGTGCCGCTGGTCCGACGCTGCTGGCCACGGTGGCGGGGGCGGCGTTCATGTGGGTGGTGATCGCGCTGACGGACTAACGCCCGTCTGCCCCGGCTTCGAGGTACCGGCGCACTATCTCCACGCTCTTCCACCCGGTGATCCGCATCAGTTCGAGCGGATCGCCGCCCTTTTCCAGATAGTCGTCGGCCATCGTCTGCCGGAACCGGTGCGGATGCAGCCGCCCCGAGATCCCCGCCTGCCGTCCCCGCCGCTCCAGCATCTGCTGGATCCCCGTGGCGGTCAGCCGCCGCTCTCCACCTTCGGCCGTGATGCCGCGTACCGGAAGCCAGAGCCAGGGCGACGCCGCGTGCGGATGCCGCGCGCGGGCCCGCAGATACCGATCGATCGCCGCGGCGGTCTTCGGCCCGATCGGCACCAGATGCGCGTCTTCCCCCTGACGAACGATCCGCAGCAGCCGCCGATCCAACCACACATCCCCGGCGTCCTTGTTGTTGACGTCGAGACCGTGCCGAAGCCCAGCCAGCCACGACAGCCGCATCCCGTTGTCCATGAGCACCCGCACGATCGCGGTATCCCGACGATCCACCCACGACCCCCCGGAACACACCTCCAGCAACGCCTCAAGCTCCCGATCAGCCAGCAACTCGGCCGTACGACTGGCCACCTTGGGCGGATCGATCCCGGCCATGGGCGTTTCCGCGGTCCGCTCCTCCTCCGCGATCAGCCAGTTGAAGAACACCCGCAGGTTCCGAAAGTGCTTGTGCGCGTTCCCCGGACTGGTCGTGACCGTACTGGCATCGAGAAACGCCCGCACGTTCGCGGCGTCGACCGCCTCCACCTGCACGGGCAGCCCGCGCTCGGAGAGAAACCGGGCCAGGACGCGTACGCTGTCGAGGTAACTGCGGATCGTTCCGGGTGACTTGTCGGCCGCCTGAAGGGACAATTCCCAGGAGGGGACCATGTCGAGCAGGGGAGGCGAAGGGGGCAGCTGTCTTCGGGATCGCGCCATGGGCCTCTCCAAATCCGATACTGTTCGATCGGTGTATGATTATGCTACCGTCTCACCTGGTCGGCCGACGTGCTGGTCAGACGCCGAATTCGAGCGCCCTTAGCTCAGCTGGATAGAGCACCGGACTTCTAATCCGACGGTCGCAGGTTCGAATCCTGCAGGGCGCGCTTTGATCATGGGCTGACCTGTGGTGATGTGGGATCGGATGCGTTCTAGAATTTTCGTCTAGCGGCTGCGTGCTCGTGTGCACCAATCCCGCTCACACCATGATCCATTCGCCGCCTCCGACTGCTGCGGGAAGAACAGCGGCCCCTGCGGGTGCCGATTAATCATCCGGCCAGGTCAGGCGGCACGCCGGTACTCCTTCAATACACCACCAAGTCGATCATGTCGGCGGATGTCGAGCGGTGCGATTCCAGCGAGGCCGATGTCGGGATCAGGGAGTGCTCGAAGCGGAGCAGCCTGCCGGAGAGCGCGATGCGGCCGGTGTTCGTTGTAGAAGGTCTCGAACTCCCGCAGTGCATAGAGGAGATGGCACTGGTTCCAGATCAAAGTCGCCGTGGCACCCGCATCGTTGTCCCACACGGTGGAAGCGGCGACCTTGATACCGAGCGCGGCCAGTTCACCGTGAATGCGCCGGTACCCCCCCACGAAGCGTTCTCCCGCGCCAGTCGCAGCACCAGCAATCGAACGGACCGAACAGTACGTGGACGTCCACGTCCGCGATGCGAGCTGGCTGCGGCGTGACGGTGCCGCAGCAGATCGCGGTGCCAGCGCAGGATGGTGTCCGGTCGGACCAGGAACACAAGGTCCCGGAGTCTGCCCATTGGCAGGCGGTGAAGTAGTCCAGCGAGGAGGAATCGATCAGTTCGCGTGAACACGGGCTTGGCCACCTGCCACTGCAGCACCATCAGCTGGTGCCGTAACACCAAGATTTCGATCTCCTTGTCCCGATCGGTTCGGGGTAGCAGCCCCAGGAACGAGAAGGTGGTCGTCATCGCGAGGTAGGCCAAGCGCAGTAACACGATCGGCCATCATGCCGTGGGGGCGCGCGACGGGAGCGCATATCTCCATGACCTGCACGGATGATTATTCGGCACTCGCAGCGTCACCGACGGTGCCGATGGAGGCGTCGATGCCGGCCGCCGGCAGGTGGGTGGTGAACCGGAAAGACGTGCACTGACTGCACTGCACTGGGCCGGCCCGCCCGACCCCGCCTGCTCGTGTGGCTCCTCACCCCCATAACCGGTCGTTGCGGGGAATGGCCGAAAGTCGGGACATTCCTCCCGGGAGGCGCGGGACCTTGTCTCATGACGTGGGACCGGTCCTGCCCGGACGATGGCGGTGACGGATTTCGAGTGGCGGAGGTGTTCATGTCCAAGATCATGCCTGTGGTCATCGTCAGGGTCGGCGGGATCGCGACGACAGCGGCCGGTGTGCTGGTAGTGGGTCAGGAAGTGTGGGAGGTCGTGGCCGGGGGTCTCGGTGAGGGGGCAATGGAGTCGGCCGTCCACGCCACGTGGGTGCTGTTACTGGTGTTCGGTCTGCTGGGGCTTCACCTCCATCAGCAGCACGCGGCCGGGGTGTTCGGCCAGATCGCGACCCTGGTGGCGCTGCTGGGGACGGTGACGTTGTTCGCGGCGTCGCTGACCGAGGTCACGATTCTGCCGGCCCTGCCCCAGGGTTCGCCGCTGATCGACGACCCACCCCCGGCCTTGCTGGCGGTGTTCCTGGCGAGTTTCGTCGCGTACGTGGCCGGACTGCTGCTGTTCGGCGCCGCCATCCTCGCCAAACTGCAGGTCGCCGACCGAGCCCACGCCATCATCGCCGCTCGGCAGGCCGGCCTCGGCTAATACTCCAGTGACACTTCGCGATCTTGAGGCGTTGGGGTCACATGGCGACGGCCACTGCGTGATCATTCGGAGTTTGTGAAGACAACAAAAGATCATGCGGTGGCCGCGGACCACAGCGTAGACCCTGACGGCTGGATGGTCATCTTCAACGAGCTGATGGCCCGGATCGCCGGGGTCAACCTCATCGGCTACGCGACGTCCGGCTACGAGAGTGAGTACTGCGGTGAGGTGTCGGTTCACTATGGCCTCGTGGGCACCTGCAGGTGCTCTGGTCCGAGGTTTGCGGCTGGCGTCCCAGCCAGCACTTTGATCCTGATCGGCAGCCCGGCGAGCTCGCCCACCAGGACCCGCTGGGCGTACGGCTGGAGGAGGTCGTGCCCGAGCCGGACCGGGTGGCCACTGGATTCAGCACTTCATCGAGTCGGCGCGGCCGCTCGGCCGGACATCCGTCGGCTCCCCGGCCGCGTAGCGCAGGCGTCAGCACGGCCGAACTGACCGTTGCTGGACACCTGCCCATCGTTTGACGTGATGTCTCATTTCTCGTCCAGGCGGCGGAGTGTCTCATCGAGGCTCGATGTCAGACGGGCGAAATCCCCGGCTGCCTGGGCCTCCATGTCGTCCAGTCGGCGGAAGAACTGCTCCGGGTCGACAGCCTCCTCGGGGGATGCGGCAGACTCGCCGGCCCGCCTCAGCTGATCCTGCTGCGCCGCCCGTACGGCGGCGATGATGTGGTCGGCCAGGTCCTTGGATCCGGAACGCATGGCCCGTGCGTCGAGCCGGAGCCTGTCCAGCAGGCCGTCCTGGCCCACGACGGCGCTCACCAAGCCGCCGGCGGCTTGACCTTCGCCGATGGGGTCCTCATCCTCAGATGCCGCAGCCATTCATCACTCCAGTCTCAAGGGCCACATCTGGCGCATCGGAGTCCAGCGACATTAAACCGTCCATCGTGCGTCGTTGGCCACCGAAGGGCGAGCGGCGCGGTGGCCGTACCGTCTAGCTGCGTCCGAGGACGCCCGGTACCCGCAGGGGCCGAGCGCAGAAGACCTGGTCAAGCCCTATGTGCGAGCTCGGGTACCTGACAGGTCTCCAAGTCATCCGCTACGATAACCGGCGATAACGGCAAGTCGATCATCGTTGACTGCTCGCCGCACTGTACGACCCCATCGATATGGCCGCTGAGAGCATCGGATCGCCCTGACGAACAGGCAGGATGCTGGTGTCGGCACTGATCGTTCACCGAACCGAGGGCTTGATGTTTCCCCTACGTACATGGAGTGGTCGCCGCCATGGCCATTCCGGGCACCAGACTCTGAGCCTTGATGGTCTACCTGCCTGATCCGCGTCTGTGACGGGCGTTCGCTTATTGGAGAGTCGCGTGGCTTCCCTCGGAGACGATGACGGATTTCGCGGAGTCGGAGAGGCGGCGGATGGCCTGGTCAAGGCCTTCGTCGCGGACGACGGGCTGCTGGAGGGACTGTCCGTTGGGGCGCGGGCCATGAGGCTCGCCCCGGAGGTCCTGGCGAGGCACGTCGTGACCGCCATACGGCAGGCGCAGGAAGACCGCCGCGGGCAGCTCGCCGAGAAGAAGGCCGAGGAAGAAGCCAAAGCGGTCGCCCTGGCTGAAGCCCTGGATGCGCGGCTCGACGAGTTCGAATCCCGGCACGATCGGGAATTCCCTCAGATCACCACAGCTTTGTACGAGACGGTGCGGAAACTGGAGGGCTGATGAACGAGTTTTCCAATAACGGGGCGATCATTGATGCCAAGGGTCGCCGGGCGGCGGGCCGCAATATGGGAGTGCTCGCCCGGGAGTACCGCGAACTGCGCCAGCAATTAGACAGCATCCTGGCGAATGGTTGTGGCCTGTCCCACGAGGAGATCAGCGTTCCCTATGCGAAGTTGGCGACCAACCTGAGAGCAAAACTCGCACGGATCGCCGACGACCTGGAACATGCCGGCTCCGGCCAACTCACCATGGCAGCGAACAACGACACCGCCGAGGAAGTCGGTCTGGCGTACATCAACCGAGTGAATCAAGCTCTCGGAGGCTGATCACTGGTCTTGTTCGAAGCCGGCTGGTCGAGCAAGGCTGATGAACGCCGAGATTCTGGTCGATGGCGAGGAATGACGTAGAGCGGTCGCTAAAGGGGCGAAGATGAGTGATTCGACGATTGCCCAGGGGCTTGCGATTCTGGGGCTTCCGCCGCCTACCGATACGCGTCCGCTTCGGGAGCGGCTTGAAGAGTTGCTGGGTCCGGTGAGCTCGCATGAGGGGTTTTCCGGGGGTACGGCACAGGCCCAGCGTAAGCATTCAGGAGCTCAAGATCGCGATGGCGTGAGCAGCGCCCGCGCGGTGGGATGATCTTCGGGTGCCGAGGACCCCGGATCGCCGCCCGTC